>CANQUJ010000013.1 GCA_947627005.1 uncultured Clostridia bacterium
CTCATATTTAATCCTCCATTGTGATGTCTCTATTTTACATCACTTTGGAGGTTTACACAAGATTTGGGAGGGAGTCGTTTGTCTTCAAACACGAGGCGGGACATGCGGGATTTTGCCCAAAGAGCGTTCTTCGCACGGTCGATTGACTGCAAAAACAGCTTGGCTTTCGGTTGTTTATACTCGTCCTGCTCGTTCCGCTTTCACCGCACAGGTATGCCCCACAGTATCCGCAGAACAGCTTCGTTGTGAGAAGATAATCGTCCTCTGCCTTATGCCTCGCAGGGGCTTTTTTATTTTCCGAGAGCCGGTTCTGCACCCTGTCGAACACATCTTTAGAAACGATTGCGGGTATGCCGTCGGGGATAATAATGTCGCGGTATGTATACTCCCCGATATATCTGCGGTTTTTCAAAAGGTGCTGAACGCTGTTGTAATTGAGCGGCAGACCGCGGCTGTTTTTCACGCTGTTTTAATTACAAATCAATCAAAAAGTCATATACGATTTGATTAAAATCTTTAGCTTCTTCATACGCTGCGTGACCCAAATTTTCATACATATGAATTTTGCAGCCGAGCTTTTCGGCAATTTCTTCGGAAGCAGCGCCGGTGACGACCCTGTCTTGCTTGCCGCCAATAACGAGCGTCGGGCATTTGATTTTATCCAAAATCTCGTATGTATTGCAGGTGAGGCAGGCTTTTGCCAACATAATGAACCTCTGCGAATCTTTTGGCTTTTGAAGCGACGTCAGCAGCGGCATGAGCAGGCGGTACCGCTTCACATAAGCTTCCGAATACATCTTTTCTGCCATGTCCGCGACAAGCCCCTTGAAGTCGCCTTTCTCAACCATCTCAACCCAATCGTTGACTACCTGCATTACCGTATCGTTATTTTTAGAGAGCGTTACCGCGAGAACCAGTCTGCACACCAGATTCGGTCTGTCGATTGCGAGATATTGCGCGATCATTCCGCCCTGCGAAACGCCGAAAACATCGGCGTTTGTAATTTCCAACGCGTCCATTGCCGCGGCTATATCCGCAGCCATCTCCCGAACGATTATGCCGTCGTGAACGTCGGGTCGCCTATCGAAAAGATAGACCTTGAAATCCTTGGCAAAAACTCGGTACATATACGCAAGCGACAGCGCCGAGCCCTTTATCCCGCGCGTGTTTAGACCCTGTATCATAACGAGGGGCTTCGCGCCGCTGCCAAATGTAATATAATCGAACTGCCTGCCCGAAATATCAAGTTTTGATTCTTTGGCGTTGTACATCATAAAAACGCTCCCAAAATTCCGAAGTTTATGGTTAGACTCTATTAGCACTGTATTTTATTTTCCGTTCTCCCGAAGAATCCGAATCAATGCTTCTTTCAGCCTCTCGCTCATCGGCGACTTCGGGTCGAAGCACATCTTGCACCTTGCAAGACGATTAGAACACATTTCGGAATTTTTGGCAATAGCTTGTTCGCATAAATTATGAAAAAGTTTCGGAGCAAGCACAGCAAGTGCAGCCACACTTGCGAATAACCATCCCCCGGCGCAGCCGGGGGTATTTCAATAATCGCCCCATAGGGGCTCATGTTACAAGCCACGCCTTGAAAGGCGTTCCGACACAGGACGCTTCGCGGCTGCGTTCTCTCGCGTCCTGTTACTACTTACCCGTTGAACGGGTCTGTGTCGTCCAACGTCAGCTGACCCGATGTTCTATCCTCTTCCAGCTGCCTTTGAATATACTCCGTTATTGCCTTTGTGTTCTTGCCCACCGTATCCACATAATACCCTCTGCACCAGAATGAGCGGTTCCGATACTTATATTTCATATCTCCCCACTTGTTGTAGATCATGATGCTGCTCTTTCCTTTCAGGTATCCCATAAAAGACGATACCGAATGCTTTGGCGGTATCTCCACAAGAATATGTACATGGTCGGGACATGCTTCTGCCTCTAACAAAGTTACTCCGTACCAGTTGCATAACTGTCTCAACATTTGACCTATTTCCAACCTTTTGGTTCCATAAAACACCTTTCTGCGATACTTCGGTGCAAACACTATGTGATACTTGCAATTCCACTTTGAATGTGATAAACTGTGTATGTCATTCACGTTGTAATGACCTCCTTTTGACTTCTATTGCAGTTGCAGCTGCAATCTTAGTATAGTCAAAAGGAGTTTTACTTTCAAGACTGATAGCTATAAGCTCTTTTGAACCCCCGGCCAAGCCGGGGGTTTCGAGGTACAAAAAGGTATCCCCTCGCTCCGGCGAGGGGATACTATCTTTAGTCACCCCACCCCTCTCGCTTTGCTCGCGCCCCCGCCCCTCGAGGGGCGGGGGTGCATGAAAGCGGTTTTTGCCCAAGAGGACGAGCGGGCGGGCATTTATGCCCGCGAAGTCCGATTGGCTGCAAAAACCAGCTTTCAGTCCCTCGAGGGGCGGGGGCTTTGCTTTTTCATACTTTCGCGCAAAGCTTTATGGGGGTGGGGTGGCTTTAAATAGTATGAGGCGTTAGCCGAATACCTTTTAAGCAAGGGTCGGCGGGCGGGAATTTTCTGTGATTAACTATGTCCAGCCGCTTAAAACATCATTTGCGCAGCGAATACCTTTTTTGAATCGTCCGGCCTTAATTTTATCTCTCTCCCCTTCCCTCCCCCCTTGAAAACCTACGAAATATATGTTATAATTAGGTTATTGACCGCAAAGGAGGCCGAAATATGAAAATTTCCACAAAGGGGCGCTATGCGCTGCGAATGCTTCTTGACTTGGCGGCGCACCAAAGCGAGGGCTACATCGCGCTGAAAGACATCGCGGATCGCCAAAAAATCTCTAAAAAATACCTCGAACAGATCGTCCCGATTCTGAATAAGTCTGACGTTTTAAAGGCGAATCGCGGCTACCAGGGCGGCTATATGCTCGCGAAAGACCCATCGCAATACACCGTCGGCGAGATTCTTCGGCTTACCGAGGGCAGCCTCGCGCCGGTCTTCTGCGCCGAGTGCCCCGGCGACTGCAAAAGAAGCCCCGATTGCCCCACTCTTCCGGTCTGGCAGGGGCTATATCGCGCGATTAGCGAGTACCTCGACGGCATCACGCTCCAAGATATTTTGGACGACAGCCAAAAGCGCTCCGCAGACAATTATGTCATTTGATTTTGGGGGGTAGCGCCGCATTTTCCAATTTTAGGAAATAGTAGAAATATCAGAATTTGTATGACTTCTTAAAAAACCGTTTTTAAGATATATTGATATATTATAATACGCATTTTTCCTTTTATAGATATCTATAAAGCCTTTATTATAGGATTATATTGCTATCTTGAAAAGAATGTAAAAGAAATTTGAATTGATAATTTATAATATTTCTTGAAATCACGACTACCTTGTTATTTCTGATATTTCTACTATTTCCGGAATATGGTAATTCAGAGGATAGAGTTTAGATGATTAGAGGATAGAAGCGCTCGGACTGAAAACCGTCTCCATCTTCCAACTTCTACCCTCTATCCTCTAACTTCAACTTCTATCTTCTACTCCGCGAACATCGGGGTCGAAAGATATCTCTCGCCGGTGTCGGGCAAAAGCGCGACGATTATTTTGCCCTTGTTCTCGGGTCGCTTGGCGAGCTGCGTTGCGGCATAGACTGCCGCTCCCGAAGAAATTCCGACCAGAAGTCCCTCTTTGCGCGCCAAAGCCCTGCCGGTCGCGAAGGCGTCCTCGTTCTCTACGGTTATTATCTCGTCGTAGACGCCGGTGTTAAGCGTTTCGGGGACGAACCCCGCGCCGATTCCCTGAATTTTATGCGGGCCGGATATTCCCTTTGAAAGGACCGGCGAGCTCGCCGGCTCGACAGCGACCACCTTAACGTTCGGGTTCTTGGATTTCAGATATTCCCCGACCCCGGTGACAGTCCCGCCTGTTCCTACCCCGGCGACGAAGATGTCGACCTTGCCGTCGGTGTCCTCCCAGATCTCGGGCCCGGTGGTTTTTCTATGGATCTCCGGGTTTGCGGGGTTGGTAAACTGGCTCGGTATAAAGCTGTTCGGGGTCGACTCCGCAAGCTCCTGCGCCTTTGCGATAGCGCCCTTCATTCCCTTTGCGCCGTCGGTCAAAACAAGCTCCGCGCCGTATGCCTTAAGAAGATTTCTGCGCTCAACGCTCATCGTCTCGGGCATCGTGAGGATAATTTTATATCCCCTCGCCGCCGCAACGGCCGAAAGCCCGATCCCGGTGTTGCCGCTCGTCGGCTCGATTATGACCGAGTCCGGCTTCAAAAGCCCCTTCGCCTCGGCGTCGTCTATCATCGCCTTGGCAATCCTGTCCTTAACGCTCCCGGCGGGGTTGAAGTATTCAAGCTTGCCGTAAACCTCTGCCCCCAAAGCGTTTTCTTTGATGTAGTTCGTAAGCTTCAAAAGCGGCGTCCTGCCGATCAAATCGGTGATTTTATCGTATGTTTTCATAGGTTTTGCTCCTTTCAAAATTGCGGTTTATATTTGTTCGACGGTGTTTCGCAAAAGCTGCGACATCGTCTATTTATATTCCGCGCGATCACTGAAAATCCCCCTATTGCATATTTTGCCTATTGATTATGTAGGCATTATATCACCCCTCCCCCGAAATGTCAAGACCAAAATGCGCTGACTGCAAATTTCCGTTTTTTGAACAGTCGCTATTGACAACGGCGGGGTCAATATGTATAATTCATATAATGCCGATAGGTTTAATTTTTTAAGGAGATGCCGAAAATGTCGAAAGAACTTACAAGAAGCGAAGCGTGGGAGCTTTTGCAAAAGTGGAATCAAGAGCCGTTCCACCTTAAACACGCGGTGACCGTCGAGGGCGTTATGAAATATTTCGCCAACGAACTCGGCTACGCCGACGAGGCAGATTTTTGGGGGATAGTCGGGCTTTTGCACGACCTCGATTTTGAAAAATTCCCGGAGCAGCACTGCATAAAAGAGCAGGAAATTTTGCGCGAATACGGCGCGGACGAGCGGCTTATACACGCCGTCGCAAGCCACGGCTACGGGCTTACGGTGGACGTCAAGCCGGAGCACGAGATGGAAAAGATCCTCTACGCGGTCGACGAGCTTACCGGGCTTATCGGCGCGGTAGCGATAATGCGGCCGTCAAAGAGCGTGTCCGACCTCGAGCTGAAATCGGTCAAGAAAAAGTATAAAACGCCAAACTTCGCGGCCGGCTGCTCTCGTGAAGTCATCAGCCGCGGCGCGGAAATGCTCGGCTGGGATTTAGACGAGTTGATCAGCCGGACGATTCTGGCAATGCGAAGCTGCGAGGCGGAATACGAGAAGTTTTAACGTCATTATAAGTCAATTTTGACCCGAAAATTAAATCGGCAGAATTTTGTATAACCTGCAAATTCTGCCGAATTTTTGTCTGTTTCCCGCGATTTATTCAAAATCAATACTGCCGGTGTCGGTCTTGATCTCGCACCTGCCGCCGGTCGAGGTTTTCGGAACGCTCACCCGCCCGGTGTCGGATTCCGCGAAGTATATCTTGTCGCTCAAAAGCTTGCCGCTTATGCTGCCGGTGTCGGTCTCGATGTAAAGCTCGGCGGCGTCGCAGCCGTTAAGGCCGATATACCCGGTGTCGCTTATAAGCTCGAATTTACCGCTTCCCAAAACGTTTTCAAGCTCGATGTCGCCGGTGTCGGTCTCTGCGTAAAGTCCGCCGCAGCCGATGTTTTTAAGGTCGACCCGCCCGGTATCGACGTCTGCGCGAATCTCCCCACATTCGATATTTTCAATGCCGATATGCCCCGTCCCCGTCTCGGCGACTATGCTTCCGTCCGTCTTTCCGCCGTCAAGATTTATGCTGCCGGTGTCGGTCTTAAGCTTCATGCTTCCGGCAGAGACGCCGTTTAAGTCTATCGCGCCGGTGTCAAGCTCTATCTCGACTGTGCGCTCTGCGCTCGCCGAACATTTAACCGCGCCGGTGTGGCCTTGTATGTCAATGCTCTCAAAGGCAAAGTCCTTCGGGATATCCACCGCTCCGGTGTCCGTCTCGACTCCCAAAAGGCTATACTCGCTCTTCGGAAGATATACCGTCATCGTCGGGTTTTTAAAAGAAAATGAAATAAAATTCAGCCATATCCGCGAATCCTCGGTGTCGACTACGAGGGCGCCGTCCCTGACCTCGGCGGTGTGTTTGACCTTCTCGTCCTCACAGCAGACTATCCTGCATTTTCCGTCCTCTGCGGGCAAAAATTTAATGTCGGTCGTATACACCTTTATCGCGATATTTTCAAAATCTCCGCTCGGCTCAAGGGTCGTTTCTACGTATTCCACAGTCCCGAGCTTGTCTATATTCCACCCGCCGAGGGCGAGGGCGGTTACAAACAGAAGCGCTCCCGCAAAAATAAGCGCCGCCGCGGCGATAAGCCAATTTTTAGTCGTTTTAGTCATCTTGCAGTCTCCTTTCCGACAAGCATATGTTTAAGTCCGATAGCGATTTTTTTAGTCGCCCAAATTACCCCACGCGCCGCAGCAAGGCATATGAAAAACATAAGTATCGCCGCCCCCGCGCTTACAAGCGCGATCGCGAGCAACGCCAAAGCGGCGAGAGGTCTGCCGCAAACCGCATTGTAAACTGCGGAAATAATCACACCGAACCAGCTTGCGATAAGCGAAACAAAGACCGCCCAGAGCGAGATTATAACCGACCAGACGACGATATACGCCGCCAAAACTATCGCGAAAACAGCGGCCAAAATCGGGAACCACAGCGGGAAGCCGAGTATCAGAAGAACTACGACCCCGGGGTTCACCGGGCTCTTAGGCTTGATTTTTTCTTTCACGAGTTTTGTAAGCGGGGTCTCCGCCAAAATCTGCGAAACGACTTCGTCAACGCCGCCTATCTCGGCGACCGCCTCGGCCTCGGAAAGGCCCTCTTCCATTCGGTCGTCGATCATCTCGGCGTAAAAGTTCAGCCGCTCCTCGATATCCCCCTGCGGCAACCCCCGCAGGCCCCGCCGAAGCCGCTCTAAAAATTCCTGTTTATTCATTTTCTTCCTCCTTGACAACAAAACGGTAGATGGAAAGGATCTCCTTCCAGTCCTCTTTAAATTCTTCGATGCGCCCAAGCCCCAAGGCGGTGATGTGGTAGTATTTTCTAAGCCGCCCGTCGTGCTCGACGCTGTGAACGGTCAACATTCCCGCCGTCTCGAGGCGCTTTAGAATGGTATATAAAGTCGATTCGGAGAGCGAAAGATACGGCTTCATATCCTTGATGATTTGGTAGCCGTAGGAATCCTTGTCCTTTATCGCCGCCAGCACGCAAACGTCCAAAAGCCCGCGCTTCAACTGAATATCCATACAATGCCTCCTTTCACGGTATACATCATATCACGAAGTATATGATTTGTCAATAGGGGGAGAGAGAAAAATTTTTGAGATAAAAGAAAATGGGAAAGCAGAGCAAAAAAGAAAAATACCCGCCCGCCGGCCCCTGTAAAAAGGAATTCGCTTCGCTCATACTATTTGAATCGCTCCGCACGAGTTGGGAGACCGCCGAAGGCGGGCTCGCAGCGACGCTGACAAAAGAAATCTCTGCTTCAAAGTTTTGGGCGTCGCTTGCGCCCACCCCCTGCCCCCTCCCGCAGGGAGGGGAGAACAAGCCGCCGCTGCCTGCTATTTAAAGGAATCGCGCGGGATGCGATGATGTTTTAGCGCAGGGCAGAGCGTTTATAAATAATAAT
The DNA here is from genome assembly GCA_947627005.1 of uncultured Clostridia bacterium. Taxonomy (GTDB): domain Bacteria; phylum Bacillota; class Clostridia; order Oscillospirales; family Ruminococcaceae; genus Faeciplasma. The sequence goes on from CANQUJ010000013.1 coordinate 7,710, forward strand.
AGCCCCACCCAAAAGCCGCTGTACCCCGCGTAAAAGGAACTCGGCTTCGCCGAGTGCTATTTTCATTGCACACTCACTGGGTTTATACTTAAAAATAAGGAAAGTTCCCGCCCATAGTCCGCGAGCCCACGCGGAAAAGGTATTCGGCTAACGCCTCATACTATTTTAAGTCACCCCACCCCTCTCGCTTTGCTCGTGCCCCCGCCCCACGAGGGGCGGGGGTGTAGTGCTATCCTAAAATCGTACACGTAGGGGGTAGAAACTGCACAGAAGATAGTATAATACAAGACAAGAAAGACTCATCTTCCGCACAAGCAATCCCCAAGTGTGAACAGGAGGTTTAAAATGAAGTACACCAAAGAACAACGATTAGACATCGGACGTAAACTCTATTCCGGTGAACTCACTCGCCGTCAGGCAGCCGAAATCTATGGAATCAGCGAACAGTCGGCACGAGACTATATGAGACTGTACCGCGATTCCGAACAGCTTCCACCGAAACAGGCGGCAAAGCATTCAATCTCTGCGCCGTCCTTTCAGACTCCGCCAGCAGGAATAGAAGAACTTGAATCCATGACAAAAGAGCAACTCATTCAAGAGATTGTAAAAGCTCGAATCACGGAAGCTCGGCTAAAAAAAGGATACGAGGTGAAGGGGGATGGTACGGTAATTCTGTACGGCATAACCCGCTCAATGTCCCGTGCAGGCACTCCGACAGATAATGCGGCGATGGAAGCTATCAACGGTTGGATCAAGGCCGAGTTGTTTATGGATATGCATGTAACCGGTGAAAGGCTGTGAAGAATGAAATTGATGATTACATTACATTCTTCAACGAACAGCGCCCGGCGTATTCGCTGGGGTACTTGACGCCGAAGCAGTTTAGGGAGTCCAATTATGCAGGAGGTGGTGTATAATTCACAATTTTCTTGTTATGATTTTTTGAAATTTGTGTACGATTTTTGTTGACTAGTGCAGGGGCGCGCTATTTTATACTTTCGCGCAAAGCTTTACGGGGGTGGGGTGACTAAAGATAGTATCCCCTCGCCGGAGCGAGGGGATACCTTTTTGCAGCGGGACGGCGGGTGGGATAATACCTCGTTTATAAATATAAGCCCGGTGGTTTGAGTCCCCCTCCCTGCGGGAGGGGGCTGGGGATGGGCGTCTAAAATAGTACGAGGCGCAGCCGAGTTCCTTTAGACAAGGGCGGCGAGGGCGGGATTTATTTGGATTTATCTCAGCCCGGCCGCTTAAACCCATTCGCGCAGCGAATACCTTTTTACAGGGGTACAGCGGCTTTTTGGGGTGGGATCACTCTTGACTTCTATCCTAAGCTTAGCGGGCGGACTAAAAATAGCACTCGGCGAAGCCGATCCCCTTTTAATCTGGGTGGCTGCGGGCGGGAATATGCCCTGCTTTTAAGTATGAACCCGGTCTGCCGTTTTCCCCGCCCCTCGAGGGGCGGGGGCACGAGCGAAGCGAGAGGGGTGGGGTGCAAGCGACGCCCGCGACAAAGAAATAAAGGTCTTGTTTGTCAGCGTCGCTGCGAGCCCGCCTTTGGCGGTCTCCCAACTCGGGCGGAGCGATTCAAATAGCATACCCCCGAACGAGCGGCGAGCGAGGTCGCGGGTATACCTTTAAGCAGGGGTTGCGGCGGGTGGGTATTTTCGACTTTTCTATGTTCAAAAAGGGGCGGCAGCCTTTTAAGTATAAACCCGGATGGCTGTTTCCCCCGCCCCACGAGGGGCGGGGGCGGCGCCTTTTTTATACTTTCGCTCAAAGCTTTATGGGGGTGGGGTGACTGAAAATAGTACGAGCGTAGCGAATTCCTTTTAGGAAGGGGTCGCGGCGGGCGGGAATTTTCTGTAATTAACTCAGTCCGGCCGCTTAAAACCCATTCGCGTAGCGAATACCTTTTTACAGGGGGTGCAGGCGGTTTGGGCGGGAAACTTTCCTTATTTTTAAGTATAAAAAGTATAAACCCAGTGAATGTGCAATGAAAATAGCCCTCGGCGCAGCCGAGTTCCTTTAGACGAGGGGCCGGCGGGTGGGCATAAATTATTTGCAGTTTGCAACTTTTGATGGAGCTTTAATTATATGAGCGCAGCGAATTCCCTTTTATCACGTTGCCGCCCCTCTCACCCTCCTTGACATTCCCCTTTCTTCGCGCTAAAATTATCTCGAGGTGAGGTTATGCCGAGATTTTTTGTTGACGAAAAGCCCGCAGGCGGGAATATAATAATAGTCGGAGAGGACGCGCGCCACATCGGCCGAAGCTTGCGAATGGCTGTCGGCGAGCGGATAACCGTCTGCGCGGGCGGGGTCGACCACCTCTGCCGGCTCGAAAAAATATCCGATTCCGAGGTCGTCTGCTCGGTGATTTCCTCGGAAATTTCAAAAGAGCCGTCCGTCCGGCTGACCTTATACCAAGCCCTGCCTAAGCTCGATAAGCTCGAATTTATCGTTCAAAAGGCGGTAGAACTCGGCGCGGCGGAGATCGTCCCGGTCTTGACAAAGCGGTGCGTCTCTCGTCCCGGCTCCGAAAGGTTCGATAAAAAGCTCGACCGCTTAAATAAAATCTCGCTCGAAGCCGCAAAACAGTCCGGCCGCGGTATTATCCCCCGCGTTTCGGGAATAATATCCTTTGAAGACTGCTTAAAAAGGCTCTCGTGCGAGGACTTGGCCCTTATCTGCTACGAAAAGGGCGGCAAAAGGCTCTCAGAGCTAAACTTCCCGAAGTCCGGGAAAATCGGCGTTCTGATCGGTTCCGAGGGCGGATTCGAGCCGAGCGAGGCCGAGTCGGCGAAGGCTTCGGGGGTGGTCCCCGTCTGGTTGGGCGACAGAATTTTAAGGTGCGAGACCGCGCCGATAGCCGCCTTGGCGATCATAATGAATTTAACCGATAATATTTAACAAAAGTCTTGCAAAAAATAAATTTATGTGCTATAATGGTTAAAATTAAGCGAAAGGATCTGACATTATGGGAAATTTTCTTAAAATAGCTTTGGGTTTGGGCGCCGCTGCGGCCGCCGCCGCGGTTGCGATCGCTCTCGCCAAAAAGACCAGCGAGGAAGACGAGTGCTGCTGCGACGATTGCACCGAAGGCGAGGATATCCTCGATTCTGTTGAAGACGCAGCCGACGAAGCGGCGGAAAATATCGAAGACGTTTTCGAGTCCGACGACGACGAATGTGAAGACTGCGAAGAGTGCGACGACTCTGCCGACTCCGGCGTTAAGATCGACCTTCGCGAATCCGTAAACAATATCGTAAACGGCGTTATGGGCGGGGTCGTAGTCGCTTCGGATAAGATCTCCGAGCTTGCCGGAAGATTCGCCGACTTTATGGCCGATAAGCTTGCCGAAAGAAGCAGCGAAGACTTCGACTTCGGCGACCTTGACCTCGGCGAAGCCGCAGAAGACGCCGCCGATTCCGTCAAAGACGCCGTAGAGAACGCCGTAGACAAAGCCGAAGACGCCGTTGAAGACGTTGTGGAAGACATTAAAGACGAAACCGGCCTCGGGGAAGACAAGGATTGATACATTCTCCTCTAAATCTGCCAATTTATAACCAATTTTATCAGCGACGCAATATTTTGCGCCGCTGATTCGTTTTATAATCGAGAAGTGGTTATACGATTGCGGGGCGGCGCAAAAAAGCCCGCTTTCGGCAAGCCGAACGGCGAAGCTTAGACCCGAGAAGTCAACTTTTTCCATCATCTTTTTATCCTTTAAAACTCCCCTGTCGGCGTTCCGGCAGGGGTAAGTTTTTTAATGTCTCTCGTCAAAATCTATGTATCTCTCGCAGAAGCGCGCCGCAAAGGCGGGCTCTTCGCCGGCGGCGTATAGGTGCGAAAGGTCGCCGAAACTCTGCATCCTGAAGATCGCGATCCCCTCTTCCCGCTCCTCGGTTATAAGGGTGGTGACTGATGTCGGCGCGGCGCAGAAATTTTGAGCCAAAATAACCGGCGAAAGCCCCAGAATATGCCCCAAAAGCTGGCACTCTATCCCGAAGTGACAGAACAAAACGATCGTGTCGCGGTTCGGCGATACCGCGTCGTAATACCGGCCGTTTCTGCGGTAGCCGTGCTTTTCAAAAAGCGAATCCAGCCCGTCGGTGACGGCCTTATAAAGCTCCGGGTAGCGCCCTTCGCGCATATAGTCTATCTCTTTAAATCTGACCGGGTCGTAAAGGTCGTCGACCTTCGTGTAAAAGCTCGGCAGAAAGTCCCAACAAATGTCCGCCTCTTCCCTTCCGGGGACTTTCACCCTGCAATAATAAAACTCTTCGAGCCAGTCCAAAATCTCCGCCTCGCGGCCGGTTTTTTCAAGGGTGGGCTTCGCGGTGTCCTTCGCTCGGCCGAGCGGCGAGCAATAAAACGCCTTGACGTCCAATTTAGAAAGCCTGTCGGCAAGGATCTCCGCCTCTCTCCGGCCCTTTTCGGTAAGGCTGTCTATCGAATAATCCGGGTCGCCGTGGCGAACTATCAAAACTCTCATTCTTTTCCTCCCGCGGTGTTTTTATATCCGTTCAGCGCAAATTTAAGATACTGCCCTGTAAAGGATTTTTCGTTCTTCGCGACTTCCTCCGGCGTGCCGGTCGCAACAACCGTTCCACCCCTGACTCCCCCCTCCGGGCCGAGGTCGATGATATAGTCTGCGGATTTTATAACGTCCAAATTGTGCTCAATGACCAAAACGGTGTTGCCCGCGTCTGCAAGCTGCTGAAGCATATCTATAAGCTTCGATACGTCGTCCGCGTGAAGCCCGGTCGTCGGCTCGTCCAAAACATATATCGTCCTGCCGGTCGCGCGGCGAGAAAGCTCGGTCGCAAGCTTGACCCTTTGCGCCTCTCCTCCCGAAAGGGTAGTCGAGGGCTGCCCCAGCTTTATATACCCAAGCCCGACGTCCCGCATAGTCTTGATCTTTCGATATATCTTCGGCATATTCTCGAAGAACGCGCAGGCTTCCTCTACGGTCATATCCAAGACCTCCGAGATATTCTTGCCCTTGTATCTAACCTCGAGGGTCTCGCGGTTATAGCGCTTGCCCTTGCAAACCTCGCAGGGAACGTAGACGTCCGGCAAAAAGTGCATCTCTATCTTGATGATTCCGTCGCCGGAACATGCCTCGCAGCGGCCGCCCCTGGTGTTAAAGCTGAATCTTCCGGCCGAATACCCCCTCATTTTCGACTCTTGGGTCATCGCGAAGAGGTTTCTTATGTCGTCGAAAACCCCGGTATATGTCGCGGGGTTCGAGCGCGGGGTGCGCCCTATCGGCGACTGGTCGATGTTTATTATCTTGTCGAGGTTTTCAAGCCCCTCGATCTTCTTGAATTCCCCCGAGACGGTGTGCGCGCGGTTAAGCTTGTTCGCAAGCTCTTTATAGATAATGTGGTTTACAAGCGAGCTCTTGCCGCTACCCGAGACCCCTGTAACGCAGGTAAAAGTCCCGAGAGGGATAGCTACGTCGATATTTCTAAGGTTGTTTTCCTTCGCGCCGATAACTTTTAAGAAAGCGCCGTTCCCCTTTCTTCTCGTTTTGGGAATGGGTATGCTCCTCTTTCCGCTCAAATATTGGCCGGTTATCGACTTCTCGCAGGCCATGATCTCCTCCGGCGTTCCGGCGCAGACAATCTCTCCGCCGTGAATTCCCGCGCCCGGGCCCACGTCGACTATATAATCCGCCGCAAGCATCGTCTCTTCGTCATGCTCGACTACGATAAGCGTGTTCCCAAGGTCGCGAAGGCGCTTCAAAGCCTCTATAAGCTTAGAGTTGTCCCGCTGATGAAGCCCTATCGAGGGTTCGTCGAGGATATATAAAACCCCCATCAGCATCGAGCCTATCTGGGTCGCAAGTCGGATACGCTGGCTTTCGCCGCCCGAAAGGGTCGACGACGAGCGAGACAGGGTGAGATAATCGAGGCCGACGTTTTTCAAAAAGCTCAAGCGAGAGCGTATCTCTTTTAAAATCTGCCCGCCGATAAGCCTCTCGCGCTCCGAAAGCTCAAGCCCGTCGACAAAATCGAGAGCGTCCGAGATCGACATCTTTGTGAAGTCTGCGATATTCAGCCCGCCGACCGTCACCGCGAGGCTCTCTTTTTTAAGTCTGTCGCCGTGGCAGGTGTGGCACTTGACGTCCGACATATATTCCTCGATCTTCGCCTTGGTAACGTCGCTGTCCGAAGATTTATAGCGGCGCTCGAGGTTGTTTATAACCCCCTCGAAGGGCGTTATCCAATATCCCCCGCCCCAGTCCTCCGGCCTCTTGAATTTAAGCTTGCGGTCGCCGGTTCCATAGAGGAAGATGTCGATAGCGTCGCGGTCAAGGTCTTTGATCGGTACGTCGAGCGATATGCCGAATTCCTTAGATATCGCCTCGTAGAACATCATAGTCATCGAGCCGTCTTCAAGGGTGTTCCAGCCGTCCGCGCGAATCGCCCCCTCGCGGATAGAAAGCTCGTCGTTCGGAATCACGAGCCTCTCGTCGACCTTTCTGAAGACGCCGAGGCCGGTGCAATCCGGGCAGGCGCCGAAAGGATTGTTAAACGAAAACATTCTCGGCGCAAGCTCTTCGACCGAAACGCCGTGGTCGGGGCAGGCGTAGTTCTGGCTGAACAAAAGCTCCTCCCCGCCGATGACGTCTACCCCCACAAGTCCGCCCGAAAGCCCCGCGACGGTCTCGATACTGTCCGAAAGCCGCGAACGTATGCCCTCTTTGATGACGAGGCGGTCGACGATAATCTCGATATTGTGCTTCTTGTTCTTCTCCATCGTGATTTTTTCGGAGAGGTCGTGGGTCTCGCCGTCTACCCTAACCCTAACGTAGCCGGATTTGCGGGCGTTTTCAAGCTCGCTGCGATATTCGCCCTTTCTGCCCCTAACTATCGGGGCGAGAAGCTGGATCTTAGTCCCCTCCGGCAGCGCCAAAACCTGGTCGACTATCTGATCTACCGACTGGCGCTTGATCTCTCTCCCGCAGACCGGGCAATGAGGTATGCCGATTCTGGCGTATAAAAGTCTTAAATAGTCGTAGATCTCAGTGACGGTTCCGACCGTCGACCGCGGGTTGTTAGAGGTTGTCTTCTGGTCGATAGATATCGCCGGTGAAAGCCCCTCGATAGAGTCGACGTCCGGCTTGTCCATCTGCCCCAAAAACATTCGGGCATAGCTCGAAAGGCTTTCGATGTAGCGGCGCTGGCCGTCGGCGAAAATGGTGTCGAACGCAAGGCTCGACTTCCCCGAGCCGGATAGGCCGGTGAATACGACGAGCTTGTCCCGCGGGATAACGACGTTGACGTTTTTAAGGTTGTGCTCCCGCGCGCCTTTTATTATGATTTCGTTTGATGGCATATATAGAACTCCTTTGCTTTTAGAAGATAGAAGATAGAGGGTAGAAGACAGAGGGCAGAAAACAGAGGGTGAGGAAGCCGACCGCAGAACCGCGCTTAAAAGGAACTCGGCTTCGCCTCGTGCTATTTTTAGTCACCCCACCCCCTCACCCCGCCCCTCAAGGGGCGGGGCTCCTTCACTTTTCTGCTTGTGCAGAAAAGTGAAGCGAAAAGACACACCAAAAGGGGAAACGCCGCGTCAGACGTTGCGCCGAGGTAACTTAGTCACGCGGCGTTTGCAAAGGCGCCTCGGCTTTGCCTCGGGCCTGCTTGCGCAGACTACCGCCTTTGCCATACTTTTCCCCTTGAAACGCTGACGGTAGCCGCGCCTTCGTAGAAGGACTTTTGTTACTGACCGAAACAGAGGGAAACGGCGCGGCCATGCGCCATTCGGCGCAAATACCAAGTCCTTCGCTGTGTAAAGATAAATTTTGCGCCTTGAGCACCCCACCCCTCTCGCTTCGCTCGCGCCCCCTCCCCTCGAGGGGAGGGGGCTGCGCTTTTTCATACTTTCGCGCAAACCCCGGTGGGGGTGGGGTGACTAAAAATAGTATGAGCGTAGCGAATACCTTTTCACAGCGGGAGGCTGTGGGTGGGAAATTATCCCCTTTAAATTTGAGCCGGCAGTAGAGGCTGCGACAAAAATATCTTTCGCGAAGCGAATTCCTTTTTATCGGGGATTGCGGCCTATGGGTGGGACTATATCTCGTTTTTAAGTATAAACCCGGCGGTCGAATCCCCCTCCCCGCGGGAGGGGGGCAGGGGGTGGGCGCAAGCGACGCCCAAAACTTTGTAATAAAGATCTTGTTTGTCAGCGTCGCTGCGAGCCCGCCTTCGGCGGTCTCCCAACTCGGGCAGAGCGGTTCAAATAGCACTCGGCGAAGCCGAGTTCCTTTAAACGAGGGGTCGGCGGGTGGGAATTTTCTGAATTTATCTCTGCCCGGCCGCGTATAACGCCATCGTGCCCCGCGCGATTCCTTTTTTATGGCGGTCGGCCGAGGGTGGGACTATATCTCATTTTTAAACATAAACTCGGCGTGCCGAATCCCCCTCCCCGCGGGAGGGGGCAGGGGGTGGGCGCAAGCGACGCCCAAAACTTTGTAATAAAGATCTTGTTTGTCAGCGCCGCTGCGAGCCCGCCTTCGGCGGTCTCCCAACTCGGGCAGAGCGGTTCAAATAGCACTCGGCGAAGCCGAGTTCCTTTAAATAAGGGCGGCCGGCGGGCGGAAATATTCCTTGTTATTTAATGCAAACACAGGCGTTTCAAATAGTATGAGGCGTTAGCCGAATTCCTTTAAACGAGGGGTCGGCGGGCGGGAATTTTCTGAATTTATCTCCGTCCGGCCGCGTATAACGCCATCGCGCCCCGCGCGATTCCTTTTTATGGCGGGAGGTTGTGGGCGGGAGCACATCTCGTTTTTAAGTATAAACCCGGCGGTCGAATCCCCCTCCCTGCGGGAGGGGGTTAGGGGGTGGGCGTCTGAAAATAGCACTCGGCGAAGCCGAGTTCCTTTAAGCGAGGGGCAGGCGGGCGGGATTTTTCAGTTTTCGTCTCTGTACGAATACCTTTTTCGTCTCCGTACAAAAAACTTTACACACCCGCGCGGCGCTCTTTTGCCCTCTCCCCTACCTCTTCACAGCCTTCCTGTCCGGCGCTCTTATCTCCGCAATCTTATCCCTATAATACGCCGCCTGCTCGAAGTTAAGCTGCTTCGCGGCCTCTTTCATAAGCTTGGTCATCTTCTCAATCATCTCGAGCCGCTCTTTTTTGCTGTATTTCTTAAGGTCTTTGTTGACGTTCTCCTTCGCCGTGATCTCGATAACGTCGCGAACGCCCTTGATTATAGTCTTCGGCGTGATTCCGTGCTCGGCGTTGTATTCGCTCTGAATCTCTCTGCGGCGCTCCGTCTCGGTTATAGCGCGCTCCATCGAGCCGGTAACGCTGTCGGCGTACATTATAACCTTTCCGCCCGCGTTTCTCGCCGCTCGGCCGACTGTCTGTATCAGCGAACTTTCGCTTCTCAAAAATCCCTCTTTGTCCGCGTCGAGGATCGCCACAAGCGAAACCTCCGGCAGGTCGAGCCCCTCGCGCAGAAGGTTTATTCCCACCAAAACGTCAAATTCGCCGAGCCTTAAATCCCTGATTATCTCCATTCGCTCGATCGTGTCGATCGAATGGTGCATATATCTGACCCTTATCCCGACGTTTTGAAGATACTGCGTCAGATCCTCCGCCATTTTAACGGTTAAGGTCGTGACGAGCACCCTCTCGCCCTTTTCGGTCCGCTGGTTGATTTCAAGTATAAGGTCTTCGATCTGGCCCTGGGTCGGTCTGACCTCGATTATCGGGTCCAAAAGCCCGGTCGGGCGAATGATCTGTTCGACGACCGCCTCGGAGTGCTCTTTCTCGAAAGGCCCCGGCGTCGCCGAAACGAAGACCGCCTGACCTACCCTCGAATAAAATTCGTCGAATGTCAGCGGTCGGTTGTCAAGCGCCGAGGGCAGCCTAAAGCCGTAGTCGACGAGGATATTCTTCCTCGCCCTGTCCCCCGCGAACATCCCCCTGACCTGCGGCAGCGCGACATGAGATTCGTCGACGAAAAGCAAAAAATCCTTCGGGAAGAAGTCGAGCAGCGTGAAGGGTACCGCCCCCGGCTCACGCCTTGCAAGAACCCTCGAATAGTTCTCTATTCCCGAGCAGAAGCCCACTTCTTCGAGCATCTCCATATCGTATTTGACCCGCTGCTCTATCCTCTGCGCCTCGATGAGCTTGTCCTGCGACTTGAAGAACTCTACCCTCTCCCTCATCTCGGCCTCTATGTCTTCGATCGCGTCGTGAAGCTTGTCTTTGCTCGTGATGTAGTGCGACGCGGGGAAGATCGGGACGTGGGCGAGCGAGCTTAAAACCTCTCCTGTGACTACGTTTATCTCGTTTATTCTGTCGATCTCGTCGCCGAAAAATTCAACCCTTATCGCCGTTTCGGTCGAGCCGGAGGGGTAAATCTCGACGACGTCGCCCCGAACTCTGAATCTGTTGCGCTGAAAGTCGATGTCGTTCCGCTCGTATTGTATCGCGACAAGCTCCGAAAGAAGCTCGTCCCGCGATTTGGTCATTCCGCGCCGAATCGAAACTATCTGGTCTTTATATTCCTCCGGGTCGCCGAGAGAGTATATGCAGCTGACCGACGCCACGATTATAACGTCCCGCCGCTCAGAAAGCGCGGCAGTCGCCGAATGGCGCAGGCGGTCGATCTCGTCGTTCACGTCCGAATCCTTTTCGATGTATACGTCGGTCGACGGAATATAAGCCTCGGGCTGGTAGTAGTCGTAGTAGCTGACGAAAAACTCCACCGCGCTGTCCGGGAAAAACTCGCGGAACTCGGAACAAATCTGCGCCGCAAGTGTCTTGTTCGGCTCTAAAATAAGGGTCGGCCTGTTGATCTCCGCAATGACGTTAGCCATCGTAAAGGTCTTGCCCGAGCCGGTGACCCCCATAAGGGTCTGGTTCCGCTTTCCCTCGCGTATCCCCTTTACGAGCTCGGCTATCGCCTGCGGCTGGTCGCCCGTCGGCTTGTATTCGCTTTTGAGTACGAATCTGTCCATCGAAGAATCCTTTCATAAAGTGCGGTTTTCCGGGCGAAGCCCGCACTCGCCCCCTGCGGGGGGCGAGTGCCCGCGCCCGCGGCGCGGGCGCGGCCGCCGCGCTTCGCGCGGCGGGGGCTTCGCCCTTCGCAGGCGCAAAGAACAAACGTTTTAGCATCGCTATTATGATACCACGGCGCAAACAAAAAGTCAATGCCGCACATTGACTTTTTGCAAAATTCTCGATTTTAAAATAAAATCACAGCGCCTGTTTAAGCGCCTGTGCAAGCTGGTCGGGGCAGGAGGTGGGCTTCATACCGCATTTGGTGTTTTCAAGCCTCTCGATAACGTCCTCAACCTTCATTCCCTTGACGAGGCTGCTTATCCCCTTGGTGTTGCCGTTGCAGCCGCCGACAAATTCGACGTTTTTGATAATCCCGTCTTCAACGGTAACGTTAATCTGGCGGGCGCAGGTCCCTTTTGTCTGATATTGAATCTCCATTTTAAAATTCCTCCGTAAAAATTATTATCTTCAGTATAACCCCGAAACGCGTTTCAGTCAATAGCCGAGCCGAAAAATTCGGCGACAAATTCCGGCTCGGGGACTGTAAAAGTCCTCCCCCGAAGATAGGAAAGGGGACCGTCCTTCATCGAGTCGAAACAAAGCTTATACGCGCAAAGGGCTTGGGTTTTTCTGCGATATTTCCGGTTTATCTCGTTTCTGCCGTATTTGCCGTCGCCGAGAATCGGGCAGCCGATATACGCAAGGTGGACCCTAATCTGGTGGGTTCGGCCGGTTATAAGCTCAACTTCGACGAGAGAAAGCTCTCCTGCGGTTTTTAAGACCCTGTATTTCGTTATCGCGGTCTTCGAATTCGGGGTCTTCTTCTGCCTGACGTAAACGGTGTTCTCGCTCTCGACCTTTTCGAGGAAGGTCTTAACAGTCCCCTCTTTTTCGCGAGGGACCCCGACGACAACGCAAAGATAGGTCTTTTTTATGTCGCGGTTTTTGATGGCCTCGTTCAGGATTCGCAGGCTCTCGGCGTTTTTCGCGCATATGACCAGCCCCTCGGTGTTGCGGTCGAGCCGATTGCAGAGCGCCGGTGCGAAGCTCTGCTCTTTTTCGGGGTTGTATTCGCCCTTTGATATCAGATACGCGGTGACGCGATTTATCAGGGTGTCGCGCTCGGCGGTCGAGTCCTCGTGGACTACGAGACCGCTCGGCTTGTTTATCAAAATGATGTTTTCGTCTTCGTAAACTATCGAAATTTCCGATGAAATATCCGAAAAATCGGCTTTCGGCGCGGGATTTTCAAAAAATTCGTCCGAAATGTACATTTGAAAAACGTCGCCTTCGCTGATTCGCGTTGAAATTTCGCACCTTTTTCCGTTCAGCTTTATCTTTTTTTCGCGCAGAAATTTATACATCTTCCCGCTCGGAAGATTCGGCACAGCCTTCGAGATAAAGCGGTCCGCCCGCTGTCCGGCGTCGTTTTTCAATACGGTAAATTCTTTCACTTTCCGCCTCCGAATATCGGCTTTTTTGTTCCGCCGCCCCTGCGGGCGGCGGCTTAGGCGAAGCCCGCAAGCGCCCCCTCTCGGGGGCGCTTGCCCGCGCCCGCGGCGCGGGCGCGGCCGCCGCGCTCCGCGCGGCGGGGGGCTTCGCCCCGACAATGCGCAATCTTTAAGCCCCGCTCAATCTTTAAGCCCCGCTGAATTTCATAATAAACCCGTGCGGCAAAAGCTTTGCCAAAACGCGGTAGAATTTATAAAAAACTCTCGGCGTATAGACGGTCCTGCCCTTTTTAAGCGCCGAAAGCGCGCCTTTCGCGACCTTTTTCAGGTCGCAATAGGGCAAAAGGTCGAACGCCTTCGAGGCGCCCTCGCCTATGTTCGCGACCTCTAAAAATTCCGTCCTCATCGGCCCGGGGCAGACGCAGCAGCAGCCTATCCCCCGCGGCTTAAGCTCTTTTGAAAGCCCCTTCGTAAAGCTCATAACATAGGCTTTGGTCGACGAATAAACCGTAAGCCTCGGGTTCGGGGCAAAGGCCGCGATCGAGCAGACGTTCAAGATTCCGCTCCCTCGGTTCATATGCTTAAGCGCCTCGGCGGTAAGGGCGGTAAGCGCCTTGACGTTAAGGTCGATCATATCGGTCTGCGATTTCGCGGTAGAATCGGCGACGTCGCCCAGCTTCCCGAACCCCGCGTTGTTGATCAAAAGCTCTATCTCCGCGCCGGAAGCCTTTATCTTCTCAAAAAGCCCCGAGAGCGCGTTTTCGTCGCAAAGGTCGATCGGAACAGCCTTGAATTTATCTTCGCCGAGCTCTTTCGCGAGGGCCTCGAGCCGGTCTTTTCTTCTTGCCAAAAGCCAAATTTCGCCGACTTCGGGATAAGTCTTCTCAACAAGCTTTGCGAATTCAACCCCGAGGCCGCTCGAAGCGCCGGTTATTATCGCGGTTTTCATAAAATCACCCCTATATATTCAATTATAGCCTTTTGCTCGGCTTTGTCAATATTCCGGCGGGCGGCGGCGAAATCTTAAATTTTATTAAAATTGCGAATTTTTATTGAATTTGCCGCGAGTCGGTGATATAATTGAAAAAAATATTAAAAACGCAGCCCCTTTTCGGAGGATTTTTAAATATGAATTTTTTTGTGAAATTTTTCAGAGCAAAAGCCCTTGCTTTTTCCGCGATGATGATTTCGTCGCTTATTCTCTCTTCCTGCACCGCCGTTAAAACCGACCCCGCGCCCGGAACCTCTTCCCCGGCGACGAGCCCTTCGAGCGAGAGCGAAACCCTTCAAAACGTCCCGGACAGAGTCGTCGGCCCGGCTTCTTCGGAAAATTCCTCCCCCGCGCAGACCGCCGGGGAAAGCGCCGGGCCCGAGGTTTTGCCGACCGCACCGCCCGAGACCGAGCCGCCCGAAACCGAGCCGACAGAGACTAACCCCGCCGGCGAGATAGTCGACGACTGGCAGAGCGGGCTCGACCTTTCTTCTAACGACCCGAAAGCCCTTTACGAAAGCTTTAGGATAGACCCCGCCCACCGCGAGGGGTACTACACCAAGATCTGCTCCGAGACCTCATTCCCGATAATCCACATCTCTACCCAAGACGAGCGCGAAATCCTCTCCCTTGAAGACTACGTTCCGAGTCTTATAGAGGTTATGAACTGCGACGAAATCTATAAATTAGAGGCTTCAGAGGCCGGCGTAAGGGTCCGCGGAAACGCCAGCGCCAACTACGGCGACGTCGACTGGATCAGAAAAAACCAGGTCTCATATCGCGTTAAATTCGCCGAAAACCAGTCTATGCTCGGGCTCAACGACTTTGCAAGGTGCAAATCCTGGGTCTTGCTGAAATCATACGAGGCCGCGATAGAAAACCACCTTGCGTTTAAAGTCGCGAGGGCGATAAACAACGGCGACTATTTCTGCTCCGACTCCGTTTTCGTCCAGCTTTATATCAACGAGGAATACAAGGGGATATACCTTTTGTGCGAGCAAACGCAGGCGAATTCCGAGAGGATCGACCTTAACGAGGCCGAGGAAAACTATCAAGGGACCGACATCGGCTATCTTGTCGAGCTCGACAACTACGCCACCGGCGACGACCACCCCTATTTCTTCCTAAACTACAATCTCGAAAAAATAACCGACGTCTACGGGACTTCCAGAGTTCCGAGGAAATACGCGTATTCGGTCAAAAACGACCTTTACTCGGACGAGCAGCTTAAATTCATCGAAAGATATTTCGAGGTTGCGTGGGAGATTCCGATGAGGGCTATCCGCGACGGCGAATATTATAAGATCGGCGAAAACTACGAGCTTATCCCCGCGCAGGATGAATTTTCATCGGCCGAAGATTGCATTTCCCAAGTCTTCGATATTGATTCGGTCGTGGATATGTATATAACCTACGAAATCATCAACGACCAAGACGTCGGCGGCGGAAGCTTCTTCTTCGCGGTCGACTTCGGCGAAAACCCGAAATACGAAAAGCTTACGATGGTCGCCCCCTGGGACTTCGACTGGGCGTATTACGACTATTCGAGCGACGCCGACGGCGGGCTTTACGCGGCGGCCTTTAAAGACAGCTATTTCGTCGAGCACTGGGGCGACCGCTCGAACCCATGGCTTATCCTCTTCTATTCGGCGGATTGGTTCCGCGAGCTCGTCAAGCAAAAATGGAGCGAGAGGCTGCCCTATATAAATTCGGCGATAGACGAAGTCGAGAGCCTTGTGGTGAACAACTCCGAAGAATTCAACCGCGACGGAACAAGGCGCTCGGGCGGCGCGATGACCACGATAAAGTGGGTCCGCAACCGGCTCGACTACCTTGACACCCTCTGGCGGTAAAAAAGTAAACAAAAGGTTAAGATTTCCCCCGAAAGCTTATTTTCGGGGGAATTTTATTGAGATTTTGAGCGGGATAATATATAATTAAAACGAAATTTGCAAAAAGCCTCCGCACATTGATTTCAGACGTTTGCGAGCGGAGCTTTGAATACAGTTTTGTCGGATTGGAGAAAGCGATATGAAAACGATACTGATAATAGACGATGATAAACGCAGCGCGGACTGCCTGCGCAACCGCACTTTTGCGACGCTGCGTTAATCAACGTGCGTCGGCGGGATTGATGCCTCCGCACATTGATTTCAAACGTTTGCGAGCGGTGCGGTTAAAATACAAAGATTAGGTTGGAGGAGTTTGAGTGAAAACTATACTTATAATCGACGATGACGTCTATATCGGCGACATGCTCTCCGAGGCGCTCGGACAGGAGGGATATGCCGTGATGAGGGCGTATTCGGGGACGGAGGCGCTTTTGATACTCGAATCAAAGCGGCCCGACCTTATTCTGCTCGATTTAATGCTGCCGGGGCTTTCGGGCGAGGAAATTCTGCCGAAGATAAAGGATATTCCGGTCATCGTTTTGTCGGCGAAAGCTGACGCGGAATCAAAGGTAAATCTTCTTTTGGGCGGGGCGCAGGATTACGTCACAAAGCCGTTTAATCTGAACGAGCTTGCCGCGCGGATAGCCGTCAGACTTAGAAACCTGCCGGATGGCGGCGGGAAAATTTTAGAATACGACGGAATCGTTTTAAACACCGAAACGCACTCGGCGGAAGTCTGCGGAGCGGCGGTAAAGCTCACCCGGACGGAATACGCGATCTTAAAGCTTTTGATGCAGAAACCGTCGTCGGTATTCACGAAAACGCAGCTTTTGGATAAAATCTCGGCCGACACCCCCGACTGCACCGACAGCTCGCTTAAAATTCACATCTCTAACCTTCGGCGAAAGCTTCGCGAGCCCTCGGGAAAGGACTATATCGAGGCGGTCTGGGGAATAGGCTTTAAGCTGAAAAAATAATTTTGAAGAAATCTTAACCCCTTTCTTAACCGCTTTCTTAACCTTTTTCGGGTATTATTTTCTTCGGGAAGACCCGACTTTTTCAGAAAAAGGAGAAATTTTATGGAATACGTTTTAACGGCAAATTCGCTTTATAAAGACTACGGAAAGTTCCGGGCGCTTTCGGGGCTTTCGATGAAGGTCCCAAAGGGCTCGATCTACGGCTTCGTCGGTAAAAACGGCGCCGGAAAAACCACGCTTATACGCATCATCTGCGGGCTTCAAAGCCCGAACCTCGGCGACTATTCTCTCTACGGGATAGAAAACCGCAGCCCGAAGATATCAAAATCCCGAAGAAGAATGGGCGCGGTGGTCGAAACGCCGTCGATCTATCTCGATATGTCCGCGGTCGAAAACCTTAAGCAGCAGTATCGGATCTTGGGGCTGCCGTCGTTTCAAGGGATCGACGAGATTTTAAAGCTCGTCGGGCTCGAATCGACCGGGAAAAAGAAGGCGAAGAACTTCTCGCTCGGCATGCGCCAGCGGCTCGGGATAGCCATCGCCCTTTGCGGAAGCCCCGATTTTTTGGTGCTCGACGAGCCGGTCAACGGCCTCGACCCGCAGGGAATCGTCGAGATAAGAGAGCTTATTTTAAAGCTGAACCGCGAGAAAAACATCACCGTTTTAATTTCGAGCCACATCTTGGACGAGCTTTCTAAGCTTGCGACACACTACGGATTTATCGACGGCGGAAAGATGATAAAAGAAATTTCCGCCGAGGAGCTTGAAGCGGCGTGCAGAAAGTGCATGAGGATAGAGGTCACAAGCGCGCCCGCCCTCGCGAGGGTTTTGGACGGAATGAAGGTTGAATATAAAATCCTCTCCGACACCGAGGCGGACGTCTATGCAAAGCTTAACATAACCGCGCTGACCAACGCCCTTTCGGCCGAGGGCTGCGAGCTCGTCTCGGTCGCCGAGCGGGACGAAAGCCTTGAGAGCTATTATATAAGCCTCGTCGGCGGAAAGTGAGGCAGAAAATGAGAAATCTTTTATCGGCCGATTTCAGCCGCCTGTTTAAAAAGAAGCTTTTTTGGGTGATGACTCTCGCCCTGCTCGCCTACTCGGTTATTTCGACCTGCGACAACGCCTTGCAAACCGTCGCCGAGCCGGAGCATTATTCAAATCGGTCTCCCGAATCAATTTGTTTCGACGAGGGCCCTGTCGTTCTGATGATGATACCCGTCTTCGCCTCGCTGTTTATCGGGACGGAGTTTTCGGACGGAACGATGAGGAACAAAATCGTCGTCGGCAGCAAGCGCGAACAGATCTACCTCGCGAATTTCATAACCGTCGCCGCGGCGTCGCTCGTCTTCTGCGCGGCTTGGCATATCGGGGCGCTCACCGTGCTGCCGATTCTCGGACTCTGGAGAGTCGGCGTTTTGGGCTGGCTGCTGTTGGTAATTAAAAGCGCGCTGTTCTGCGTTGCGTTTTCGGCGATGATCTGCCTTATAAGTCATATAATCACCAACAAGGCCGCAGTCGCGGTGTTCGAGATAGTCTTCGCGCTCGCGGTGCTTATGTGCGGGAGCGTTTTATACAACAGCCTTTTAGAGCCCGAGACGGTATCGAGCGGCGTGACCATCACAAGCGACGAAAACGGCAACATGGTAATGGATCCTATCGAACCTTACCCGAACCCCGAGTATATCCCCGAACCGCAGAGAACGGCGTATAAAAACGTTCTGAATGTGCTGCCGAGCGGGCAGGCGATACTTTTGGCGAACGTCTCGGACGCGGAGAAAGAGAATCTCGACCTCGACCTTGAAACGCCGTATTATTCATACTGCGCCTCTGCGGGGATAACCGTTGTTTTTACGGCGCTCGGGGCGGCGATCTTCAGGAAAAAAGACCTTAAATAGGCGGTGGAGCTATGCGGAATCTTGTTTTTGCGTGTTTTAAAAAATATCTCGCATCGGCGGAGCTTAAAATCGGCTCGGCGATTTCGCTCGCGGCGGGGATAATCTGCGGGCTTATTTTCAAAAATAGCGCTTCGTCGGCGGCTCTCGCGGCGGTCGCGCCGGCGGCCGCAAGCGTTGCGGCGGCGGTTATGAACATCGCAAAAGAGTGGGAATTTCGCACCTTTGCGAACAAGCTTATTATCGGCCACACGAAGGTTAAAATTTTCTTCTCGGAGCTTATTGCGGCGCTTTCGGCCGGCGCGGCGATATACGCGCTTTTCGGCGCGGGGTTTGCGGCGGCCTCGCCTAAAATCATCTTCGGGCCGAATCTTCCGGCAATCCTGCGGATCTCCGCGCTTATGGCCATTGCGGGGCTAAGCCTTTGCGCGATCTCCTCCGCGATAAGCTTTGTCTGCAAGACGCACAATTCCGCGCTGGTTATAAGCTTCGCCGCGATTTTTATTTTGTTTTTCCTCTCGGAGCCGATAAGCGAGTTCGTCTATTCAAACGAAATCCAAAGTCAAATTTATGAAAGCTACTATTCCGGCCTTGCCGCCGACTCCGCTTCCGGCGGATATATCGACCCGGCGACCGGGATAGAGCTCGCGGCGGCGGATTATGTTCCGACGAGGGTTATAAAGCTTGCGAAGGCGGCCTATGCGATAAACCCGATCGGCGCGCTCGACCTTTACGCCAACGAGCTTTTGCCCTATTTAGAGGGCGGCCTCCCCGACCCATGGAGCCGCTATCCGAGGGCGCTGCCGCTATGCTCTTTCGGGCTGATCTCTGCGGCTGCGGGCTTTGGCGCGGCGGTCTTTCACAAAAAAGACGTAAAATAGGGGGAAATTTTATGGCTAATCTTCTTTCGGCGGGGTTCGCAAGGCTTAAAAAAAGCCGGCTGTTTTGGCTTTTCATCGCGGCCGAGACGGCCTGGGGCGCGCTTTTGGCGTGGATATTATATTACTTCGGAAACATTAGGGAGAACCTCTCTCTTTCTGTTTTTATGCCGATGTTTTATCTCTGCGTCGCCGAGGCGGTTTTCTGCGGGTTTTTCATCGGGGTGGACTATTCCGACGGCACGATTCGCAATAAAATCGCGGTCGGACATTCGCGGGAAAAAATATATCTCTCGAACCTGATAATATGCGCCTCGGCCGGGTCGGCGGTTATGTTCGCGCATATGGCGGCTTTCTTTGTCGCGGGGTTTTTGCTTATAGGCCCGGCGGTCTTTCCGACCGTCGCCGCGACGGTCTATTTATGCGCGTTTTTAAACGTCGTCGCCTACGCCTCGCTTTTTACGATGATATCCACGCTCTGCAAAAAGACCGCCTCTGCGACGGTCGCGAACATTTTTCTCTCGCTCGGGCTGATAGTCTCGGGGATTTACGCCTATGCCTTTTACCATCAGCCCGAATTTTTCGCCGACGGCAGCGCCAACCGCAGATACGTCGGCGGGGCGGCGAGGGCGCTTTTGGGCTTTTTTGACGCAATTCTCCCCTCTTCCTCGGCGCTCGACGTTATGTCGCGCGGCTCGCTTTTCGTCTGCCTAAGGATTATCCTCTGCTCGCTCGCCGAGGCGGCGATCTTCGCCCTTATCGGCATTTGGGCGTTTAGAAGGAAAAACGTCGACTGAAGCAGAAGACAGAAATCAGAGGTCAGAAGTTAGAAGGATAGAAAGTCCGAAACCGAACAAAGCCGCAAAAACTACTTCTGTTCTCTGACCTCTGATCTCCGATATCTAAAAAAGCAGACCTAAAGGTCTGCTTTTTCAGATTTTCTTAACCATACTTACATGGGGGTAGTCCTGCTCGAAGTAGCGCTCGCCGGTCGGCTTAAAGCCGCAGCGGGAATAGAACCCCGCCTTGTCCTCCTGCGCGCCGACAGTCATCTGCTTTCCGCCGAGCTTTATAACCTCTTCGACCGCGCCGTCCATAAGAAGCCTTCCGAGGCCCTCGCCCCGCCGCTCTTTTTTAACGGCCACCCTGCCGACGTGGTAGGACCCGCCGCCCTCGTCGTAAAACCGCAGCGTTGCTATCGGCTCGCCGCCGTCGAACATAACGAGGTGGATTGATTTTTCGTCGAACTCGTCGAATTCGTCGGTAAATCCCTGTTCATATACGAAAACGCTCTGCCTAAGCTCGGCCGCCTCTTTCGGGACCGAGTTTTTATAAACCTCTATCCTCATTTCTTTTTCCTTTTCTGATAATAGGGGTAGGGGCTTTCGTTCGCCTTGGCGCGCTTGTCTTCAAGTCTTAGGCCGTAGATGAACAGCGCGAACGAAACTATCATCGCCGCGCCGAACGGCACCGCGATAAACCAGTATCCCACAGTGTCAGACCCTTTGGGGAGCTGACCTATCTTAAGGGTATAGCTAAGGGTCTTCTCTTGGTGAAGGCCGAGCTTTGATATCCCAGAAGACATTATCGACTCTTCCTGCGAGGTCATATTTTTGAATCTTCCCGATATCTCTTCAAAGGCGCTGCCGTTATAGCCGCCGTCCGGGTCTTGGGCGTATGAGAGGAAAGAGTCTATGACCGACTCGATGTTCTCGTCCATCTCTTTCGGGGCCTCTACAAGGGTAAGATATTGCTCGCCGTCGGCGGCGTCGGTATACATAAAGTAATAGAAATGAGTGGCGGCCTTTTCGCTTTCGGCGATATAGCCGAGCTTCGCCAAAAATTTATAGGCGCTGCCCTGAACGTATTGGCCGTTAAGGTCGCCGCTGACGTCGAGACCGGTAAGGTTTTTAAGGTTTTTGGCCTCGCTTATATTTGAATATATGCTGACTATCCCCGCCATGGTAAGGATAAATACCAAAGCGGTTATAACCGCGACCGCGAGCTGTGAATATACCCTGCCGCCGGTCAGAAATTTTTTAAGCTTTGTGTCTTCGGTCTCGGAAAAAATGTCGTTGTTCATCTTTTATGCTCCTTTAAAATGCGGGAAATACAAATTAGAAACGTCGTTTTGTTATTATAGCACACTTTAAAGGGCAAGTCAATCTTTGCGCAATATTTTGACGCTGACGCGTCAAGATAGAAGATAGCGCGGGCGCTCGCGGAATAGTTTTAAGAGACCCGAAAATGCCCGACTATATCGTCGCGAAGCTCCAAGATATCCTGCTCGTAGTCGTCGGGGTAATCTATCTGGCTTTCGCTGCCGTGGTGGATAACGAGCGGGGTTCCGTTTACGTTCCGCCTGTCAGAAACTATCCCGATATGCCCCTCGAACACGACTATATCCCCGCCCTGCCATTCCGAGATCTCTTTTATGTCTGTGGTGAGCTCTTTTGCGGTGTGGCGAAAATACACCAAAAGATTTCTCACCCGCCGAAAGTCGATGTTTTTATCGCCGACGTCGGGGTCGTAGTCGGCCGAGTTTTTTGCGATATCCTCGGCTACAAGCTCCATAAGATCGTAGCCCGCAGACTTAAGCGCTTGTGCGACCACATCGGTGCAAACGCCGTATTCGTCGTCGGGGTAGCCGCCGTCGTAGTATTTGCTCAAATATTTCGGCTTTTTCTTGACGTATTCCCTTGCGCCGGAAAGGATATCGCTTTGGTCGTTAAGGCCGTCTCCGTCGCGGTCGACGGGGCTTATATAGTCGGCTATGCCGAAATCGGCGTTAGAATAGGTCTTTCCGCCGAAATAATACCGCCAAAGCGCGCCGATCGGAAAAACCTTAAACAAAACGGTTATGATTATCGCCGCCGCGAAAAGAGCTATAATTATCTTCGCGGGGGGCTTTAAATAATATCTCTTTTTCATCTTTCGCGCCCCTTTTAAGCTTTGTTGATTCGAGGATAAACCGCTGTCGGCGCAAAGTCAATCGAATTAAGAAAATCTTAATAAAAGATTAAGCTTCTTAATGTAGGCGCAAAAAGCCCCCGAGGCGCAGGGCGACGGGGGCGGGGTTGTTTTATATCACGACTCGGAATCGAGATAGGCGAACTGCCATTTGTCGAAGACGAAGCTTCCGCCGAAGACGAAGTATAGGTCGTGGGTACCGGAGACGGTCTTTTTAAGGGCGGCGGAGATATTTACGAACTCGGTGCCGGTCTCGAACTGGATCGAGGCGACAGGGTCGGAATCGGCTTTGTCGAGCCGGACTTCTATAACCCCCTTGCCGTGAACCCTTACGACGACGGAATTTGCGCCGCCGCCGAACGAAACGTCGGTAAGGCCGACCCAGTCGCCGTCCGAAATGTCGGTGACGTAGTAGCTTTCTTCGTCGTCGGCGCGGTAGTATTTTACCCCGGCGGCGGTGTGAACGGTCTCTGCCTCGTTGACGGAGAAGGCGTCTAAGTCTTTGAGCTGTTCGACCCCTTCGTCGCTCATCGAAGCGACCGAGATAGCGGCGGTTTCTTCGTCGACTTCGCAGAGGTCGATCCCTATGCTTCTGAAGCCGTCGGCGCGTTCGAGCTTGTTCATATTTTCAAGCAGCGAGACGTTTTGGTAGAGGAGGTAGTAATTATCCCCGAATTTTTGAAGGTGTGAGTGGTTGTTCGAGAACGGATAGCCGTGGGTGTTCGGGTTAGTAAGATATTCCCCTCCCCACTCCCAGCTGTTAGGGTCGAGCGGGTCGGAAGAAGTCATATAGCACATCGAGCAGGTGTGCGGCGCGGCGCCGAGGTCTATCGGGAACATATCCCTTGAGGCGTAGTTAGAGCAATAGGTCAGAACGTATTTCCCGCCGATGTAGTTGAGCTCGTTGGCCTCGAAGTGGAAATAGGTCGGAACCTTGACGATGTCGCCGTCCACCGAGGTGAGGTCTTTCCCTAACTTGGCTATGCGGCAGTTTCCGGTTCGCATCTCGGTTTCGTCAGAATGTTTGGGGCTTCCGCCGCCGAAAGCTATCCAGCCGACTCCGTCGTCGTCGATAACTACCCCCGGGTCGAAGCACCAGTCCACCGGGTCGTCTTTAAGGCCCTTCATTTCGTTGTAGATAAGAGGGCCGCCCACCGGGTCTTTCCATGGGCCGGTCGGCGAGGTAGAGGTCAATACCCCGATATTTGCGCCGGAATTTGCGAAATAAAGATAGAAATGGGTCTTTCCGTCGGATTCTTCGCGAGAGACAATCGAGGGCGCCCAAGAGCAGCCCGCCCAAGTCGCTATCTCGCAGACGGGGACGGTCCCCTCGTATCTGAAGTTTGACATATCGTCAGTAGAGTAGCAGACGAGGGAGTTAATCGAGCCGTAGTCGTTAGAGCCGAAGCCGTCTTTTGACTCAAACTCCTGCGAGTCGTTGGTACCGTAGATATAAAGCCTGCCGTCGTATTCGACGGAGGTAGGGTCGGCAAAGAAGATGTCGGAAGAGACGGGGTTGTTTTCGTCCATGCCTTTAAATGCGGTTGAAAGCGAGCTTTTAACGGTATATCCGAGGTCTTTCGATTCTGCGACGTTTTCAAACGAAAAGTCGCTCGCCTCGGCCCCGCAGCCGCAAAGCGATGAAAAAACAGCGAGTGAAGCAGTCATTGCGATTATCCTTTTCTTAAGAGTCATACTGATCAATCTCCTTAAAAGCGATCGTTTCGGTGATTTGTATTATATCCTTTTTCAAAAAATTTTGCAATAGTTATTGATAAAAAATGAGAATATTTCACTTGATTCGTAAGTATCGGTAAACGTTTTGCGCAAAAGCCCTTCTCGCAAGAGCGGATTTTTTCGCTTTTGCGGCTGAAATATTGACACAATATTTTATAATTGTTCGGTTAAATTTATGCAAACTGACTTTTTTGCGCGCGGTACTTGAAAACCGCGGCGCATTTTGATATTATTTAGATATCGAACGGAAAATATAGAAGTTTCGGCGCGAAATTGGCGCGCCCGGTTTTAAAGACACGGAAACGGAGAAAGAAAATGAGCATTACCGATATAGTTGCGCTGCTCGGCGGCGTTGCGTTTTTCCTCTTCGGCATGAACACGATGGGCTCGGGGCTTAAACAGCTTGCCGGGAACAAGATGGAAGCCGTTTTATGGAAGCTTTCGTCGACCCCTCTTAAGGGCTTTTTGCTCGGAACTCTCGTCGCCGCGGCGATACAATCATCAAGCGCGACCAGCGTTATGGTCATAAGCTTCGTATCCACCGGCATGATGAATTTTTCGCAATCGGTCGGAATAGTTTTGGGCGCGAACGTCGGAACTACGATGACCGGCTGGATACTTTCAATCTCTAACGCAAACAGCGGTTCATTCACCTCGGTGCTGCTTTCACTGCTCGCCTTGGTCGGATGTGCGCTGGTTCTTTTTTCTAAAAAGACTTCTTACCGCGCTATCGGAAACGTCGCCCTCGGGCTTGCGACCCTTTTGTTGGCGATGTCTATCATAAGCGACTCGGTCAGCCCTTTAAAAGAGAGCGCGCAGTTCCAAAGCCTTTTGACTTTATTTAAGAATCCCCTCTTCGGCATAGTCGCCGGAATACTCATCACGGCGGTGACTCAATCGAGCTCGGCCTCGGTCGGTATTTTGCAGGCCCTTTCGGTCTCCGGTGCGATAAGCTATACCGTCTGCCTGCCGATAATCCTCGGAATAAACATCGGAGCGGCGACCCCGGTTTTGCTCGCGATGCTCGGCGCGAACCGAAACGGCAAGCGCACCGCGGTATCCTATCTTATAGTAAACGTAATCGCGCTGTTTGTGACATATATCCTCTATATCCCCGCGAACTTGATATTCGACCTTTCGTTTATGGACGGCGCGGCGAACGTTCTCGGCATAGCGATCATGAACACCGTTTTAAGGCTTATCGCGGTCGCGTTCGTGCTTCCGGCGCTTAAGCTCGTCGAAAAGCTTTGCTATAAGATCATCAAGCCCGACCCTTCGGAGAGCGAGGATATGTATGAGATAGACAGCCTTGACGACAGCCTTTTGAACTATGCGCCGACGGCCTTGGAGCTTTCAAAGAACGCGACTTTGCGCATGTGCGACATCGCGACGAAAAACGTCTATCGCGCGCTGCGGCTTTTGACCGAATACGACCGAAGCAAATATCAGAAGGTCATAACCAAAGAGGCGCTTTGCGACAAATATGAGGACAAGCTTGGCAACTATATCGTCAAGATAGGCAAAAACGGCCTCACCGAGAAGCAGCAGGCGATCTCGCGGGAGCTTCTTTCGGCGGTCGGGGATTTCGAGAGATTGAGCGACCACGCGCAGAACATAGCCGACACCGCGAACGAGATCAACGAGAAAAAGGTCGCGCTTACAGACGAAGTTCTCTCCGAAATCAAGCTTATGGTTGAGGCGACGAAGGAGATCATCGGCCTTTCGAGAACCGCTTTTATAGAGCGCCGCCGCGACCTTGCCCTTAAAGTCGAGCCGCTCGAAGAGACTATCGACGAGATGACGAAGCAACTTAGGGCGAACCACATCGAGAGGGTGTCTTCAAACACTTCGACGATTTTGACCGGGTTTATTTACAGCGACCTGCTTATCAACATCGAGCGCGTCGCAGACCACTGTTCTAACATCGCGTTCAGCGTTGTTCACAGCTACGACATCAACGCCGAGGAACACAAATACACCGCCCAGGCCGCCGACTCGCAGGACTTCAGAGATGAGCTGGAAAACTATCTCGAAAAATACGTCGCGCCGATCACCCCGAAGCAGGATTGAAACTAAAGATAATAAATATCCCCCGGCATAACGCGGGACGTCATAAGGAAGTTAAAACTAATTTTCCTGAAACGGCATGATTTCGGTCACGCCGTTTCTCTTTGTTTTTCCGCTTGCAAAAGCTCATTTATGGGTATGAAATCCACAAGGTCGTACTGAATCCTTATCTTTTGCTTTTTCTTGCCGCTTGACTTGTCGGGCTTCTCAACGTAAATCGCCTTGACAAGCTCGCGTAAAGCATAAGGGGTCAATTCTTTCAATCCATCGTATTTTTTTGCCTTTTTAATGAACAACTCCAGATTTTCAGTCTGCCGCTCCTGTTCTGCAATTTCTGCCTGCAGCTCGGAAATATCCTTGCGAAGTTGTGCTTGCTCGTCCTCGTACTGTTCGCTCATCATTGCAAACCGCTCGTCACTTAATTTTGCCGCCACGTTGTCCTCGTAAATCTTGACAAAGAGCCTATCAAGTTCTGCAAGGCGTTTCTCTTT
Source organism: uncultured Clostridia bacterium (assembly GCA_947627005.1). GTDB lineage: Bacteria > Bacillota > Clostridia > Oscillospirales > Ruminococcaceae > Faeciplasma. The sequence continues at coordinate 34,093 of CANQUJ010000013.1, forward strand.
TTGAGTCAGTTTACGCTTAGCAGATTTAATGATTTCAGCACTTTTAAGCGACATCTTTTCAGTCATAACCTGCCGAAAATAATTCTCATGAGCCGTAACATACGAAATCACAACTTGTAAATTATTCAGCACAAGCTGCTCCAAAACGACCGCTCGGATAAAGTGAATGGAACAACTCCCGGTGTTGCTTTTGTAATTCCCGCAGACAAAATGGTCATGCCGCTTTTCAAAGTCTTTAGTCGTGCAATACCTCATTTTCGCTCCGCAATCCTCGCAATACATCAGGCCTGAAAACATACTGCTTTTGCCCGTTCGTGATCTGCGATGGCGTTGTTTGCGAATCTCTTGCACCTTTTTGAATACATCAGGTTTAATAATTTCGGGGTGAGTATTTTCAAAAACCGCCCAATTTTCCTCGGGGTTGTCGCGCTGTTTCTTATCCCAAATTGAATTGGTATAAGTCTTGAAATTGACAGTGCAGCCTGTGTATTCGCGCCGTTCGAGAATATGAACGACGGTGTTCGCATTCCAATGGTAAAGGTCTGAACTGAAACTTCTTGGACTTAACCCGTGTGCATTTTTGTATGCCGACGGGTTTGGTACTTTTGCAGCAGTCAGAGCCTTTGCAATCTGCATCGGGCCGCGCCCTTCCATACACATCTGGAAAATCTGCTTAACAACTTCCGCAGATTCCTCGTCAACTTCCCATGCTCCGTTGTCGCCCTTTTTATAACCGTATGGAATGTTCGTGGTCAAAGGCACTCCACGAGTTCCTTTCGCCTTTTGAACGGCTCGGATTTTACGGCTGGTGTCCTTCGCGAAGAACTCGTTGAACCAATTCTTTATACCCGCCATGTCGTTGTCCGTACTGTTCGGATCGATGGTGTCGAAGTGGTCATTAATTGCGATGTAGCGCACGCCGTATTTCGGGAAAGTGAAGTTGATGTACCGCTTCGCCGAATCCATAATGATAAATTCGCTTTCATGCTGCTTTCGGAATTCCTCCCTCGCTCGGTCGGACTTCAAAGTTTTATACATTTTTTTGCCAAAAAGCAGGTATCCAATCAAAAAATTTTTTGCTTTCTCACTAAACGGACATTTTCCGGTCAAATGGACACCCCCACGATTGTAAAATTCCTATTAACAGTGTCACATACCCCTCTCTCACGATACAACGTACATTTTTTTCGCAAAAATCAGGGTACTTTCAAAAAAGTTTGCCCAAAAAAGCAAAATTTCTCCGTTTGGCACAAATCACAAGGGTTTTATGGTAAGTTTGTTGTGCAATTTTAGCGTCTGCTTTTGTTTCAATAACACTTAAATTCAAGAAAAAGCAACTAACGTGGAAAGAATTTAAATATAAAAATACCAATGTACCAAGATTTGATACATTGGCGTTTTTGATTAGGGGGCCTCACAAAGCCGCTATATTTTGTGGGGAAAAGGAGGAGCAGCGGAATGAGTGAGCCCTGCCGATTTCGGCATGGCGAGGATACGGAGCTTGCGACAACGCGCGGGGTTTGGGGAAGACTACTCCCCAACAAGATTCCGCGCAACCAAATTTGAGCTTTGAGCCAAATTTGGCCCCGCGGTAGAATCTTGCTCTTTTTTCCTCTTTTTTCTTTTGCTCTTTATTTCTTTCAAAAATATGCAAAGCTCTCTCAGCCAAGAGGCTATTTTTCATCGTTATTTTATAAATTCTCCTGCTTCTATTGAAATACCCCCGTATTTGCGATATAATACAAGAAAAATCCACGATTAAGGAATGATTTATATGGCGCTATTTAACATCGGGAATTTCATAAAACAGCGGCGGGAGGAGCTCGGGATCACGCAGGCGGAGCTTGCGGAGGGGCTGTGCTCGCTGCCGACCCTTTCTCGAATCGAAAACGGCAATAACGTCCCGCACGGAAACACTTTGAGGGCGCTTTTGCAGCGGCTCGGCTATTCCGACGCGCTGATGCTTCTGCCCGCAAGCCGAGAGGAGTTTGAGATCACTCGGTTGCAGGTGAAAATCCGGCAGCTTTACAACACCCGCGACCGCGAGGGCGCAAGAGAGCTGTTTGCAAAGCTCGGCGAATATAAAGACTTTTTCTCGGTGAGCGACCGGCAATTTTACGAAGTTATGCTCACTGTTTTCTATAATAAAGATTTTACGAGCGAAGAAATTCTTGACAAGCTCGAAAGCGCTATGCGTTTGACTCACCCCGACTACGGCGTTGACAATCTTCCGAGAATTATTACATACGAAGAAGCTACGGCTCTTAACAATATCGCCATCATTTATTCCGAAATGGGAAAGACCGACTACACGATAAAAGTCCTTTATCATCTAAAGGACTTTTACGAGCACGACGTATTAGACGTCGGCGAATCCATGCGCGCGCTCCCGACAGTAATGTATAATTTGTCCAAATTCCTCGGGCTGTCGGGAAGATATGACGAGTGCATTGATATTTGCAAACAATGCATCAACATCATGAAAACTTATCATCGAACAGACCAATTGTCTCTTACCTATTATAATTTAGCATGGGCATCAGTAAGGCGAAATTGCGAAGACGATCTTAAGACGGCAAAGCAAGCTGCTATAAAATCATATTGCCTATCACTTGCACTTGAAGAGAGACCAGAATTTCTTGAAAAGCTGAAAAAATTTTTAATAGATAATTTTAATGAGAATATAGTTTTAATCGCCTAATATTTTTGAGGCATCTTCATCGCACATGGGCGAGACATCGGAATTTTCCTCGCAGGATTCTTCTTGAGTAAAATCCCGGGTTTCCAAAACCGTATCGTTGGGAACCGGTACTGCGGTTACTACCGTGAGGACGGCCATCAATGATAGCAGGGCTGAAAGAAGTTTGAAAATTTTTGATTTCATATGGGTTCCTCCTAAAGATAGATTTATGATGATTATACTATGGATTTCTTCTTTTGACTATATCATTTCGTGAAAATAAATTTTCACGAAATGATATAGACTTATGGATTTCATGAGGTATAATATACTTGTAGGAAATGATTTTTTGCTAAGGAAAATTTGTTTTCTATCAAAGTCGTCTTAAATTTATATATAATAAAATTAGAAAGGAGATAAAATAAAGAAATGGAAATTATTACTCCAATTCCTTTACCCGGAAACCAACCTAACGGATGCTCGACAGAGGCGCATATGCCGCCACATCATGGTGATGGCGGTGGCGGCGATGGCTGTTTCTACTGCTCCGATCTTTCTTCCGGAGGTTGCATTTGCATATTCCAATGCTATTATTTTACCTAAACATATCAATTATGGGCATATGGTTATTTTCATATGCTCATAATTGACAGAATTGGCAGATGATTCAATACCATGAAAAAAAGAATACTACTGTTTACAACCATTTTGGCAGCACTGATACTGTTGGTATCCTGCGCTCTTCCAACTGAAGAGCCGCTCGCGGCCGAAGACCCTTCCGCACTGACCGAGGTGGAAACGGAGAGGGACACGCCGATTTTGGATTTTTCACAATACGAATATCGGTATACAAACGCCCGCGAAAGCAACTGGGAGCGCGATATCGTATATCTTGCGAACACATTTTTCAATAAGCACGCAAAGCTGATGCAGAAAGAGATTCGCGCGGGGATAAAATTTGAAGACAGCATATACGTCGATATGCGCGACAAGTCAGTTAAAAAAGAATTTTCCGACGAAATATACGGAGTTTTGAACGATCTGCCGAAACTTACCGACAGCGAAGTGATCTGTCGGCTCGCAAAGGCGGTCGCCCTGCTTGACGACGCGCATTCGGCGATAAGGCTTTCAAGTATCGTCGACTACGGCTTTAACAAAGTTTTTCCGTACAGATTCGCCGCGTTTCACACCGAGGACGGATACGAGCTTAGGACCGTAACGGTTCCCGCAGAGCAAAGCGAGATGCTGATGTCGCAGCTTGTCTCGATAAACGGCATTCCTGTCGAAGAAATCGCAAAAAGGTTGTCTGTGTATAGATAGACTTGCAGATGGAAGAATACTAATCTATAATACCTTTACTGGAATTTGCGGTATTATGGACAAGAAAACTCAGGCTGTATATAAAGATATAGAAATAGCAGATATTGACTTGATAATTGATGCTGATTCAAAAGAAAATGTACTCACTTTAATTAAAGCTGGATATATTGTTGATGCAGAAAAGGATGAACTTGCTACAGTTAAATTGGGTAGAGAACTTGGTATGCATAATCGTTTATCTTTGTCGTTGACGATTGCGCCTACGATGGCCTGCAATATGCAGTGCCCATACTGCTATGAAAATAAAGACGGTCGGGTAATGACTGCAGAAATTCAAGACATGCTTGTAGAATTTGTAAAAACCCATTTGTGTGCTTCTCCATCAATAAATACGCTTAGCGTTAATTGGTATGGAGGGGAACCCTTGCTGCAGAAAAAGATCATATACAATTTGTCAGAAAAGTTCCTTAATATCTGCAGCGAGCGTGGAATTCAATACCGTGCAAGTATGGTAACTAATGGATCATTGCTTGATGCGGAAACCGCTAAAAAGTTGGTAGAAGATTGTAAAGTCAGTAATGTGCAAATTACTATTGATGGCATGCCAAAGCGACATAATATGCGAAGAATATTTGTCGACGGAACTGATAGTTTTGACGTGATTGTTAAAAACATTGAGGACTGCCGTGACTTTTTGCCAATCAGCGTTCGTGTAAATGTAGACAGAGAAAATATTAGTGATGTCGAATCACTACTCAAGTATTTTGTTGAGGAAAAAAGATGGAAAGGCAATCCGCATATATACATCGCGCCGGTTAAAAACTATACAGCTTCATGCAAGCAAGAATGTTTTCAAAATCAGGAATTTGCAGATGCGAGCAGAGAGTTTAATAATTCCTACTATGCGGTTGATAGAGACATTGTTACATCGCGTCTGTTTCAACATCGTCCAATAGTATTTTGCGGAGCGGAATGTGTAGAAAACTATGTGATAGATCCAGAAGGCTATTATTATAATTGTTGGTTACTAATTGGCGATAAGAGAAGAAATAGCGGTCATATTAGCAAGCCCTATACTGTAAGTTCGGAATACTATAAATGGTTATCTATAGGGATACCTCAGAAATGTGAATCTTGTGAATATCTTCCAATGTGTGTTGGAGGATGTCCGTATTACCGAGTTGACCATATTAATGAACCAACTTGTCCGAATTCATATTATACATATAAAGATAACCTACGCTTAGCGTATTTTGATTATGTTGAGCAAAAAAAGAAAAAAGCGATAATGGTATAATGTGCTTAAATCGTATATAATTGTGATGAACAATATATATAAAATATTACAGAAAGGAGTATGCAATATGGAAATTATTACCCCCATTCCCTTACCCGGAAGCCAGCCTAACGGATGTTCGACAGAGGCGCATATGCCGCCACATTATGACGATGGTGGCTGTCAGATACACGGAGGTTGTCCATTTTCTGGCTGTCTACCTATAATATGTCCAAAGAATAATGGTGGCTAAATGATGTTTGTATGCCCTGCTGGTTTGCTGCCGTTAGAGCATACACTACATAGCTAACGGCTATATATTTTTCACGATAGCAAGGGTGTGTACTATGAAGTATTTGATTTTTGTACGAACTGTTTTAGTTTTGCCAGTTATGTTGATGCTACTCACATCCTGTTTGAAAGCTAAACCATCCACACCATACCAAAGTGTTAATTCACAAGATGCAAATACAACAATCATCGTTGACGATGAATATACTGCGCCTCCCCTGAATCTTGCAAGCTATGAATACCGCTATGACGAGGGCCGCGAGCGGGATTGGGAGCACGATATCATCTATCTCGCAAAACAGGCGGTTTATAAGCACCCGAAGCTTACCGGCGGAATCTTCAGGACATACGTCGCCGAAGATTACAACCTTTCCGGCGGCCTCGATCAAGCGGTTTACAGCAGGGAATTTACCGATATGGTCTACGACGAAGATTTGTTAAACGCCTTTCTTAAAGAAGTCGACCGGATTGTTTCCGAGATCCCGAATCTTTCGGACGACGAGATCTCTTTTGAGATCGTCAAGCTTATAGCCCTTCTCGACGACGCCCACTCTTGGGCTGAATTGCCGCAAAAGGGCGTTTTCCCCCTTTCGTTCGAGGCTTTTTATACCGACAGCGGTATCGAAGTTCGGCTTGTAAGCGCCCCCGCCGAGCGGGAAGACCTGCTTTTCTCAAAGCTTGTTAAAATAAACGAAACGCCGGTCGACGAGGTTTTAGACCGATTGTTTGAATACGTCAGCGCAGAGAACGATTATCTCAACCTGCGGACCGCAGTCAGGCCGGTCGACCCTTGGCTTTCAAACGCGCTTTTGCTTAAGTCCGCCGGAATTTCGGAGCGTGATTCTATAACCGCCGACTATACCTTCGAGCTTGACAACGGCGAAGAAATAACCTATACCGCGACCGAAACGACGAAGGAAGGGCTCGCCGAGATCGAAATAATCAACAAGGCGTTTTATAACACCGACGCGCTGATGTATAAAAACAAGCAGCTGCGATATTGGTATGAATACCTCCCGGAGGACAACATCGTATATATAAAAATAAACTCGGTCGTCGAGAGGGAAGACCTTCCTTGGAGCGAGCTTTTTAAGCAGATTTTAGAGACCGAGGCCGCCGCCGAGGGCGCGCAAAAGATAGTCTTTGATTTTCGGGACAACGGCGGCGGGTTTTTCACCGATTTCGGGCCGCTTATCGACGAGCTTAACGGCCGCGAGACCGACGGAGTATATATAGTCGTCGCCGGAAACAGCGTTTCCGCCGCGGTGACCATACCCTATACTTTAAAAAAGAGAATCGACGGCGCGATTTTAATAGGCGAGCCCGCCGGCCAGCCGGTCAATTACTTCCCCTTTTGGGACGCAAGATACACGCCTTCGCTGCCGACCCACGGCAATTCGTTCAGAATCGCCGACCAGTATCTCGTCCAGGATATCGACTACCCCTACGACGCGCTTATGCCGGATATAACCGTATACCAAACGGTTGAGGACTATAAAAACGGAGTCGATACGGTGATGGAAGAGATAAGGGGGAGGAAATGAGCCGGCATGAGGCAAACGCTATGAAAACCCGATTAAGGCTTTTCGCGATATTGGCGGCGGGGCAGATTAAAAGATAAGCGTAAACAAGCGGATTTCTATCTTGTCGTTGAAGAATTTGCTTGCCGAAAAAGGCCGTAATGCATTTGCAGAGCGGAAAGCAACAGTGGATAACGGCGAGAAAAGAAAAAAGCATGAAGCAGGGAAGGACCCTACTTCGTGCTTTTTGATTGCCAAATTCCGCTTGATGGGTGCCGTAAATTGAATTTTTTGATTGAAAACTTCTTTATGGGCACCTGCCATAGCCGGGGGTTTTTGTTATGTATCAGAGTATCTCGACATCTTTGGTTTTGACTATTTCTATCTTAGAGACGGCCTCGCGAATCTCTTTTACGAGCCTGTCGACCTGCTCGGGGCAGCGGCCGATATAAAGCTTCGGCTCTAAGACCGCTTCCATCTCGCGCTCGGTCATCGAAAACTCGGGGTGGGAGGCAAGCCGCTTTAAAAGGTCGCAGCTCTCGCCCTCTTTCATTCGGGCCGAGGCCTCCATCGAGCAGACGCGGATTATTTCGTGGAGCTTCTGGCGGTCGCCGCCGCGCTTTACGCCCTCCATCATAAGGTTCTCGGTCGCGATGAACGGGAGATATTCCCTTACCGCCTTTTCGACCATTTTTTCGTTGACGTGCATGCCGTCGGTGACGTTCTGCGCAAGCCTTAAGATCGCGTCGGCGCAAAGATAGCCCTCGGGCAATGAAATTCTTCTGTTCGCAGAGTCGTCGAGGGTGCGCTCAAGCCACTGGGTCGAGGCGGTCATCGGGGCGTTCAGCGCGTCGGCCATAAGATACCTCGAAAGCGAGCAAATTCTCTCGCAGCGCATCGGGTTGCGCTTATAGGCCATCGCCGACGAGCCGATCTGGTTCTTTTCAAACGGCTCTTCGACCTGCCGATCATGCTGCAAAAGCCTTAAGTCGTTCGCCATTCGGTAGCAGCTTTGGGCTATCGAGGAGAGAACGTTTAATATCCTCGAATCGAATTTCCGGGGGTAGGTCTGCCCCGAGACGGTGAAGCATTTTTTAAAGCCGAACTCCGCCGAGATCATTCTGTTCATCTCGTCGATCTTTTCGCCGTCGCCCTCGAAAAGCTCCATAAAGCTGGCTTCGGTGCCGGTCGTCCCCCGGCAGCCGAGGAATTTAAAGCTGTCGATGACGAAGTCGAGCTCCTCGAGGTCGGAGAGAAAATCCTGCGCCCAAAGCGACGCCCTCTTTCCGACGGTCACGAGCTGGGCGGGCTGGTAGTGGGTGTATCCGAGGGTCGGGGTAGATTTATACTTTTCCGCGAAGTCGGCGAGGTTTTTTAATACCTTCGCAATCTCTCCGCGAAGATAGACGAGGCCGTCGCGATAGATGATAAGGTCGGCGTTGTCGGTGACGTAGCAGCTCGTCGCGCCGAGGTGGATAATTCCCGCAGCCGAGGGCGCCGCCTTGCCGTAGGTATAGATATGCGCCATAACGTCGTGGCGGACCTCTTTTTCGCGGGCGTGCTCGGTCTCGTAGTCTATGTCTTCGATGTGGGCTTCAAGCTCTTTTACCTGCTCATCGGTGATCGGCAGGCCGAGCTTCGACTCCGCCCTTGCGAGCGCCACCCAAAGGCGCCGCCAAGTCTGAATCCTTTTGTCCATCGAAAAAAGGTTGAGCATATATTCCGAGGCGTAGCGCGAAGAAAGCGGGGATTCGTAGATATTAGTGGGCATGATTTAACTTCCTTTCATATACAGGCTGCAAGGCGCAGCCCTCCGCCCCCCCGCTGCGCGGGGGGGCGGCCGCGGCTTCGCCGCGGGGTCGCGCGGCTTCGCCGCGCGGCCGGGGCTGCGCCCCCGCTCGCCTAAGCTTGGTCTATCTTAAAATAATGCTTTCGCGCTCCGGCCCGACCGAAACGTAGCCGATCCGGCAGCCGATTTCGCGCTCGATGTATTCGACGTAGTTTCTCGCCTCAATAGGCAGGTCTTCCCATTTTCTGCAGCCCGAAATGTCGCGCTTCCAGCCGGGCATGGTGATGTTTACCGGCTTGGCCTCGGGCAGGATTGCCGGGAAGGGGAAACGGTCGATCTTTTCGCCGAAGAGCTCGTATTGAGCGGTTATCGGGATCTCGTCCATATAGCTCAAAACGTCCAATTTTGTAAGCGCGATGACGGTCGCCCCTTGGGTCTCGACTCCGTACCTTGTCGCGACGATGTCTATCGGGCCGACTCTGCGCGGTCTGCCGGTTTTGGCGCCGTATTCGTCGCCCGCCTCGCGAAGCTTTTCGGCCTCGTCGCCGAACCATTCGCAGGTGAAGGGCCCCTCGCCCACGCAGGAGGAATATGCCTTTACGACGCCGATTACCTTGTCGATCTTGACCCCCGGGAAGCCCGAGCCGACCGGCGCGAAGGCCGCGATGGTGTTTGAAGAAGTGGTATAGGGAACTATGCCGTAGTCGAGATCGCGCAAAGCGCCGAGCTGCGCCTCGAAGAGGATCTTCTTTCCTGCGGCCGAGGATTTTTTAAGAAACTCGCCGGTATCCTTAACGAACGGCTTTATCTTCTCTCCGTAGTCGCGAAGCCATTCTTCAAGCTGCGCCATGGTATACCCCTCGGCGCCGTAGACGTTTTTCAGCGTGAGGTTTTTATACTCCAAAAGGTCGGCAAGGTGGGCTTTAAGGTGGTCGGGATAGTTAAGCTCGCCGGCCAAAACGGTCTTTTTTGAATATTTGTCGGAATAAAAAGGCGCTATCCCCTGCCTCGTCGAGCCGTATTTTTTGTCCGCAAGCCTCGCCTCTTCAAGGCCGTCCAACTCTCTGTGCCAAGGGAGAAGAAGCGAAGCGCGGTCGCTTATCATAAGGTTTTCGGGGGTGATAGAAACTCCCCTCGCCCTTACTTCTTCGATCTCTTTCCACAAATTCTCCGGGTCGAGGGCCACTCCGTTCCCGAGAATATTCACAACTCCTTTAGTGAATATCCCCGAGGGAAGAAGATGGAGCGCGAACTTACCGTATTCGTTGATGATGGTGTGGCCCGCGTTTCCGCCGCCCTGATATCGAACGACGACGTCGTGGTCGCGGGTGATGAGGTCAACCATACGGCCCTTGCCCTCGTCCCCCCAGTTGATTCCGACTATTGCGCAGTTAGACATATAAAACGTTCCTTTCTATATTAAGCGATTCGGCGTTTGTTTGCACATACGCATATATGATATCAGATTTTTCCTCGGTATTCAATAGATTATCGCAAACTTTTTATAAATTTTTTTTTCAAAAAAACCGCCGACTTCAAAGCCGGCGGGAATTTATTCGGCGGGGCGGCCTTTGAAAGCGTACGCCCTTGCCCGAATTATTTTTCGATCTTCCAGTAGATTCCGTATCTTTCCTCGATCAGATAATAGGGAATAAACTTTAACCCGCCGAGCTCGAATTCGGCCAGCCCTGTCTTTTTGACGAATCTCTGCGGCTCGGCGATAAGCTCTTCTGCGCTGCCGCCTATCTTCAAAACGCCGTCCGAAACGCTCTTTTCGGGTATCGCGACGTGAACGCCGGTTCGGGTCTCGGTCATATTTTCCCTCCCGAGCTTTGCCGCCAAAAGCCAAGGACCGTATTTAAGCGCGACTACGCCCTTTCCGCCCGAAAGCGGCAGCGCCGCAAGCTTTGGCGTAAAGGTTATTTCAAGCTCTGCGCCCTCCCCCGCCGGGATATCTATAAAACCGTTTTCGGCATGATATTCCGCGCTCTTTCCGCCGGAAAAAATCTTTATTCCGTCCGACCAATCCGGCAGCCTTAATGTGACGGTTTTAACGCCGCAGACCTTAAGCGAGACCTTGCCGCTGTTCTCGATATCGGAAGTCAGGCTCGCGGAAATATCGCCGCTACGAAGCTCGCAGGAAAGGTATCTTAAGACCCAAAGGCGGTCGCTTCCGCCGAAGAAGGAAAGCTCGCCGAGCTTGGTAAAGTTTTCCATTCCGCTGCCGGTGCAGCACCAAAAATCCTCCCACCTGCTTGAAAATACCTTGAAATAGCCTGTCGCCATCGACTGGAAATAGGTGGTCATGCCGGTCTCGGGGTTTTGAGAGGCCAGAATGTGGTTTATAAAGGCGTTCTCCATATAGTCGGCGTATTTCTTCTCGCCGGTTATTTTAAAGAGTTCTTTAGTAAGCTTAAGCATATTGTAGACGTTGCAGGTCTCGCAGTTGCAGTTGGTTCTGTTTTTGTCAAGCTCGCCGTCCTCGCGGAAATGCTCCCACTCGCTGTTTCCGCCGGTGTGGTAGGTGTGATTCTCTGTAACGTTTGACCAAAACGCCTCGGCGACTTTAAGATAGCGCCCGCAGTCGAGCTTTTTGCCCATGACCTGATATCTTCGCAGCGCTCCGATTATCTTCGGAATGGTGGTGTTGGCGTGGCGGCCGGTAAGAAGATTTTCGCGGTTCGAGAGGATGTCGTCGAAAAGCGGTTCTTCGTCGAAAACGTGGGCGGCCTCGGCGAATCGGGCTTCGCCGGTCGCGCGGTAAAGCTCGTACATAACGTCGTTCATTCCGCCGTATTCGGTGTTCAAGACGACCGCGCGGGTCTTCTCGCTCCAAGAAAGGGCGCGCCCGCAGACCCACCCGCCGAGCTTTTTAGCGATCTCAAGGGCCTTTTCCTCGCCGGCGATCTCATACGCCGAAAGAAGCCCCGCGAGAATTTTGTGCATAGTATACCAGGGCACCCACGCGACGTTGATGATGTCTTCGTTGCCCCGCCCCTGCTCTACAAGGTCGAACTGTATCTCGGGGTTTTCGGGGTCGGAAATCCTTCCCGCCCACAAAAAGCCGGTTTCGCTCTGACATTCTTCGAGGCCGTAGAGAATGGCCGAAAGCTTGGATTTTAGGGCTTTGCGGTCGGCGGAGCAAACGCCCGGGTCGACGGAGGCTTGGGATATCGCGGAAAAATAGTGGCCCATCGCGTGCCCGCCGATAAGGTGGCTCTCCCACCCGCCGTAGGGCTCGGCCGAGGTTTTTATACCGGCGTTTTTGCGAAATCCCGCCAAAACGCGGTCAACCTCGAACGCTTTAAGGTATTCGACCTCTTTTTTAACGGCGTTTTCGCAGTAGGGGTCGGTCATTTTAACGCTTCCGAGAGGAAGCGCGGCGATTTTAGAAATTTCGGGCAGCATGGGCGGCGTCTCCTTTATCACAAAATGTTAAAGAGATAATAGCACGTTTTCGCGCGATTTTCAAGTATGCCGCGATATTTTTCGGAATTTGGCGGAAATCTTCTCGCGATAGGTCAATTTTAAAAAGCCGCGGCAAAAAAGCGCGGCTTTGGACTTGACACAAGCGTTTTTTCGTGATAGAATAACCAAGATGTCGTTGTAGCTCAGTAGGATAGAGCGGCCGCCTCCTAAGCGGCAGGCCGGAGGTTCGAATCCCCTCAACGACGCCACGCCGTCGCGGACTACGTATCGTTCGCGGCGGCATTTTCACGCTTTCGCGCTCAATGTCACCGCTCATTCACTCCGTCGCTCCGGCTTTTCCGCGAAAAGTCACGCTTGCTTCGCCTGTTCGCTTGCAAGCGCGCTCACTACGGCTCCGCGGCGCTACCAACTTTTCGCGGTTTTTGTTTTTTCGCGGACTTCGTATCGTTCGCGGCAAGCGGGGCGTTAAAACTTGCTTTTCGGGCTTCGCGGGCATATATGCCCGCGAAGTGCGAGCGGCTAAAAGCAACGCTTCTTTTTCCGGCTTCTCCCCACAAAATCCACGGATTTTGTGGGGCCCTATTTTTTTGCAAGCTTTGCTTGCTCCGCCGAAACTTTTTAATTTCCTTACTTCATAAGGATAAAATCTTTCTCCGCCGACTTTTTTACCGCCGACTTTTTAAATAATCCCCTATTTCCCGCTTGCGACTTTGCTGATTACGATTCTCCTCGCGGCGGTGGCGATAAATTCCGAGTTGGTCGCCTTGCCCTTTTCTTGGCTGATGGTGTTGCCGAAATATTCTTTCAACGTATCAATATCCGCCCGGCGAAACGCGATTTCAATGGCGTTTCTGATCGAGCGCTCGACCCGAAGCGGCGTTGTGTTATTATGCTGTGCGATTTCGGGGTAGAGACGTGAAGTCACCGCGCGAAGATAGGTAGGGTCGCGATAAACCAGCGCTATCGCGTCGATTAAGAACGCGTAGCCGTTGACGTGCGCGGGCACGCCGAGGACAAAGAGGGTCATACAAATCTCCTGCAAAAGCGCGGGGTCAAATTCTTCGAGCATATTAAAACCTCCCAAAATTTTTATTTTATTATACCTCGTTGAGCAATTTTTGTTTGTCGAAAAATGTAAAAGCGGCAGAATTTTGTAACAATCTACAAATTCTGCCGAAATTTTTGTCGAATTTTACGCCCAGCCGTGCTTGCCGTAGTAGCGCTTGTGGTTGACCATGATCACCTCGCGGATGAACTTGAACATCGCGCGGACGTCCTTTGGGTCGGGCAGGTGGACGTCGTTGCGGAATGGAAAATATTTGCAGAGCAGTTTGTCCTCGTTGCAGTTGCGGACCAGCGCCTCCATGCAAAATTCGATGCTCTTTTTGATGATCGCGGGGTCCTCCTCGCGCTCCTCTGCGATGTCGGCATAGATCTTTTCAAGCGGTTCGTCGAGATACTCGGGGTGGTAGATGCTGTCGAGCATGACCATTCGGAGGCAGAGGCAGCCGTGACCGATCGCGTAGACTCCGAAATCGTACATCGCGGTGAGGTATGAGAGATTCTCCGGCGTGCACTCGCGAGCCTCTTTCGGCAGCCTCGGCCGCGATTCTATCTCTATCATTGTCATTGCGATTCCCCCAAACATTTGTTTTATATGTTAATGATAGCACGCCGCCGCACATTTTTCTACACTATCGCGCAGAAATGAGAGAAAAATCCGAAATTTTCTGCGTTGTGCATAAATTTGAGGGAAAAATTTGGAGAAGATGACGAGAATTTTTTCATAATTTTTACATTTTTGCAGTATTAAGAAGTGGTTGGAACGGAAGACGAGCAGGGTGAATTTAAAATGATTGAAGGAAAAATCAAGAGATAGAGCGGTTTTTGCTAATGATTTTATGAACTATCGCGGCACAGTTTTAAAACCGCGAAAAGTTGGTAGCGCAGCGGAGCCGTCGTGAGCGCGCTTGCAAGCGAACAGGCGAAGCAAGCGTGACTTTTCGGGGAAAAGCCGGAAAAAGAAGCGTTGCTTTTTACCGCTCGCACTTCGCGGGCGTATATTCTTGCCCCGCTCGTGCTTGCGGAAAAGCAATCGCATCTTTGCTCCGGAGTGAATGAGCGGTGGCATTGAGCGCGTAAGCGTAAAAATGCCGCCGCGAACGATACGTAGTCCGCGAAAAAAGGGGCCCCCGAAAATGCGAAGCATTTTTGGGGAAAAGGAGCGGCATCAAAAGAAGCGTTAAAACTATCTTTTCGCCTTCCCTCGGCGTAAAGGATCGCCTCGGTCGGCTCAAAGAGTTTTAATCGCATCTTTCCGTCAAGCGAAGCCGGGAAGAATTGCAGAAAGCAATAAGAGCGCAGTTTTAAAACCGCGAAAAGTTGGTAGCGCTGCGGAGCCGTCGTGAGCGCGCTTGCAAGCGAACAGGCGAAGCAAGCGTGACTTTTCGCGGAAAAGCCGGAGCGACGGAGTGAGCGAGCGGTGGCATTGAGCGCGTAAGCGTAAAAATGCCGCCGCGAACGATACGTAGTCCGCGACGGCGTGGCGGAGCGGGAGGGATTCGAACCCTCGGTCCCGATTAAGGGATTACTCGATTTCGAGAAATGCAGTCAATTCGGAACTTAGAGGAAATTGGAAAAAGTTA
>CANQUJ010000014.1 GCA_947627005.1 uncultured Clostridia bacterium
GAGGTCATTCTGATGAATCCCCCTTACGGCGGGAGCGAAAAGGCGGAGGTCAAGAATCATTTCCCCGACGACCTTGCTTCGAGCGAGACCGCCGACCTTTTCATGTCCGTGATTATGTATCGCCTCAAAGAAAACGGCAGGGCGGCGGTGATTTTGCCCGACGGATTTTTGTTCGGCACCGACAATGCAAAAATAAACATCAAAAAGAAACTGCTCTCGGAATTTAATCTGCACACCATTGTGCGTATGCCGGGCAGCGTGTTCTCGCCGTATACGTCGATTACTACGAATATTTTGTTCTTCGATCGCACAAAGCCCACCGAGGAAACCTGGTTCTACCGCCTCGATATGCCCGAGGGCTACAAGCATTTTTCAAAGACAAAACCGATGAAGCCCGAGCATTTCGCGCCCGTGATGGAGTGGTGGGATAACCGCAGGGAGATTACCGAGGACGGCTCGGACAAGGCGAAAAAATACTCCCGCGAGCAGCTTTCGGAGGAATTCGGCTATAATTTCGACCTCTGCGGCTATCCTCACGCCGAGGAGGAGATACTCGACCCGACAGACCTGATTCAGCGTTATCAGGAGGAGCGCGCCTCGCTCAACGCGGAGATCGACAGGGTGCTTTCGGACATCGCGGCGATTTTGGGAGGCGGCAAATGACACCTTCGGAGCTTAAAAACAGCATTTTGCAGCTTGCGATTCAGGGCAAGCTCGTCCCGCAGCTCCCCGACGAAGGCACGGGCGATGAGCTTTACCGCAAAATTCAGTCGGAAAAGCAGGCGCTCATCAAGGCGGGGAAGATAAAAAAGGAGAAGCCCTTGCCCGAGATTTCTGACGACGAAAAGCCGTTTGATATTCCCGAGAGCTGGAGGTGGGTGAGGACTGAAAATGTCATTTCGCTTTTATCCGGTCAAGACCTCCCTCCTACAAAGTATAATTCCGTTAATCAAGGCATTCCATATATTACAGGAGCAAGCAACTTTGCTAAAGATGATTTAATTATAAATCGGTGGACTCCGAACGCACAAGCAATAGCTCATGCTGGGGATTTGCTGCTTACATGTAAAGGCACTGTTGGAAAGACCTTTATATTAAATATATCGGAAGTTCATATTGCACGCCAAATAATGGCACTTACTCCTATTATAATTGATACAGATTTTTTAAAATATTTTATAGAAAGTCAAATTAAATCTCTGCAATCAATGGCAAAAAGTATGATACCCGGAATCGAACGGGCAAATATTTTAAACTTGCCGTTACCCCTCCCGCCCCTCGCCGAGCAAAAGCGAATCGTCGCAAAAATCGAGGAGCTGCTGCCGCTCGTAGACCGCTACGCCGAGGCGTGGAATCGGCTCGAAGCCCTTAACAAGCGCTTCCCCGACGACCTGAAAAAATCCCTGTTTCAGCTCGCGATCCAGGGCAAGCTCGTCCCGCAGCTCCCCGACGAAGGCACGGGCGAGGAGCTTTACCGCAAAATTCAGTCGGAAAAGCAGGCGCTCATCAAGGCGGGGAAGATAAAAAAGGAAAAGCCCCTGCCTGAGATTGCGGACGACGAAAAGCCGTTTGATATTCCCGAGAGCTGGAGGTGGGTGAGGCTTGGAGACATTGCATTCATTCAATCAAGCAAGCGAGTATTTGAAAAAGACTATGTTTCAGACGGAATTCCATTTTTCCGTTCAAAAGAGATTGGGGACTTATGTCGAGGAGAGCAAATAAAAACTCAGCTCTTTATAACGCGTGAACATTATGAGAGATTAAAAGAAGAATATGGGGTGCCGCAGAAAGGAGATATACTCATAACTTCTGTTGGAACGATAGGAAACACCTGGCTTTGTGATGGTCGTGAATTTTACTATAAAGATGGAAACATAACTCAAATATGTTCCAGCAAACTATTTTATTCTAAATATGTTCAGCTCTTTATTAACAGTCCATTGTTTTTTAGCCAAGCGAAGGCAACCGTGGCGGGGACTGCATACAGCGCATTGACAATTATAAAGCTAAAACAAATGCTGCTCCCCCTCCCACCCCTCGCCGAGCAGAAGCGAATCGTCGCAAAGTTAGAGGAAATCCTGCCGCTGTGCGAAAGGTTGAAATGAGGTGAAAGAATGACAGAGTTTGACAATCTCAAAGGCAGTTATGCCTCCGCAATTCAGTTCGGATTAGTTACTAACTTCGGCTATCAAAACTGCAAAACGGCAAATGAAATTATCCATAGGCTTTGTGAAACATATGTTGATAATAGCGACTGCTTAGATAAAGCGGCTATGAAGCAGGAATTGGCGCTTTTAAAAGAATCTTTTTCGCAGGAGATAGAAGCTTATTATCAACATAAATGATAATTTGAAAGCAAATAATGTAAAATGAGGTGATTAAATGAACGAATCAGAAAATAAGAAAAAATGCAAAATTTGCAATTCAGAGTGCAACGCTTATCCCGACTATGATAAGGATAAAGTATTTTATACCTGCCCTGTGTGCGGCAGATATGAATTAACCTTAGAGTTTCCCAAAAGGAAAGTCAACTTAAACCATCTTGCAGCTTATCTGTGTCATAACAGGTTTGAGAGAAAGCTCGATGAGTATCGTTATAATACTTTTTTAGATAAGGGTATTTGCGATACATATAAAGAAAAATTTAATAAGGGTGACATATCTAACGGCCTGCCTGTTCATATTGACGCTGAAATCGTCGAAAACTGGTACCCAAAGTCTTTTTCGGAAAGAGTTGATAAAATTCTTCTGTATCTGAACTCTAAAACAAAGCATGTAGGGCAGCAAGTTTTGCTGAGCTATCGGGAAGCATTAAGCGCGTTCTTCATCGATAGAAAAGAGCTTGAAGAGCATTCTATGTATAGTCCTGATTGGAAAGAGCGTGACAGCGATGAGTGCGCGGACGAGCTTAAGTACATTTTAGATTATTTGAACGATTGCAATTATATAAAGCATATTACTTGCGTAGACGACGAAGATAGCATTTTAATTTCGCTGTTGCCTGACGGATATGCAAGGGTTGATGAACTTCAAAAGAATACAACGGTGCATGGTAAAAACGCATTTGTAGCTATGCAATTTGGAAATGAAACAGCCGTGTTGAGAGAGGCTATCCGAAAAGGAATCACTGACGCCGGGTATATTGCGATTTTTATTGACGAGGTCCAACACAATGATTTTATTACACCGGAAATATTGAAGCATATCCGTGACAGCAAATTTGTCGTTGTGGATTTAACTCAAGAAAATAGAGGTGCATATTTTGAAGAGGGCTATGCAATGGGTTTGGGAAAGACTGTCATTCAGCTATGCAGCACAAAAACACATCTGCACTTCGATATTGCGCAAAAGAACACGATTATGTGGGAAACTGAAAATGATATACCGGAAAAGCTGAAAAACAGAATAAAGGCTACGATAGACTGATATGATATTGTGTTAATTTTTTAATCTTGAGCTTTTTAAATTTAAAAAGAGGAGCACAAAGAATGAAAATCTATATCCTATCTTTGCGCTCTTAAGCTATGATTTTAGTGCAGACTGCTACGATTGATGAAAGTTTGAATTGTAAGCGTAGGAATGGGTTGCGGGTCTTTAAGTGTGGGGAACTCCCCCCCTTCAAGGGGAGGGGGATAAAAGGAAAAAGAGAGCCGGAAGAAAACGAGGCGCGTTCCCAACGGGACGACCGCTACCTAATAAAAAGGTATCTCCCTCGCAAGCGAGGGAGATATGTTTTGAGCGGCCGTACAGAGATGAGCCCGGAAAATTTCCCGGCCGCCGGCCCATAGCTTAAAGGTATACCCGCGAACTCGCTAACCGCTCGTTCGGGGGTATGCTATTTTTAGTCACCCCACTCCCGCGAAGCTTCGAGCGAAAGTATAAAAAATCGCAGCCCCCGCCCCTCGAGGGGCGGGGGCGCGAGCGAAGCGAGAGGGGTGGGGAGACTAAAAATAGTATCGCGCCCGCGCGATTCCTTTTAAGCGGGGGATTGCGGCTATGGGTGGGAACATACCATTGATTTTTATTCTAAGCATAGTTGGTAGGCTTATAAGATAGCACGAGGCGAAGCCGAGTACCTTTTAATCGGGGCGGCCGAGGGTGGGAGTTTCTGGCATTATCCTGTCTCTAAGAATATCTCTCTTTCGCCTTTTTAGGAAAAAGCCGGAAAAAGAAGCGTTGCTTTTTGCCGCTCGCACTTCGCGGGCGTATATTCTCGCCCTGCTCGTACTTGCGGAAAAGCAATCGCATCTTTGCGCGGAGCGAGTGAAGCGCGCTATCAAAGTTGTTGAACTCATGCACAGCGAAAGCTGTGCGCAGCTGCGCGATTAAAACTCTTTGAGGGCGAGTGGGCGGGCGTTTATGCCCGCGAAGCCCGAAAAGCAAGTTTTAACGCCCCGCTTGGCGCCGCAAGCGATACGAAGCTTGCGACAAATTAGGGGCCCCAAAACGCCAGCGTTTTGGGGAAAAGCCGGAGCGACGGAGTGAATGAGCGGTGGCATTGAAATGCCGCCGCGAACGATACGTAGTCCGCGACGGCGTGGTCGAGGTGACGGGATTCGAACCCACGGCCTCCACGTCCCGAACGTGGCGCTCTACCAAACTGAGCCACACCTCGATATTGAGCGGCAAATTTCTGCCGCCCGAATATAATATCACATTCTCGCGAAAATGTCAACGCTTTCAAAAAAGATTTTTCTTAGCGTTTTCGCTTTTCGATTTTTCGGGGGGATCTTTTCCCGCCCGCAGGCGGTTTTTTATTTCAACGTCTCCGCGTTGTTTAAAATCAGCGTGCTGTATAAAAACAGCGTGTCCGCGCCGTCGAAGTCGACGAAAAACTTAAGGTTCGGGCTCGGAAGATACCTAATGTCTATCAGCGTGATCTTTGAATACGCCTCGGACAAAAGCGGCGCGATAGACGAGCCGAAGCTGTCGCGGAAGATTATAAGCTCTTTTTTCGTCGTCGCGTTCGGGTTGTTTAAGACCATCAGCGAGCGCGGGCCGTTTAAAAATACCTCGTATGGGTCGCTGCCCTCAAGCTTTTCAAGGTTATAAACCCCGCCGGTCGAATCCGATTCGTAGTCGTATACGCTCACGCCGGCCAAAAAGTCGCTTTCAAGATAATAAAGGCTTTCCGACGAAAGCGGCAGCGCCGACTGCCCGTAATAAACTCCGTAGAAATCCGTCCCCGAATCTATCGCGACGTATCTCGCGCTCAATTTTGTCCCCATTCCCTCCGCGAGGGTTTTGGCGGCGTCGACTATCTTTTCCTGCCGCCAGTGGGTGTCGGTCTTGTAGTAGTCTTCAAGCCCGAGAGTCGGGAAAATGTCGATATACTCGGCAAAGTCGGCCTTTTCTTTAAGAAGCTCCACCGCCCTGCCGTAGTCGAGACTCGGGTAGCCGCCGCTCTCGGCCATAAAGTAGTTTTTGTCGGGTATGACCGAAAGATATACCTTCCCGCCCGAATCTTTAAGATAAGTCTCGTAGATATAGTCGAACCGTTTCGCGGCGGTCTCTATCGAATCTTCGTTAAGAGGGTATTCAAGCTTCGAGGCGAAGCCGTCTTTCAGATAAATTCCGTTTGAATCCTTCCGGCGGAAGATATAGTATTCTCCGACCGATTTAAGCCGCCTGAAGCCGTCCCGCAGGGGGAACTGGTCGGCGGAATATGTCTCGAAGGAGGACATAAAGCTTCCGCTTAAAAGCGCCTCGCCGCTTATCTTCGGCATTTGGGCGAGCTTTCGCCTCTCCGATACCGAGGTCTCGCCGTCCGGCTGAATTATTCCCCAAATCGAAAGCCCGAATATCCACAGACCGCAGAGAAGCGCCACGACTATGTTTTTTGCTTTTTTGTTCATTTCGCGCCCCTCCTAAAATCTGAAATACAAGAACGGGTTGAACGAGCCGTCGACGAGATAGCCCGTGCATATCGCCAAAAGAAGAACAAGCGCTATCGGCTCGGCTATGTTTAATATCCTTTCGCCGACCTTGTTTTCCGCGATCTTCAAAACCGCCGACTTTACAAGCGGCGTAGAGCCTATAAGCCCTAAAATAATCACGACCGCGTAGTTTTTAAGATTATATACCGCCTCGGCCGAAATAAGCGGCAGCCCGCCGATTCCGAACATCTCGCCGATCGTTTTTAGCCCCGCGCCGAGCGAAGCGCCGTCGAAGATGACAAAGCTTATCGCGACGAACAAAAGCTTGTATAAATGCGGCCAAATTTTAGCTTTTTCGAGATATTTCAGATACCACAGCTTTTCCGCCATAAGCAGAACCGCGAACATAAGCCCCCAGACTATAAAGTTCCAGTCGGCGCCATGCCAAAAGCCGGTCAGAAGCCAGACCGTGAGAATATTGAACAGCCACCTCGGCTTTGAAACGCGGTTGCCGCCCATCGGGATATAGACGTAGTCCCTGAACCAGCTCCCGAGGGTCATATGCCAGCGCCGCCAAAATTCGGTCGCGCTCTTTGAGATAAACGGATAGTTGAAGTTTTCGGGGAAGTCGAAGCCGAAGATCTTACCGAGGCCGATCGCCATATCCGAATACCCCGAAAAGTCGAAGTAGATGTGTATCGAATAGGCGATAGCGTAGAGCCAGACGAAGATAACCGACCTGTCGCCCGAAGCTTTGAATACGCTTATAAGCTCTCCGAGTCGGTTTGCTATCAAAACCTTTTTCGCAAGGCCGATTATAAACCGCCGCGCCCCGAGCGAGACCTTTTCTATCGAATGGGTCCGGTTTTCAAGCTGCTCGGCGATGTCGGAATACCGGACTATCGGCCCGGCGATAAGCTGCGGAAACATCGCGACGTATGCCCCGAGGTTTATCGGGTTTTTCTGCGCCGAGACAGTCCCCCTCGCGACGTCGATGTTATAACTCAATATCTGGAAGGTGTAAAAGCTTATGCCGATGGGCAGAACGATCTTTAAAAGGGGGATCGAAAGCCCGGTCAGCGCGTTGAAATTCTTGATGAAGAAGTCGGCGTATTTGCAGTATACCAAAAGCCCGACGCTTATAACGCATGAGAGCGCCGTAAAAAGCGTTTTGAGCGGCTTTTTGCTTCGGAATTTTTCGGTCAAAAGCCCGAAGATATAGCCCTGGATTATCGAGATAACCATAAAAACGAGGAACTTCGGCTCGCCCCAAGCATAGAACAAAAGGCTGAAGACCAAGAGAACGGTGTTTTTAAGGCGCTTCGGCGATATGAAATAGAAAAATATCACCGCGGGCAGAAAATAATAGAGAAAGGGTATGCTTGAAAAGACCATATTTTTACCTTATTTTCCGTCGTGAAGGGCAGGGTCGCCTTATTGCGTATCGGCGGGGAAATGCTCGCCTATCGTTATGCGGATAACGTCCTCGTTATAATACGGAATTTCCTCGGAATAATCGCCCATTGATATAAGTTCGTTTTTCAGCGCCTCTGCGTCTGAATCCGCCGCTATGACGATATCTATTCTCGGCAGGGTAAGGTCAAATCCGAGCTTATTTATCCCGAATTTTCCCTCATCGCGCCATCCGTCCAAAAGCTGCTCCATATCGTCAAAATAGTCTCTGAGATACTCGTTTTCGGGCGGAACCGAATCCAAAGGCAGAAGGCTTCCGCCGGGCAAATTATCTCCCTCTTCGGGCGTCTCATCAAGAAGACCGCCTATATTTGAGTCGGCAAGCGGCAAGCCGCCACTGGGAATCGCAAAGGTGTTGTCGCCGCCCGCTTCGGACATATCCTCTTCGTAAAGCTGCGCGCAGCTTTCGCCGTAGACTTCGGTGAGCGCGTCTTTAAACGCGTTGACGAGGTCGAGGTTGCCGAAGAAGCAGACGACCGTTCCGCTTCCTACGGTGTAGATATCCAGCTGCTCCGGCCAGCCGCACATATACGAGCGGTTCATAAGGCCGTCTCTAAGGTCTTTCGCGACGGTTTCGACATTGTCGGTTTGGGCGACGTCGGTCTTGACGACCTCATATGCCGAGCAGGTGAAGGAGTTGGCGTTTAACATATGCCGAACGCAGGCGACCTTAGAGACCATAGAGACGTCGGCCGCCGGAAGACCGAAGTTGGTGTCGAGCGACTGCGCGTCCTCCTCGGTGTCGATGCTGTGCCACCCGGGGGCGTTTTCGACCTGGTTTTCTTCGTGATAGTCCCCTCCGAAGGCCATCGGCTTGCTGTCCTCCGGCAGGGCATCCCAAATCTTTGTAAGGATATCCAGCGCGCTCTCTTGAATCTCCTCGGGGGTATCGGCGGGAGTTTCGGCGGGGTTCTCGTCGGTGACGTCGGCGGAGTTATCGCCGGGCGCGGGCTCTTCTCCGCAGGAGGCGAGAGAAAGGAGCATTATAAGCGCCAAAAGAATTGATAAAAGTTTTTTCATATTCTGTTCTCCTTTAAATAGAGTTTGCATATATAATACGAAGCGGGGCGGCGAAATATTGCGCCGAAAAAATATTTTTATGCGAAAAGATTATACAATAAAACGAACTGCTTGTCAATGCGCACCATCGGCGCAAAGCAAAACCAAAAGTTTTCGATCCAACCTTTTTCAAAAGGTTGGCAGGGTCGAGGGACAGAGTCCCTCGTCGCAGCCCGCAGGCTGCGAAATCTCCTTACTAAAAAAGCGCAGGAAGGGGAGCGAAAATCTGTCCGGTGGACAGTTTTCGCGTGGGGAGACCCTCGCCGGGGGTCTCCCCGAAATTCGCAGCTCCGGCAGGAGCTGCGCACCTTAACGTCAAGTCTGCGCCTCTTTAGCCCGCGGCTGCGAGAGCAGTCGCGCACCTCAAAGTCAAGTCTGCGCCTCTTCAATCCTCGCAACATTTTCGTCTGGGCGGTCTTTCGACTCAACAGAGTGCACAAAGTGCGGTTAGCTCTTGCTAACTTATTTTGTATAAGCCGCCGAAGTTTGAAAAATCCGCCGAAAATGGGTTGACAAAGCCGCCGCGCGGTAATAAAATACTTGTAGTTAGCAAAAGCTAACCAAGAAAGGAACCGTGATTATGATACCTTTGACTTATGCCGACGTGGGCACGGAGCAGATCATACGAAAAGTAGGAGGCAGCCCCGAGGTTAAAAAGCACCTTGAAGATTTGGGCTTTGTGGTCGGGGGTTCGGTAATTCCCGTTTCCGAGATAGGCGGAAACCTTATCATAAAGGTCAAAGAGTCGCGAGTGGCGCTTAGCCGCGAGATGGCGCAAAAGATAATGGTTTAAGCCGAAATTCAATTAAATTCGGGGCCGGGATCGCGGCTCCGTTTATTCGGGGATAGGGTTAGCAAACACTAACCCGCCCGAAAAAGAAAAAGGGGGCATAAATTTGAAAACTTTAAGCGAGGTAAAAGTCGGCCAAACGGTAAAGGTCGTAAAGCTTCACGGCGAGGGCGCGGTCAAGCGCAGGATAATGGATATGGGAATAACCAAGGGCGTCGAGGTATACGTCAGAAAAGTCGCGCCTTTGGGCGACCCGTTCGAGGTAAACGTTCGCGGATACGAGCTTAGCCTTAGAAAGGCCGACGCCGAAATGATCGAAGTTGAATGAAAGAGGCAGAAGATATGAGTATGACGATAGCCCTTGCGGGCAACCCCAACAGCGGAAAAACAACCCTTTTTAACGCGCTTACCGGCTCGAACCAATTCGTCGGGAACTGGCCGGGAGTAACGGTCGAGAAAAAAGAGGGCAAGCTTAAAAAACACGACGGCGTGACCGTCACCGACCTTCCGGGAATCTATTCCCTTTCCCCCTATACGCTGGAGGAAGTGGTCGCGAGAAATTATCTCATCAAAGAGCGCCCCGACGCGATTTTAAACATCATCGACGGCACCAACCTTGAAAGAAACCTTTATTTGACGACGCAGCTGATCGAGCTCGGTATCCCGGTCGTGGCGGCAATCAATATGATGGACGTTGTAAGAAAGAACGGCGATAAGATCGACACCGACGAGCTTGCAAAGCGGCTCGGCTGCAAAATTGTCGAGATATCCGCCCTTAAAGGCGACGGCGTTATCGAGGCGGCCGAGGCCGCGATTGAAGCCGCGACCGCCAAAAAGCTCGTCCCGCAGCACACCTTCTCGGGTGTGGTTGAGCACGCACTCGCACATATCGAAGAGGCGGCTGTTCACGGGCTTCCGGCCGAGCAGCAGCGCTGGTACGCGATAAAGATATTCGAGCGTGACGAAAAGGCGATGGAAAGCCTTAACATCGCGCCGGAGGTTCTTGCGCATATCGAAGAAGACATCGCGGCGGCCGAGCAGGAGCTTGACGACGACGCGGAATCCATCATCACAAACGAAAGATACGTCTACATAGCCGAGCTTATAAAGGGCTGCTGCCGCAAAAAAAGCGCCGGAAGCCTTACGGTTTCGGACAAAATAGACAGAATAGTGACCAACCGCTGGCTCGCCCTGCCGATTTTCGCGGTCGTTATGATAATCGTCTACTACGTTTCGGTGACGACGGTCGGAACCATCGCCACCGACTGGGCGAACGACGGCGTTTTCGGCGACGGCTGGCACCTTTTGGGCATAGGCAGCGGGGCTTATGAAGAGGCCGCCGAGGAATACGGCGAAGCGGTAAACGCGATCGACGCTTTCGCGGGGCAATACGGAGTCGAAGCGCCCGACCTTTCGACCGCAGACAGGGCCGCGATAGACGGCTTCGCCTCGCAGTTTGAGGCCGGAGACACCGCGGTTTTAAAGATAGTCGACGAAGAGACCCTCGCCGAAGACGAGGCGGTCTATTCCGGCGAAGACCTCGCCCTTGCCGGCGCGACCCTTGAAAAATATTCCTTTGAAGAGCCCGACCCCTCGGATTACGGGATCTGGATACCCGGCATTCCGCCCCTTCTTGAAAGCCTGCTCGACAAAATCGGCTGCGCAGAATGGCTTAAAGGCCTGATTTTAGACGGCATAGTCGCCGGAGTCGGCGCGGTTCTGGGCTTTGTTCCCCAAATGCTGATCCTCTTTATCTTCCTCGCGTTCCTTGAGGCCTGCGGATATATGGCGCGAATCGCCTTTGTTATGGACAGAATCTTCCGCAAATTCGGCCTCTCGGGCAAGTCGTTTATCCCGATGCTGATAGGCTCGGGCTGCGGCGTTCCGGGAATTATGGCCTCGCGTACCATAGAAAACGAGCGCGACCGCAGAATGACAATAATGACCACCACATTTATCCCCTGCGGGGCAAAGCTGCCCTTTATCGCGATGATAGCCGGCGCCATCTTCGGCGGGGCTTGGTGGGTCGCCCCATTCGCCTATCTTTTGGGCGTATGCTCGATAATCGTCTCGGGAATAATACTTAAAAAGACCAAAATGTTCGCCGGCGACCCCGCGCCCTTTGTTATGGAGCTTCCCGCCTATCACTGGCCGACGGTCACAAACGTTCTCCGTTCGATGTGGGAGCGCGGCTGGAGCTTCATCAAAAAGGCCGGAACGATAATCCTTCTCTCGACGATAGTCGTCTGGTTCACGACCTATTTCGGGTTCGTAGACGGACACTTCGGAATGTTGACCGACGAGCAGATAGACCACTCTCTTCTCGCGACGGTCGGCGGTGCGATCGCTTGGATATTCTCTCCCCTCGGCTGGGGCAACTGGCAGGCGGCGGTCGCCTCGATAACCGGGCTTGTCGCCAAAGAAAATATAGTCGGAACAATGGGAATTCTCTACGGCGGCGACGGTTCGGCCTATGCCGCGATGGCGGCGGCCTTTACCCGCGCGAGCGGCCTTGCGTTCTTGGTGTTTAACCTTCTCTGCGCGCCCTGCTTCGCCGCGATTGGCGCCATCAAGCGCGAGATGAACAGCGCCAAGTGGACTTGGTTCGCAATCGCATATCAATGCGTTTTCGCCTATGCGATAGCCCTTATCGTCAACCAGTTCGGGCTTTTGTTCGCGGGCTCGGCGAATATAGTCGGCCTCGTGTTCGCGGTCTTGATTATCGCGGTTCTGCTCTTTATGCTCTTCAAGCCGTATAAAGAGGCCGAAAAGCTTACAAAAAACGTAAATATTACCGCGAAATAGGGTGAAAATATGGAATGGCTGATTTCAAATCTCGGGACCTTGGCGGTCATAATCATTCTCGCGGCGGCGGTAGGCTGGATAGTCTTCGGACTTGTCAGAGATAAAAAGGCGGGAAAACATTCCTGCGGCGGAAACTGCGCCAACTGCGCCTGCGGCTGTTCCAACGCCGTCGGCCGAAAAAAGCCCGCCGCAAAAAACTGAAGTCTTCGGTTTTATATACCTTTTTGATAGCATAGAGGGGCGAAAACCCCTCTTTTGCTTATTTTTCGCGCGAAAAAATTAAATTTCGCAAATTTTCCCGTTATATCTTGTAATCCGAAAAAAGATGGTGTATAATAAATTCGTATGTTGTTCGTGCGGTTCGGCAATGATCGACCGGCCGCGAGGGCGAAAATTATCGAAAATATTTTCGTATCGCTGCAACAAAAACGAAGATTTTTGACACTTACTATACAGAAGCCCGAAGAGCGGCTCTGTATGGCCGCGAATCGAGGTGAGGGTTAATTGAAATCGGATTTTTCCGTTCTCGTCAAAAGGGCGCAGAAGGGCGACTCCGAAGCTTTCGCAGAGCTTTATTCCGCGATTTATAAAGAGCTTTATTATTACGCCCTCTGCAACCTCAACAACCCCGACGACGCGGCCGACGCCGTTCAGGACGCCGTATTGGACGCCTTTGTCGGGCTTAAAAACCTTAGAAGCGAAGAAGCCTTTAAAGGCTGGATGATACGGATCCTCACCGCGAAAATAAAGCGAAAACAGGCCGAATATGTCGCCGACCGCGAAAATCTAAGCTATATTTCGGCCGGGTACGGCAGCGAAGACGACGAGGATTCCGAGCTGAATATCCCCTATAAAGAATCGAAATACGAAGGGATAGAGCTTTTGGACCACATCGAAAGCCTTAGCGAAAACGAAAAGATCTGCTTCTCGCTCAACGCGATCTACGGCTATACGAGCGAGGAAATTCAAAAAATAACCGGCATCAACGCCGCGACCGTCAGAACCTATCTTTCAAGAGGGAAGACAAAGCTGCGAAAGCTTTTGGACGGCGCGTAGAGATACAAATAAAAGCAATTTCGGAAGGAGGAATAATCGTGGCGAACAAGGTAAGCAACCCCTATATCGAACTTTTTGAGCAGCTTCCCATTCCCGAGCGCCTTGAACCCGAGAATATCGCCGCGATGCTTAAAGAGCGCGCAGCATTGGGCGCAGCCCCCGAAAAGCTTGAAAAAATCAAACCCGCAAAGGCCGAAAAGCCGGCCGCGGAAAGAAATATAACCGTATCGAGCAGCAAGAGAAAAACGACCGTCGCATACCGCTCAATCGCCTCCATAGCGGCGTGCGCGGCGCTTGCTCTCGGAATAGTCGGATACCTCAACGTCGGGAACTCCGAGATTCCCTCCGAGGTCGTTCCCGATTCGGGCGACTACGCCTCGGACTACGGCGACGTTCACAAAAAATTTGAAAAGTTTTACATCGACAACGCGGACAGGACCACCCTTGATTCCGCGATAGAAGACATCGAGCGCTCTTATAACGACGCGCAGAACGAAAGCTCTGTCGGCGGGCAGATCAGCGACGACGACCCGATCGTCACCGCCGACGACAAAAACGACGAAGTTATCCCCCCGATAGCCGACGACAATCCGCCGCCGGTATCCGAACCGGACGACGAGCCTCTTCCCCCGGTTGAGAATACCGAGACCGTCGACGACGGCATCCCCCTCCCCGAAAACGAGGCGGAGAGCGACAATTCGGATATAGCCTTCGGCGAAGGATTTATCCTTATCCGCGACTCCAATATGATCAGAGTTATCAACAACTTCAACGGCGCGCTGACTTACAGCGACAATATCTTCCCGCAGTTTGAAGAGATGACCACAAAGACCCTCGCCGGCTTCTATGCCGACGGAACCAAAGCCGTCGCGGTATACAGCGTAGTCTACGGGGATTCCTCTTCTAACCGCAGCGCGGTAGAGGTCTGCGTATACGACATCTTCGACGGAAAGGCGCAGCAGCTGTCTGTGACCGTTCAGGACGGCAGCCTTATAGATATGAACTTTGCGAACGGCGCGCTCTATCTCGTGACCGTATACAACGACTACCGCGTGGCGCCCATCATCGGGGTCGAAGACCTTGAAAGCTATGTGCCGAGCTATACTTTAAACGGCGTGAAGTGTTATGTTCAGCCCTCGGATATAATGATACCCGACTACCTTACCACCACCGACTATACCGTCATCTCCGGAATAAGAACCGACGGCGCGGTATCCGTCAAGGCCGTCCTCGGATATGAGGGCAGGGTTTTGGTGAGAAACGGCGCGGTATACCTCTTCGGCTATGACGACGACGCCGGAAGCGCCGGAAAGACCTACGTCAGAGTGTTCAGCCTTTCGGGCGGAAACGTTTTATACGCCGGCCGCGCGGATATAGACGGCATCGCCCTTGGCGGCGACGGAATATCGACATTCGGCTCGGCGATCGCAGTCGCCACCGTTAAAAACACCGAAGACGGCTATGTCACCGTCCTCGGGGTATACGACGGAACGATGAACCCCATTTCGATGACAAAGATCCCCGGGGCGCTGACCACCGCCAAGCGCAGCGGAGACTGCATATACTTCACCGAAGCGAAAGAGAGCTGCGGGATAGATTTGAGCGACCCGGCAAAGCCCGCGATAGTAGAGTCCGCGCCGGCGAAAGACCCGGCAAAGGGGCTTGTAGAGTTCAACGGCGGGTATGTCACGCTTACCAAAGCCGCGGACGGAAGCCTTCAGCTTGCGAAACTTATCAAAAACGAAGCGGGGGCGCTTGAGCTTATCGGCAAGACGGTCATATCGACCGAAAGCGGGGTCGTCTCTAAGGCGCTTGAAAACAACGGCCTGCTTCTTATAAGCGGCGATATAGTCGGCCTGCCCTACGGCTATTACGACGGCCTCGACTACTGCTACCGCTACGCGCTTTACCGCGAGACCGACGGCTCGTTCGCCGAGATCGGCAGCATAGAATGTCACGAGACCGACCCGATTTTTGAGAACGAAAAGGCGATTTTAAACAACGGAGTTTTATATATCTTCTCGAAGGGAAGAGTATATTCGACCGTGGTCGGAAGCTCGCTGTCGGTGGTCTCGAAGGCGGATATAGTAGAAAGCTCGTACAGCGGGCATTGAATGAGAGTGAAGGCGGGGAAGTAAGCTTCCCCGCTTTTTTATGTAAAATCCGCGTTTGCTTTAACTTTTCGCCGGTGTTTATTGACTTTTTTGCAAAGCGGCGCTATACTTATTGTGACAACTTTGTTTTTAGGAGGATTTATATGAAAGCGACTTTACTTGTTCTTGCGGCCGGCCTCGGTTCGCGGTTCGGCGGGGATAAACAGATCTCACACGTCGGCCCGAACGGCGAGTTTTTGATGGAGTATTCGATTCACGACGCCCTTAAAGCGGGCTTTAACAAGGTCGTATTTATTCTTAAAAAAGAGATGGTTGAGACCGTCAAACGCGAAGTCGGGGACAAGATAGCCGATAGGGCGGAGGTCTGCTACGCGGTTCAGGACTATTCGAGCCTGCCGGATTGGTATGATCTGCCGAAAGAAAGGGTCAAGCCCTTTGGGACGACCCACGCGGTTCTTTGCGCGAAGGAATATCTTACCGAGCCTTTTGTGACCGTGAATGCCGACGACTATTACGGCGCGGAATGTTTTGAGATTATGCGCGGAATGCTCGAAAAGATGAACGAGCACTGCGGCGCTATGGTGCCCTATATTCTTAAAAACACCGTCAGCGAAAACGGCGGGGTTACAAGGGGCGTCTGCAAGATCGAGGGCGGAAAGCTTATCAGCGTCACCGAGACCGGCGGGATAATCCCGAAGGACGGCAAGATACTCTCCGAAGTCGGCGAAGTCGACCCGGAGGCCGAGGTTTCGATGAACTTCTGGGGATTCAGCGACAAGACCCTACCCGCGATGCAAAAATATTTTGAAGACTTCTTGAGGGCGCTCACCCCCGAACAGATCAAGGCCGAATGTCTTTTGCCGGTTATGGTCAACGACATGCTCGCCGACGGAAGCTTAGAGATCCTCGCAAAAGCTTCTAAAGACAAGTGGTTCGGCATCACCTATAAAGAGGACAAGGCCGACACCGAGCAAAAGCTCCGCGACCTTCACGCCGCCGGGGCCTATCCCGCAAAAGTTTTGTGATTTTTTAAAAAAACGGCGCCCCTGCCAAAAAGCGGGGGCGTTTTCGTCTGCCGACTGCGCATAGTCGGCGGAATTTTTTTCGCGCCTTGGTGGGGCGACCTTTATCCCGCGAAGCGGGCCCCCGCGCGCCTGCGGCGCGCGGGGGGCGGCGAACCGCAGGTTCGCCGCGAAAGGCCGCCTCTGCGCGCGGCGTTTAAGCGTCGCCGAGCCGCTGGATATAGAGCGAAGCGTTCGGCTCTCCGGCGGTGGTTGCGGGAAGGGTAGCCGCCCCGGCGCCGGTGTTGACCAAGGTGACGGTGTCGCCCGCCGCCGCGTTGACAATAACCGCGCCCGAAGCGGTGTTGCCGGTGTTGGCAAGTGCCCCTCCGGCCGCCGGCGCGCCGTTTTGATATACCGCAAATTGCCCTGCTGCGTCGGGGGTCACGGCCGGCATAACGAGGTAGTTCCCCGCCTCGGTGATAGTGGCCGCGCTTCCGCCCGGGGTAAAGGTAACGCCCTGCGTAGTTCCGGCGGTATCAAAGGTCACCGGCGAGGCCGCCGCAACCGTCTGCGCGCCGGTGTTGTATATTTGAGCGTAGGCCGTCGTCGGCGTAACGCCGTCCGCCCCGGTAGAGCCCTCAATTTATGCACAACCTGCTGTTATACAGCAGGCTTAAATTCTTTACTTACGGAGAGCGGCTTATTATTCTCAACAAACTCCGCCGCCCTTTGAAATTCATCTGCAAAATTAAAGTCAATCGTTATCTCTCCACCCTCATGAACCCAAATCGCGTCCACAAGCTCAACCAGAATCCCACGGTTCAGCGAAGTAATGTTTTGATACTTCAAAAACGCGGTCAGATACGGGTCATCGGCGCCAAGACTGCCCGATTTTTGGATTTGCTCCCGAAGATAGGCTGTATTTTCCGTCTGCTTTTTGATCTGCTCTGCCAGTTTTGACTTTAATCGCCTATATTCCTCGGCAGAAATTTCTCCGCCTTTCCAATCAATATAAAGACTGTCCGAAGCGTCAGTCAGCGTTTTAAGCTGCTTTTCCGCTTGATTCAAAGCGATTTCAAGTCGCTTATTTTCACGGTTTACGGACGGCGCGTTCGTTATTTTTTCAATCTCCGCCGAAAGATTGTCAACAAGAGCGATCTGCACCTGCAAAGCCGCCAAAACTGCGCTTTCGAGCTTATCCTCACGAATCGTGTGCTTCGTGCAGGTCTTTTTGTCGGAATAGGTTCGGCAGGAGTAATACGCAAGGCCTTTAGCCGTCTTTCGGTGCATAGCCTTTTGACAGTCGGCACACCTTATCAATCCCGAAAACAGGTAAACCTCGCTTTTTTCGGGAGCGACCCGCGTATCCCGTCGGTGAAGCGCCTGAGCCTTGTCAAAAGTTTTACGGTCGATGATAGCCTCATGCGCGTCGGGAACACGAAACCATTCATTTTCGGGAACGGCGACCTGCTTATGTACCTTATAGCTTATTACTTTGTTTCGCCCCTGCACCATAGTTCCGACATAAACCTCATTCTGCAAAATCCGCGAGACGGTGCAGGCTGACCACAAGCCGTCGTTTTTTCGGGAGTTGGGATTCTGATAATTAAGCCCCAGCTTTTTCTTGTAGGCTTCGGGATTCGGCTCGCCTTGCAGATTGAGCTTTTGGGCGATTCCCCGCTTGCTCATGCCGCCAATAAACCATTTAAAAATGCACTTGACGACTTCCGCCGCATTTTCATCGACAATAAGGCGGTTTTTGTTTTCGGGGTCTTTTTTGTATCCGTATGGCGCAAACGCCCCGATAAACTCTCCGCGCTCTCGCTTCATCTTAAATGTCTTGCGAATTTCCTCTGAAGTCGTCGCGGCAAATTGCTCGTTGAACATTCCGCGAATCGGAATCTCAAGTCCGCCTGACGAACGAGGGTCGCGGTAAGTGTCGATAAACGGCGTTCCCGTGCAGATGAACCGAGCGCCGTTTATCGGGATAAACTCCTCTAAAAATTTTTGCTGATCTGCAAGGTTGCGGAAACCTCTCGCAAGCGATTTTACAATCATGCAGTTGACCTCACGGCTTATAATGCAGTCCGTAATTCGCTTAAATCCGGGACGCGACGTATCGGTGCCGCTCAATCCGTCGTCCGAAAAAACGCCGACGATTTCATAGCTGCCCGGTTCAAAATAGTTCGCAACAAAATCTCTCAGAATTTTCTCCTGATTGATAACACTTTCGCTGTCGCCTTCGTTTTCGTCCTCGCGCGAAAGCCTGATGTAAAGCCCTATTTTCCAGAATGGCTCGACGGGGCGCCTTGCCGATTCCGTTTTTCTTATTCGGGGCATGATACCTCCTTTCCCTTATAATCACGGTCGCATTATAACATATTACTTTGTAAATTTCAATGTATATCGCTAAAGTAGAGCAAATTATTTCAGTCCGACAAAATAATCGGAGAGCATATTTTTCAAATCTCGCCCCTGCGGTTTAAATCGGATTTTCATCGGCACGTCTCCTACCAAAAAGCAGTACGGATTTTTAACATCGCCAATAAATTGTGCAATCTTCTCATCAGCAGGAAGTTCTTCGTCAATCTTGATTTCTCGAATATCCGCAAGCCGAGTACGGTCAATCGACGTAATATCGGCGCTCGCAAGAGATTTAAGAGTTGTCAGATCAATCATCGCAGCCCCTCCGAAACGGTTTTTGTAAAGGGTATGCGAAATAGCTTGGGAGTTATTCATGCGACTTGTTTTTGTCATGTGATTTTATTTTCTCCTGATTGTTGTGCAAAGTTTTAGATATGTTATCTACAATAGTTTGCAGCCGCTTGACTTCACAGCGCTTTTCTTTCAATTCCGCATACAGTTCATTCTGCTGTGATGTCAGCCGTTCAACCTCTGACTGCAAAGTCTTATAGCTCGGGATTTTTGTGATACCATGCTCTTTGAAATATTTCTGGGCAGACTTCATAATGATAAACTCGCTTTCATGCTGCTTTCGGAATTTCTCCCTTGCTCGGTCAGACTTTAACGTCAGATATTCGTCCCGAATTGACCTTGTATTCGTATACTCAAGCACTTGTTTTTGAAGTTCCTTTTTGTCACGGAGTTCGGATTCAACGCCCTTGAGCTTTTCTCGGTACTCGCTTTCCTTGACCCTTGCGCCTGTAAGCGCAATCTGTAAATCTTCAAGCGACTTAAAACCATACCTTTCAAGTTCTGCAAGGCTCTTGGCAGACTGTTTCAAGTTGAACACTTTTGCCCAATGCTCAAAACCCGCGCCCTTGTCGTGCGTTACATCGACCATTCGCGAAATACTGTCGTGATATGTGTTGATTTTTGAGGTTTTTGCCGCCTGTAAGAGTTCCAAAATGCTTGGGAGGGAAGATATACCCTGCTCTCCGTTTTGCGCCAACTGTCGCGATTTCTGCTCGAAAACGGCACTTATTGCAGTGAGGTCGAAGCCGTCGCCCAAACGTCGAGCGGTGATAGGTTTGGCGCGGTCTGACGTTAGATAACTTAACCGACCTCGGCTTTGCATGATACCCTCTCTGAAACTCTTCAAAATCTCCGCTATTCGTGTGCAACAACTGATACTCCATTTTCCCAACCACCGGTTTAGTCAATTCGCCGAATAGTTTGTTGACTTTCCGTGAAAAATGCTCTAAAATGACAGCAGAAGATCTTCAAAATGTCAAAAAGGAGTAAATCTATGGAAAAAACTATCTCACAAAAAATTATCGAGCTTCGCAAGGCGGCGGGGCTGACGCAGGAGCAACTCGGCGAGAAGCTGGGAATTTCAGGTCAGGCTGTTTCGAAATGGGAGCGTGGCGAGGCGATGCCGGACATCTTAATTCTGCCCGACCTGTGCGATGTGCTCGGCACAACGCTTGACTCGCTTCTGGGCGGAAAGCGCGCCGAAAGCCCTGAAAGTCCGCAGATCATAGGCGATTTCTGTGAATTTGCGATGAAAAACGGCCGCGCAGAAACGGTTCGGCAGGCGATTTCGCGAATGATGAATCAAGATGTCGTTGTGTCAGGGAATGACGAGCTCAGTATCTGCCTCGAAAACGGCGAAAACATCCTTGTTTCCAATCCGCTCGGCATGGGTTTTGTGATGTCGGGGACCGATTTTGCAGACTATTGTATGAAGATGGACAGAACACGAATCAATAATCTGATTAGTCTTTTTACAGATGAGACTGTGTTTGCCGTCGTCAAAATCATCGCGAAAAATACGGCTACAGTTGACGAAATCTGCACAGAAACAGGATTAGAAAAATCAGAAATTCAGGAGATCCTTTTAGAGCTTTCAAACTTTGAGGTGATAGCATACGGCCGCGATAAAAACGGCAATCTCGGCTACTGCCCCGCGTCGGGCATGGCCGCCGTGTGGATGGTGCTTGCGGGGTGCAGCCTGTTTGACATTGGGGGCGTCCGCGGAAGCTCGTGGGTGACGGTGTGATGCGGCAGGAATGTATTATAAAAAATCGTCAATGCGGGCTATGGCATTGGCGTTTTTAATTAGGGGCCCCACAAAGTCCCAAGACTTTGTGGGGAAAAGGAGGAAAAAGAAGCGTTACTTCTTGCCGCTCGACTTCCCTCGGCAAACAAAGCGTTAAAACTTCCTTTTCGCCTTTCCTCGGCGGCAACGATTGCCTCGGTCGGCTCAAAGAGTTTTAATCGCGTTGTTTAACGACAGCCTCGGTCGTCTTGCGGAGAAGTAATCGCGTCTTTGCGCGGAGCGAGCGAGTTTTCACCATTAGGGGGAAACGAGCGATATGGAGCTTGCGACGCCGCGCAGGGTTTGGGGAAGGCTACTCCCCAACAAGATTCCGTGCAGGCAAATTTGCGCTTAGAGTCAAATTTGGTCCCGCGGTAGAATCTTGCTCTAAGAAATCTTCATGTAGCTAAACTCTGCATTTTGAAAATTAGCTTCCTTTGATAACATCATTTAATTGTTCTTTTGCATATTGCCAACCCGCAGAATATGTGGTATAATAACAATATATCTTAATTTGGATAAGTCCGTACTTTTGGACAGTTGGTATGTTATAATATATAATAACTTTGCGGGAGGCTCAATATGTCTAACGAAAAAATTGCGGTGGTCGGGACAAATATCGCGGAAAAGGCGACGATGATTTGGAACGTGGCGGATATGCTGCGCGGACCGTTCAAGCCGCATGAATATGGGCTTGTAATACTTCCGATGACGGTCGTGAAGCGGTTTCACGATTGCCTTTTGCCGACTCACGGCGCGGTTCTGGAGCAGTATGAAAAGGTCAAAAATCTCGCGGTCATTGACGGCTTTCTGACGCGCGCTTCGGGCTGTCAGTTTTACAACATCAGCAAATTTACCTTCGATACGCTTCTTGCCGATCCCGACAACATCGAGATAAATTTCCGCGACTATCTTGCGGGATTTTCGGGGAATGTTCAGGACGTACTTTCAAAATTCGACTTCGACAGCATAATCAAGCGAATGGTCGAGAGCAACACGCTTTATCTCGTTATCAAAGAGTTCAACTCGCATAAAGGCTACTTAGGACCCGACAAAATCAGCGCGGTGGACTGCGGATATATTTTCGAGGATCTCGTCCGCCGCTTCTCCGAATCATTCGGCGAGGAGGCAGGAGCGCATTTCACAAGCAGGGATATAATTTATCTCATGACCGACCTGCTTCTGACCGACGCGAAGCTCGACGATGACTCTAACATCACCGTCTACGACATGACGATGGGTACAAGTCAGATGCTTTCCTGCATGGAGGAGCGGATACACGAGCTTAACGAGGACATCACCGTCACCTGTTTCGGGCAGGAGTTCAATCCCTCGACATTTGCTATCGCCAAGGCTGACATGATGATAAGAAACGGCGATCCGAACAACATGCGATTCGGCGACACGCTTTCGGACGACCAGTTTAAGGGATTCACGTTCAAATACTGCATAAGCAACCCGCCGTTCGGTATCGACTGGAAGCGCGAACAAAAGGCAGTCGAAGCAGAAGCCGCGCTCGGAGAGCTTGGGAGATTTGCCCCGGGGCTGCCGAAGATCAGCGACGGTCAGCAGCTTTTTGTGCTGAACGGTCTTTCAAAGCTCGCGCCCGACGGAAGAATGGCTATCATTCAGAACGGCTCGCCGCTGTTTTCGGGCGACGCGGGCAGCGGGCCGAGCAACATCAGGCAATACATACTCGAAAACGACTGGCTCGACGCTATCGTTCAGCTTTCGACCGACCAGTTCATGAACACCGGCATATCCACCTATATCTGGGTAATTTCAAAGGACAAGCCCGCATACCGAGCGGGAAAAGTCCAGCTCATCGACGCTTCGCACTGCTATGAACAGCGCAGAAAATCAATCGGCACAAAGAGAAACGACATCACCGACCTTTGCCGAAATCTCATCGTCACAGCATACGGCGAATTCAAAAACAACGCCGTCTACGGCGACGAAAACAGCGTTTACTGCGAGAGCAAAATTTTTGATTCCGAGGAATTCGGTTATCGGAAAATCACCGTCGAAAGACCGCTTCGGGACGAAAACGGTGAGATCGTCACGAAAAAGGGTAAGCCTGTCGCAGACGCGGCTCTTAGGGACAGCGAGAACGTGCCGCTGAAAGAGGACATCGACGAATATTTCAGGCGGGAGGTTCTGCCCTACGCGCCCGACGCGTGGATAGACAGGAGCAAGACGAAAATCGGGTATGAGATACCGATGACGAGGTATTTTTACAGGTATCAGCCGCCCGAGCGGTCGGAGGATATAACAAAGCGGCTGCATATTTTGGAGAGCGAGATCTCGCAGTCGCTTGAGCAGTTGTTTGGGGAGGAAAACTAATGTACGGCTTTATATATAAACTTTTGATAAGTCCGTTAGGTCTTCCGGTAAATGCCCTTTTGGAGTGGATAATTTTGCTTATCATTGAAAAAATTGCATTTAAGATAGCGTGGGAGGCTTCTCACGGAGGATTTTGGGGTTCCGAGATTCACTGGACTGTCCGCACAATTTCATTTTTTGTGATATGGGCAATTACATACGCGGTGATTTGGACAGTCAAATTTGTAATCGCAAACTGGGTGATTTTCGTCTGCCTCGGTATTATTGCGGTGACAGCCGTGATAGTTGTTGCACTCGAAAGGCTTAGGAGGAAGAACGATGCGTGAAATGAAAGACAGCGGTATTGAGTGGATTGGGGAGATACCGAGGGGGTGGGAAATTTCAAAAGCAAAATATTTTATAAAAATTCAAAACGGTTCTGACCCGACAACTGATGGAAATATTCCAGTTTATGGCAGTGGCTCTGAAAGTTTTAAAACGTGTGGCGAATATAAAGAAGGACCGACAGTGCTTATCGGAAGGAAAGGAACTATAAATATTCCACGATATATAGAAGGCAAATATTGGAATGTGGATACCGCTTTTGACGTTCATTCGCTGGGAAAATTTAATTTGAAATATTACTTTTATTGCGCGGTCAGTTTTGATTATAAGTTTTACATTTCGCAAACCACCTTGCCAAGTATGACGCAAACTAATTATGAAAACATTTTTTTGCCTATACCTAACAGTGACGAGCAGCACCGTATCGCCGACTTTTTAGACCGCAAATGCGCGGAAATCGACGCGGTTATCGAAAAGACAAAGGCGGCTGTCGAGGAATACAAAAAGCTGAAGCAGTCGGTGATAACCGAGGCGGTGACAAAAGGCGTCCGAGGTCCGCGCCCGATGAAGCCCAGCGGCGTGGAGTGGATAGGAGATGTGCCGGAGGGGTGGGAAGCCGATAAAGTCAAGCACCTGTTTACAAACGGAAAAGGTTTGTCAATTACTAAGGAAAACCTTGTAGAAACGGGATTGCCTGTAATCAGCTACGGTCAAATACACTCAAAGAATAATAGCGGAACCGAAATAACAGACGATTTATTGAGATATGTAGATTTTCAATATCAAACCGATTTTCCGCAATGCGAAGTTTTTCAATATGATTTTGTTTTTGCAGATACGTCGGAAGATTACGACGGCTGCGGAAATTGTGCATACAAGCAAGACTCATCAATTCTTTTTGGCGGCTATCACACTATTATTTTACATTCTAACAGTAAAAAAGATAA
This sequence comes from uncultured Clostridia bacterium, assembly GCA_947627005.1. Classification (GTDB taxonomy): domain Bacteria; phylum Bacillota; class Clostridia; order Oscillospirales; family Ruminococcaceae; genus Faeciplasma. Next base: position 24,293 of record CANQUJ010000014.1, read on the forward strand.
CAAGTATTTTGCTTACCTGTTTAAAACCGATTCGTGGAGAAAGCAACTTCGGGAAGTTGCGACAGGAGTTAAGCTGTTCACAATAGCGCAGAAAACTCTGATGAATAGTTCTGTTATAATTCCACCTGAAAGCGAGCAGCAGGAAATCTCCGACTACCTCGACCGCAAATGCGCGGGGATAGATAACATTTTAGCCAAAAAACAGCAGTTTATAAAGGAATTGGAAGCCTATAAAAAATCACTCATCTATGAATATGTAACAGGAAAAAAGGAGGTCAAATCATGATTGCAACAGAAAAAGTTTATGAGGAAAACATCGAGGCAGGCTTTACCTCTCCCGCGGGAGGCTATACGAAAGGCGCGGATACATACGACGCTAAGCGCGGACTTTTCGTCAACACCTTTATAGATTTTGTAATGCGCACCCAGCCGAAAGAGTGGGCGCGGTTCGAGAATATGACACAGTACGACCCCGTGGGGAAATTCTGCGCGGCGTTTGATTCGGCATGCGAAACCGACGGCATTTTACATGTTCTCCGCCATGGCTTCAAGCATCGCGGGATAACTTTCCACGTCTGCTACTTCAAACCCGAATCCACCCTCAACCAGACCGCAATGTCGCTTTGGGCGCATAATAAAGCCGAGTGTTACCGCCAGTGGCACTACTCCGCAGATTCAAACAAGAGCGTTGATATGGTACTTGCCCTCAACGGCATACCTGTTTTCGCCTTTGAGCTTAAAAATCAGTACACCGGGCAGAACATCAACGACGCCAAGGAGCAGTGGATGCACGACCGCGACCCGCGTGAGATCTGCTTCCAGTTCAACCGCCGTGTTCTTGCTTTTTTCTGCGTGGATCAGCTTGACGTATGCATGACGACCAAGCTCGACGGCAAGAAAACGCGTTTTCTGCCGTTCAACCAAGGCTCAAACGGCGCAGGACGTTCGGGCGGTGCGGGCAATCCCCCTAACCCCGACGGCTATCCGACGGCGTATCTCTGGGAAAATGTTTTCCAAAAAGACAGCATGATGGATATACTGCAAAAGTTTTTGCATTTGCAGGTCAAAGAGGAAAAGAAAACTCTGCCCGACGGCAGCGAGAAGATAGTAAAGAAAAAGACGCTTATTTTCCCGCGTTATCATCAGCTTGACGTTGTAAGAAAGCTGATAAACGACGTCAAGGAAAACGGCGCGGGGCATAATTATCTCATTCAGCACAGCGCGGGCAGCGGCAAGTCTAATTCTATCGCGTGGACGGCATATCGCCTTGCTTCGCTTTTTGATGAGCATGACAAACCCGTCTTTTCAAGCGTTATCGTAGTCACCGATAGAACGGTTCTTGACGCGCAGCTGTAGGAAACCATCTCGCAATTTGAACACGTCGAGGGTGCTATCGAAACGATAGGCGAAAATAAAAATTCCAAAGATTTGCGCGACGCTATTAACAGCGGAATCAGAATTATTGTCACGACCTTGCAGAAATTCCCTGTTATCTATCAGGAGGTTGACAGCACTGCTGGACGCAATTTTGCAATTATAGTTGATGAAGCGCACTCCTCCCAGACCGGAAGCTCGGCGTTAAAGCTGAAAGCCGCCCTTGCCGACACCGAGGACGCTCTGCGGGAGTATGCCGAAATCGAGGGCAAGACCGAGGAGGAGCTTGACCCCGACGACAGGCTGATGAACGAGATGATAGTTCACGGCAAGCATAAAAACCTGTCTTTCTTCGCATTCACCGCCACTCCGAAAGACAAAACCCTTGAGCTTTTCGGCACCGAATACCCCGACGGCACTTTCCACCCGTTCCATATTTACAGCATGAAGCAGGCAATCGAGGAGGGCTTTATACTCAACGTCCTGCAAAATTACATGACCTACGACACCTGTTTCAAAATCGCAAAAACGACTTCCGAGAATCCCGATGTTCCGTCGAGCAGAGCCGCCAAGGTGATACGCAGGTATCAGGAGCTGCACCCGTATAACATTTCCCAGAAGTCGCAGATAATAGTCGAAACATTCAGAGAAACGACCCGCCACAAAATCGGCGGCAAGGGCAAGATGATGGTAATAACCTCGTCACGCCTTGCTGCGGTCAGATACTGCCACGAGGTCAGAAGATATATCGAAGAACAGCACTATGACGATATAAAAATCCTCACCGCCTTTTCGGGCAGCGTCACCGACGGCGATATTGAATATACCGAGCCGAAACTGAACACAAGAGCTGACGGCAGCCACATTTCCGAAGCTCAGACAAAGGCAGAATTTCACGATAATTTCAACGTGCTTATCGTCGCCGAAAAGTATCAGACAGGCTTTGATGAGCCGCTTTTGCATACGATGATAGTCGATAAAAAGCTGAAAGGCGTAAAGGCTGTTCAGACCCTTTCCCGCCTTAACAGAATTTGCGAGGGAAAAATCGACACTTTTATTCTTGATTTCGTAAACAAAAAAGAGGACATTTCGGACGCTTTCCAACCGTTCTATCAGGAAACTTTATTAGGCGAGGAAGTCAACACCGACCTGATTTACAAGACCCAAAAGGAGCTTCGCGGCTATGCGATTTATACCGACGAGGACGTCGAAACTTTTGCAAATGAATATTTCGGCAAACCTCGTCAGGGCGATAAAGGCATCAGCAAAATGACGAGCATTTTAATGCCCGCCGCCACAAGATATAACCAAAAAACTCCCGACGAGAGATACCAGTTCCGCAGACTTCTCCGCAACCTGATAAAGTGGTACGGCTATATCTCGCAGGTCGTTCGCATGTTTGACCGAGCCTTGCACAAGGAATATATTTTTTGCTCATATTTTCTGGGACTTCTGCCCGAGGAAACCGTGCGAATGGTAGACCTTGAGGGCAAGCTGAAATTGGAGTATTACAAGCTCCAAAAGACCTTTGCGGGCGAGATTGAGCTTCAAGACGGAATTACTGTTTATGAATCCCGAAAAAAGTTAGGTGCAAAGGGTCAGGACGAAAAAACGCCGCTCGATGAAGTCATAGAGAAGATTAACGAGAGGTTCAAAGGCAGCTTTACCGACGCGGATAAGGTGCTTCTGTCCGCGCTTCACGCAAGGCTTATGTCCGACAAAAAACTTGCCAAAATGGCGCGTTCCTCCGACCCGCAGGTTTTCACCGAGAGCATCTTCCCGAAAGCCTTCGGCGACGCCGCACAGGATAGTTATGTCGAGTCGCAGGACACCTATACCTCGCTTTTTGAGGATAAGGGTAAGTATAACGCGATTATGAGCGCACTGGCGGAGATTGTTTATAGGGAGATGAGGAAGTAGGATTAACATGCATTTTTATTATATGGTCAAATATGTTCAAGAAAGCTCGTGAATGTTTGTAAAGAAATTTCGCAAATAATTTATTTTTAATTTTTTTTTGGAAAACTCTTGACATTTATGTTTGCTTTGAGTATAATAATATCAGAGGAGAGATTGTTATGCCAAAAATTGTCGTCACACCAGAATTAGCCAGTACGATAAAACACCTCCGACTCCAGCAAAGCATTGCGTCAAAGGATGTTGCAGCGCAAATTAACAAGAGCCCATCGTATGTCTCGCGTTTAGAAAGCGGGAATATTCGCACTGTCGAGGTTCAAACCCTTAGTGAAGTTTTAGGGTTCTTGAGCGGCGGCGATATCGAATCCGAAGAAACGATTTCAAAGCTGTATGATACTTTAACCTTACAGTTTTCCAAAGATGAAATAGAAAAGCAGATTTGGTTTGCTAACTATGACACAGTAGGTCGTAAAATCCCTATTCCGGACAGTTTAATTGAAGATATTTTATCACGGATGAGTGCCCATCAAATTTCTCGTTCTTATTTACTTCAGCGAATCAACGCGAATGAGGCGCTATCGGAAAGTGAGAGAAATGACAAGTCCATAGAATATAATGTGTGGTACGCAAAAGGAAGTAGCGGAATGCACAGCATAAAAATGTTATTGTCCGTTCAAATTCTTGACGGCATTTTAGACCGCAAAATCACATCTGCACCATATGTTATAATGCAGAGCATTGTGTTTTATATTTTGAAGATCTCAAAACATTCTGACGTAGCAGAAATTAACGACTTTGAAAATAACGAGTTGATGCGCGCTTCTGTCGATTTGTTAAACTCGCATCGATTCTATTCGATATTTGAAAAAAATAAACTTTTGAACTCAGTGCGGTCTATAGATGAAATTGAGCAGATCTTTAGTAGTTACGAGGTCGATAATATCAGCACAATACAGTCTATTATTAAAAAGATACTTCAAGCTGCTGATGTCGATTTAAGCACAGTATCTGGTCGCTTGAAAGAATTTGACAATAATCTTGCTTGCGACGTTTGGTTTATGCTCAAAATAATTAGCCTGAAATATTGTGATTTGTCAAGCTTGAGTACTACCAAGAAAAAAGACTTTATTGCCGAGACAGAGGCACTTATTGAAAAATTCGGTTCCATGCCGGAGGACCAAAAAGCAGTGGAAATATATTAACTCATACATATCTCGTGAACAATAAATCACAGGAAAACATAAAGAGAAAAGACCCGCTAAATCTGCAAATTTAACGAGTCTGTCAGGAAAATATGACAATACATATTTTGTCTCCACATGTATTATAGCAAAAAAATACGTGATTGTCAACATATCCGACCAAAAAAGACCGAGAAGGAAGTGAAAATCATAGGTTCTCTCCGAATGTTTCCCTTTTATATAAAACAAGAACAAGCAGAGTTTTAAAGTGACATTTAAAGGAGACTTCCGTATGAAAAATTATATTATTAACAAGAGCAAAGACAATCACAATTGTAATGAAGTTCACACGTCAACGTGCTATCGGGCACAAAATATCAAGGAGTATGAAAAACTGGGGATTTTCAACAATGAAAATGAAGCCGTCGCATATGCTAAAAAGCATGGGTATCCCAATGCTGATGGATGCTTTTACTGTTGCCCCAATGCTCATACGAAATGATTTGTTGGCAAACCTGTAGAGAGTTCTAATTATCCACAGCTCTTTACCGCAAACTCTTTTGCGCATCTCGCGTCACCGTATCATTGATACGGTGACGCTTGCATGGTTTTATATAAATAAAATCTCACATAGGTTTTGCAAACGATGATATGATTAAATTGATAAATACAATTTAAAATAAACAAATAGCTCAATAATAGAGGAGGCCAATATGGATAAACATCGAGTTGAGGCGATTAAAGAACAATTTGATCTTGTAATACATACCGAAACAGATTATAATATTGAATTTTGGTATGCTCGGGAAATAATGCCGTTGCTTGGATATGAACGATGGGAAAACTTTGAAAATGCCATTGCGCGTGCAATTGAATCGTGCCGTACAAGCGATATTGAGGTATCGGATCATTTTCGTGAGGTCACGAAAATGATATCGGTGGGGAAAGGCGCACAAAGATATATTAGAGATTATATGCTGACTCGTTATGCTTGTTACCTTATTGCTCAGAACGGAGATCCTAAAAAAGAAGAAATTGCCTTTGCGCAAGGCTATTTTGCTGTGCAGACACGAAAACAGGAACTCATTGAAGAGCGCATTGCTTATATAGAAAGAACAGAAGCAAGAGATAGACTGCGTGAATCCGAAAAACGTCTTTCTCAAAATATTTATGAACGCGGAGTAGATGACGCCGGCTTTGGGCGAATTCGTTCTAAAGGAGACAAGGCTCTTTTTGGAGGATATACAACTCAAGAAATGAAGGCACGACTGGATGTAAAAGACAATCGACCACTTGCAGATTTTTTGCCGACTGTAACCATTGCAGCAAAGAATTTGGCAACAGAAATTACCAACTATAATGTAGAAGAAAAAGATTTGCAGGGAGAAACGGCAATTATCGGAGAACATATTCAAAACAATCTTTCGGTTAGGGATCTGCTTGGACAGCGTGGTATTACTCCCGAGGACTTACCTCCATCAGAAGATATAAAGAAATTAGAACGACGGGTAAAGTCGCAAGAAAAGAAACTGGCGACCCAATCTGGTAAATTACCGAACAAAAGCAAATAAACAAGCTATAGTTACTGTATGAGAACTTCATCGAAGCTGTATAATTAAGCGAAAGCATGATGCTCTATTTCAGAAATAATTAACAGCCCCATCATGTTCAAGATTTATTAGCTTGACACGATGGGGCTTTTGTGATTATAAGGATATAAATATTTTTTACTTTCTGATTTTCGGTTGTGCATATATAGACGGCGCAGTCGGGCCGGTTGCCCCGGTGGCGCCTGTTGCTCCAACCGCCCCCGCTACTCCGGCAGGACCTTGAGGGCCGGTAGCGCCTGTCGCACCGACTGCCCCCGCGATTCCTGCGGGACCCTGCGGGCCGGTCGCACCTGTTGCCCCAGTCGGGCCGGTAGCGCCTGTTGCGCCGGTCGCCCCGACCGCACCCGCTATTCCGGCAGGGCCCTGTGGGCCGGTTGCACCTGTCGCGCCGGTAGCTCCGACTGCCCCCGCGATTCCTGCGGGACCCTGCGGGCCGGTCGCACCTGTTGCCCCAGTCGGGCCGGTAGCGCCTGTTGCGCCGGTCGCCCCGACCGCACCCGCTATTCCGGCAGGGCCCTGTGGGCCGGTTGCGCCTGTCGCTCCTGTTGCTCCAACTGCACCCGCTATTCCTGCAGGGCCCTGTGGGCCGGTCGCGCCTGTCGCTCCTGTTGCGCCGGTCGCCCCGACCGCACCCGCTATTCCTGCGGGACCCTGCGGGCCTGTTGCCCCTGTCGCTCCTGTCGCCCCGGCGGGGCCGGTAACGCCGGTCGCCCCGGTCGCGCCGACTGCTCCCGCAACTCCGGCAGGGCCCTGCGGGCCTGTTGCCCCGGTTGCTCCTGTCGCTCCGGCGGGGCCGGTAACGCCGGTCGGGCCGATGACCAGCCCGCCGCCGCAGGTTCCTCCGCAGCCGAAGTTGTATACGTTCGTGCCGTTGGGATAGCAGCCGCCCGTTGCGCCGCAGCCGCAGCCGTTGTTAATATTTGCCATTTGGTTTCCTCCTATATGATTTTTCCCGAATCGGGTTGAAATAGCTCGGTTTAAACGTCTTTTCTGCGAAGATTTTCAAAATATTTCCGATTGTAAACGACCTCCGCGCCGTTCGGCCTAATTTTTTCGGCGAGGCGATTGTAATTTTCCGCCTCTTCGGTTTGGCCGAGCCTGTCGCAGATCGCGCAAAGCTGCAAATAGGGGATATATCCCCCGAAGTCGGCGAAAACAAACCCGCCCTGCGGCGCGTTGAACCGCTTCGGCGCAAGCTCATACCAGAATTTCGCCGACTCAAGGTCGCCCCTCTCGAAAAACCTTCTGCCCATCTCGCAGCAAAGGTCGGCTCTCGGCGCGCCGAGGCCGAGCGCCGAAAGAAGCGCCGAATCCGATTCCTCGAAAAGATTTTGAGACCAAAGAAGCTGCGAAAGCTCGAAATAGGCCGAAATCCTGTTTTCCGCCCAGGCGTTCGGGTTTTTCGCGCAGCTTCGGTATCTCTCCTTCGCTTCCGATAGCCTCCCCGCGGCAAAAAGCTCCCGCGCGAAGTAATATTCCTCCCGCGGAGAAAGCTCCTTTCCCTCGGCCAAAAGCTTCTCGAAGATCCTAAGGTTCCGCCCGGGCTCGTTTTCTTTCGTCTTTCGGTGGGATATCGCCGCCGCGCCGCGAATTATCCTCCCGCTCGGGGGGATCGCCTCGTGGATCGCGCCGACAAACCTGAGCCCCGCGCGGACTATCCTTTCGCGGTCGTATGAGAGCGCGACGCCGCCGTTTTCGTCGAAGGCGACGTTATAGGGCAGCATCACCATATCCGGCTTCAAAGCCCCGAGAGAGGCGATAAGCCCCTTTAAAAGCGCCCTGTTTTCGCCCTCGATGACGTCGTCCGCGTCGAGCCACATATTATATTCGCCCGAGGCTTTTGAAAAGGCGAAGTTTCTTGCGGCCGAAAAGTCGTCGACCCAATTGAAGTCGTAAACCTTGTCGGTGTATTTCCTGCAAAGCTCCTTCGTCGAGTCCTTCGAGCCGGTGTCCGCGATGACGATCTCGTCGAAAAGCCCCTCGGCGCTTTTTAGGCATCTTTCGATAACCTCTTCCTCGTCGCGAACTATCATGCAAAGACTAATCATCAAAATCCGCCCTTTATAAAATTCGGTCGCGCCTCGGTTTATACTATGCCGCGCCGCCCGAATTTGTTAAAATTGCTTTCGCGGGCGAAATCTGCCGCCTCCAAAATTGTCGCTTTTTACAAGCCGGGGGGGGGTAACGTTGTTAAATGTGCGCATTGAAAAGAAAAGCTGTTTATGTTATAATGAATCTATCGTATCGCTTTGTGCGCATACGCGGAACCCCTGTTATTATTACGAAAGGCGTGAAATCATGAAAAAAATATTATCACTGGCTCTTGTTCTGCTGATGATAGTCGCCCTCGTCGGGTGCGGAGGAAGAAAGCGCAAGCCGATCCAGCTTACCCTTAATTCCGAAGACTCCGCCGCGATCCTGGCCGCAGCCGGAATCCAGCTTCCCGACCCGGAGACGGTAGTCGGCGCGAACACCACCCTTAAATGGTTCTCTTGGTTCGACTCTTTCCACAACTACAACAAAGAGGAAGTCCTCGCGACCGGTTACTGGACCTTCCAGCAGAAATACGGCGGGGATGTCGAATACGTCGAAACCGTATACGCCGAAAGGCATGATAAGCTCGCGGCGCTCCTCCTCTCTAACGAAGCGCCCGACTTTACCCCTTGCGGAGTATCCAACAACGCGATGTACCCGATCGACTGCTTAAAAGGGATGTACCAGGCCGTCGACCCGTATATCGACATCACCGACCCTTTGTGGGAAGGCGTTATGGGCGGTCTTGACTACTTCACCCTCGGCGACCAGCACTTCGCCCTTGTAACCCACATCGGCTATAAAGACGTCTGCCCTTATAACCGCAGAGTTTTGGACGACTGGGGCTTTGAAGACCCCGCCGAGCTCTATGCCAACGACGAATGGACCTGGAGCAAATTCCTCGATATGTGCCTCGAATTTAACGACCCGGATTCCGACCGCTTCGCAGTCGACGGCTATTATATCGCAAGCAGCTTCGCCGAGCAGTCTACCGGCCACTACATAATCGACCGCGACGAGAACGGCAACTTTATCGCCAACCTTGACGACCCCGTCATCGAAGAGGGCGAAAATATAGTCTACGAGCTCGCAAGAAACGACTGCATGTATCGCATAGGGAACGACTACTGGGGCCTTAACTCATACGGCGGGACCCCGGGAATGAGAGTTAAAGACGGCCTCTGCCTCTTCTGGCTCAACTCAAGATACGGCTTCGCCAAGGTTCCGGAAGAAATGGCCCAGACCTACGGCGATATGTCCCAAAACGAAGTAATGTTCGCCCCTCTGCCGAGGAACGACAACGGCGACGGTATCTACTACCTCAGCGCCGTTCTTGACGGCTACTCGATAGTCAGAGGCGCGCAGAACCCCGAAGGCGTAGCCCTTCTCGCTCTCTGCGACCGCTTCAAAGACGTCGACCCGACCGTCATCTCGGTCGACGAGCGCCAGCTTATGGAGAAATATTACTGGACCGAAGAAATGATGGCGATGAACGAAGAGTGCAACAGAATCGCGCAGTCTAACGTTAAAACCTTCTATACCGGCAACCTCTCCTCCGGGCTTCAGAGCGCATACGACAGCCTTGACTTCGGCATAATCCGCACCGGCGGCAAGAACTCTTGGGCCCAGCTTAAAGAGCAATACGCCGAGAATATGAGCTACTACTGCGACGAAATGAACGCCGCGATGAACACATATCTCACCACCGGCGAATATATGACCTAATGCCTTAAAATTACAGCTAAATTTCCCCCGCCCGGCAATTCGGGCGGGGTTTTTCTTTCCTAAAATATATAAACATTCGCCCCCTCGATTGTGCAATTTTAACAGGCGGGGGGGGGTAAAGCTGTTTAATGTGACAATTGTATGAAAGCTTAAAATGTGTTACAATTAAATAGTAGCAATAAAACTTATGCTTATAAAGAAAGGAAGGAATATATGAAAAGAATTTTAGCGCTTATTCTCGTTTTGGTGCTTACTGTCGCCTGCGTGGGCTGCTCCGGAAGAAAGCGCAAGCCCATTCAGCTTACCCTTAATTCCGAAGACTCCGCCGCGATTTTGGCCGCCGCCGGAGTAAAGCTGCCCGACCTTGAAGAGGCCAAGGGCGCCAATTCGGTAGTTAAATGGTACTACTGGGAGAATATTTTTGAAAACTACGACGAAGGCGAGATCGTAAACACCGGATACTGGACCTTCCAGGAAAAATACGGCGGAAGCATTACGTTCGTAGAGACTACATACGACGAAAGGAACACCAAGCTCGCAAACCTTCTTCTTTCGGGCGATTCGCCGGATCTTTACACCGCCGGAACCTCTAACTTCGCTATGTATCCCTCTAACTGCCTTAAGAATATGTTCCAGCCGATAGACGACTATATCGACTATGAGAACGACCCGCTATGGAAGGGCGTCGCCGACGTAGCCGACTACTACCTCTTAAAAGGCCGCCACTACGCGATAGTCACCGAAGTTATCTTTAAAGACGTTATCCCCTATAACCGCAGAGTTATAGTCGACGACTGGGGCTTCGACGACCCCGCCGAGCTCTATGCCAACGACGAATGGACTTGGGGGAACTTCCTCGATATGTGCCTCGAATTTAACGACCCGGATTCGGACAGATACGCCGTCAACGGCTGGTATGTCGTAAACGGCATCGCCGAGGTCTCGACCGGCCGCTATATAATCTCTCGCGATGAAAACGGCAAGTTCTACTCAAATCTTGACGACCCGTTCATCGAAGCCGGTGAGAATATAATCTACGAGCTCTGCAAGAACGACTGCTTCTACCACAACGGAAACGACTACTGGGCGCTTTGGGATTTAGACACCGGCCAGGGCGTTCGCGAAGGAAAATACCTCTTCTGGCCCGCCGGAATCGACCAGTGGGGCGAGACCGTTGAAGAATACGCTGCGACCTACGGCGACCCTCGCGAAGACGAGCTTATGTTCGTCCCCTATCCGAGAAACGAGAACGGCGACGGTATCTACTATCTCGCCTCAAATATCTCCGGCTTCTCGCTCGTAAGGGGCGCGACGAACGTAGACGGCGCGCTTCTGCTCGCCTCCTGCGTAAGATTCAAGATCATGGACCCGGTAGTACAGGCCATCGACCGCAAACAGCGCCAGGATAAGCTCTTCTGGAGCGACGAGATGCTCGATATGTACGACCACTGCCAGGATCTTGCCGCCGCCAACTTCAGGGCTTTCTACACCGGAAACCTCAATCAAGGCGCGCAGGATACCTACGACAAGTTTGAGTGGGGAATGTGCAGAACCGCGAACCCGAAGTCTTGGGCCCAGCTTAAAGAGGAAAACAAAGAGCAGCTTCAATACTACTTAGACGAGCTTAACGCCGAGATCGACGCCTACGAGTATTCGCCCGACGGCGAAACGCCTCTCGAATAAAAATCGTCTCTAATAATTTAACCGTCGACTGAAAAGTCGGCGGTTTTTTATGTGTAATACTGCGTTATATCGAAGCTTATCGCCGAGCTTAGGCCGAGATATTCAAGCCTCGCGGTGATAGATATCGCCCGCCTGCCGCCGAAGAAAAATTCCGCCGTAACTCGGTCGAAATAATAGCCGTCAAAGGCTTCGTAAAAGGCGTATCCGCCCGATTCGCCGGCGTATGACACCGAGCTTGCGGGCGCGGCGTTAAAGCTCCACGATTCGCCGAGAAGCCCCGCAGCGCCGCTCTCGCAGAAGACATAAAGCTTTATCTCGCCGTCGAACATTCCCCCGGGCGCAAGCCCCGCAAAGCCATCGGCCGCGCTCTCCGCCGTGATATACCCCTTTTCCGGCTCGCCGCCGCCGGGGCTGCATATGCAGTAGAAATATTCGTAATACGGCCCGACCTCTACCGGCAAAAACGTCGTCGGATCGAGGGTTATCCCTCCGCCCCGATAGATTATCCCCAGCGCGCCGACTGTCGGTTCCGCCGGCTCGGGCGCTTCGGGCTCTTTTGTAGGCTCGATTTCCGCCTCTTTAACGACAGAGCCGAACCTTAGCGCTGCCAAATCGCCCGCGCCGTCGGCCTTAATTTCGCGGCAGATATACCGCCCGGCCGCTTCTTCTTCGCAAAGATTAGAGCCGCCCGCGAAGGAAATTTCCCAGCCAAAAGTTCCGCCCCTCGGCTCCGCGAGGGCGCTCCTAAAAAAATAAAGCCGCTCCTCGCCTTCCCCCGCGCTCTCCCATTCTATTTCGGGATAAAAGCGCGGCTCGTTTCCGTAGGCGTCGAAGCAGCAAATCGTCTCGTATTCAAATTTTCCGGCGGAATATCTCGCTTTGACTATCCCGATAAGCCCTCGCGGCTCTATCGGCCCTCCCGAAGAAAAAGCCCGGTAAATCCCGCCGACTTTTACCGATTCCGGGAATCCTCGCCCTCCGCTCTCGATATTTTCCGTCTTTCCGAACCCCTCAAGGCTTAAAGTTTCAAGGCCGTCCGCGTTGATCTCTCCGTCGCTGTCAAGCGCGAGCCAGGAATTTTCCGCAAGAAAAAAACAGTTTTCCGCCCTCGCCCCTTCCCCGGCGACTCCGAAAAAATCCGCGCCGCCGAGATATTTTGTCCAAACCGTCGAGTAGCAGTTTTTGATTTTTCCTCCGCCGTCCGCCGAAATTCCGGCCGCGGCTTTTCCTCCGCTAAGCTCTATGCTCCCCGTCGAGTGGGAATATTCAGCCTCGCCGCAAAGCAAACCGAAAAGCCCTCCGGCAAAGACCTCGCCTTCCGCCGAAGAGCTTATTTTCGCAGCCGCCGAGCAGCTTGAAATTTTCCCTCGGGCCTCTCCCGCAAGCCCGCCTATATAAAGCCTTTCGGCCGATTCGCCGCAGTCGATTTCCGCGCCCGAGACCGAGCAGTTGTAAAGCTCTCCGCCCTCTGTAAGCCGCCCGCATATCCCGCCGACCGCCGCCGAGCCGGTCTCATAAAGCCTCTCGCCGCAGATGTGAAGATTCTTTACTTTTCCGCCGATCTCTTCAAACAGCCCGAAGCTTTCGCCGCCCGACTCAAAATTGACGTTTTTTATCATATTGCCCCGGCCGTCAAAGCTTCCGCAAAAAATCGGCAGGGGCGAAATGTCGCCTCTCCCGCCGAAGTCTATGTCCTCCGTCTGGACTACGCTTTTCCCGAGGCCGCCGTCTTCAAGCAGCCGAAGATTGTTCAAATGCCGCAGGTTGGATATCTCAACTTCGTTCCCCTTTTGAGAGGCGAAAATCGGGCTGAAGACCGCTTTTGCGCGCTCCGCCGCCGAAAGAGATGTCTTCTCGGTAAGCTCCCCGATCTGTTCGCAGATATAAACTTTCGCGGTGATCTCGTCAAGCCCGAGGTATTTGCCGTAATTCTGCGCGTATAAAGACCCGCCGCTTTCGATCTCGTCTATCTTAAAGTCCGCGAAAAGCCGGTCGCCGACTATGCTCGGCAGCGTTTCCGGCTCTGCGCGAAGGGTTTCCTCTCCGTTTGATAAAAACAGATACACCGAATACCCAGCGCTGCTCGCGTTCTCAACCTCACATTCCACAAAAAGCCGCAGCTCTTCGCCGTTATCAACGGTTATTATCGGCGCAAGATATTCCTCTCTCGGCTTGATGGATTCTCCTCCGCCCGGCAAAATCGAGCGGTCGTCGCTTCCGTAATAGCCTATCCCGAGGGAAGAAAGCCGCTCCTCGCCGCTAAGCGAGAGGCATTTTTCTGCGAGTTCGTCTTTTGAAAGGCTTTCGGAATAATACGCGCCCAAAATGTCCCCGCGCGAAAGGTCGTATTCCAAAAGCGCGCTCTTTCCGCCGACGTCGAAAACAAGGCGCTCAAGCTCGGTTCCGTTCGGGTCGGCCGAAAGGGCGGAATAGTCCCTCTCCGGAAAAGAGGCGCCGCCCGCCGCTCCCGAAAGCTTTTGGGCGTAAAGGCGGTTCTGGGCAAATAAAAACAGCTCCTCCGCCGCGGAATTAAGCCGCTTTTCAGCCAAGGAAGCCGTGTATGAAGATATCGAAGCGAAAGCTATCGAAAGAAGCAGCGCTAAAATAAGCGTTGCGACAAGGAGCTCGGAAGTAGTGAATCCCTTCCTCTCGCGGTCGACCATGCCGCATACCCCTTTCTTTCGTATAGTTTACGACGTCATTTTACCACAGGAATTGACAAAAGTCAACAGTTTTTTACAATTTTCGGCAAAATTATTTCTCCCTCTTTTTCTTGATATACCTCTCCTCCTCCGAAAAAACGCAGCCGCAGTATTTTTGCATATAAAGCCCAAGCTCGCGGGCGCGCGCCTGCCCCTCTCTGAATCTCGGCCTGAAGTCGCGGTATAAAAACTCGACTCCGTATTCCCGCGCAGCGGCCTCGGCGGTCTCCGCCAAAAGCTCGTGATTCTGATACGGGCTGACGAGAAGGGTGGTGCAAAAGCTTTCAAAGCCGTTTTCCGCCGCGAACCGCGCAGCCTCGAACATTCTAAGCCGATAGCAGACCCCGCAGCGGTTTTCGAGCTCGGGGTAGATCGCCCGAACGAACTCTCTAAGTCCGTAGTCGTCGCGAAGCCTAAGCTCAAGGCCGATATCCTTCGCGTATTGAACGAGAGTGTCCCTGCGCGAGCGGTATTCGGTGACCGGGTGGATGTTCGGGTTATACCAATACCCGACAGGCTCGATCCCCTCGCTTCTAAGCGTGTCTATGCAGGTTATCGAGCAGGGCGCGCAGCAGATATGAAGCAGCGTTTTCGGCATAAAAATTCCCCTTTCTTTTCGATTAGATTCTAACCCCGCCGCGCGAAAAAGTCAAGCGCCGCGAGGAACAAAGTCCGCCCGTTTCGTCGACTAAACGTTGCGCGTTTCTTTTCGACAGCAACCCCCGCAACGTCAAATCAAAAGTTTTCGCTCAAGCCTTTTTCAAAAGGCTTGCAGGGGTCAAGGGGGCGGAGCCCCTTGTCGCAGCCCGCAGGCTGCGAAATCCCCCTGCGAAGCGAAACGCAGGACGGGGAGCGAAAACAATTCGGTGAATTGTTTTCGCGCGGGGAGACCCTCGTCGGGGGTCTCCCCGATTTTCGAGCGCAAGCGAGAAAATATTAAGATTCGCAGCTCCTGTCGGAGCCGCGGATTAAAGAGACGAAACCCCGACGTTTAGGTGCGCGACTGCTGTCGCAGTCGCGAATTAAAAGGGAAAGCCCTCTCTTGCAGGACTTTCCCTCTTGAAAAAACAGTCCGCCGGACTGTTTTTTCAATTCACCCATTTCGGAGCGCCTTCGTTTTGGAGATTTCGCGCTCTGCGGAGCGCGACCAAAGGCTTCTCGCCTTTGGAATCTCGCAAGCCTTTTGAAAAAGGCTTGAGCGAAAACTTTAAATTTCTGATTTCCGCCCTCTTTCCTCCGCCCTCTGATTTCTGTCCTCTGCCCTCTGTTTTCTGTCTTCTGCCCTCTATCTTCTACCCTCTTTTCTTGACATTCCCGCCCCGCGATGATATAATTTTTCTTAAGAAGCGAATTTATGCTTGACAAGCCGTATCTAATATGCTATATTAGATATAGTGATTTCGATTGCGACATCATCTGATTTAAATCTACAAAAAGGAGCGATCCAAATGGGCGAATACGTCATCTATACCGATTCCGGCGCGGATATAAGCACTCAAAATCTCGAAAAATGGGGAGTCAGACTCTGCCCCCTGACTTTCAGCTTCGACGGCGAAGAAAAGGTCTATACCGGCGAAGAGATCCCGGTAAAACTCTTCTACGACGGTATGAGAGCGGGCGGAATCGCCCGAACCTCCGCCGTCAATATCGCAACCCTTAAAGACCGCTTTTCCTCCGAACTTAAAAACGGCCTCGACGTCTTCTATCTCGCGTTCAGCTCGGGGCTAAGCTCTACCTACTCCTCCTCTTGCGCCGCCGCCAAAGACCTTGAAGAGGAATACCCCGGAAGAAGGGTCGTCGTCGTCGATTCTCTCGCCGCCTCGGCCGGGCAGGGGCTTTTGCTCTGGCTCGCCGTAAAGAAAAAGCGCGAGGGCCTCTCTATCGACGAACTGAAGGCTTATTGCGAGGGTATCCGCCTTAATATCTGCCACTGGTTCACCGTCGACGACCTCGTCTACCTAAAGCGCGGCGGAAGGATCAGCGCGACCGCCGCGATCGCCGGCGCCGTACTCGGAATCAAGCCGCTTTTGCATGTAGACGACGAGGGCCATCTCATCAACATGGCCAAAATTCGCGGCAGAAAGGCTTCGATAAAAGCTATCGTCGATAAATTCGGCGAACTTAAAAAGCCGGGCGCAGACTCCGAGATCTTCATCTCTCACGGCGACTGCGAGGCCGACGCAAAGCTTCTTGCCGACATGCTCAAAGAGCGTTTCGGGGTTAAAACGACCCTTATAACCGATATCGGGCCGGTCATCGGCGCACATTCCGGCCCGGGAACACTCGCGCTGTTTTTCGTCGGGGAACACAGATAGCCCCTCGGAGGTCTTAAAAATGCCCGAAAACGAAACCGCCGCCAATCTCGGCGAAAATAAAGCCCAAAAGAAGCCGGAGAGCCAAAAAAAGCAGCAGCAGGCGCTGTTGGTTTTGTTGATCGTCGTCGCCGTCGGCGTCGCGATAATTCTCTATAACAACGGCGTCTTGGGCGGGGGTTCAAGCCGCCGCCCGGTCGAGCAATACCTAAACGCCATCGCCTCCCGCGATTTCGATTCCTACATCGAATCAATGCCCCCGCGCATGGCCGAGGATTATTCCGCCGAGCTTTCGGAGCGCGGCCTTTCAAAAGAAGACTATATGCGCGAGCTTTATTCCGACTATTTCGAGGAATTCGGCGAAAATATGACCGTCACCCTCGAATTTACCGACCGCTCCCGCCCCGACGCCGAATATGTCGACGGCTTCAGGAATTCCTATCAGCGGATTTACGGCGAAGAGATACGCTTTAACTCCGTCTTCGAGATAGACGTTACCGCCCGCTTCTCGGGTGAAAATTCCGCCGACGGCATCAACCTCGAGTGTTACGTCGTAAAATCCGGCGGAAAGTGGTATATCGTCGGCTGCGACTACGAAACGGTCGCCGCCGAAGAGACCGAATAAAATTTAAATCGGGGAGGATATCTCCCCGATTTTTTTACATTCGATTAAGACCCGCTTTTTTGATTATTTTCGCGTAATCTTTATAAGCGACGTCCTCGTCTAACTTGCCGGAATAAACCCCCGGCAAAACAAGCGACGACTGTTTCTGCCAGATCCCGATGTTCCCGGAATAAAGCTCGTCGCGGCGCTTTTCGTCGGTATAGCAGGCCAGCCAGACGTCGAAGTGTTTAAGCCGCTCGGCGTTAAGCTTTCGCCTGAACCAATCCGCCGAGGCGTAGATCATCGTATAATACCCCTCTTTTTCGACCTTTTCGAGAAAGCTCAGCGCTATATCCGTTCTTTCGTCGACTGTCAGCTTCTTCTGCGATTTATCCTCGATGTCGAACGCCACCGGGTATTCAAGCTTTTTCCCGCTTATCCATCTCAAAAAACATTCGGCCTCCCGCCTCGCCTCGGCCTGCGTTGTGGCGTAGCTGTAAATATACGCCCCTCGAAAGACCCCCGCCTTTCCGGCGGCGGAATAGTGGTTTTCAAATTCCGCGTCCTTCTGCGAGTCGTACATTCCGTATCCCGCGCGGAGCATCGCGAATTTTAAACCCGCCCTTTTCAGCGCGAAATAGTCTATCTTTTCAGCCTTTTGATATCTCGAAACGTCGATGCCCGAAATCTGCGTAAAAACTCTCCTTTCGTCATTTAAGCCCAAGGCCGTAAAGCTCGGCCTCGACTATTTTTTCCAGGCTTTCCCGGTCGACCCCAAAGCCCTTGGATTCCAAAAAATCGAGGACGTAGCCGAGCTTTTCTTCGCCCCTGCCCGCTCCCTCGTAAAGCTTTTCCGCGGCTGCGGCCGCTGCCCTCGCCCAGGTTTTTATCTTCAAAAGCTTTTCCTCTCCGCATTTTTCCCTAAGCCAAGGCACCAAAACCGAGGTTATTACCGCCGCGAAAAGTGTTATAAGCGCCTCGAAAAGCGGCGTTAAATCGGTCATAAAATCTCTCCTTTCAATTTTTGTGAGCCTGCTCGATGATATATCTGTCGAGCTTTTCCTTTTCTGTCGATACCGAGTGGTTCGCGCCGAGCTGTTTAAGCCCGTCAAGACAGGCCGAAAGCGCCGAAACGATCATCATATTCTCTTTTTTGAGGCTTTTGATGTCCTCGTCCTGCTTCGCCTGCCTTTCAAACCACCTGACCGCCGCGGCGACGCTTCCGCAAAGGGCCGCGCAAGCCGCGCAGGCGGCCGAAATCGCGGTTATTTCGGATAAAATCTCGCTCAATCCGCTTCCCCGCCCTCTCTTTTCTTTAAAACCGTTTGAATCATCCTTTCGATAAAAATCCCCTCGTATATTATTATATTCGCGAAACGTTTGTTCGTCAATTCTCCGGAGTCCGTACAATCGGACTCCGGGAAGACTTTTTAAAATTTCTCCCGGGTATTGAAATTTTCGCGCGGTTGTGACATACTAAACAAAAAGGGGGGCGACGGCTTGAACAAAATCAAAGACTCGATAAAAAAGCTTTTTTCCGCGCAGTCGGTAAGATATTTCGCCTCGTCCTGCGCCGCTTTCGCCGCAGACTACGCCCTGCTGCTCGTTTTGGATAAGCTTTTGGGCGGGGCCTCGGTCTTTTCGATGGAAATTTCCGCGATCATTGCTTTTGCGATAAGCTCGCAGATAAATTTCTGGATAAACCGACTCTGGGTCTTCCGCTCTAAAAAATCCCCGTTGCCCGAGCTCGGGGGCTACTATTCCCTCGCGCTCGTAAGTTTTTCGATAAAAACCTTCGTCCTGCTCGAGCTTTTCGTAAGGGTTATCGGCCTGCCTCTCGCGATTTCAAAGCCTGCGGCCGAGGCGATAATGTTCGCCGTAAACTATTTCGTTCAGAAAAAAATTATTTTTAGGGTGAAAAAGCGATGAATTTTTCGGTCCCCGAATATTTCAAGGGTTTTCGCTGCCTCGCCGGCGACTGCAAAGAAAGCTGCTGCCGCGCCGGGTGGGAGATTCCGCTCGACCCCGAAACCTTTGAATTTTACAAAAAAAGCGGAGTCGAAATCGAGAAAAATACATATTCCGACCCCGACGGCGACATCGTTTTTAAGCTTAGAGAAGACCTTTCCTGCCCCTATCTTCAAGAAGACGGCCTTTGCGGGCTTTATATAAAAACCGGCGGCCGCCTTTGCGAAATCTGCGACAAATACCCCCGCTTTTTCGAGGAATACGAGGGCTTTGCCGAGGCCGGGCTTTCGCCCTCATGCCCCGAGGCGAGAAGGCTTATCTTTCAAAGCTCGCCCGAAAGTTATCGCGACATCTCACATTCTTCGCCCGACCCGCTTTTGCGGCTTCTGATTTCGGGCAGAAAGGCCGCTTTTAAAATAATCTCGGCCGAGCCGACCCCGGAGGATGCGCTAAAAAATATCCTCGGCCTTTGCATAGAGCTCGACGATATCGCAAGCCGCGGCGATGAGGAGCCCGCAAAAGAGTTCGCGTTCTCTCCGGCCGACCCTTTGGACGCCGAGGAAATGCGCCGCCTGCGCGGGTTTATCTTGGAAAATACCGAGATTCTTACCCCGCGCTGGAAAGAGCTTTTGGCCTCTTCACCGAAAAAAACTTCCGGGAAAGAGAGCGAGCGCCGGGGGTATCTTTGCTATCTCGTATACAGGTATTTTTTAAAGGCGATAAATTCCGAGAGCGCCCTTGCGGCGGGGCTGTTCATCAGCGCGCTTTACGAGCTTTCGGCCTCGATAAGCGAAGACTTTTCCGAGTCGGTCGGCCTCGTATCGAAAGAGATCGAACACAATTCGGGCAACGTCGAAAGGCTTTTCGCCGCGCTCGCGCAATAAAAGAGAAGATAAAGGGGCGCTTCGCCTTGACATTTCTCAAAAAAAGGTTATAATAAAAAGGCGCAGTTTGGCTGCGATTAAACGAAAGGAATTAAACGTTATGGAAAAAAAGCCCTATCTGATCACAACCGCGATCGCATACGCCTCTAAGCTTCCTCATATCGGCAATCTCTACGACCACGTCTGCGCCGACGCTATCGCGAGGGCCAAACGAATGCAGGGCTTCGATGTTTTCTTCCTTACCGGCACCGACGAGCACGGCCAGAAGATCGAAGAAGAAGCCGTCAAACAGGGGATAACCCCGCAGCAGCACGTCGACAGGATCTCCGGCGAGATCCGCTCGGAGCTCGACTCGCTTTATATCAGCTACAATAAGTTTATCCGCACCACCGACCCGGAGCACGAAAGGGCGGTCCAGCGCGCTTTCGACAAGCTTTATAAACAGGGCGACATCTACGAGAGCGAATACGAGGGGTGGTATTGCCTTCCCTGCGAAAGCTTCTTCACCGAAGTCCAGCTTAAAGACGGCCGCTGCCCCGACTGCGGAGCGGAAGTCAGAAAGACCAAAGAAAAGGCGTATTTCTTCAAACTTTCAAAATATCAGAAGCAGCTGGAAGAATTTTTCGAGCAAAACCCCTCGTTTATCCAGCCCGAAAGCCGCAAAAACGAGATGATCAACAACTTCATCAAGCCCGGGCTCCAGGATTTCTGCATAACCCGCTCCTCCTTCAAGTGGGGCATCCCGGTCGACTTCGACCCGCAGCATATAATCTACGTCTGGATCGACGCGCTTAACAACTACATCACCGCCCTCGGGTACGACCCGGAAACCCCAAGCGAAAACTATAAAAAATACTGGGAAAACTGCGTCCACGTCATCGGGAAGGACATTTTGCGGTTCCATTCCGTCTACTGGGTCGCCTGGCTTATGGCGCTCGGCGCAAAGCTTCCGAAACAGATTTTCGCCCACCCCTGGCTTTTGTTCGGCGAAGACAAAATGTCCAAATCAAAGGGCAACGTGATCTACGCGGGAGAGATGGTAAAGCGCTTCGGCGCAGACGCCACCCGCTACTATATGCTCTCAGAAATGCCCTTTGCGGCCGACGGCTCGATCAGCTACGAGGCTTTTATCGACCGCTATAACACCGACCTCGCCAACACCCTCGGGAACCTCGTAAACCGCACCGTCGCGATGGTGAACCGCTATTTCGGCGGGACGGTATACGCCCCCGGCGACAAAAACGAGACCGACCTCGACCTCGAGCGCAAATGTATCGAAGCCGTCGAGAAAACGCAGGCCCACCTCGATTCCTACCGAATCGCCGACGCGGTCGACGACGTTATGTCTTTGGCGCGCAGGGCTAATAAATACATCGACGAGACCTCGCCTTGGGTCCTCGCGAAAGAAGAAGCCTCTTTGCCGAGGCTTAAGACCGTTTTGTACGAGCTTATAGAGGCGATAAGGTTCATCGGCGCGCTCGCCTCGCCCTTTATACCCGACACCGCCGAGAAGATTTTCTCTCAAATAGGCTTCAAGGCCGAAAGCTTTGAAGACCTTGCCGAGTTCGGGAAATACCCGGCCGGCAACAAAGTCGGCGAGGCTAAGCCCCTTTTCGCAAGGATCGACCCGAAGACCCTTGACGAGCTCGTCGCCGAGATGGAGGCATTAAAGGCCAAGGCAGCGGCGGAGGCCGTCGCGAAAGAGGCCGCCGAGAGCGCGGATATCCCCGCGATAGCCGAAGAAATAACCATCGACGATTTCGCAAAGGCGGACCTTAGAGCCGGTAAGATAATCTCCTGCGAAAAGGTCGAAAAATCCAAAAAGCTTTTGAGATTAAAGCTTGAAGACGGCTTCGGAACGAGGCAGATACTTTCCGGCATCGCGAAATGGTATTCGCCCGAAGACCTTGTCGGCAGGACGGTTATGTTTGTCGCCAACCTTAAGCCCGCAAAGCTTTGCGGCGAAATGAGCGAGGGAATGATCTGCGCCGCGGATATGCCGGACGGCTCGGCAAAGGTCTGCTTCCTCGACGAAAGCGTTCCCGCAGGGGCGAAAATCCGCTGATAACGCGACGATATTGAGGGGAAAATGTCTAAAAAGAAAAAAATAATGCTGCCGCCGGAATGTGAGATATTTGTCGACGAATACGGCCGCGCGCTTAAGCTTATTCATAAAGACGGCAATATAAAGTCGGGCGATATTTGCGATGCGGAGGAGCTCGTCAAGCGGACCTCGGCGGAATTTGAAAAGCGCCTTAAGGGCGACGAGAAAGACTCTCCCCGGGTCCTCGTCTCGAGATACGCCGACGGCACCGTCGACTATGCAATTCGAATCCTCGAGTTAAACAATATCTACGACGAAGCGGTCGCTTTAAGAGAGGTCGAGCTGAAATATCTTACCAAGGTGAACGAGGGCGGATATTTGGACTGCAGCATAGTCAACGACGCCGCGATGATCGGAAACAACATGATTTTAAGAACGGCGGGCGGCGACACTCCCTATCCGTTTTCATACCTCGGCAAGCTTTTCGACCGCCTATATAAAGCCGACAGAATCTACTGCAACGGCTCGCTCGGCGGGTTTATCAAAAATCTGATAATCCTCGCCGCAGTCGTCGGGCTTCTTTGCGCGATCTGGCTTATCGAGCCGGTCTCGGCGCTCTTTTCGCATAACATCTTCGGCATCCTCTCGGTTTTGACGGCGGGGGCTTTGGGCGTTTTCGTATGGAAAAAATATCAGGATTACCTCGGATATTTCAGCGGCTGCCTCGGCTATATTCTTGCCGGCGCCCTCGGAATGGTCACGATTTTGATTCTGCTCGACGACGAGGTCTCTAAGGCGGAGGCCTGTTCCGCCGCGACGGTTCTTGCGATAACCGCCGTCGCCGCGATTATGATGATTTCATACTGGATACCCTCTTTCTTCGGGAATTTGAGATATATGCTCCATATCGCCACCGCGAAAGAAAAATTTTTTGCCGCCAAGGGCGCGGTCAACGATTATTTGGGGGAGATTCGCGGGGCCGTTAAAACGGCGAAAAAGCTTATATCGAGCGACAGCCCGGGCTTTGCGAACGTCTACGGATATGTCACGCGGCACTTCTCGGTAGTCAACGAAAACGGCGAAAAGGCCGCGGACGAGGTCGTCTGGGATTCGTTCATCAAGCGGTTTGAAGCGGCGGAGAAATATTATGATAAGGCCGCCGGGATAGCCGAGCATTATTGAGATTTTTGACGGAGGATATTTTGAAGCTCGTTGTTATAATCGGCTGAGGGGCGGCTCGTCAAAGAAAAATTCGGACTGTAAATCAATACGACTTGTAGTATTTAATAGGAAATTGACATATGGTATATTATTCTGACGGCAAAATAACCGTCCGAGACTTGGCGGAGAGCGACCCGAAAGTCTTTGCCGAGGGCGAACGCGCCCAAGGCTGGGAGGCCGACGAGTCGAAGCTCGAAAAACGCCTCGCGGAAAGAGAAGAGGGCAGGGCGATTTGCCTTGCGGCCGACTGGTGCGGCGAGCCCGCGGGTTATGTCAGCGTCTACCCGAAATATGAGCACGGCGCTTTCACGGGGCGGCTGCCGATGATCGTCGACTTTGCGGTTCTTGAAAAATTTCGCAGAAGAGGAGTCGGCGGGAAGCTTATGGACGTCGCGGAAGAAATCGCGGGGAGATTCTCGGACGAGGTCGGCCTCGGCGTGGGGCTGAACTCGGGCTATGGCAGCGCGCAGCGAATGTATTGCAAGCGCGGGTATCTGCCCGACGGCAGCGGCGTTTGGTATCGCGACAGGGTCTGCGGCGAGTATGAAGATTGCCGCAACGACGACGATTTGGTGCTGTATTTTTCTAAAAAACTCCGGCTTTGACCGAAGCATAACTGTCCGTAGCTCAGTGGATAGAGCAATGCGCTCCGACCGCATGCGCGCAGGTTCGATTCCTGTCGGACA
>CANQUJ010000015.1 GCA_947627005.1 uncultured Clostridia bacterium
GACTTTCTCGCTTTAATTTAACTCAAAGCAATTTCAAAAGGGTTTTTATAGTTCTATTGTTCAATTTTCAAGCTGCCAATTTTCGCTCCCCTCCGAAAGGGTGCCCGACTATCTTACCACATTTAAAAGCCTTTGTCAATACCTTTTTAAAAAATATTTTCAAAAATTTTTAAACGTCAAGCTTAGGGGCTTTACCTCTCGCGAGGCAGCTTTTGTATCCTATCACTTTTAAAAGCGTTTGTCAAGCGGTTTTTTTCTTTTTGGCCGTATGCACAATTAGTTTGTCGCTTGTTTCGACAATTTGTGCATTTTCGTCCTCGGAAGAATATTCCTGCGCCCCGCGGGGGATTTTATGAAGACAACGAGGCAATAATATGAGCAAACACCGAAAAAAGGAGAGATAAAAATGGCATCGGAAGTTAAGGCAAAAACCGGACGCCGCGCTTTTTATTATATACCGGCGGCGTTTATTATATGTATGTCATTGCTTCATCTTATCTGTCAAAATATTGACCTGCGGGAAACTCTTTCAAAGGTCGGCTCATCGGGAAGCGAGGTCACGGCGATACAACAGGCGCTTAAAGACAGGGGCTTGTTTACCGCCGACGTTACCGGCTACTACGGGACCCAAACGCAGGCGGCTGTCCGCAAATTTCAGAAGCAGAAAGGGCTTACGGTCGACGGCATTGCCGGCCCGCAGACCCTTTCGGCTCTCGGCATAAGCGTCGGGACGGTTCCGAAGGCGACCGAGTCTAACATCAACCTTTTGGCCCGAATCATTTCGGCCGAGGCCCGGGGCGAGCCCTATACCGGGCAGGTGGCGGTCGGCGCGGTCGTTTTAAACCGGGTCGAACACCCCTCCTTCCCCGACAGCATCGCCGGGGTCATATATCAAAACGGCGCGTTCACGGCGATAAACGACGGCCAGTTCTGGCAGCCCATCTCGTCTTCGGCGTATAACGCCGCGCGAGACGCCCTTAACGGCTGGGACCCCACCGGCGGCGCGATCTATTATTACAACCCGAAAAAGACAAGCAACCAATGGATCCGCTCTCGGCCGGTCATAACCACCATCGGCGACCACGTTTTCTGCTCGTAAATTAAAAATTAAAAGGGGGAGATTCGTTCTCCCCCTTTGACTTTTTGAAAGGTTTACGGAAAACCCGCCCGGGGTTTTCCGTCAGCCGTCTACCTCGATGTATTTGTGCGAGCAGCTTCCCAAAACCTCGGCCGCAAGCTTTAAAAGCAGGGCGGCACAGGCGGCGGCCGCCGCGGCGGCAAGAATCTTCAAAAACTTTTTCATATATAATCCTTCCTTCCGTATAATGCGGTCTTAATTTTTATTTATTATACCACAAAAAGATTGCCTTTTGCAAGCCCCGGGGCGGATTTGCGGAAAAATCTTGATTTTTTTGCGCGCTGCCGCTATAATACTATTTATAATATAGAAAGGCGGCGCGAAAAGGTGATCACAAAGCAGAGCTATAAAAAGCTTTTTTCAAATACGATTATTTTCGCGATCGGCACGTTCGGCTCAAAGCTTTTAGTTTTGTTCCTCGTCCCGCTATATACCGCCGCCCTCTCGCCCGACCAATACGGAACGGTAGACCTCGTCGCGCAGACGGCTAACATTCTTCTTCCGATCTTCACCCTCTCGGTGGCCGACGCCGCGCTTCGCTTCGGGCTTGACGCCAAATCCCCCGAACAGCGGCAGACGGTATACACCACCTGCCTTTTCGTGGTCGCCGGCGGCCTCGGGATAATGGCCTGCGTCTTCCCCCTTCTTTCAAGATTAGACTTTTTGCGCGGCTTCGCGCCTATACTTTATATATATGTATGGACCGCCGCGCTTAAACAGCTCAACGCGACATACGTCCGCTCGCTCGAAAAGGTTCGCCTCTTCGCGCTGGACGGAATTTTGACCACCCTCGCGATGATTCTCTTTAACCTGCTCTTCCTTCTAAAATTCAAGTGGGGAATGAGGGGCTATCTCTTCGCGATAATCCTCTCCGACCTCTGCTCAAGCGTGTTTCTGTTCTTTGCGGCGGGGCTTTATAAGCACATCAGCCCTAAAAGGTTCTCTCTTTCGGCATTGAAAGATATGCTCCGCTACTGCGCGCCGCTGGTTCCGACCACTCTTTTATGGCTTATAACCTCTATCTCCGACCGCTTCATCATAACCTATTTCCACGGCGAGGCGATGAACGGAATAAACACCGTCGCGTATAAAATTCCGACCATTATAACGACTGTTTTCACGATGTTTTCGCAGGCATGGAATATGTCCGCCATCCAAGAAAACGATTCTTCGGGGCGCGAGGGCTTCTATACCACCGTCTTTTCGCTGAATCAGTCGTTTATGTACGTTATGGCCGCGGGGATACTTTTAATCAACCGCCCGCTGACCTATATCTGGGTAAACCCCGCCTATCACGAGGCTATGCTCTATTCCCCGATTTTGACTCTCGCGACCGTTTTTACCTGCTTCAACGTCTTTTTAGGCTCGGTCTATATCGCCGAAAAGCGGACGAAAAGGTCTTTTTTGACCTCTCTCGCCGCCGGGCTGATAAACATAGTCTTAAACTTCGCGCTGATTCCCAAATTCGGGATTTTCGGCGCCGCCGGGGCGACTTTCGCGGCATACTTCGCGGTCTTCTTCTTCCGCCTCTTCGATACCGACCGCATCATTCCCTTTAAATTTTCCCTTTTGAAGATTCTCTCAAACACCGCCGTTCTCTGCGCTATGGCGGCGATAAACCTGTTTTCCGGCGCTTGGGTATATATCTCGCTCGGGGCGCTGTTTGTCGCGGTCTTCGCGATGAACTTCACCGAGCTTTTAAAGGCCGCGGCTTTTTTGACCCCGGCAAAGATAAGAGAAAAGATTCCCCTGCTTAAAAAATTCGGCCGCGCGGCAGGCGGCAATAATTCGGAAGGAGATGAATAACAAATGGCGGAGCTTAAGTATGAGATCACCGAGCATATCGCGGTTTTGGGCGAAAGCAGCCGCGGGTGGACAAAGGAGCTTAACAAGGTAAGCTGGAACGACTACCCCCCTAAGTTCGACATTCGCGAGTGGTCGCCCGATCACCAAAGAATGGGCAAGGGCGTGACCCTTTCGGAGGAGGAGTTTGAAAACCTCAAAAGGGTGATCAACGGCGAAGACCCTCTTCTTGAAGACGGCGACGACGTCGACGAAAGCGCGATTCTTTAAAATCGAACACACAAAAGAACCCCCGCCTCAATCAAAAGGCGGGGGATTTTATTTCGGCTTATTTCTTTATAAGTCTGAATACGAGCGACCTTGTCTGCTTGATCTTTTGGGTGTCGGTCGCGGTGCGGTGGCAGTCCATTCTTCTGCCGTCAAGGACGTATTTAGAGGTGAGATCGTTAAGAATATCCTTGGCGAAGTTAGCCTTGCCGTAATAGTCTACCGCGTCGTAGTGAAGCTCCGTCGTCGCAAACTGAATGTTTACATAAACGTATTTCTTTCCGTTCGCATTGTCGAGCGCCTTTTTGGTCGCGGCTCTGATAATCGACTCGGCTTCGGACATATCCGAAACGTAGCAGTCGTTCATCTTATACCAGTTATAGTCGTCCGAAGTTGCCGAAGGCATGGTGTAGTATTTGCTGAGATCGTAGACCTTCGTTCTGGTGTTTTTGATGTATTCGTCGTTTACGAGCAGGAAGTCGTATACCAAGAAGTTGTCGTCTATGGCGTTGCCGTCTCTCGGGTCGGCCCAGCCTTCGTCAACGTTATACCACTTTCCGCCGAGCTTGACCTTTACCCACATATGGTCGTCGTTAAGGCCGTTGCCGCAGACGTATACCGTGTCGAATCCTGCCCTCGAAAGAAGATAGAAGGCCGCCTTGGCGTATCCTACGCAGGTTCCGTTGCCGTCGACTATCGGTCCGTACGCCGAGGCGAAGTATTTGCTGTGCTCATAAACCGAGTTCTTCGCGATCCACTCGTAGATATACTTGATCTTGTTGTAGTCGGAATATCCGCTGATGGTCTTGATGATCTTATCCCCCGCCGATTCGAGGCGGCTAACCATCTTCTGCCCCTCTTCAAGGGTGTCGACGTAATACCCGAGAGTAAGGGTTATATTGTCGTTGACTCTCGTCACCTGGTCGAAGTAGCAATAGGTCGTTCCGACGATCTGCGCGATATACTGCGCAAAGGCCATAGCTTCGTCGTAGTTTAAGTATTCCTTAAGGTTTACGGTCGGAGCCATGATCTGTACCGCCCCGGCAAGCTTGTCGAGCGCCTTTTGATATCTCGACTCGGAGAAGAGGCCGTACATATACTCCGCGCCGTTGTCTTTAACCCAGTCCCCGGCGGTATAGCTTACGTCCCCTCCGGTCGAAGAATTGTCCGGCGCGGTCTCGGTCGGCTCGTCGTCGGCGTATTCAACGTCGCCGTCGCTCTCTGCCGGCTTTTTCTCGGGCGCGGAGGCCGGCTTATCGTCCGAAAGATATATGTTGCTGACGTATCCCGTCTCGCCTTTATATTCGATCCTGTACCACCCGGTAGAGGCCCGGCCGGTGACTTTAACCTCGTCGCCCTCGTTAAGCGCGCCTATTCTTCCGAACTCGGTCGAAGGGCCGCTTCTTACGTTAAGTGATATGGTCGCGTATTTGGTCGCGGTAAGGTCTTCGACGGTAAAGTCGTTCTTGTCGGTCTTCTTGGCGGATTCCTTGGTGGCCTCGGTGGTCGGCTCGGTCGCCGGTTCCGTCGGCTCGGTCGCGGGCTCCGTCGGCTCGGTTGCCGGCTCTGTCGGCTCTGTCGGCGCGGGGGTGGCCTCGGTCGGGGCCGAGCTGCTGTCCGCCGGTATCTCCGCAGTCGCCGCAGGGTCTAAGGTGACTCCCGGCTGCTCGATCGGCTCTTCGGGTATCCGCCCGCAGGCCGCGAGCGCAGTCATCGCAAGAACCGCCGCGACGATAAACGCCGCGATTCTTCTGAAATTCATAACGATTCCTCCATGTCATCAAATTTTTTCGTCGTTATTGTAATTTATTGCTCGTCTTTGGTAACAAGGGTTATGATGAAGGTAAAGGGGCCCTTGCCGTCCTTGTGCCCGCGATATTGCCTCCACGATCCGAAGTTAGACCCCGCCTGTTCGTTTACGTCGCGGATAATATCCTGGATCTCCGCCCCGTAGTCGGTCAAAAGAAGCCTGTGGTAAACGTCGGTGTAAAGGTCTTCGTCCGAGACTCTCAAATAAACGTATCTTCCGCCGTTCTGCGCGCACTCGAGCGCCTGCTTTTCGACTATCTCGTACGCCTGCTCGTATGTCTCGGCGTAGTAGCCCATAACCATATGATAGCTCAAATCCATCGACTCGGCCACCGGAATGTCGAAGTAATACTTCCCGCCGTAATAGTCGTTGTCAAACTTCTCGGCGTGGTCCTGCATCAGAACCTCGTCCGAGATCAAGAAGTAGTCGTAGTTTATAAAGTTCGGGTCGTCTCTTCCGGTCGGGTCGGCCCATGTCGGGTCGAGGATATACCACTTTCCGTCCGAAAGTCTGACGTAGTTCCACTTGTGGGTAAGCTCCAAGCTGTCCCCGTGGCCGACCGCAAACGCCGCCTCAAATCCCGCCCTCGTCAAAAGAAGGTGCATCGCGTCGGCGTAACCCTGGCAGGTCGCGGTCTGCTCAACAAGAGCGCCGTAGGCGGTAAACGGAAGCTTCGCCGTCTCGCCGTAGGTAGTGTTTAAAACAAGGTAGTCGTGAAGATACTTGACCCTTTCATATTCGGTGCCGTCCGGAATTCCGGCGATGATCTCGTCAAGCTTGGCGTTAAGCTGAGAGGTATAGTTCCAAGCGTCGGCCTCGGTGACCACCGCGTCGAAGTTATATGGCAGAACGAGGGATTCCTTTTTTCCGTCGCCGTCGGTGTCTTTAAAGTTAAAGCTGTTGCCCATATAGGTATAGTCGATGCACATCGTATAGATAAAGTGGCAGAACATATTGCTGTCCTCCGCCGGGATTCCGTTCGGAAGCTCGCACATAAGCTCTACGTTCTTGATGGCGTTCATAACAACCGCGACGTCTTCTTTGATGTCGTCCTCAAGCTGGTTCCAGATATATTCCAGCCCGTTGTCTTTAACAAACCCGATGTCGTAGCCGTTCCAGGTCTCGCCGGTCGGCGCGGTCTGCTCTCCGGGGGTCTCGTCCCCGCCGTCGGTCGGAACAGTCGACGAAGAGTCGCCGGTCACCGGCTCGCTCCCCTCCGGGACTTCGCCGCCTATCTTCTTTCCGCAAGAGGAGAAGCATAGAACAACAATGCAAAGAGCGGTCAATACCGCGAAAAATTTCTTCATAGCGATAACATTTCCTTTCATTTTTGCAATAACCTTCTTCTTTTTGAATCATGCCGCTTATAAAACGCGCGAGGCGGGCAAAATATTGCGCCCGCGCAAAAAAATCCGCAAAATCCGCATGATACACCTTTTATAATACCTTTAAAATTCCCCGCTGTCAATAGTTTTTATTTAAGCTTCTCGGCACATTCCGAAATAACCGCGCCAAGCCGCGCCGTCGGCCGCTCGAACCTTTCAAAGTCTATCTCTATAAGCTTTGAATGTGGAAAAACGTCTTCGACTTCGTCTTCGTCGACCCCTTCGGCGTAGAAGACTATATCCGGCGCAAGAACGAACAGCTCGTCCGAGTCGGCGAAATATTCGCCGATTTTCTGCCAAAGGTTCTGCCCGAAGACGGATAACATATCCGAACAAAGGGCGTCTGTCGGCGAAAGCATAAGCCCGCCCTCGGCCTCGGCCTCTACTACCACGAAGCTTTTGCCGATCTCAAGCGCCTGCGCGCTTTGAAGCGCAGAATCAAGCCCCGAAAGCGCGTTATAGGCGATGCTCACCGAATCCGTCTCGCCGAAAAATATCGCCGAGAGGTTTATATAAAGCTCGCAGAGCTCGGCGTAGGTCTTCGGTACAGAGAAGGTCATGACCCTTACCCCGGCCTGTTTGATCAAAAGCTCGTCGGTCGAGGCTATCGGCGACTGGGTTATCAAAAGCTCGGGCGAAAGCTCTGCTATCGCGGCGGCGTTAGGGCTTGCGGGGCTTCCCGCTTTTATAAGCCCCTCGGCCTCTGCCGGGTAGTCGCAATAATCCCCGACCGCCGAAAGCTTTTCCCCCGCGCCGATATCGAAGAGAATTTCGGTCAGCGCCGGCGAGAGCGAAACAACGCTCTGCGGGGCCTGCTCAAAGGTCTCGCCGTCAACGCTTATCGGATAGGGCCGCCTCTCTGGCGGGGCGTCGGTCTTCAAAGTCTCGCTGACTATCGGCCGGCGGTCTATCTCTCTTCCGCAAGCCGAAAAAACAAGCGCCGAACATATCAAAACCGCGATAATTCCGTATTTTTTCATATCTGCCTCCCGAAATCGGTAGAAATATCTTCAAGAGAAAGGGTGGCGACCGCGTTGAGCGATTCGTCCGCCCGCCGCCCCGCAAGAAAGTCGTAATACGCCTGCGCGCCTATCATCGCGGCGTTGTCTCCGCAATATTTAAGCTCGGGCAGATAAAGCCCCGCGCCGACAGAGTCTGCGATTTTCTTCATCTTCGCCCTTATGGCGGAATTGGCCGAAACCCCTCCCGCGACTACGATTTTTTCGGCGTTAAGGGCTTTCGCGGCGGCGCAAAGCTTTTCGCCCAAAATGTCGGCGACGGTCTTTTGAAATGAGGCCGCGACGTCTTCGGTTAAAAGCGGTTCGCCGCGCTGCTCGGCGTTGTGAACAAGGTTTATGACGGCGGTCTTCAGCCCCGAAAAAGAAAAGTCGTATTCGCAGCCCGAGAGCTTTGGGTGAGGGAATTTATACGCCGTGCGATCCCCCTTTTTCGCCGCCTCGTCGATATATCTTCCGCCCGGATAGGGAAACCCGAGCACCCTCGCGACCTTGTCGAAACATTCGCCGGCCGCGTCGTCTCTTGTCCTGCCGATAACCCGGTATTCGGTATAGTTTTTGACCTCGACGATGTGGCTGTGCCCGCCGCTGACGACAAGGCACAAAAACGGCGGCTCGAGCTCGGGGTGGGTGATATAGTTCGCGGCGATGTGCCCCGCGATATGGTGGACCGGCACAAGCGGCTTTTTAGAGACCATCGCGAGCCCCTTGGCATAGCTCACCCCGACCAGAAGCGCCCCGATAAGCCCGGGGGCATATGTCACAGCGACGGCGTCGATATCGCCAAAGTCGAGGTTTGCCGCCGACAGCGCCTCGTCGACTACCCCGCTTATGCTCTCGATATGCCTTCGAGACGCGATCTCGGGCACTACCCCGCCGTAAAGCTTGTGCTCCTCGATCTGCGAGGCGACGATATTCGACAAAACCTTTCTTCCGTCCTCGACCACCGCGGCGGCGGTTTCGTCGCACGAAGACTCGATAGCTAAAATTTTCATCGTTTCACTTCTTTTCTTCTGCTTTTTTGCGGTTTTCGCGCGCTTTTCGCTCCGCGAAAACAACTTTGCGGCTTTTAAAATTTTGCGCCTCGGCCGGGGCGAAGCCCCGCCTTTCGGGCGGGCCACCGGCCCGCCCGAAAGGGCCGCGGGCCGGGCTTCGCCCACAGTTGCGCTGCCCGCGCGCTAATAATCCTTTCTCATCAAAATCGCGTCTTCCTCCGGCGCGCTGTAATATCCCCGCCTGCGGCCGTATTCTTTAAACCCGAGCGAGGCGTAAAGGCTTCGCGCCGGGGCGTTCGATTCGCGAACCTCAAGATAGGCGGTCTCGGGCGATGATAGCCTCTCAAGCTCGCGGATGAGCGCCTTCGCGATACCCCTTCGCCTTAAAGCCGGCGCCACCGCGACCGAATAGATTTCAAGCTCGCCGCATATGCTGCTCCCCGAAATATATCCGCCGACTTTTCCGTCCGCGATATAAACCAGCGAAGCGATAACCTCGCCGTCTTCGCCGCAAAGGGCCTCAAAATCCTCGCGGGGCCAAGCCTCCGAGGTGAAACATTCCCGCTCGATGGCGCTCACGCCGTCGACGTCCGCGGCGGTCATTTTTCTTATTATGTCCATTTTCTATCCCTTTTTCGCGAGCAGCGCGGAATAGAGCTTGCTCTTTGAAAAACCGGATATCTTCGCAATCTCGCGGCAGGCCTCGGCCGCCCGCGCCCCGCCGTTTATAAGCTCTTCCGCCTTTAAAACCGCCTCGCTAAGGCTAAGCTCGGCCTTCGGCGGCTCTTTTCGCCCCTCTATGACGAGAACAAATTCGCCGCGCGGCTTGTTTGTTTCGTCGTCGTAAAGGTTTACCGCCGAAGAAAGAGTCGTTCTGATGACCTCTTCGTGGAGCTTTGTCATCTCTCGGCAGATCGAGATTTTTCTCTCGCCGAAGTATTTGTAAAGGTCGTTAAGGGTCGACACCAGCTTGTGCGGCGCCTCATAGAAGATCACGGTGTGCTCCTCGTTCGCGACCCTTTCAAGAGTCTGCCTGCGCGAGCTCGGCGCAGTCGACAAAAACCCCTCGAACGCGAATTTTGAGGCGTCAAGCCCGCTTATCGCCAGCGCCGAGACCGCCGCGCTCGGCCCGGGAACAACCTCGATCGGTATCCCCCTTTCGGCGCAGAGTTTGACGAGGTCCTCCCCCGGGTCGGAAATGCATGGCATGCCCGCGTCGGTGACTACGGCGCAGCTCTCGCCGCCCAAAATTCTCTCGGCAATGCCGTCGCCGACGTATTTTCTGTTGTGCTCGTGATAGCTCACAAGCGGCTTTTTTATGTCGAAATGCAAAAGCAGCTTTTTCGTGACCCTCGTGTCCTCCGCCGCGATAAAATCTACCGCCTTAAGCGTCTCCACCGCTCTGAAGGTCATATCCGCAAGGTTGCCTATCGGCGTTCCGACTATATATAGTTTTCCCGACATCGGCTCTCCTCCCGCTTTAAAAGCTCTTTGCCTATTTTCCCGCTTATCTTCTCCGGCGTTATTTCTATGATTGCGAAGCGGCCCTTCGCCCCCGCGATTTCTTCGTCAAGGCTCTTCCCGGCCGCCTTGGGGTTATATTTTTCGCCCAGCGGCCGGATAAGCCTTTCGGCCTCGTCCCCCAAAACTATTCTCGCCCTGCCGAAAACTATCGCGCTTTTATACGCGGTCGTGTATTTTTCGGGGATCACCCTATCCTCGGCGACAACGCAGAACGAAACCTTTTCGGAGCGCTTTATCGCCTCGATCTTCCGCCCCTCGGTCGCCGAATGAAGATAGATTTTTCCGTCCGCGAAGACAAAGCTCATCGGCACGGCGTAGGGGTATCCCCCTTCGCCCGCAACCGCCAGAACCCCATGGGTCGCGGTTTTTAAAATTTCTTCGGCCTCTTTTTGCGAAAGCTCTTGGGCCGAGCGCCGCATTTTCCCGAACTTCTCCATGGCGCGTTCCTCCTTTTTTTGCGCGATTTTCCGCTTTTGTCCGGCGCCCCGTGCCCGCCCGCAGGGCGGGCGGGCGGCTCGCTTCGGCCCCGCCGAAGCGAGCGGGGCCGCGGCTTCGCCGCGGCCGCGGGGCGCCCCCCGCGCTCTACCCCAGCCGGTAGATCCTTCTCATCTCGCTCGAATATTCGCCGTTTTCAAGGACGAAAAGCGGCCTTTCTATCTTCATAAACCCCGAGCCGCCGAGCCGCCCCTCGATAAGTATAAGCCAGGCCGGCGAATCGGCGTTTTTGTGAACCGATCTAAGCCTCTTCGGCTCGATTCCGTTTTTTCTCATCGTCTCGATACAGTCGGCGAGCCTTTCGGGCCGATTGCACAAGCAAAGCCGCCCGCCGAACCGCAGGTTTCGCTTCGCCGCCTCGCAGACGTCGTAGACCGTACATTCTATCTCGTGCCGCGCCAAGGCCGAAGCTTTGCTTAAAGATTCCGCGCCGGTGCCGCCCCGCTTATACGGCGGGTTGCAGGTTATAACGTCGAACTGCCGCTCGCCCCGCCAAACTCTCAAATCCGCGTTTATCGGAAAGAAATTCCCGGCGCCCGAAAGCTCCTTCGACTTCACCGAAAGCTCGTAGGCCGGCTTCTGAAGCTCTATCGCGTAAACTTCCTCCGGCATAAAATCCCTTAGCGCCAAAAGCCCGACTATCCCGTTCCCGGCGCAAAGGTCGAGGCAGCGGTCTTTTCTCTTCGGCGAGGCGAAGTCCGCGAGCAAAAAGGCGTCGGTCCCGAATCGGTGCTCTTTCGATATCGCGACCTTAAACCCGCCGCCGAGGTCTTCTATTGAAATTTCATCGCAAAGAGGCATTTTCGAGCACCTCCCCGACAAGCCGCTTAACGTCCTCCATAGTCTCAAGCTCTCCGGCCATGTTCCTGAATTTCGCCGCCCCGCGGACCCCTTTAAGATACCATGCGACGTTCTTTCTTCCCTCGCGGATTCCCTGCCGCTCGCCCTTATATTCGATAAGCTTCAAAAGGTGCCTTTGCATAACCCCAAGCCGCTCTTCAAGGCTCGGCTCGGGAAGGCTCTCGCCGGTTTCAAGGAAGTGTTTTATCTCCCTAAAAACCCACGGCCTACCGTACGACCCCCTCGCAAGCGAGACGAGGTCGCAGCCGGTCTCTTCATACATTTTTTTGGCGGATTTTCCGTCGACGACGTCGCCGTTGCCGATGACCGGAATTTTAACCGCGCTTTTGACCTCTTTGATGATCTTCCAATCCGCCCTGCCGGAATACATCTGCGCCCGCGTTCTCGGGTGAACCGCCAAGGCCGAAGCCCCCGCCTGTTCCATCAAAACCGCGAAAGATACCGCGTTTATATGCTCGTCGTCCCAGCCGGAGCGAAATTTCACCGTTACCGGACATTCCGCCGCCGAAACCGCCGCTCTGACAATTTCCGCCGCAAGCTCGGGCGTCTTCATAAGCGCGCTGCCGCCCCCGGGGTTGACCACCTTTGCGACCGGGCAGCCCATATTTATGTCGATTATATCCGGCTTAAAACGGTTGACTATCTCTGCCGCCCGCCTTATAAACTCCGGCTCTTCGCCGAAAAGCTGGATCGCATAGGGCCTCTCGCTGTCAAAAACCTCGCAGAGTTCATAAGACCCCGCCCCGCCGTAGCAAAGCCCCTTTGCCGAGACCATCTCGCTGCAAAGAAAACTCGCGCCGTATTCGCGGCACATCTCGCGATAGGCCCTGTCCGCGACCGAAGCCATCGGCGAAAGCGCGCAGCTTTTTTCTATAACTACATTCCCTATCGCTGTCTTTTCCATTCTTCCCTCTCCCGCAGTAGCGCGCCGCGCCCGGCATTCTGCCGGCCGCCCCCGGCCCCCGGCCCCCGGCGGGGGCCGGGGGCCGGGGGCCTACGGCGCCCGCGCGGGGGCGGCCCCGCGCAAACCCCGCCGCTTCAAAAAAGCTTCCTTTCGGGGCGAAATTTATCGCGGCGCGGCCCGCGCATACTCTCACAAATAGCAGTATACCACAAACCTTTCGATTTGTGTACCCCTTTTTCCGAATTTTAAGGATTTTTGTTCGGGGGCTTCCAAAATCGAAAAAAACGTGCTATAATAAAACCGTAATAAAAGAAAAAATCAAATCTGAAAGGTAATTCCGCAATGCGTATTTTAGTCATCGACGGCAACTCGATTTTAAACCGCGCCTTCTACGGCATAAAAACTCTGACCTCTTCCCGGGGGTTCCCGACAAACGCGATAACCGGCTTTATGAACATCTTTCTTCGCGAGCAGGAGCGGCTTAAGCCGGACGGCGTTTCGGTCGCGTTCGACCTCAAGGCCCCGACCTTCCGCCACAAGGCCTGCGACTACTACAAGGCCAACCGCAAGGGCATGCCCGACGACCTCGCGAAGCAGCTCCCGGTGGCAAAAGAGCTTCTCTCCGCCCTCGGGATAAACATCTTGGAGTGCGAGGGCTTCGAGGCCGACGACATTCTCGGCTCGGTCTCGGCGCTGTTCTCCTCCCCCGAAGACGAGGTCTTCATCCTCTCGGGCGACAGAGACAACCTTCAGCTTATAAACGAAAACACCGCCGTCCTTTTGGCGACCAACCGCGAGACCGCCAAATACGACCGCGACCGCTTTTTTGAAGAATACGGCGTCGAACCCTTGCAGCTCATCGAAATAAAGGGCCTTATGGGCGACAGCTCGGACAATATCCCCGGGGTCGCGGGGATAGGCGAAAAAACCGCCCTCGGGCTTATCCGCGAATACGGCTCGATCGAAGGGCTATACGAAAACCTCGATACCGCCAAGCTCACCCCGAGCATGCGTCAAAAGCTCGAGAACGGAAAGGCTTCCGCGCTTGAAAGCAAGTGGCTCGCGACGATAGTCAAAACCGCCCCTATCCCGCGGGATAAAAACGAATACCTTCTCCGCAAGCCGGATTCCTCCGCCGCCGCGAAAATCCTCTCGGGGCTGGATATGTTCAAGATGCTCGACAAGCTCGGCCTCGAAAAGGTCGCAGTCCCGCAGCCCTCGCCCGAAAGCGAAGAACCCGAGCGCGACTGCGAGATCCTCCCGCTTGCCGCCTCTGCGATTTCCGAAATTTCGGCCGCCGAAAGCTTCTTCATCTACGAAAACAACTCTCTCGAGGTCTTCTCGCGGGATAAAGTCTACACCTGTGAAGACCCCGCGCTTATCCTCGAATATTTTACCTCTCCCGGAAAAAAAACCGCTTTTTCGGCGAAGTCCGCCCACAAACTCTGTTTTGAAAACAAAAAAGAGCTCTGCGGCCTCGAATTTATCTGCGACTTGGCGGGGTATCTTTTAAATTCGCAGGCGACAGACTATACAGTCAGTAATCTTTGCGCTTCAAATAACGTTTCGTATAGCCGCGCCCCCGCCCATGCCGACATCATCTCGCTGCCCGCCCTTGCAAAAAAGCTCAAGGCCGAGGTCGAAGAGAGCGGAATGTCCGGGCTTTTATACGACATCGAGCAGCCGCTCTGCGAAGTCCTCGCCTCGATGGAGGTCTTGGGCGTTCGGGTCGATTCGGACGGAATACGCTCCTTCGGCGAGGGCCTTAAGGCCGACATTCGCGAGCTTGAACAGCGAATCTACCTTCTTGCCGGGCAGGAATTCAACATAAATTCCTCGAAGCAGCTCGGCGAGATCCTCTTTGAAAAGCTGGGCCTTCCGAGCGGAAAGAAAAACCACCGCGGACTCTCCACGAGCGCCGACGTCCTTGAAAACCTCGTCTCAAAACACCCCATCGCGCAGGACGTTTTGGACTATCGCACCCTGACCAAGCTTCGCTCGACCTACGTCGACGGCCTTCTTGCCGAGGTCTGCCCCGACGGCAGGGTTCGCTCGGAATTTAAACAGACCGAGACGAGAACCGGAAGAATCTCATCCTCTAACCCGAATATGCAGAACATTCCTGTAAGAAAAGAGCTCGGCCGGAATATGAGAAAATTCTTCATCGCGGCCGAAGGGAAGACCCTTCTTGACGCCGATTACAGCCAGATCGAGCTTCGCGTCCTCGCCTCGATGAGCGGCGACGAAAATATGCGCGGCGCGTTTTTGTCCGGGACGGATATCCACACCCGCACCGCTTCGCAGGTCTTCGGCCTGCCGGAGGATTTCGTCGACCATGATATGCGGCGGGCGGCCAAGGCCGTAAACTTCGGGATAATCTACGGCATCGGCGCGTTCAGCCTTTCAAAAGACATCAACTGCACGGTCGCCGAGGCGGACAGATACATCAAAAACTACCTCGGGACCTACCCGATGATAGACAAATTTATGAGCGAGACGGTCGACTTCGCCGAAAAAAACGGCTATGTGACCACCCTTTTCGGCCGAAGAAGATATATCCCCGAGCTAAAGGCTTCAAACCGCAATTTAAAGGCTTTCGGCCGCCGCGCCGCGATGAACGCCCCGATTCAGGGCACCGCGGCGGACATCATCAAGATCGCGATGGTAAAGGTCTATAAGCGGCTTAAAGAAGAAAAGCTCGACGCCCGCCTTATTTTGCAGGTCCACGACGAGCTGATCGTCGAATCCTCCGAAGACTGCCGCGAGGCCGCCGCGAGAGTACTCTCCGAAGAGATGCAAAAGGCGGTAAGCCTTTCCGTCCCGCTTACGGCAGAGGTAAAATCCGGCAAAAGCTGGTATGACGCCAAGGGCTAAAGCGCAAAATTTAAACCCGTACTTCGGTACGGGTTCATTTTTTTGACGCAGCCGTCGGGCCGCGCCAAGAAGACAGAAGACAGAAGTCGGAAATCGGAATTTTAAGACTCCGCCCTCTGCGACGTATTTAAATTTTGCGATAATTTACGCGGAACGGAAGCTCCGCTATATTTTTATATATTTTTTAAAATAAGCTCCGCGAGCTCCTCCGCCGAGCGGCAGACCGCCGAGACCCCGGCTTTTTTAAGCTCTTCTTCGCTTCCGTAGCCGTATAGGACCCCAATGCAGTCTATTCCGTTTTCTTTCGCGCCGGCGGCGTCATATCCCCGGTCGCCTATCATAACCGCCTCGGCCTTGTCGCCTACCCCCAAAAGCCCGAGCGCTCTTTTAATGACCTCGGCCTTGGTCATATGCTCGTCGTCGAGCGGGATGCCGACTATCGCCTCAAAATACCCCGAAAGGCCGAAGTGTTTAAGTATCCTCTCGCAAAAAACCTGCGGCTTAGAGGTCGCCACCCCAAGCCTAATCCCGGCGCTTTTAAGCCTTTTAAGGCAATCCTCGACCCCGCCGTAGACGGAATTTTCAAAAAGCCCCTTTTCGGAAAAATATTCGCGATAGACGTCCACCGCCTCTACCGCCTTTTCCTCGGAAAAGCCGTAGAATTTTTTAAAAGATTCTATAAGCGGCGGGCCGACGAATTCCGTCAAGGTCTTTTCATCGGCGTTCTCTATTCCGTAGCGCTTAAGCGCGTATCTGACCGAATTTATAATCCCCGGCGCGGACTCGGTCAAGGTTCCGTCAAGGTCGAACAAAACGTATTTTATCATATCTAAACCCTGCTCCCGACAAGAAGCCGCTTAAACCGCTTCGCCATCAAAACGCACTGCGCCGCCTTGCCGATTCTGTCGAGATATCTGTCCTCTCCCCATATCGGCGAGAAAAAGCCGTCGACGGCTCTGCCCTCCCATGTCGGATATCCTTCAAGGGCGCGCTCCATTCGCTCTATATTCGCGCTTTCGGGCGCGTCGACCCCGGCAAGGGACAGAACCTTGTTGGTAAATTCCGCGCAGGTAAAGGCGTTGTCGCTGTCGTATTTCCTACCGAAGATATACGCCGCCGCAGAAAAGTAGTTATAGACGTATTCCTCGGCGTTGTCGCTCATTCTGCGGATAAGCGCCTTTATCTCGCGAAAGTCCGCATCGAACACCGGCACCGCGACAACTTTTACCTTAGTCCGCGAAGAAAGGGTATATCTCTTCGGCGATTCGGCGGTAAATCCGCCTATAAGCGGGTTGTTCATATATAATCTCGAAAAAGAATAGAAGACCGAAAGCCCGCTGTCGATGCAGACCGAACAGTGGTTATATTCGTTTCGGGTGACAAACCTTATCATTCTTCCGATTTTAAGGTCGGTCGAAGAAAAAATTATGTAAAGATTCTTCATCTGCCCTCCGTTTTCAAGTCTTAAAGAACGATTTTCCTCGCCTCTAAATAAAATCTCTTGTCTTCGGCGGCGCCCATGGAAAACGTCTTTCTCGGCAGAGCTCCGTCCGCCGCTATCGCCGGGAAGAGCTCGGATTTTTTCATCGGCTCAAGCTCGAAGCCGATGGCTCCCTCTTCGGTCGAAAGCCGCGCCAAAACGTCTCCTCCGTGAATATAGTCTATCTTCCCGCCGTTTTTGGCGATATAGTCGTCCAAGAAAGCCTGAACGCTTCCGACCGCGAGCTTAGAGGAGGGGTTGCGGATATAAAGCTCTCTGACCGTGTAGTTGCGGTGGATTTTAACCTTCTGGCTCGAGGGAACGCCGCTGAGCCCGAGGTTTAACGACATCTCCATAACAAACCTGTAAGGCTCCGATATCTTGACGATTCTGTGTATCGCCTCAAATTCAAGGGCCTCGCTGTGAAGGTTCACCAGCTCGCAAAGGGCGTATCTCGCCGGGTGGTTCGAGAGGTCCTTCCCCGGGTTGTCACGTTTAAGCTGCTCGTAGTGCTCTTTTGCCGCGGCAAGAGAGTGGTTTCCGTCGCCGATTGCGAAAAGCGGCTCGGCCTTTTCTTTGAGCTTCGCAAGCGCCGCGTCGACTTTTTCTATCCCCGCCTTGTCGATAAGATAGCCCTTGACGCTTCCTCCGCCGGCCATAAGCTTAAAGTCGTAAAGCTTTTCAAGCGGCTTGTCGGCAAACTGTTCTATGACCGTCATCTCCGGGTCGTCGATAAGGGTCATAATGTGCGGAAGCTCGATCTCCGCCCCGCTTCTTATTTTAAGCCTCGGGGGGATCCTTTCGGCGACGGTGGCCTCCGTCGCCCTGATCTGGGATTTGCTGCCCTTTTTGTAGTCGTATTCTTCAAGGTCGAGCGCGCCGACTATCCCCCGCCTTATTTTTCCGTTTGAAAGCGTTCTCTCGACGTATATCATCGCGTCTTTGTATTCTTTGAATATCCCCGCCGCCAGATACTCGCGGATATTGCGGTTTACCGCGGCTATTCTCTCCGAAACGTCCGCGCTTTCAAGGTATATTTCCGGCAGGGTAAGCCTAAGCGACGAGGGCGCCCCGCCGACGAATTTTTCCGCTCCGTCCCAATATTCCGGCTCCGAGGTGTGCTGGTCGCAAGCGACTACCGACCACCTCGTCAAATCCTCCGTCTTCGGCAGAAGTATGTCCGCCGACGAAAAAGCTGTTGAAAATCTCATGCCGTTCCCCTCTTTTCAAAAAATAATCTGAATTTTATATAAAATTAGCTCTATTCGTTTCTTCCGCAGCATTTTTTGTATTTAAGCCCGCTGCCGCAGGGGCAGGGGTCGTTTCTGCCCGGCTTTTTCTTCGATACCGTCCTCGTCGCCGAAACCGTCCCGTCCGAGCCGGTGTCCGCCGCGTTAAGAACCTGTTTGCGCTCGATCTTCGCCTCTTTGCGAAGGTGCATATTGTAAAGCATCCTCAAAGTGTCTTCACAGATCGAGGCGACCATCGCGTCGAACATATCAAAGCCCTCCATCCGGTATGCTACCACCGGGTCGTGGCTGCCGTAAGACCTTAGCCCTATGCCCTTTTTAAGTTCGTCCATATCGTCGATGTGCTGCATCCATTTCGTATCGACGACCTGCAAAAGAACCACTCTTTCGGCCTCTCGCATAATCTCCGGGGTAAGCTCGCGCTCTTTTTCGTCGTATTTTTTAAGCGCGGCCTCGGTAACGGTCTCGATAAGCTCGGCCTTAGAGAGGGTGTCGAGCTCTTTTTCGGAATATTCAAGGTTCCCCTCGACGGTAAACATTCCCGAAAGGTGCTCTCTAAGTCCCGCGATATTCCAGTGCTCCGGCTCGTCGCCGGCAAGATAAGTCTCTACGCTGTCGCGGCAGAAGTCGCGGATCATCTTCAAGATATGGTCGCGGATATCCTCGCCCTCCAGTACCTTCGACCTTTGGCCGTAGATGATCTCGCGCTGGGCGTTCATAACGTCGTCGTAGTTCAAAACGTTCTTTCTTATGTTGAAGTTCCGCCCCTCGACCTTTCTCTGCGATGATTCTATAACGCTCGTAAGCATCTTGGATTCTATCGGCATATCCTCCGGAATCGACATCGTGTTCATCATCGCGGTGATTCTCTCTCCGCCGAAAAGCCTCATCAAATCGTCTTCGAGCGAAAGATAGAACCTCGATTCGCCTTCGTCGCCCTGTCTTCCCGAACGGCCCCTTAGCTGGTTGTCGATACGGCGGGATTCATGCCTTTCGGTGCCGATTATAAACAGCCCGCCCGCCTTTTTGACGAGCTCCGCCTTCTCTTTTATCTCGGCAGAGAATTTATCCATAAAGTCGCGGTATTGCTTTCTTCCGGCCAAAATCGCCTCGTCGTCCGTCTCCGAAAATCCGGTGATGTCGTATATCTGCTCCTCGTCGTATCCGAGCTTTACAAGCTCGCCTTTCGCAAGAAATTCCGCGTTTCCTCCGAGCATGATATCGGTTCCGCGGCCGGCCATATTGGTCGCGATCGTTACCGCGCCGAGCTGACCCGCCTGGGCGACTATCGCGGCCTCTCTTTCGTGGTGCTTCGCGTTCAAAACTTCGTGTTTTATCCCCTTTTTCGCGAGCATTTTTGAAAGAATTTCGGATTTTTCTATCGAAATCGTGCCGACCAAAACCGGCTGCCCTTTTTCGTGACATTCGACGATCTGCTCGATGACCGCGTTAAACTTCGCCTTTTCGGTTTTATAAACCACGTCGGGGTGGTCGATTCTTATCATCGGGCGGTTGGTCGGGACGACGACGACGTCGAGCTTATAGATCTCGCGGAACTCGTTTTCCTCGGTCGCGGCGGTGCCGGTCATACCCGAAAGCTTTTTGTAAAGTCTGAAATAATTCTGGAAGGTTATGGTCGCGATGGTCTTCGATTCGTTCGCGACGGTGACGTTTTCTTTCGCCTCGATTGCTTGGTGAAGCCCGTCGTTAAAGCGGCGGCCGTACATAAGTCTTCCGGTAAATTCGTCGACTATGATTACCTCGCCGTCTTTTACGACGTAATCAATATCCCGCCTCATAACGCCGTTGGCCTTGATCGCCTGGTTGATGTGGTGCAAAAGAGTGACGTTTTCGGAATCAGAAAGGTTTTCGACCCCGAAATGCGCCTCGGCCTTCTCTACTCCGGAGCGGGTAAGGGTCGCCGTCCTCGCCTTTTCGTCGACGATATAGTCGCCGTCATAGATCGTATCGGCGTCCTGCTTGTTCTCAAGCTCTACCGTGACAACCTTTTTAAGCGTTTTCGCGAATCTGTCCGCCTTTTGGTAAAGGTCCGAAGATTTGCTGCCGCGGTCCGAGATTATAAGCGGGGTCCTCGCCTCGTCGATCAAGATAGAGTCGACCTCGTCGACTATCGCAAAAGAGTGCCCCCTTTGTACCTTGTCTTTTTTGTAGATGACCATATTGTCGCGGAGGTAGTCGAACCCGAACTCGTTGTTGGTGCCGTAGGTTATGTCGCAATTATAAGCTTCGCGGCGCTCTGAATTGTTTTTAGAGTGCAGAATAACGCCGATCGAAAGCCCCAAAAAGCGGTAGACTCTTCCCATTTCCTCCGACTGGAATTTTGCGAGATAGTCGTTTACGGTTACGACATGGACCCCCTCGCCGGTAAGCGCGTTAAGATACGAGGCGAGGCAGGCGGTAAGGGTCTTTCCTTCGCCGGTCTTCATCTCGGCGATGCGGCCCTGATGCAAAACTATCGCGCCGACGATCTGTACCGGGAAGGCGCGCTTTCCCAAAACTCTGTCCCCGGCCTCGCGGCAGACCGCAAGCGCCTCGGGCATGATGTCGTCCAAAGTCTCGCCGTTTTTAAGGCGGTCCTTAAAAAGGTCGGTCTGAGCCCTGAGCTCGCCGTCGGTCATATTTTTGTATTTTTCCTCAAGCTCTAAAACCTTATTTTTTATCGGCTCGATTCGCTTAAGCTCGCGCTCGCTGTATGTGCCGAAGATTTTATCCAAAAGTCCCATTTTATGCGTCCTTTCGCTGCGATATATTTTATCATTTTATATTATAACCCATTTTCGCCGAGTTGTCAAATTAAGGTTTGGTTACAAAACCGTAAAAAAGCCGTTCTGTTTATAAACAAAACGGCGAATTTTTTAATTTTCGGTCGGATTTTCGCTCAAATATCGCGAAATAAATTTTTTTAGGGTTTTTAAGCTCTCGTTTA
This sequence comes from uncultured Clostridia bacterium, assembly GCA_947627005.1. Lineage (GTDB taxonomy): Bacteria > Bacillota > Clostridia > Oscillospirales > Ruminococcaceae > Faeciplasma. The sequence goes on from CANQUJ010000015.1 coordinate 20,750, forward strand.
GTCCGGCCAAATCGAGCGAGCCGTCGGGAAGAAAAGCGCTCGCCTCGACGGTGAAATCCCCGCGATAGCCGACCTCTTTCAGGCCCCTAAAAACAAGGTCGAAGTCGACGTCCCCCTCGCCGAGATTAAGCGCGCGATAGCTCGACCAGTCGCGATAGCCGCCGATCCGGTCGTTTATGTGCATATGTTTTACCCTCTCCCAAAGTCGGATATTTTCGGGCAAAAACGCCTTTTCGTTGTCAAGATCGAACTGCGCCATCTTGGTGTCATAGGTGAAAAACGCCCCGGGAGAGGTCTTTAAAAGCCGGCGCCAAAGCCCGATCGGGCTTCCGCCCCGGGCGATTACGTTTTCGACGGTCGGGGTTATTCCGTATCTTTCGGCGATATTTTCAAGCTTAGGGTAGGCCGAAAAATTCGCCCCGATGTTTCGGTCCGAAGTCGGGCCGTTCCAGAGGTGGATAACCATCAGCTTAGACCCGACCTTCTTCGCGGTCTCGCAGTTTATCTCGAACTTTTCGTAAGCTTCCGGAAATCTCTCCTCCGCCAAAAGCTCACCGATACCCTTTTCGCAGTGAAAAGTCGGGAATTTTACGCCGATATTCGACAAAAATTCGGCGATATTTTTCTCTTTGCCGTACCAGTCGGCGTAAAACATAAGCTCGAATCCGTCGCAGTCGATATTCTTAGAAAGGCTTTCGATAAGTCTGAAATCCCTTCCGTTCGGGCGGCCGATGAACGCGCCGGTCGAGGCGAAAACGCCCTGCAATTCTTTCAACTCCTTTTAAAACAGCGAAACGAAGCCGTAGGATATCGCCAAAACGACAAACCCGGCTATCGCCACCCCCGCGACTATGCAGGGAAGCGCCTTTTTGGGCTCCATTCCCAAAACCGTCGCGACCAAAGCGCCGGTCCAGGCCCCCGTTCCGGGAAGAGGGATCGCGACCAAAATTATCAGCCCGAGCGCCTTGTATTTTTCAACGGTTTCTTTGTTTTTATAAGCCTTATTTTCCAAAAGCCGGGCGGCCTTGCCCAAAACCCCCTCGCGTTTTTTCATAAATTCGAGGATTCGCCCCAAAAGCAGAAGGATAAAGGGTATCGGGATAAGGTTGCCTATCGCGGCGGCGGCGAAAGCCGCCCAAGGGTTAAGCCCGAATCCCACGCCGTAAGGGATCCCGCCCCTAAGCTCTATCACCGGGAGCATAGATATCGCGACGGTGGCCAAAACGCGGCCTATCGTCGTTGAAGTAAGCCATTCAAGCATTTTATCTCTCCGTTCAAGACTCGCCGTAAAGCGGCAGAACCGCCGCCAAAACGTCTTCGGCGACCTCTTCCGGCCGGCGCGCGGCGTTTATTAGGGCGATATTGTGGGTCTTTTCAAGAAGCCCGAGGGCTTCGAGGTATTTTTTTCTGACCTTTTCGATAGTCTCGGCGTTCTCGAAAATCTCTCTCGAACTTCGTCCGAGGGCTATCCTGCGGTCGGCCTCGGAAGTCGGGACGTCCAAAAAAATACAGATATCCGGCTTTAAAATCGCGGGACATGAGAGGTTTGCCGCCATAAGCCAGTCATAGCCTATCTCGGCGCCCTGATAGGCGAGGGTGGAAAAATAATAGCGGTCGCAGATCACGGTTATCCCCCGCGAAAGAAGGGCTTTGATTCCGTCCTTCGGGTTTTCGCAGTGGGCGATTCTGTCCGCCAAAAAAAGCCCGGCCATTTCATGAGGGGTCCGCGAAGAAAGCCCCGCCAAAGCGTCGCGAATAAGGCCGCCGGTGGCGTATTGGGTGGGCTCGCAGGTGAGGTGGGTCTTGATTCCCCGCTCTTTTAGAGATTGTTCGAGCATGGCGGTTTGGGTGCCCTTTCCCGAGCCGTCGAGCCCTTCTATGACGATGAATTTTCCGCCCATAATAAAAACTTCCTTCCGCCGCTGAAATATCTTTAACATTATAACCCCGCGGCGGAATTAAGTCAAGCCGAAAGCGAATACACTTTAAGGTATATGAAAACCGAGGTGGCAGTATGCTTTTTAAACTCATCGACCTTTTTATCGGCGGAATTTTGAGGTTTGCGCTTCACATCGAAGAAAAAAACGCCTTTCCGAAGCCGCTCGGCGCAAAAGAAGAGCTCGAGCTTTTTTCCCGCCTTCGCGAGACCGGCGACAAGGAAGCGAAGGATAGGCTTATTCTGCACAATCTGCGGCTTGTGGCGCACATCGTAAAAAAATACTACGCCACGCCGGAGGAGCAGGAGGAGCTTATCTCAATCGGCACGGTGGGGCTTATAAAGGCGGTCTCGACCTTTGACCCCGAAAAGGGCAACCGCTTCGCGGCTTATGGGTCGAGGTGTATTGAAAACGAGATCCTTATGCACTTCAGATCGCTTAAAAAGACGGCGGGGGATATCCACTTCAGCGAGCAGATAGACGTCGACAAAGACGGCAACCGGCTTACGCTTATGGACATTTTGGCGGCGGACGGAGACCTTTCGGAGGAGGTCGACCTCAGAATAAACAGCGAGATACTGCGCAAAAAGATCGACGAGCTTTTAGACCCGAGGGAGCGGAAGATCGTCGCCCTAAGATACGGGCTTTTCGGCGGCGCGGCGCTTACCCAGCGCGAGGTCGCGGACCTTATGAATATATCGAGAAGCTATGTTTCGAGGATCGAGAAAAAGGCGATAGATAAGCTCGCGGAGGGAATGAACGGAGGGGGAAAAGGCCGCCTTTAGGCAGCCTTTCAGATGTCAGATATCAGATTGTCAGAGAACAGAAGTTGTTTTTGTGACTAACTGCTGTTTCGGCATTTTTATCCTTTTAACTTCTGATTTCTGACTATCTGTTTTCTGTTTTCTGAAAAAAGCAGACCTAAAGGTCTGCTTTTTCAGCGGTTCAGCACCGCGACTCCGATGTTGAGATAGAGCGCGAAGGCGAGCCAGATTATATACGGGATCATCAGTCGGCCGGCGGTTTTGTTTATTTTAAAGAACTGCGCCGCAGTCCCGAGAGTTAGAAGCAGCAGCGCGATAAGAACGACCACCGCCGCGGTATACATCTTGAATCGGAAAAAGACTATCGACCAGGTGAAATTGACGAAAAGCTGGTAGAAAAAGCATTTCATCGCGTCGTTTAAAAGATAGTCGCAGTCGCGGTATACAAGATATGACGCGAAGCCCATCATAAGATAGAGGACCGTCCAGACGACCGGGAAGACCCACGCGGGCGGCGAAAGCGGCGGCTGCGCGTAGCTTTGTTTAGACATATCGCCGGCTATCGCGGCGGAAAGCGCCCCCACGACCACCGGCAGGGCCGTGAACACCGCGGCCTTTACCTTGTTTTCATATTTGATTTTCATGGCTATATCCATAGTTTGACCTCGCAAAACGTTTAGTGAGAATAGTTTATGCGGGAAAAGGGGGAAAAATACGCGGGGACGAGAATAAAACGCGGAAGCGAGAAGAAGAAAGATGAGAGCGATGAAAATTTGAAAATTGAAAAGAGGGCGCGACTAAAAGGTGATCGGCAAAGCAAATGAGGCTTAAACGACCAAACGGAATAAAAGTCCCGGCAGCGGCCGGCCGCTGTTAAAAGGAATCGCGCGGGGCGCGATGTTTTTTGCGGTCAACCACTTTGCTGCGTTTAGAAGCGGGATGCCCCCGAAAGCCCCGCTACCCGCTGTAAAAAGGTACTCGGCTGCGCCGAGTGCTATTTTTAGTCACCCCTCCCCCGCAAAGCTTTGCGCGAAAGTATAAAAAGTGCCGCCCCCGCCCCTCGAGGGGCGGGGGCGGCACAAAGCTTATACTTTGAGCGAAATTTTGCCGGGGGTGGGGTGCAAGCGACGCCCGCGACAAGGAAATAAATGTCTTTGTTTGTCAGCGTCGCTGCGAGCCCACCTTCGGCGGGCTCCCAACTCGGGCGGAGCGATTAGAAATAGCATACCCCCGAACGAGCGGTTAGCGAGTTCGCGGGTATACCTTTTACGCGTGGGACGGCGGGAGGGAATTTTCTTTTATTTTCTCTGCTTATGCCCCCTCCCCGCGGGAGGGGGCAGGGGGTGGGCGTTTTAAATAGTACGAGGCGAAGCCGAGTACCTTTTGACATCGGGATGCGGGGGTGGGACAAAATTATCTGTGTTCTGCTGCAATTTAGTGCGCCCAAAAAATCATCGCGCCCCGCACGATTCCTTTTATCAAATGCCTGCGGTCGGGATTTTTTATTCCGCTCCCCCAAAAAACCGCCCGCCCCGAAAAGCTTGACCTTTCGAGGCGGGTGTGGTAAAATCTTTCTGTCAATCGTCGAGGCTCTTGATCCTCGATTCGCTGTTTTTTATAAGGTTCACCATCGAAGAATAGTATTTCGGATACTCCTCCGCAAGGCTTTGCGTGTCTATCCTCAATTCCTCGGGGTCGGCGATAAAATCCTCCCCGCCTGCCGCCGCGCCCGAGACCGCCGCGCTTATTTTCGATTCGCATAGATTCATCGCGGCGTTAGAGCCGAGCGGCGCCAAAGACTTGTCTATCATAAAGAAATTCTGGTCGTTCTTCGGGTTCGCCGAATAGATATATCTGAACATCTTGTAGACCGCGAGCATCAGATAGCCCGAAGCCTCTTTTATAACCGTCGACGATCCGCATTTAGAGAGCAGCGAGAAGAAAACGCCGAGCGAGTTGTTTATAAGCTTTTTGTTGAAGGCGATCATAACCGAGCCGGGCGTGACCTTGTCTCTGCGGTCCGGGTCGTCCTCCGGGATCTCCCCTACCGATATAGTCTTCCCCTGCGGCTCGGGCGAACGGCCGAGAAGATAGTCGCAGCTTACGTTATAATAATCCGCCGCGCGGACTAAAAAATCAAGCCCGCACTCGCGCTTCCCCTTTTCGTAATGCGACAAAAGCCCCTGCGATACCCCAAGGTCTTCCGCCGCCTTTTTCTGCGAAAGCTTGCGCTCCTTCCGCAAAAGGGTCATGATTCTTGCAAAATCGGTGCTCACCGTCTTCACTCCTCGCCGAAAACTCCGCCCATATAATGACGTATTGAATATTATACACCCGATTTTACTCTTTGTAAAACAGTATTTTAAATGAAATTTTCCCCCGTTTTTTGTAGAAATATGCCAACATAAAACCCCTGCCCGACAGGTTTTCGGGCCGATAGGAGGCCGAAATGAAAGGTTACAGAATACATTTTATCAGACACGCGCTCTGCGAGGCCAACGAAGAGGGCCGCTACGCCGGGATCACCGAGTCGCCGGTTTCGCCGAAGGGGCGGCGCGAGCTTATGGCCAAGGCGTCGAAGTTCGTCTATCCGCCGGTCGACAAGGTTTATGTAAGTCCGCTTCGGCGGTGTATAGACACCGCGGCGTTTTTATACCCCGAGGGGTACGCGCGGGTTTTGCCCGAGCTTAGAGAGATGAATTTCGGCGACTTTGAGGGCAAGCGCCTGCTCGATATAAAAGACCTGCCCGAATACAAAGAGTTTATGAAAGGCGGACTTGACAACCCGCCGCCCAACGGCGAAAGCCTTCGCAAGGTGGTTCAGCGCTGCTACGAGGGGCTTGATTTCATCGTCAACGATATGATGAAAAACGGCTACGAAAGCGCCGCTGCGGTCACCCACGGCGGGATAATCATGAATATGATGTCCTGCTTCGGGCTGCCTAAATATTCGCCGAACGACTTCGCCTGCGACTTCGGCGAGGGCTTCACCGTCCTCGTGACCGCGCAGATGTGGCAGCAATCCGGCGCGTTTGAAATCCTCGGCATGCTGCCCTATGAAAGGTAGAAGATAGAGGATAGAGGATAGAGGTTTGATTTTGCAGCTTTCTGACTATCTGTTTTCTGACTATCTGATTTCTGACAATCTGATATCTGACATCTGAAAAAGCAGCCTTTCGGGCTGCTTTTTCCGCGGGGGTTGATTTTTTTGCGCGGGGGTGGTATAATGTCTTCGATTGTTACCGTTTTGTAATTTTTTGAAAGGGGGCGACGGATACGGACAAAGTCGAGCTCATCGAAAAGCTGCCCGAAGAGGGCGCTTCGGCGCAGGCCGAAGAAAATATGCCGGTCGGCGAAGAGGCCGCTTTAAGCGAACCGAGGCCGGAGTCCGCCCCCGAAAAAGAGACGGCCGAGGCTGTCGAAACGGCCGAACCCGCAGTCGAGGCTGTCGAGGCCGTCGAAGCGGTCGGCGAAAAGGCGGAGGCGGAAGCCGAACCGGCCGGAGAGACTTTGACGGAAGCCGAACCCTCGGCCGAAGGGGGCGAAAGCTCTTCAAAAAAGAATAAATTCGATTTTTCAAAGGCGATGGCGGCGGTCTTCGCGGCGCTCGTCTGCGCGATAAAATTCCTCTCCCGCTCGGCGGTATCGGGCGCAAAATGCTTCGCGGCGGGCTCTAAAACCGTATTTAAAGGTACCTGCTCGTTCTTGGGGCGGCTCGGCGGAATTGCGGCGAGGGCGGCGAAAAGCCTCTGCCGAACCGGCGCGAAAGCCGTTAAAACCGCCGCTTCGGGCTCTATAAAGGCGCTTAAAGAGCAGCTTTCAAAGATTCTGCCGGCGCTCTGCGGCTTTTTGGGATATATCGGAAAAAGCGCGTTCGGGGTCCTTTCGGCGGTCGCGAAAGCCGTTTTCGGGGCGATATGGCGGGCGCTCTCAACGGTGTTCGGGGCGGTCGGCGGCTGGATATTCAAAAAGCTTAAGCAGCCGCTCTACGACGTTTGGTGCTTTGTTTTAACGCCTTTCGCCCACGCCTACGGAAGCTTGGCGCACGCGCATTTACACTTTAAAAAAGCGAGCAAAAAGGGGTTTATCCACGCGGTGAAGTCCGCCCTCGCCTCGATATGGAAGTTCTTCGGCGGGGTCTGCGAGGTTTTGAAGTTCTCCTTCAACTACGCCGCGCCGATAATTTCCATCGTATTTTTGATCTCGCTGATAAGATACGCGTCGACCATACAGTACGCGATAACCGTAGAATACAACGGAAGCGAGCTTGGGACCATCGACAACGAGGTCACATACAACGAGGCGCAAAGCCTTGTCCAGGATAAGATAACCTTTACCGAAAACAACGCGCCGATAATCGAAACGCCGAAGTTTTCGGTCGCGGTAATGAACCTTGACGACAATTCGGAGCAGCCTCTTGACGACATCGACGCGCTTTCGGAGCTTATTATCGAGGGCGGCGACGTTTCGATAGTATACGCCTACGGACTTTATATCAACAACGAGCTCTACGGAGTTTATTCCGAGAGCGATATGGAGATAATCCGGGCTGCCCTTAACGACAAGCTTAACAGCTTCAGCTCGCCCGATTCGGTAGAGGTCAGATTTGAAGACGACATCGTCATATCGGAGGGGCGGTTTATAGAAGACGTTCTGGTTCCGGCCGAAAGCGCCCTCGAGCTTATAAACGGGTCGACCGAGGTCGAGGCGTATTACAGCGTAAACCGGGGCGACACCATCTCGGGGGTCTGCGAATCGCTCGGGATCACCCGCGCGGAATTTGACGCCGACAACCCCTCGCTTTCCGGAGGAATACGGCAGGGCGACATTGTTACATACCACTATTTAGAGCCGCACCTTAACGTCATCACCACCCACTACGAAGTCTACGACCAAGTCATCGAGAGGACGACGGAATACGTCGAATCTTCGAGATACGAGCAATATTGCGAAATTCTCTTGCAGCACGGCTCGGACGGCCTTGAAAACGTTACCGCGCTGGTAACCGAAGTCAACGGCAAGGAGAGCGACAGGACGGTTGTTTCGAGGACTATCCTCGAAGAGATGGTTCCGAGAAAATTCAGAGTCGGAACAAAGGAAAACACCTATCTTGAGGGCGACACCGAGATTATCGACACGCTGGGGACATTCTGCTGGCCGCTCGGAGACGAGGACTGCTATATAAGCTCGAACTTCGGATACCGAAGCTGGGATCACTCGAACCACAAAGCGATAGACATCGCGGGGATACCGAGAGGCACGCCGATTTACGCCGCCTGCGACGGAAAGGTAACCTTCTCGGGTTGGTATGCCGATTACGGCAAGCTTGTTATAGTCGACTGCGGGCACGGATATCAATGCTACTACGGCCACTGTTCCGAACTTTTGGTGAGCGTGGGCGACAGGGTCGAAAAGGGCGACACCATCGCGAAGGTTGGAATGACCGGCAGCGCCTCGGGCAACCACCTGCACTTTGAGATGAGGCTTGACAAAGACAGGATCAACCCGTTTTTGGCGCTCGGCGGCCCGGGAGGGCACAGGTATAATCCGGCATAACTATTCGGGGAGCGCAAAAAGCTCCCCGAAAAAATTTTTAAAAACACTTGACAAGAGCGAAAAGGGGTGATATAATAGTGAAGCTTTCCCGAGGGGTAATTGAATATGCGGCAGTGCTGGAATAGGCAGACAGGCACGTTTGAGGGGCGTGTGTCGAACGACGTATGGGTTCAAGTCCCATTTGCCGCACCAAAAATAAGGAAGATGTCATCGACATCTTCCTTATTTTTTGATGAGGTATTTGAGCGAGAGACATACTCAAAGCGCAGGACAAGTTGTTAGAACGATGAAAAGTTCTGTTGCGACAAATTATCAGATGGCGCGAAAGTGCGTGCGCTTTGGATTGCATGGACGCGTTACGGAAATTAAACAATGGATAGTCCCCGCCCACAGCCGCCCCGATTAAAAGGAACTCGGCTTCGCCGAGTGCTATCTTTAGTCACCCCACCCCTTCACCCCGCCCCTCAAGGGGCGGGACTCCTTCACTTTTCTGCTTGTGCAGAAAAGTGAAGCGAAAAGAGCCCGCCAGAGAGGTGGATTGCGATTTCCCCCTCTCTGGACTCTCCCCTTCAAACGCTGACGGCAGCCGCGCCTTCGCAGAAGGACTTTTGTTTCTGACCGAAACAGAGGGAAACGGCGCGGCCATGCGCCATTCGGCGCAAATACCAAGTCCGTCGCTGTGTTAAGATAAATTTTGCGCCTTGAGCACCCCACTCCTCTCGCTTCGCTCGCCCCCGCCCCTCGAGGGGCGGGGGCTGCGCCTTTTCAAACTTTCGCGCAAAACCCGGCGGGGGTGGGGTGACTGAAAATAGCACGAGGCGAAGCCGAGTTCCTTTAGACAAGGGGCCGGCGGGCGGGAATTTTCCGGTTTTAACTCTGTCCGGCCGCTTAAAACGCCATTCGCGCAACGAATACCTTTTTCTGCGGATCGTCAGGCAGGGCCCCCTTTTTCAGCTTAATTTCCCCGAGGTTGAGCGTTGAAAAGACATTTCCCGCAGGCGACGCCTTGAAATTCTGTCTTCCGATTTCTGACCTCTGTCTTCTTGCTTCTCCCCCCTTGCATTTCCCCTCTCCCCATGCTATAATAATCCCAATCTCCCCAAAATCCACCCCAAAAGCGAGGAACTCCTATGCCCGCAGAAACCGAAGTTTTGTCCCGCGCCGAAGAGATAGTCGGCCGGCTTGAAAAAGTTTACCCCGAGGCGCAGTGCTCTTTAGTCTGCGAAAAGCCCTACGAGCTTCTGATCGCCGTCAGGCTTTCGGCGCAATGCACCGACGCGCGCGTAAATATCGTCACAAAAGAGCTTTTTAAGCGCTTCCCCACCCTTGAAAGCTTCGCCGAGGCCGACCTTTCGGAGGTCGAAGAGATCGTCAAGCCCTGCGGACTTTTTCACACCAAGGCAAAAAGCGTCATCGAGCTCTCGAAGAAGCTATTAAACGACTTCGGCGGCGTCGTGCCGGACAATATGGAAGACCTTCTCTCGCTGCCGGGTGTCGGGCGGAAGACCGCAAACCTTATTTTGGGGGACGTTTACAAGCAGCCCGCCGTGGTCACCGACACCCACTGTATCCGAATCTGCGAGCGGCTCGGGCTTTCTTCGGGGAGCGACCCGCTTAAGGTCGAAATGCGCCTGCGCGAGGTTTTGCCGATGGACCGCGCTTCGGACTTCTGCCACCGGCTTGTGAACTTCGGGCGGGATACCTGCTCTGCGCGAAAGCCCAAATGCGGCGGCTGCCCCCTTGCCGACTTGTGCGAATACAATAAATCCCGCGGGTGACTGCGGGATCTGCGGAATGATAAGACGACATTTAAAAAGCAGACGGTTTCGTCTGCTTTTTAGATATCGGAAATTAGAAGTTGGAAGATAGAAGTTAAAAGGATAGAAAGTTTGAAATCGCAGAAAGCGCAAAAACCCGCCCTCTATCCTCTAACCTCTAACTCTCTATCCTCTAAAATGCGTTTTTTGTTCGCAAGAGGAAAAATTGTCCCCTCATGCCGAAAATTTCAAGAAAAATCCGGCGACTTTCGCGGGATTTTTTCTTTTTTAGTCTTGATATTCTTTCGCCGATATGTTATACTTCTGTTGTATGTATACGTCAAAGTATGGCATTTAACAATAATTCGACAATATTGAAAGGAAGGATACCATGAAAAAACGTATCAGCACAGTCCCGTTCCGCGGAACTCCCGAGCAGGAGGCGAAGCTTAGGGCGGTAATCGAAGAAAAGAAGCATGTCGAGGGTTCGCTTATGCAGGTTATGCAGGAAGCGCAGGAGATCTACGGATACCTTCCCCTCGAAGTTCAGCAGATAATCGCCGAGGGTATGGGAGTATCGGTAGAGCAGGTATACGGCATCGCGACCTTCTATGCGCAGTTTGCCCTTTCGCCCAAGGGCGAGCACCAGATCTCGGTCTGCCTCGGAACCGCCTGCTATGTTAAGGGCTCGCAGGATATCATCGACCGCCTTACCGAAGTTTTGGGCATCGAAGCCGGCGAATGTACCCCGGACGGCAAATTCTCGCTCGAGGCCTGCCGCTGCATAGGCGCTTGCGGTCTCGCGCCGGTTATGACAGTCGGCGAAGACGTTTACGGAAGGCTTACCAAGGCGGACGTAGACACCATTTTGGCAAAATACAACTAATCGGAGCCGGTATCTGACAGGGGTTATATAAGATGAAAATTTCCGATATTAAAACTCTGCTCGGAGCGGAAGTGGTCTGCGGCGAAGAAAACCTCGATCACGACGTATATTCGGCCTGCGGAAGCGATATGATGAGCGACGTTTTGGCATACGTCAAGGACCAGGCGGTTCTTTTGACCGGGCTTGTTAATTCACAGGTGATCCGCACCGCAGAGATGATGGACATGGTTTGTATAGTCTTTGTCCGCTCAAAGAAGCCGACCGAAGACATGATTGAGCTTGCGCGCGAAAGCGGGATAGTTCTTATGACCACCGAAAAGCGCATGTATGAAGCTTGCGGCCTTCTTTATAAAAGCGGACTCGTCGGAAACGGGGTAAAACATGAGTGAATCCGTAAGATTCCGCTTTAACGTAGACGGTTCTAACTTTACCACCGCGGGCCAAGCCTCGGTTCAGGTAAAAAAGAACCTGCGCGAGCTCGGGATCCCGGCGGAAGCGATCCGGCGGGTGTCCATCGCGATGTACGAGGGCGAGATCAATATGGTCATACACGCCCACGGGGGCGAAGCCGAGGTAATCGTTTTTGAAGACAGGATAGAGATAATTCTTTCCGACCATGGCCCGGGGATCCCGAACATCGAGCTTGCGATGAAAGAGGGCTATTCCACCGCGCCGGACAATATTCGGTCTTTGGGCTTCGGCGCCGGAATGGGGCTTCCGAATATGAAGCGCTATACCGACGACATGAAGATAGACACCGAGCTCGGAAAGGGCACCACTATAACCATGACGGTTAAGTTTTAATACCTTATTATAAGCTTTTAAAACGGTGAGATTATGAATACATACGAACATTCCGTATCGCTCGACCCGTCGCGCTGCACCGGCTGCACCACCTGCATTAAAAGATGCCCGACCGAAGCGATAAGAGTCGACAACGGCAGGGCGGCCATAAACCCCGACCGCTGCATCGACTGCGGCGAGTGCATAAGGATCTGCCCGCACCACGCGAAGGTCGCGACATGCAACAAGCTCGACCACCTTTACGACTATAAATGGCGGATCGCCCTTCCGGCGCCGACCCTTTACGGCCAGTTCGAAGGGCTTGAAGACGTCGACTACGTTTTGCAGGGGCTTTTGGATATGGGCTTTAACGACGTCTACGAGGTTTCGCAGGCGGCCGAGATAGTTTCGGAATATACGAGGCTGTATCTTAAAACCGAGGGGATAAAAAAGCCGGTCATAAGCTCGGCCTGCCCGGTCATCGCAAGGCTTATAGCGCTTAGATTCCCCTATTTAAAAGACAATTTGCTGCCGATCCTCCCGCCGATGGAAATAGCGGCGATAGAGGCGCGAAAAAAGGCCAAGCGCGAGCACCCCGAACTTAAAGACGAAGACATCGGCGTTTGCTTTATCTCGCCCTGCCCCGCGAAGACGAGCTATGTTAAAAACGGCTTCGGCTCGTATAAGTCGAATATCGACCTCGTCGTTTCGATGAGCGACATATACTTCTCTCTCCTCAATTTAATGAGCAGAGACAAGGCCCCGCAGCCGGTCTCAAACTCGGGAATGATCGGCATAAGCTGGGCGACCAGCGGGGGCGAGGCGACCGCGATCTTTAACGACAAATACCTTGCCGCCGATTCGATAGAAAACGTGGTCGAGATGCTCGACCAGATCGAGAACGGAACCATTCCCCCGCTCGAATTTATCGAGCTCAACGCCTGCACCGGCGGGTGCGTCGGCGGGGTTATGACCGTTGAAAACCCCTTTATCGCAAAGGCGAGACTTCAGACTTTAAGGCGGTATATGCCGGTTTCACAGAACTTTTTGGGCGAAAACGAGCGCTATATCCCCTCCGAATACTTCTTTGAAGACGTCCCCGACTATAAGCCGATGAACCGACTCGGAAGCTCTATAGGCGAATCTATGAAGATGATGTCGGATATACAAAAGCTTCGGGACGAGCTTCCGGGGATAGACTGCGGCTCCTGCGGGGCGCCGAACTGCCGCGCCTTCGCCGAAGACGTAGTCAAAGGCGAGAGAAAGCTTGAAAGCTGTATAATTCGGGCGCACCGGCTTTCATGCGGAGAGCCGATTAGGCAGATAAACGATTCTCACGAAAGAAAGGCGGAGCCGATATGACGGTCAAAGAGCTTGCGGAGCGCGAGGGCTTTACGCCCGTATGTCTGCCCGACCCGGAGAGGGTCATCGAGGGCGGCTACTGCGGGGACCTTTTAAGCTGGGTCATGGGCAGGGCTAAATCGTCGCAGGCTTGGATCACCATTATGTCGAATATGAACATCGCCGCGGTGGCGACCCTTTGCGACGTAGCGGTCATCGTTCTTTCCGAAAACGTCTCGCCGGACGACGGCGTTAAAGAGACCGCCGAGGCGAGGGGGATAAACATCATAAAGACCCCGATGGCGACCTTTGAAGCCGCCGCGCTTATCTCTTCGCTTATATGAGCAGATATTTCTACGACCTTCACATTCATTCCTGCCTCTCGCCCTGCGCCGACAACGATATGACCCCGGCCAACATCGCGGGGACTGCGACCCTTGCGGGAATACAGATTATGGCGCTTACCGACCACAATTCGGTCAAAAACTGCCCGAGCTTCTTTAAAGCATGTAAAAAATACGGCGTTATCCCGGTCGCGGGGATGGAGCTTACCACCGCCGAGGATATCCATGTCGTCTGCCTTTTTGAAGAGCTTGGCGACGCGATGGCCTTCGGCGAAGAGGTTGATTCAAAAAGGGTGCTTATCCCGAACAAGACCGAGATATTCGGCGACCAGTTCATTATGGACGACGGCGACCGAATCATCGGGACGGAGGAAAATCTTCTTCCGAACGCGACCGAGATTTCTATCGACGAAGCGCCGAAAATTGTCGAAAAATACCGCGGGGTGTGCTACCCGGCGCATATCGACCGGCAGGCGAACGGAATTATCGCTACCCTCGGAACCTTCCCGGACTACCCGCCGTTTAGGTGCGCAGAGCTTCACGATAAAGAAAAAATCCCGCCGCACATTGAAAAATACCCGATTTTAAAAGACAAGCAGATAGTCATAAGCTCGGACGCGCACTATCTTTGGGATATCCGCGACGCCGACGCTTGGTTCGAGCTTGACGACGAGCCGTATTCCTCCGCTTTGGTAAGAAAAAGGCTCATAGAAAAGCTTAGGGGTGGAATAATATGAAAGAGCTATCTCTCAACGTTTTGGACGTTGCGAAAAATTCGGTCAAGGCGGGCGCGAAAAACGTCGGTATTAAGATAACCGAAACGGAAGAAACGCTTACCCTTTCGATTTCGGACGACGGCTGCGGAATGACCCCGGAATTTTTAAAAAACGTGACCGACCCCTTTTGCACCACAAGGACGACGAGGGCGGTCGGCCTCGGGATACCTTTATTAAAGCTTCAGGCCGAACAGACCGGCGGCTCGCTTTCAATCGAATCGAGGCATGAAAGCCTCTTCCCCGAAGACCACGGGACCACGACTACTGCCGTGTTTTATAAAAACCACATTGATATGACCCCTCTCGGGGATATCTGCGGGTCGGTGGTGACGCTTATTCAAGGCAGCCCGGATATAGACTTTTTGTTTATACACCGCTCGCCGGATTTCGACGTCAAGCTTGACACCAAAGAGCTCAGAGAGGTCTTGGGAGAGGACGTTCCTCTTGACAACGCCGAGGTTCTTATGTGGATAACCGAGAACCTTAAGGAACAATATAACCAAAGTTTGTAATTTTAATTTGCATAAAACCCAATAGAAAGGAAGATATTTTATGAAATCTTTAGCAGAACTCGCAGCAATCAGAGAAAAGATGAAAAACCGCGTCGTTCTTCGCGAGGGGCAGGGCGATATCCGCGTTGTAGTCGGAATGGCCACCTGCGGCATCGCAGCGGGCGCAAGGCCGGTGCTTTCGGCGTTCGTCGAGGGCGTTGCCAACGAGGGCCTTTCGGACAAGGTCACCGTCACCCAAACCGGCTGCATCGGCATCTGCCAGTACGAGCCGGTAGTCGAAGTATTTGAGAGCGGGAAAGAAAAGGTCACCTACGTTAAGATGACCGCCGACAAGGCGAAAGAGGTCATCGAGAAGCACCTTAAGGGCGGCTCCCCCGTTGTCGAATACACCATCGGCAACAATCAGTAAGCGAGAAAAATTTTAGGAGGTATATAAAACTATGATTCGTGCACAAGTGCTGATTTGCGGAGGTACGGGCTGTACTTCTTCGGGCAGCAAAGCGATCCAGAACGCTTTTAACGAGCAGATCGAGATCGCGGGGCTTTCGGAGGAAGTAAAACTTGTCCAGACGGGCTGCTTCGGTCTATGCGCCCTCGGCCCCGTAGTAATCATCTATCCCGACGGAACATTTTATTCGAGAGTCACCCCGGACGACGTTCCCGAGATCGTTTCGGAACACCTTTTAAAGGGTAGAGTGGTCGAGCGCCTCGTATACGCCGACACCGGCGACGAAAAGGTCGAAAATGTCGCCGACGTCTCCCTTTCGGATACCGCTTTCTATAAGGCGCAGCACCGCGTAGCCCTTAGAAACTGCGGCGTTATCAACCCCGAAAACATCGACGAATACATAGCGATGGACGGCTATCAGGCCCTCGGCAAGGTTCTTACCGAGATGACCCCGGAAGAAGTCATCGACGTCGTTCTCAAATCCGGTCTTCGCGGCCGCGGCGGCGCGGGATTCCCGACCGGCAGAAAGTGGTCGATGGCGAGGACGTTGGTCCCCGACGCAGACCAGAAATATGTCTGCTGCAACGCCGACGAGGGCGACCCGGGCGCTTTTATGGACCGCTCGGTTCTTGAAGGCGACCCCCACGCCGTTTTAGAGGCTATGGCGATAGCGGGCTATGCTATCGGCGCAAACCAGGGCTTTATCTACGTCAGAGCCGAATACCCGATCGCGGTATCGAGGCTTAAGATCGCTATTCAGCAGGCACATGAATACGGCCTTTTGGGCAAGAATATCTTCGGCACCGGCTTTGACTTCGACATCGAGCTTAGGCTCGGCGCGGGCGCTTTCGTCTGCGGAGAAGAGACCGCTTTGATGACCTCTATCGAGGGCAAGCGCGGCGAACCGAGACCGAGGCCGCCCTTCCCGGCCGTCAAGGGCCTCTTCGGCAAGCCGACTATACTCAACAACGTTGAAACCTATGCGAATATCCCCCAGATTATCCTTAAGGGCGCCGATTGGTTCGCCTCGATGGGCACCGAGAAATCTAAGGGAACCAAGGTCTTCGCCCTCGGCGGAAAGATCAAGCACACCGGCCTCGTAGAGGTACCGATGGGCACCACCCTTCGCCAGATCGTCGAAGAGATCGGCGGCGGCATCCCGAACGGAAAGAAATTCAAGGCCGCGCAGACCGGCGGCCCTTCGGGCGGATGCATCCCCGCGGAACACCTTGACGTCCCGATAGACTATGACAACCTTATCGCGATCGGCTCGATGATGGGCTCGGGCGGACTTATCGTCATGGACGAGGACAACTGTATGGTAGATATCGCCAAGTTCTTCCTCGAATTCACCGTCGACGAGTCCTGCGGAAAGTGCACCCCCTGCCGCGTCGGAACAAAGAGGCTTCTTGAAATGCTCACCAAGATCACCGAGGGCAAGGGCACGATGGAAGACCTTGACGAGATGGAGCAGCTTTGCTACTACATTAAAAACAACGCCCTTTGCGGACTTGGGCAGACCGCGCCGAACCCCGTTCTTTCGACCTTAAGATACTTTAGGGACGAATACGTTGCCCATATTGTAGATAAAAAGTGCCCCGCCGGCGTTTGCAAGAAGCTTTTGACCTATAAGATCGACAAAGAAAAGTGCATCGGCTGCGGAATGTGCGCAAGACAGTGCCCTGCCTCGGCGATCGCCAAGACCGACTATACCGCCCCCGGCAAGAAGCTTCCCGCAATGGCCATAGACCCGCAGAAATGCGTAAAATGCGGCGCTTGCATGAGCACCTGCAAGTTTAAGGCAATTTCCAAGGAATAAGGAGGAAGTCGCGAAGATATGGATAAAATGATAAATCTTAAAATAGACGGCGTGGCCGTCTCCGTGCCGGACGGCACAACGATCCTTGAAGCCGCAAGGCAGGCGGGGGTCAATATTCCCACCCTTTGCTATATGAAAGACCTCAACCAGATCGGCGCCTGCCGTATCTGCGTAGTCGAGGCCAACGAGGGCAGAGGATTTAGAACCGTAGCCTCCTGCGTATACCCCGTTACCGAGGGAATGGAGGTTAAAACCAATTCGGTAAACGTTCAGAAATCGAGAAAGACCACCCTCGAGCTTCTGCTCTCTACCCACGACAGAAAGTGCCTCTCTTGCGTTCGCTCTGACAACTGCGAATTCCAGAAGCTTTGCCGCGACTACGGAGTGGACAAAGAAGACAAGTTCGACGGTGACAAGCCGGTCTATAAGATCGACGATTCCGCCCCGCATATGATACGCGACAATAACAAGTGCGTTCTTTGCCGCAGATGCGTAGCCGCCTGCAAGGCGCAGCACGTTGCGGTCATCGGCACCAACGACAGAGGTATCGACACCAACGTTTCCTGCGGGTTCGGCCTTAATCTTGCGGATACCGGCTGCGTAAGCTGCGGACAGTGCATTATCGCCTGCCCGACCGGCGCCCTTCGCGAGAAGGACGACACCGACAAGGTGTTCGCCGCCATCAACGACCCGAACAAGGTCGTCATCGTTCAGACCGCTCCGGCAGTCCGCGCCGCCTTGGGCGAAGATTTCGGCCTTGAGATCGGCACCGGGGTCGAGGGCAAGATGGTCGCCGCGCTTCGCCGCCTCGGATTCGACAAGGTGTTCGACACCGACGTTGGCGCAGACTTCACCATCATGGAAGAAGGGACCGAGTTTATCCACCGCCTTAAAAACGGCGGGGTCCTTCCGATGATAACCTCCTGCTCGCCGGGATGGGTCAAGTTCTGCGAGACTTATCACCCCAATATGATCCCGAACCTTTCTTCCTGCAAATCCCCGCAGCAGATGTTCGGCGCTATCATCAAGACTTGGTATGCCGAAAAGAACGGAATCGACCCGAAGAACATCGTTTCGGTCTCGGTTATGCCCTGCACCGCCAAGAAGTTCGAGATCAACCGCGCCGACCAGTCGGCCGCCGGTATCCCCGACCTTGACATTTCTATCACCACCCGCGAGCTCGCAAGAATGATCAAGAGAGCGGGCATAGACTTTGTAAACCTTCCCGACGAGAAGTTTGACAGCCCTCTCGGCGACGGAACGGGCGCAGGCGTCATCTTCGGCACGACCGGCGGCGTTATGGAAGCCGCACTCCGTACGGTTGCCGAGGTTATGGAGGGCAAGGTCATCGAAAACGTCGACTACCACGCAGTCCGCGGAACCGACGCCATCAAGGAAGCCACCCTTAACATCGCGGGAACGGACGTAAACATCTGCGTTTGCTCCGGCCTCGAGGCTGCGCATGAGGTTCTCTGCTCTGTCGAAAACGGCGAGAAGAACTATCACTTCATCGAAATTATGTGCTGCCCCGGCGGCTGCGTAAACGGCGGCGGCCAGCCGATCCAGTCTGCGACCACAAGGGCGACCGTAGACATCAAGGCGAAGCGCGCCAAGGCGCTTTACAGCTATGACGCCGCGAACGTCAAGCGTAAGAGCCACGAGAGCGAAGCAGTCAAGACCATTTACGGCGAGTTCTTCGGCGAGCCCGGAAGCCACAAGGCCCACGAGGTTCTTCACACCAGCTACGTCGACAGATCGAAGAGCGTTGTAAAGTAATTCCCATACAAAAAGGCCCCTCGGATTAGCCCCTCTGACATAAGAAAACAAAAGTGCCCGGTGGGCACCGCAAAGCGCCGCATAATCGCGCAGAGCCGCCAAATTCAAGGCGGCGGCTCGCACGCACTACTGTATGTAATGCAAGAGCCGCCAACACAGAAGTTGGCGGCTTTGAGTTAGATTATGCGGTTTTGTTTTCTTGTGGAAGAGGGGCTTGGCGGGGTCTTCTTTTTTAATGCCGGTATCGGCTTTTTAGCTGTTAAAGGGGCTTTTTATCTTGCTCGACACATAAAAAATAAATTCCTCCGGCTCGGGCGGGCCGTCCGGGAAGTCCTTCCAGGCGGGGCTGCCCTTTTCGGCGGCATAGGCGGCCTCTATCGCGGACTTCATCTCGCGGCGAACCTCTTCGGCGGTCTTTCCCCTTGACTTTGCTACCCGCCGGATTATCTCCTGCCCGGCTTTATATTCGCTGTCGGTCATTTTTATTCCCTCCTGTTTATACAGCTTTTCCGCGATTATTATAGCACAAAGCCGAAGGCTTTTGCTATAATTCGCCAACTTTTGCGGTTCTCGGCGAAGCCGAGGAGCAAAAGGGCGATAAAAATAAAAAATAATAATCGCGCAGCGATTATTATAGCACAAATCGAGATAAAAGTCAATATCACATAACGTGATATTTTATAATATGCGCATACTAATCAAAAGCAGGTGACGCGTATGCGTTTAAAAGATCTCCGCGAAGACCGCGACATTCCCCAAAGGGTTATAGCAGCGTATCTTCATGTTCAGCAAAACACCTATTCGCAATATGAAAACGAAAATCACCAGATACCGATCCAGCTTCTTATCGAGCTTGCGAAATTTTACGGCGTTTCGGTGGATTATATTCTCGGCCTTACCGACGTCAAACAGCCCTATCCCCGCGCAAAAAACAGATAAAAACTGCCCCGCCTTTAATAAAGCGGGGCGGTTTTCTTTAGGTTTACTCTATCGGCTCGAAGTCGGCGGCGCCGTGTTTGCAAAGCGGACAGACAAAGTCTTCGGGAAGCTCGTCGCCCTCGTATACATAGCCGCAGATCTTGCAGACCCAGCCCTTTTTGCCCTCGGTCTTGGGCTTGGGCTTGACGTTTTCGTGGTAATAAGAATAGGTCATCGTCTCGGCGTCGGAGATCACCCTCGCCTCGGTGACCGAGCAGATGAACATTCCGTGAGTGCCGAGGTCGACATAATCCTCGACCTTCAGCGACATAAACGCGTTGATATATCTCGGAAGGAATACGAGGCCGTTGTCGGAACGCAGAACCTCGCAGCCCGCGAATTTGTCGACCGCGCGGCCGCTTTGGAAGCCGAAAGTCTCGAACACCTTATAGGGCGCGTCGACCGAAAGGCAGCAGACGTTCATCTTTCCGGTCTGCTTGATTATGTGGTGCGAATAGTTGGCTTTGTTGATGCTCACGGCGACCCGCAGCGGGTTGTCGGTAAGCTGGCTTACGGTGTTGACGATAAGGCCGTTGTCCTTGGTGCCGTCGTTCGAGGTCACGACATAAAGCCCGTAGCCGATTTTATTCAGCGCGGTCATATCCTGCTTGTTGGCGGTCTCGCCACTCTGGGCGATGTAGTCCATGCAAAGCTCGTCCGAGAGCTCTTCGATCTGGGCGCGGCTTTCGTCGCTTAGGGCCGAGAGAATCTTTACGGTGGTCTTTGCATAGTTTATATTCTTGCAGGGCTCGAGCATAGAAAGCATAGTCTTTGCGGCGAGGGGCGCCCACGAGCCGTTCTCCATCAGCGCGACGGTGCGGTCGCGGTAGCCGCGCTCGGTCAGGTGGTTGATAAACTCGCGCATAAACGGAAAGATCTCGGCGTTGTAGGTCGTCGTCGCCAAAACGAGCTTGTTATATCTGAACGCGTCCTCGACAGCCTCGGCCATATCCTCTCTCGCGAGGTCGGCGACTACCACCTTCGGGCAGCCCTTGGCGGTAAGCTTATCCGCCAAAAGCCGGACAGCCTCTTTGGTGTGGCCGTAGACCGAGGTGTAGGCGATCATAACCCCCTCGGATTCGGGGCGATAGGAAGACCAGATGTCGTAGAGGTTGATGTAGTGAGAAAGATTTTCGCTCAAAACCGGGCCGTGGGTCGGGCAGATGACGCTTATGTCCAAAGTCGCGGCCTTTTGAAGAAGCTTCTGAACCTGCGCGCCGTATTTTCCGACTATGCCGATGTAGTATCTGCGCGCCTCGCAGTCCCATTCCTCTTCGACGTCGTTCGCGCCGAACTTTCCGAAGCCGTCGGCCGAGAAGAGGACCTTATCCTTTGAATCGTAGGTGACTATGACCTCGGGCCAGTGAACCATCGGGGCGGTGACGAAGGTTAGGGTGTGCTCGCCGAGGGTGAGGGTGTCCCCCTCGCCGACTGCGATTTTGCGGTCGGGGTAGTCCGTCCCGAAGAACTGCTTCATCATCGCGAAAGCCTTTGCCGAAGCGACTATCTTCGCCTCGGGGTATACGTTCATAAAGGTCGAAACGCTTCCGGCGTGATCGGGCTCCATATGCTGGACTATGAGATAGTCGGGCTTGCGGCCGCCGAGAGCGGCGGAAACATTGTCGAGCCACTCGTGAGAAAAGCGGACGTCGACCGAGTCCATGATCGCGGTCTTAGAGTCTATGATCGCGTAGGAATTATAGGCCATGCCGTTCGGGACAACATACTGCCCCTCGAAAAGGTCGATTTCATGGTCGTTTACGCCGATATAGCGAATGTCTTCCGAAATTTTCATATCTTAAACGCCTCCAAATTATTTTTCATACAGTATACCACCTTTTCGCCGGTTTGTAAAGCGGTTGGGGCTTTGTTTTATTGACCTTTATTTTCTTTACACATTCGCTCATGCTACTTGACTTTAACTATTAAGGAAACTATAATGAAAATGAAATTTTTAAGACGCGGGAGGATCAAAATGGCAACTTGGGTTGATGAAGTAAAGCGCGAGCTCTTGGGGCGGATTATCCCCTTCTGGAAGGGGCTTCGCGACGAAAACGGATATATCGGATACGTCGGGTTCGACCTTAAGCGGGACCCTTCGGCCGAGCGCGGGTGTATTCTTAACAGCAGGATACTGTGGTTCTTCTCCGAGGCGTATATGCTCCTTAAAGACGAAAGCCTTATCGACGAGGCGGACCACGCCTATCGCGAGCTTATAAGAATGACCGACCCGAAAAACGGCGGGGTCTATTGGTCTTTAAACCCAGACGGAACGGTCTTTGACGGCACGAAGCACACCTATAACCAGGCGTTCGCGATCTATGCGCTTTCGGCCTATTACCGCGCGAGCGGCAAAAAAGAGGCGCTTTCGCGGGCGTACGAGCTTTTTAAAACCGTCGAGGAAAAATGCTTCGACGGCGAGGGGTATCTTGAAGCCTTTACCGCCGACTGGAAGCCCGAAAGCAACGAAAAATTGAGCGAAAACGGTGTCGAAGCGGGAAGAACGATGAACACGCTTTTGCATGTTTTAGAGGGCTATACCGGCCTTTACGAAGCCGACCGAAGCGATGAGGTCCTTAAAAAGCTCTACTTTATCGCCGACGTCTTTGAAAACAAGATCTATAACCGTGAAAAACGCCGGCAGGAGGTCTTCTTCGACCTTGACTACAACACGCTTATCGACCTTCACAGCTTCGGGCACGACATCGAGACCTCTTGGCTTATGGACCATACGCTCGACGTCATCGGCGACGAAAATCTCACGAAAAGAATACGCCCGCTTCTTTTGGAGATGGCGGAAAAGACCTATGAGGCCGCCTTTACCGACCACGGATTTTGCAACGAGAGCGAGAACGGCGTAGTCAACACGACGAGGATATGGTGGGTTCAGGCCGAGGCGCTGCTCGGGTTTATGAACGCCTATCAACACACCCGCGACGAAAAATTCCGCGAGGCGTATTTGAGTCAGTGGAGGTTTATCCGCGACGTTCTTGCCGACAGGCGCGAGGGCTCGGAGTGGTTCTGGTGCGTCGACGAAAACGGAGTTCCCGCCGAAAAGCCGATAGTCGAGCCCTGGAAATGCCCCTATCACAACGGAAGAATGTGTATGGAAATTATAAAAAGGACGGCGAAAGAAAATGACCTATAAAGAGATCAACGACCGCTACGAGGCGCTTATCGCGAAGAAAAACACGGTCGACGAAAGCAGATACAACGGAATCTACGAGCGCTGGACGAACCCTGTTTTGACGAGGGGGCATATCCCGCCCTTCTGGATATACGACCCCAACCCGAAGACCAACCCGCATATGATGCAGAGACTCGGGGTCAACGCGGTTTTTAACAGCGGGGCGATACTATTTGAGGGGAAATACACCTTGGTCGCGAGGGTCGAGGGGAACGACAGAAAGAGCTTCTTTGCGGTCGCGCAATCCGAAAGTCCGGTCGACGGCTTCAGATTTTGGAACGAGCCGGTGATCCTTCCCGACCTATACCCCGACGAGACGAACGTTTACGACATGCGGCTTACGAAGCACGAAGACGGCTGGATATACGGAATTTTCTGCTCGGAATCGAAGGACGAAAGCGCAAACGATCTCTCGGCCGCGACCGCGGCAGCGGGGATAGTCCGCACAAAAGACCTTAAGAACTGGGAGAGGCTGCCGAATCTTAAGACTTTGCGCTCTCCGCAGCAGAGAAACGTCGTCCTCCTCCCCGAATTTGTAGGCGGAAAATACGCCTTTTACACCCGCCCGATGGACGACTTTATCGAGACCGGAAGCGGCGGAGGGATAGGCTTCGGTCTTTGCGAAGACATCACGAACGCGGTCATCGACGAAGAAAAAATGACCTCGATACGAAAATACCACACCATCACCGAGTCGAAGAATGGCGCGGGCGCGGTTCCGATCAAGACCGACAGGGGGTGGATTCACATCGCGCACGGGGTCAGAAACACCGCCGCGGGGCTTAGATACGTCATTTACGCCTTTGCGACCGCCCTTGACGACCCGGCGAAAGTCATCGCCGAACCGAGCGGGTATCTTATCGCGCCCTTCGGCGGCGAGAGGGTCGGCGACGTTTCTAACGTAGTTTTCACGAACGGTGCGATCGCAACCCCGGACGGAAAAGTTTACATCTACTACGCCTCGAGCGACACGCGGCTGCACGTCGCCTCGACCAACATCGAGCGGCTTAAAGACTACGTTTTCAACACCCCCGAAGACCCCCGCCGCAGCGCGGACTGCGTTAGGCAGCGCGCGGAGTTTATTAGGAAGAATTTGGAGTGGTTGGGGGAGGAATAGGGGGAGCATAGCGGACGACCCAAGTAAAATGGCTAAGTGTGCGTTCCCGCCCGCCAACCCATTGCTTAAAGGTATCCCCTCGCTTTGCGAGGGGATACTATTATTAGCCGCCCTCCCCCTGCCCCCCTCCCGCAGGGAGGGGGTTCGCGCGACTGCGCCACGATTAAATGGTGCCCGGCGGAGACGAGTGCTATTTTGGGCGCACACGCAATGTTTTGGATAGAAGTCAAGGGTAGCTTCCCGCCCAAAAAAGCCGCTGTACTCTGTAAAAAGGTATTCGCTGCGCGAATGGCGTTTTGAGCGGCCGGACGGAGTTAAATCCAAAGAAATCCCGCCCACAGCCGCCCCGATTAAAAGGAACTCGGCTTCGCCTCGTACTATTTAAAACGCCCACCCCCTGCCCCCTCCCGCGGGGAGGGGGATAAAAGGGAACAGAGCGCCCAAAGAAGGCAAGGCGCTCGCAGCGACGGTAAAAGGGCGCGTTCCCGCCCGCCACTGCCCCGATTAAAAGGTATCCCCTCGCCTTGCGAGGGGATGCTATTATTAGACGCCCACCCCCCGCCCCCTCCCGTGGGGAGGGGCATTATGTCAAACATAGCGTTAAATCAAAAGCAAGGCATATCCCCGCTCGCCGTCCCCGCTAAAAGGTATACCCGCGAACTCGCTCCCGCTCATTCGGGGGTATGCTATTTCTAATCGCTCCGCCCGAGTTGGGAGGCCGCCGAAGGCGGGCTCGCAGCGACGCTGACAAAAAAGGCCTTTATTACAAAGCTTTGGGCGTCGCTTGCACCCCTCCCCCAACCCCTCCCCTCGAGGGGAGGGGTTAATAGGAAAAAGAGAGCCGAAAGAAAACGAGGCGCGAGGGACAAGGAGAAAGGGATTCGCAGCGCGAATGTTATTTTAGGTGCCGCTTGTTCTACCGACCTAACTTAAAAGGAGATCAACCCATCCCAAGCCGCCAAGCCCTCTATAAAAAGGAACTCGGCGAAGCCGAGGGTAATTTTAAGTGCTTGACAGAACAGAGTCGAAAATAGATGCTTCCCGCCCGCCGACCCGCGCATAAAAGGAATACCCGCGAACTCGCTAACCGCTCGTTCGGGGGTATGCTATTTTTAGACGCCCTCCCCCTGCCCCCTCCCGCGGGGAGGGGGCGAGCTGCAAAGCTATACGCATGCAATATACACGTCCATGGTATCGCCGTCGGTTTCAAAGCAAGGGATCACATCTTTGTCCGTGCGCTCTAAACCGTTGACCCGCATATATTCAGTCAGCGTTTTATATGCGTTGGGAATGATCACAAAAGGATTTTTGAAAGGCTCGGGAATGTGAATCGCGGCATACTTGTGAGCTTTCTGCTCCAAAATCTCAACTCCTTTCGGCGTTAAGCCTTCGGGCAGAATCCATGCGGCCACATAACCGTGCATATGGTAAACATTTATCTGCTCCAAAGAAACATACGGGAAGTCCCACCCGATCACCCGGGGGTGGTCCACGCCGTTTTCGTGGGCGATGTTAATCACCCGGCCGATGGCGTCGCCCTCGGGATCTTTGCTGATCACCGCGTGCGCTACATAGCGAAAACTCGGAACAGTCTCAACTCGAAGATTCGTGTACGCGTCGTCATAGCTGCCCATCTCCTCGCGAAACAGATTGTCAAGAGAACAGTTGAACAGCCCGCAAAGCTCAATGGCTTTATCTATTTCGGGAGTTGATTCGTCAAGCTCCCACTTTGAAACGGTCTGTCGGCTGACTTTGAGCTTTTCCGCAAGAGCCTCCTGCGTGATTTCTCCGCATATGCGCCTAAGATGCTGCAAATTTTTGCCAAAACTCATAAAACTTCCTCCTATAATTTTGCACGGCCATGCATTGATAATATTATAGCTCCGCCTGGCCGAAAGGTCTACCACTTGACGTGCGCTTTTTTATTCGTTTGTGCAACTGCAGGTTGCGCTCCTGTCGTAAAATCGCAGCCGCCAGCCGTTCCATTGTCTAAAGGAACTCGGCTGCGCCGAGGGCAATTTTGCCACTCTTAAATTATATCAGAGCCTATAATTTTCCCTCCCGCCGTCCCCTATAAAAAGGAATTCGCTTCGCTCATACTATTTGAACCGCTCCGCCCGAATAGGGAGACCGCCGAAGGCGGGCACGCAGCGATGCTGACAAACAAGACCTTTATTTCTTTGTCGCGGCGTCGCTTGCACCCCGCCCCCTAACTCCGTTTTACAAACTTAAAGACGTGCGTATGTGTTTTAATCAATTTTATCTACGAATCGGTAAAATATTTCAATTTCTTGCGTTCTGGTGCCGTCGGAATCTTTGACTGCCTCATGAATAACAATCTTTTCAATCAGCGTGTTGAGCATTTCGGCAGTCAGCTCCGTGGGTTCGGAGTATTGCTTGATTAAAGCAATCCACTTTTCAGCGTTGGCAGTAGCTGCTTTTCGGCTGCAAGGTCAGATTTGAGTTTATCAATCCTCTCAATCAATTCTTGTTGCTCTGCCTAATACTTCTGTGATAATATTTTAAAGTTGTACTCCGTAATATGCCCGCTCGACCAGTCCTCATACATTTTCGTGAACAGTCTGTCTACCGTAATTGTGACGTCGCCAACGGTTTCAACGCGTTCGATCTCACCATTCCATTTGCCGGGATATTCACAATTT
>CANQUJ010000016.1 GCA_947627005.1 uncultured Clostridia bacterium
CGAATCGCCGCTTCTTTCTCCGGCGGGCATTGGGGCTGCTTGGCGCTCTCTGACTTGGGCTTATTATAATTCTCCCGTTCAATAATCCCGCACTTTTGTTTCACTTGCGCGATGTAGAGGGAAGAAACCGTGAGCCCGGTATGCTCTTTCACATAAGCCTTGATCTCTCCATAGGTCGCGCCTTTCTGGAAGCCGGACATATCCATATCCTCCAGAGAGAAGTCAACCCTGATTTTCTTTGACTGGATTTCTCCCTTGGAAAGTTGAACAACCGTCTCGACATGCGCCGTTCGGGGGAACATATCCGCCGGGCAAAGGCGGGCGAGCGCGTAGCCCCGGTCGCAGAGATATCTTGCGTCTCTTGCGGCGGTGGCGGGGTTGCAGGATATCATCACTATCCTCTTCGGCCGCATTTTTATCATCGCTTCGAGCGCCGTTCGGTCGCAGCCCTTTCTCGGCGGGTCGACGGTTATAACGTCCGGCCGCTCGCCCCGCTCGATAAGCTCTTGCGCGATCTTTCCGGCGTCGCCCTCTAAAAATTCCGCGTTGCCGATCCCGTTGAGTTCCGCGTTTTTGCGAGCGTTTATAACCGCTTCGGCGACTTCTTCGACCCCTATAAGCCGCCCGGCCTCTTTCACAAGCGAAAGCCCTATCGTCCCCGCGCCGCAGTATAAGTCCAAAAGCGTTTCGCCGCCCCTCAAATCGGCGTATTCCGCCGCTTTTCGATAAACCGCCTCGGCGGCCTCGGTGTTCACCTGATAAAAGCTCTTCGGCGAAATTTCCACCTTTACCCCGCAGATTTCGTCGCAAATCGCGCCGTTTCCGTATAAAATTTCATCTTTTTCGCCCAAAATAACGTTCGTCTTTTTCGGGTTGATGTTAAGCGTCACCGCGGCGATGTCCGGGAACTTTTCGACCAGCCTCTTCGCAAGGCCGTCGTATTCGCCGGTCGGCTTTGAGACTACGAGACAGACCGCAATCTCGCCGGTGTGAAATCCCCGGCGGAGATAAATATGCCTTAAAAGGCCGCGCCCGCTCTCTTCGTCATAGCATGGAAGCCCCTTTTCGCGCTGATACCCGATTATTTCTCGGGAAATATCCGAAAAAACGCTCGGCTCAAGCTTGCAATCTTCTGTCGGCACGACCCTGTGCGACCTCTTAGAGTAAAACCCGCAGACCGCGCCGCCCCGCCCCTCGGCGACCGGCAGCTGCGCCTTGTTGCGCCAGCGCTCGGTAACGCCGGTAGAAATAATCGGTTCGGGAGAAACGTCAAACCCGCCGATCCGCGCAAAAGCGTCTTTAACAAAGCCCGCCTTCGCCCTAAGCTCGGCCTCGTATGAAATATGCCTAAGCGCGCAGCCGCCGCAGCTTCCGTATGCGGGGCAGCCCGGCTCGATTCGGTCGCCGGAGGGCGAAATAAGCCGCTCTATCTTAGCGTAGGCGTAGCTTTTGCAGACCTTTAATATCCTGCACTCCGCAAAGTCCCCGACCGCCGAAAACGGCACAAAAACCACCGTTCCGTCGACTCTTCCGACCCCCGCGCCCTCGCTCGTTATGCCGGTGATCTCAAGGGCGACGACGTCGTTCTTCTTCATTTCCCGTCCCCCTCTTTGATGATCTCCGAAAGCCTCTTCGCGGCCTCTTTTTTTCGGGCTATGACCGTTTCGTCGAACTTTTTTATGTATTCGAGAGGATACTTCGGGTTGTAAAATCTGTCTATCTTCGCCTCTCCGGCGACTGTTTTGGTCGATCCTCCCGCCCCGACGGCGATTACCGTCTGAATGTCCTCCATCATATTTACGTTGTATATTCCTACCGTTCCGCCCTTCTCCCAGCCCACGTTTTCCTGGTTTCCAGCCTGGTTTTTCTGGCGATAGAGATAATACGGCCGATATCCCGCCTTAAATAGCGCCCTCGAAGAATACGCCGTCATCTCTGCGGCCTCGGCCGAGCCGAGCTTGAAGTTTTCGGCGTGCATAAGGTCGGAAGAGCGCTTTACCGAAAGCGCGTGGACCGTTATATTTTCGGGCGAGAGGGCAATAACTCCGTCCAGCGAGGCTTTAAAGCTCTCTAATCCGTCCCTCGGCAGCCCCGCGATAAGATCGACGTTCACCGCCGAAAAGCCCGCCTTTTTCGCAAGAGCGAACGCCTCGTAAAACTGCTCTACGGTGTGCTTTCTCCCGATAGCCTCCAATACCGCGGGGTTTAAGGTCTGCGGGTTGACGCTGACCCTGTTCCCGCCGTTTTGCTTGATGGTATAAAGCTTTTCCTCGGTGACGGTGTCCGGCCTTCCGGCCTCTACGGTATATTCCCTTATTCCCGAAAGGTCGAAGCTCGAAGCTATCTTTTTCATAATCATATCAAGGGTCTGCGGCTCCAAAGAGGTCGGCGTTCCCCCGCCGAAATATACGGTATCAAGCCTAAGCCCGAGGCCGGATATAAGCTCTGCGGTAACCGAAATCTCTTCGCAAAGCTTTTCGGCGTATTCGGGGATAAGCCTTTTAAAGCTCTCTACCGTCTGCGAGACGAATGAGCAATAAGCGCATCGCGAGGGGCAGAACGGTATCGAAACGTAAAGGCTGAAGCCGTTTTTCGGCAGGGCCGAGACCGTGCCTTCTCTCGTCTTCGCGGTTTCGAGCGCGAGTTTTATTTTCTCATCCGATACCCGGCATTTTTTCTTAAGCCGCTCTTCGATCTCGCGGTCGCCAAGGCCGGCCGCCTTAAGCTTGTTTATAAGCTTTACCGGCCGCACCCCGGTAAGTATCCCCCAAGCCGGGGTTATCCCGGTAAGGCGGCTTAGCGAATCGAAAGCCAGCTCGCAGAGCGAAAACTCGCAGGAATGTTCAAAGTCCGGGGAGTCGAC
The DNA here is from genome assembly GCA_947627005.1 of uncultured Clostridia bacterium. Classification (GTDB taxonomy): domain Bacteria; phylum Bacillota; class Clostridia; order Oscillospirales; family Ruminococcaceae; genus Faeciplasma. Next base: position 2,864 of record CANQUJ010000016.1, read on the forward strand.
CCTCAACATATTTTTTAAAGAAACGCTCTCGCCGAAAATCTCGGCATAAGAGCAAAGCTCGGCGCAGCCGGAATATATTCTTCTCGAAAGAACAATTCTGTCGCCGGAAATCTCCGGCAGCGGCTCGCCGTCTCTTAAAAATATAAAATTAAAGCTGCGAATCGGGAAGAAAAGCTTTAAAACCGCTTCGATCTCGTATTTGAAATTCTGCCCGATCATTACCGCCGTCATTTTATCATCTCGCTTTATTTAATAAAATCCTCGCCGAGCGAATCGCGCAGCCCGCCGAGATACGGATTGAACCTAAGCTCGGCTCTAAGGTCGGTCGGCGCGCCGTGCCCGGCGTAGACTATCCTGTTCTTCCGGGTCTTCATGATTTTTTCTATCGATCGAATAAGCTGCTCAAAGCTTCCACCCCCAAGGTCGGTTCGGCCGACCGTCCCCTCGAAAAGCGTGTCGCCGGTAAAAATAAGCCCCTCCGCGACAAACGAGACCGACCCGGCGGTGTGCCCCGGGGTGGCCATAACCTTTATTTCCGCGCCGCCGAGGGCGATAGTATCGCCGTCCGAAAAGGTCTTTGCGCCGTAAAAAGGCTCAAACGGCGAACCGAAGTAATCCGCAAGGCAAAGCCCGCTGTCCGCGAGCATCGGCAGGTCTTTCTCGGAGATATAAACCTCGCATCCGTATTTTTCGACCAGGCCGTTCAGCGCCTCGATGTGGTCGCAGTGGCCGTGGGTAAGAAAGATCTTCTCGGGAATAATCCCCAAAGAATCGACTCGCCGAGAGATCATATCCGCGCTGAATGGCGCGTCGACCAAGGCCGCGTGCCCGCCCTCCGAGAGAATATAGCAGTTAGTGCCGAAATCCCCCAAATTATAAATCGGCGTAACGGTCATTTTGCGCTCCTTTCGACCGAAAGAACGCCCGGTATCTTCTTCATTCGGGTTATAACCCCCTCAAGCTCGGTCGTCCCGGCAACGCTTATCGTCAGCGAGCCCATAAAGTTGCCGTTTTTTAAAACCCTCGCGGTCGCCTCGTGGGTAGAGATCCTCGCCTCGCTAAGGCTGTTCAAAACGTCGCCGAAGATGCCTATCCGGTTGTATCCGATAACGTCGAGCGCAACCTTGTAGTAGGCGGTGGTCTGCTTCCCGGCCCATCTTACCGGGATCCAGCGCTCCGGCTCGGAGTCGCGCTGCGAAAGATAGTTCACGCAGTCTTTTTTATGGACCGAAACGCCGTGCCCCCGGGTTATAAAGCCGATTATGTCGTCGCCGGGCAGCGGCGAGCAGCACTGCGAAAGCTTTACCACGCAGTCCGAAATCCCGTCGACTATAATGCCGGTGCCGGAGCGGTCGGAAGCGGGCGAAAACTCAAAGCTGTCGGTCTTTTCCTGCTGGACGTATTTTTTCGCGTAGTCCTCTTTAAGCCGCGGTATGATCTTTGAAAGAACCACCCCGCCGTAGCCCACGGCGGCGTAAAAGTCGTCCAAAGTCTCGCATCCGTGGTGCTTCATATCCACCGCGATAAGCTCGGGCAGGTCTTCCTCCGAAATATGGATAAGATTCCGCCTAAGCTCGCGCCAAACGGCCTCTCTCCCCTCGACTATATTCTCCTCCCGCCGCTCTTTTTTAAACCAAGCGCGAATCTTCGCCTTCGCCTCGTTGGTCTGACAGATGTTCAGCCAGTCGCGCTTCGGGCCGTGGGCAGGGTCTTTAGAGGTTATTATCTCTACTATCTCGCCGGTTTTGATGACATAGTCGAACGGAACGAGCTTTTTATCCACCTTCGCGCCGGTCATCTTGTGCCCGACCTGCGTATGAATCGCATACGCGAAGTCGATGACGGTCGCCCCCTGCGGCAGGGTTATGACGTCGCCCTTCGGGGTCATCGCGAAAACGTCTTCGGGCGCGAGGTCGTTTTTTATCGCGCGGACTATATCCTCGGCGTCGTCTGTCTCTTTTTGAGTGTCGAGGATTTGGCGGACCCAGTTTAACCGCTCGTCGAACTTGTATTTTCCGCTTCTGCCCTCTTTATATTTCCAGTGCGCCGCGATCCCGAACTCTGCGGTGTGGTGCATCTCCCAAGTCCTTATCTGGACCTCGAAGGGTATCCCCTCCCGCCCCATAACGGTGGTGTGAAGGCTTTGATACATATTCGCTTTAGGGGTAGAGATATAGTCTTTAAAGCGGTTCGGTATCGGCTGGAACATATCGTGCATTATCCCGAGGACGTAGTAACACTCGGTCACCGTGTTGACGATGACCCTTACCGCGTATTTGTCGTATATTTCGTCGAAGGTCTTGCCCTGCTCGTAGATTTTTTTATAAATTCCGTAGGCGCTTTTAACTCTTCCCTCGACTGTCGGCACCGGGTCGAAATCCGAAGAAAGCCGCTTTTTTATCCTCGTTTTAATGGTTTCGATGAAGTCTTCCCGCTCTTTTTTGCTCTTTTCAAGAAGCTGCTCTATCTCGGCATATGCGAACGGGTCGAGATAGGAAAACGAAATGTCTTCAAGCTCTTCCTTAAGCTGCCTGATACCGAGCCTGTTGGCCAAAGGGACGAAGATCGACATCGTTTCCAAAGAGACGTCCCGCCGCTTGACCCCGCTTCTGAAGCCCAAAGTCCTCATATTGTGAAGCCTATCCGCGAGCTTGATGATTATGACCCTAATGTCCTTCGCCATCGAAAGAAAGATTTTTCTTATGTTCTCGGCCTGCTGCTCTTCTTTTGAAGCGAGCTTGATTTTATCCAGCTTCGTAACTCCGTCGACGAGGTTCGCGACGTCCGCCCCGAATTTCTTTTTGACGTCGTCATAGGTGGCCTCGGTGTCTTCCACAACGTCGTGCAAAAGCGCCGCGCAGACGGCGTCGGTGTCCATTCCGAGGTCGACGAGAATCGTCGCGACGGCGAGCGGGTGGGTTATATAGGGCTCGCCCGATTCGCGCTTCTGCCCCTCGTGCATAAGCTTTGCGTATTCGTAGGCCGAGCGTATTTTGCTCAGATTATAGTGCCTGTCAAGTTCGGCAAGGCGCGATATAAGCTTTTCAAAGGTCTCGTTGCAGGTTTCGATAGTCTGCTCTGCCATATATGCCGCCTCCTAAATAAGTCCGCGAAGCTTAATAAGCGTTTCGCTCGAATCCAGATCCGCCCGCGAGGTCGGGGTCTTCGGGGTGATCCTCCCGGTCTGCCTTGAAAGCCCGATAAGCCCGACGTCGCAAAAAGCGTCCAAAATGATCTGAAGCTTAAACGCGTTGATCCTTCCGCCGAGGCGGGCGTATAAGCTTTCGTAGGTTATCGGGGTTTTTGAAGAGGTTATGAATTTATAGACCTCGACGAGCTCGGCCCGCTGCGGGTCGCCCTTTTTAAGAATCTCTTTGTCTATGTCCTCCCGCCTAATAAACGCCTCATAGGCGCTCCTCGCCGCGAAAAAAGGCTCCTGCTTCGCGCCGTGAAGCCGATAATCCGCGACTCTTAAAGAAACGCTTCTTATCCCTTTATATTCATTCGGGCTCATATTCGCCATAAGGTCGATTTTATCCCCCGCCGAAAGCGGAAAATCCGCGGTCTTGACCCTGAACATAATCGCCGAGGCGCGAACGCCGTCGTAGACGAGGTCGAGCTTAGTGTATTCGCCGTTTTTGATGGGGTGAACCGCCGCAATCTCCGCCCCGGAAATCGCGAACATCGGCTCGGGGTTAAGGCGGCCGAAAGGCTCGATCTTAGAGAGCGAGGCGGCGTTTTCAAATGTTATGTCGCTTCCGCGCAAAAGCTTGTCCGCCGACAAGGTCATCTTCGGCATAACCGGGACGTTTTCGCGGGCGTATTTTTCTATCGCATCTTTAAGAGCGGGGATATTCTCCTCCGAAACGGTAAGCCCGCCGGCAAGCTCGTGCCCGCCGTATTTTATCAGAAGCTCTCGGCAGCTGTCAAAACATGCGAAGACGTTGAACCCCTCGAACGACCTCGCCGATCCGCACGCGACGCCGTCGTCGCCGATAGAGATTACCAGCGCCGGCTTTTCGTATGCCTCCATAAGCTTTGCCGCGACTATGCCGATTATACCCCTGTGCCAGTTCTTTCCGGCGACTGTAAGAATCCTGCCGTTTAGCGCGGCCGGGTCTTTGTCTATGATCTCGTTTATCTCCGAAAACACCGCCGCCTCGACCGTCTTTCTCTTCGAGTTAAGGCGATCGAGCTCTTCGGCGAAGCCCTCGGCCTCCGGTCCGTCCGAAAGAAGCATATTCAAAGCAATCTGCGGCGAGCCGAACCGGCTTGCGGCGTTAATCCGCGGGACAAGCCCAAAGGCCGCCCCCGAGGCGGTTATATTTTCAAGCGAGAGGCCGCTTTTTTCGGCCAGCGCGGCCATGCCGAGGTTTTCGGTGTTCTTTAAAAGCCTAAGCCCCCGCGAGACGATTATTCTGTTTTCGCCGATAAGCGGCATAACGTCGGCGATGGTGGCGACCGCGACAAGGTCGAGATACTGCTCGCAGACCATATCGTAGCTGCCGCCGTCAAGGGCGGCGCAAAGCTTTAAAACCACCCCGGCCCCGCAAAGCTCTTTAAACGGAGAGGGGCAGTCTTTTCTGTGCGGGTCGACTATCGCCAACGCCTCGGGCAGAATATCGGTCGGGCGGTGGTGGTCGGTTATAACAAGCTTAAGGCCGAGCTCTGCGATAAGCTTAGCCTCTTCAATCGCGGTAACGCCGTTGTCGACGGTGATTATAAGCGAAACGCCCAAGTCGCGCATCTCTTCAACAGCGGCGGTGTTAAGGCCATAGCCCTCGTCCCGCTCGGGAATCTTGCATATAACCTCCGCGCCCATGCTTTCAAGATATCCCGCCAAAACCGCAGTAGAGGTTATTCCGTCGCAGTCGTAGTCTCCGTATACGCAGATGAGCTCGCCCGAGTCGACGGCTTGATTTATCGCCTCGACGGCGTTTTGCATATCTGCGAGCAAAAACGGGTCGGAGAGCTCGTCGCCGTTAAAAAATTCGGCGAGGCTTTCAAGGTCTTCATATTTTCTCGCGGCCATAACCTCGGAAAGAAGCGGCCCGAGGTCTGTTCCGGCGTTTATTCTTTTAACCGCGGCCTCGTCCGGCCGCGAAACTGTCCATCTTTTCATATCGGTCTCCGTAAAAAACTATATATAGATATTATAGCAGGTTTTTCGCGGTTTGTAAAGAGAGAAAAACGGACAGATACGGAAGCAAAGAAAACAGAAAGCAGAAATCAGAGGGCAGAAGATAGAGGTTAGAAGATAGAGTGTCGAAATCGCAGAAATTCGCAAAGCCCAACCTCTATCCTCTATCCTCTAACTCTCGATCATCTAAAAGTTTTCGATCCAACCTTTTTCAAAAGGTTGGCGAGGTCGAGGGCGAGAAGCCCTCGTCGCGCTCCGCAGAGCGCGAAATCCCCTTACTAAAAATAGCGCAGGAAGGGGAGCGAAAATCTGTCCTGTGGACAGTTTTCGCGTGGGGGAACCCTCGCCGGGGGTTCCCCCGAAAATCGCGGCTGCGAGAGCAGTCGCGCACCTCAACGTCGGGCTCTCGCCTCTTTAACCCGCAGCTCCGGCAGGAGCTGCGCACCTAAACGTCGGGTTTGCGTCTCTTTTATCCGCAGCTCCGGCAGGAGCTGCGCGCCTCAAAGTCGGCCCATCTTTGCAAAAAAGACCGCCCCTCTCGGAGCGGCCTTTATAACAGCTTTGAACCTCAAACTCGTTATTCCTTCGATATGATCTCTTTAAGCCCTGCGGCGAGGCCGGCAAAGCCCTGAATCTCGCTCGGAATGATGATCTTGGTGGATTTGCCGTCGGCGGCCTTTGCAAAGGCCTCGAGGCTTTTAAGCGCAAGAACCTGCTGGTTCGGGTTGGCTTCGTTGAGCTTTTTAAGGCTCTCTGCGAGAGCAGACTGAACCGCGTCGATGGCCTCCGCCTCGCCCTGCGCTTCAAGAATCTTCTGCTCTTTAACGGCGCTCGCGCGAAGAACGGTTGCCTCGCGCTCGGCCTCGGCCTTAAGGATCTCGGCCTGCTTGTCGGCCTCCGCCTTAAGGATCTTCGACTGCTTTTCGCCCTCGGCGACGAGTATCTGCGACTTCTTGTCGCCCTCGGCCTGAAGGATCTTCTCGCGGCGTTCGCGCTCGGCCTTCATCTGCTTCTCCATCGCGTCCTGAATCTCACGCGGGGGGATGATGTTTTTAAGCTCGACGCGGTTGACTTTGATCCCCCAGCGGTCGGTCGCCTCGTCGAGAATTATGGTTATCTTTTCGTTGATGGTATCGCGCGAGGTCAAGGTCGCGTCGAGCTCGAGCTCGCCGATGATGTTTCTTAAAGTGGTCGCGGTAAGGTTTTCAATCGCGGCTATCGGGCGCTCTACGCCGTAGGTATAAAGCTTGGCGTCGGTGATCTGGAAGAACACTACGGTGTCGATCTGCATCGTAACGTTATCCTTGGTGATGACCGGCTGGGGCTTAAAGTCCGCGACCTGCTCTTTGATCGACACCTTTTTCGCGATCTTGTCGATAAACGGGAAGAGCATATGCGGGCCGGTGTGAAGCTCGCGGTTAAAGGCGCCGAGGCGCTCTACCACATAAACCTGCGCCTGCGGAACGATCTTGAAGTTTGCGATAACTACCGCAAGAAGAATTAGAACTATGACTGAAATGATTACCGGCATAATGTATAACCTCCTAAATATTTAATCTCGGCGCTTGGCGACTATAAGCTTTGCGCCGTCGATTTCTTTGACTACCACCGTCTCTCCGGCGGGGATCTCCGCCCCGTCTTCGCTGACGGCCTTCCACGAAACTCCGCCGATCGTGGCCCTGCCCTTTGAAAATTCGTTTTTGATCTCTTCGGTGACTATTGCGGTCCTGCCGATATTAAGGTCGGCGTTGGTTCTGACGAATCCGCCGCGAAGCCTTTTGACTATCGGTCGGGTGAGGATCAAAAGGATTGCGGAAACCGCGATGAACACCGAAAGCTGCGCCCAGCGCGGCGCGCCCAAGCCCGCCAGAATAAGCGAAACGAGCGACCCGCAAGCGAACCAGATCGAGACGAACTGAACGGTTATGACTTCGATCACAATGCCGGCTATAAGGACGAATCCCCAAGCGACGGCCATCAGTATGTCCATACAAAACACCTCCGTAAAGGCATTATAGCATATTTAATGTAATTTGTAAATAGGGAAAAATTAGCGGGGAGCGATTTTAGCAAAACCGAAAGTTTTCGGTCAAGCCTTTTTCAAAAGGCTTGCGGGGGTCGAGGGGGCAGCGCCCCCTTGTCGCAGCCCGCAGGCTGCGAAAGCCCGAAACGAAGGCGCCCTGCAAGGGGTGCAATGCAAGCCGGTTTTGTAGCCAATCGGACTTCGCGGGCATATATGCCCGCCCTGCTCGTCCTCTTGGACAAAACCGGCGTGCATGTTTCAAAAACAGTCCGGCGGACTGTTTTTGGAAGAGGGGACGCTCTGCAAGAGAGAGCGTCCCCTTTTAATTCGCGGCTGCGAGAGCAGTCGCGCACCATAACGTCGGGTTTTTCGCTTTAATCCCCGGCTCCGACAGGAGCTGCAAGCCTTAAAATTTTCTCGCTTGCGCTCGAAAATCGGGGAGACCCCCGACGAGGGTCTCCCCACACGAAAACAATTCACCGGATTGTTTTCGCTCCCCGTCCTGCGTTTCGCTTCGCAAGAGTTTTCGCGCTCTGCGGAGCGCGACCAAAGGGCGCCGCCCTTTGGATTTCCGCAAGCCTTTTGGAAAAGGCTTGACCGAAAACTTTTAGCTAAAGCGCCCTTAACAACCTCGCGCCCCTATTCGAGCGGATATTTTCTCAAATTCGGCAGCTCGTCGAGCGTGAGCGTGTATTCGCTCTCGTAGGCCTTCTTGAGTATATATTTTTCGGTGTAAAATTCGGTGTAGCCGCCGCTCTCGCCTACGCAAAACTCGCCGCTCCACGTCCCCCAAAGCAGCCACCTCGCGTTGTCGTTATAAACCATATCCGGGTCCATAACGCAGCCGTTTTCCGAAAGCGCAATAAGCTTGTTTTCGCCCGAACACTCGGCGCACTTCTCGAAAGTCGACGAATAGCTTCCGTATTCATGCTGACCGGGGTAGATATCCCAGCCCACAATGTCGACCACGTCGTCGCCGGGGTACCAGTCCGCGTCCTGGCCGTTCCAAAGCCAGATAAGGTTGGTCAGCCCGTGCTCGTTGGTGAGCTTGTCGTACATCGTTCTCCAAAGCGCTTTATAAGCCTCCGGGCCGCTCTCGCCCCACCAGAACCAGCCGCCCGAGCCTTCATGAAGCGGCCGCCACAAGACCGGCACGCCGTCCTCCTGAAGCCGCTTAAGCTGCTCTGCGATCGCGTCTATGTCCTTCATAAGCTTCTCGTAGCCCTCTTCGTCCTCGCCGTTCATTATCGCCGCAAGGTCCATCGTGACCGCGTCGGAGCTGTAACCTTCCCACCACATTCTTCCGTAGTCGATAAACGATTTCGGCGCGATCCAGTGCCAGCAGAACTGCACGATTCCGCCGGCGTTGTAATACCAGTCATGGGCGTATTCGACCGCGTTAGAGGTCGTTCCCATCTCGACCGAAAGCGGGGTATAGCCGGTCATATCCAGCCCGAGTACCGCAAAACTCTCGCCGGTCTCGGTCATAATCGCGTTGTATTCGTTCGATTCGCGGCCCTTTTCGGCGTATTGCCCCGAAAGGGTGTATTTTCCGTAGATATCGCAGAGGAATTTATAGAGCATCTTCGTGTGCTCGTCGGCGTTCGGGTTAGAGAGCCCCGCCGTGACGTTGTAGACGTTTTTATAGTCGAACTCCGTCGGCGAGACGGTGAGCGTTCCGAAGTCTACCCAGCCCCAGTTCGGGGTGAGTTTTATGCTGTTCTCGCCCTTGTTCAGTCTGACGAATTTCGCGACTCCGTCCTCCGGGGTGATGTCCGCAATCTTAAAGCCGTTGACTGCGACGTAGTTGACTCTGTTTCCGTCGCCTTTCTGCTCGAACGAGAGGTCATAGAACCCCTCTTCGGGGATCTCGACCTTATAGGTTATCGAGTCGCCCTCGGCGTTCATGCCGGTTATCATGCTCCCCGAAAGCCTCGCCCCGCCGGCCAAAACCGCCTCGCTCGCGGGGATTTCAACAGTCTCGCCGCCGCCTTTGGCTTCGTTGAGCGAAAGCGCGGGGATTGAAAGATCGTTAAAGCTCTTTCTCACGTCGCCGTACTTCGCCTTGATGGTGGTGTTCTCGCAGCCGGTCAAAACCAGAATCGCCGCGAGTATCGCCGTAAAAATTTTAAAACTTTTTTTCATTTCGATTACCTCCGAATATTAAAATGAAAATTATTTAAGCCTTACGTTTTGCTGCCCGAAGCGCTTTAAAAGCTCCGAAAGGGCCTTGCCGTCAAGGGCTATCCCCTCCGCTCCCTTAAGCGCGGTAAGCTTTTTAAGGTCTTCGATATAGATTCTGAGCGGCGCGGGGCCGGAATGTTTCATCGCGAAATCTTTTATCGCGGCCGCGCCCTCTCGGTCGCCGGAGGAAAGCCTTACGCAGAGCGATTTTTTTGAAAGCTCTTTGATCTTATCCTCTATCGGCATTACCGTATCCGCGAGTATCTTCGGGTCTTCTTCGTCTTTAAAAGAAAGCTTCCCCTCGATAAAAAGCCTCGCTTCCGCCTGCAATATCCCCCTCGCCTTTTCGTATACGTTCGGGAAAATAATAGTCTCGATCTCCCCCGAAATGTCTTCCATTCCCAAAAAGCACATCTGCTTTCCGTTTTTTGCGGTTATCATCTTTTTGCTTCTCAAAATCCCGATTATCGCAACGTTTTGGCCGTCCCTATATTCCGGCGGACTGTACGAAGCGCCGTCGATTATTCTCTTCGCGGTGGTCATTCCCGCGGCGTAAAGCCAGCCGGAATACTCCGAAAGCGGGTGGCCCGAAACGTATATCCCTATCGTTTCCTTCTCCATTTCAAGAAGCTCGGGCAGCGAATATTCCTCTGCCGGCTTGATCTCCGGCTCGCCGCCCTCGCCCGGGCCGTCGCCGAAAAGGTCGAGCTGCCCCTCTATTCCGTCCCTCTTTGAATCCGCCACCGCAGACATCAAAAGGTCGTAGCTTTCAAGCATTTCGCGCCGATTCGTCTTGAAAGAATCGAACGCGCCGGACATTATCAGCGCCTCTACCGCCCTTGAATTGATCTCTTTTCCGTACATTCTCGATATAAAATCGAAGAGCGAAACAAAGTGCCCGCCGCTCTCTCTTTCGCTTATGGCGGCGTCTATCGCGCCCTTTCCGAGGCTTTTTATCGCCAAAAGCCCGAAGCGTATCCCGCCCTCGGTTTCGGTAAAGCCCTCTCCGCTAAGGTTTATATCCGGCCCCAGAATTTTTACCCCTTTCGATTCACATTCCTCGGCGTATTCGGTTATCATCGAAAAGCTGTCAAGAACGCTGGTCAAAAGCGCGGCCATATATTCTTTAAAGTAGTGAAGCTTTAAATATGCGGTCTGATACGCCACCGTGGCGTAGGCCGCGGCGTGGGATTTATTGAATGCGTATGAGGCGAAGGAGAGCATATCGTCGAAAAGCTCGTTCGCAACGCTTTCGGGGACGCCGTTTTTAACGCAGCCCTTTGTGGTCTCGTCTCCGAAGATAAACGCCTTTCGCTCGGCCTCGAGGGCCTTTAGCTTTTTCTTCGCCATAGCCCGGCGAACGACGTCCGCCCTGCCGTAGGAATACCCCGCGAGCTCGCGGAATATCTGCATAACCTGCTCCTGATAGACGATGCAGCCGTAGGTAACGTCGAGAATAGGCTTCAAAAGCGGGGTCTTATAGGTTATAAGCCCGGGGTTGTGCCTGTTTCGGATATAGGTCGGTATAGAATCCATCGGCCCGGGGCGGTAAAGCGCGATAACCGCGATAAGGTCTTCAAGATTCCGCGGGACGAGCCGCATTATCGTCGAGGTCATGCCGCCGGATTCAAACTGGAAGACCCCCGAAGTGTCGCCTTTAGAGAGCATTTTATAAACCCCGGCGTCGTCGTAGGGGATCTTTTCGATGTCGAACCCCGGGACGGTTTTGTTTATCCTGTTCTGCGCGTCGCGGATGACCGTAAGGTTGCGCAGCCCCAAAAAGTCTATCTTCAAAAGGCCGAGGCTCTCTAAAACAGTCATCGTGTATTGGGTCACGAGCTGGCCGTCGTTGGTCTGAAGAGGAACATAGTCGCTGACCGGGCCGTCGGTTATAACCACTCCCGCCGCGTGGGTAGAGGCGTGCCGGGGCATACCCTCGACCTGCATAGCGGTGTTGATAAGCTCGCGAATCTTCGGGTCGGAGTCGTAAAGCTCTTTAAAGTCGCGGCTTGTCTCTAACGCCTGCTTCAAGGTCGCCCCGAAGGGCACCGCCTTCGCGACCCTGTCCGCCAGGCCGTATGAAATATCCGTCGCCCGGGCGACGTCGCGAACGGCGTTCTTCGCGGCCATAGTCCCGAAGGTTATAATCTGCGCGACGTGGTCGGTCCCGTAGCGGCGCTTGACGTAGTCTATGACCTCCTGCCGGCGCTCTACGCAAAAGTCGATGTCGAAATCCGGCATGGAGACCCTCTCGGGGTTCAGAAATCTCTCAAACAAAAGGTTGTATTTAAGCGGGTCGACGCCGGTTATGCCTATGCAATACGCCGCAAGGCTTCCCGCGCCGGAGCCCCTTCCCGGGCCGACCGGTATCCCCGCGGACTTCGCATAATGAATAAAATCCCAGACGATGAGATAGTAGTTTACGAACCCCATCTTCGAGATTATCGAAAGCTCGTATTCAAGCCGCTCTTTCGCGCCCTTTGGCGGATTTTCGCCGTATCTTTCATAAAGCCCCTTTTCGCAGAGCTCTCTCAAATACGCCTCGTTGTCCTCGACCCCTTCTATCGAGAACCCGGGCAGCTTTGTGACCCCGAACTCGAAGTCGAGATTGCATTTTTTGGCGATCTCGGCGGTGTTTGATACCGCGTCCGGCCTTTTTATAAAAAGCTTCGCCATATCCTCGCCGGATTTAAACCAAAACTCCTCGGTTTCAAAGGTCATCGCGTCCGGGTCGCTTACCGTAGTGTTAGTCGCGATGCACATTAAAATCTTCTGCGCCTTGGCGTCGGCGCGGTCGATATAGTGGCAATCGTTTGTCGCGCAGAGCTTGATTTTAAGCTCGTCCGCAAGGCGATACTGATAGGGCAGAATATCCCGCTGCTCTCTAAGTCCGTGGTCCTGGACTTCGATGTAGTAGTCCTCGCCGAAAAGGGCCTTATATCTCTCGGCGGTCTCCTTCGCGCCGTCATAGTCGTTGTTTAAAAGCTTTCTCGCGACCTCTCCCGCCAAACAGGCGGACATACAGACCAGCCCCTCGGAGTGGGCGGACAAAAGCTCGAAGTCTATCCTCGGCTTTGAATAAAACCCCTCGGTATAAGAGGCCGAAACAAGCTTGCAGAGGTTTTTGTAGCCGGACTCGTTCTTGCACAAAAGAATTAGGTGATAGGGCGAAAGGTCCTGCTTTCCGGCCTTGTCGAACCTCGTTCTTGGGGCGACGTATACCTCGCAGCCGATTATCGGCTTTATCCCTTGGGCTTTACATTCGTTGTAAAATTCTATCGCGGCATAGACGTTTCCGTGGTCGGTGACGGCGACCGCGCTCATTCCGAGCTCTTTCGCCCGCGAAACAAGCCGCTTTATCCGGCAGGCGCCGTCTAAAAGAGAATATTCGCTGTGAACATGAAGATGGACAAAATCTTTCATTCGGTTTCCTTCTTTCCGGCAAGCTCGAGAATCCGAGCGAAGCGGTGGTTTATCCCCGAGCGCGAAACCGGCGGGACGGTAAGCCCGCTAAGCTCCGAAAGGCTGGCCTCGGGGTATTTAAGCCTAAGTTCGCAAAGCTCTTTAAGCTCGTCCGGAAGCCTTGAAAGCCCGCCCTCGGCCCTAAGCTTTTCTATCGCCTCTATCTGAATCCTCGCCGAGCGGTTCTGCTTCCCAAGGTTTGCGGTGTCGCAGTTCGTCGCGCGGTTGGCGCGGTTTCTGATGTCTTTATAAATTTTAACGTTCATAAGCTCAAGGCTCGATCTCGGCGCGCCGATAAAGGTCAAAAGGTCTTCTATCTGCTCGCTTTCTTTAAAATACAGAACGCTCGCCCGCCCCCTTGCGGTTATCCTTCCGCAAACGCCGAGCCGCTCTTCAAACAGCCCGCAAAGCTCCCGCATAAGTCTTTCGTGCGGGGCGACAAATTCGAGATGATAGCTTTTTTCGGGCGCGACGACGCTCCCGCAGGCCAAAAAAACGCCCGCCGCGAAAGAGCCGAGGTTTTTATCCCCCGGAAGCTTGGCCCATAAAAGGCTTCGCTCCCCGCCCGAAAGGGCTATCCCCGCCTCGTTCAATATCTTAGAGACGTTCTCCTCGCCCTTGATTTTAAGAAGATAGAGCTTCGGCAGGGTCCTGCGCTCGCGCTTCGATACCGAAACTGCGCCCTCGCCGGCGATATGGGAAGAGAGCTTCAAAAAAAGGTCTCTGACGTCGCGGTTTTCGGTCTGAAAAAGAATTTCGCCCGCGCCGAGACTTCGGCAAAAAAGTATCATTCCGCCGAGGCAGGCCGAGCATTTTTTTCTTCCGCTTATATTCCCCGCGGCCTCGGCCTTGGCCTTTCCGGAAAAAGTACCGACCGAGCTCATTTGTCCGCGCACCTGTGCTCCGCCCGGGCGTCGTAGCCCTCGCTGCAAAGCTCATCGGAAAGCCTTCTTGCGAAGCTTACGCTGCGGTGCTTTCCGCCGGTGCAGCCGAACGCGATGACAAGCCTCGCCTTGCCCTCTTTTATAAACATCGGGATCAAAAAGTCGACGAGGTCGTGAATTTTTCCGTAGAGTTCATTTGATTCCGGCCGAGAGAAAACATAGTCGTAAACCTCGTCGTCGAGGCCGGTTTTTGTTCTAAGCTCGGGGACGTAGAACGGATTTTTAAGGCATCTTACGTCGAATACGAGGTCGGCGTCTTTCGGGAGGCCGAACATATACCCGAACGATACGACGTTTATTATCATGCTGCTGTCTTCGCCCTCGAAAAGCGACCTTAGCCTTCTGCTGAAAGAAGTGGTCGAGGCGCTCGAGGAATCGAGGTAGATATCCGCCATATCGCGGGCGTCGGCAAGCTCTTTTCGCTCCATATCTATCGCCCGAAGAATGTTGCCCGAGGCTTCTTCTTCAAGGGGGTGCCTTCTTCGGGTTTCTTTGTATCTGTTTATGAGTATCGCGTCGTCGCAGTCGACGAAAACGATTTTAACGTCTATCCCCGAGGCTCGCAAAGCCTCTACGCTCTCGCGGAACTTCGAGAAAAGCTCTCCGGATCGAATATCGACGGCGAAGCAAAGCCTATCCGTCTTCGGGACGGAGTTTCTTATAAGCTCGGCGAAGCTTGAAAGAAGCTCGGGCGGCATATTGTCTATGCAATAGTAGTCGAGGTCCTCAAAAACGTTAAGCGCGGTGGATTTCCCCGCGCCGGACATTCCCGTTACGATAACGATTTTCATATTTTCAGCTCCTTCGGCTTAAGGTTCGGCCGGTATAAGCCTAACCTCCGGCTCTAAATCAAAGCCGGTATTTTCCTTGACTGTTTTTTGGGTGAGCTCTATAAGCTCGGTGATGTCGGCCGAGCTGCACCCGCCGAGATTTATTATAAAATTCGCGTGTTTAGGGCTTATCTGCGCCCTGCCGACCGTCTTCCCCTTAAGGCCGCTCTGCTCGATTACAAGGCCGGCATAGGTCCCCTCCGGCCTTTTAAACGCCGAGCCGAAGGATGGATATTCGAGCGGCTGGCGGGCCCGCCTTCTCGATATAAGCTCCCCCATTTTTTCGGCGATTTTTTCCTTGTCTCCCTCTATAAGCTCGAACGACGCGGAAATTATTATCTCCCCGCTGCGCTCGAATCTGCTGGTTCGATATCCGAGGCCGAGCTCGTCGCCTGTAAAGGCAATAAGCTTGCCATCCGTTCCCATCGCGGCGACGCTTTTTACGACCTGTTTTATCTCGCCGCCATATGCCCCGGCGTTCATATAAACCGCCCCGCCGACCGTCCCGGGTATCCCGTAGGCAAACTCGAGTCCGCTAAGAGAATGTTCCTGCGCAAAGGCGCATACCGCCGAAAGCTGGACCCCCGCCGAGGCGGTTATGATGTTTCCTTCAATCGAGATTTTTCCGCTTTTCGGCGCGGGGATTATCACCGCTCCCCTAAATCCGTCGTCCGAAAAAAGGCAGTTCGAGCCGTTGCCCATGACCATAGAGTAAAGCCCAATAGCTTTACACTTATTGAACACCTCGGCCGAAACCTCGGCGCTCGGAGAGATTACCGCAAGGTCGCATTTTCCGCCGGTTTTGACGGAGGTGTGCGGCCCCAGCGGCTCGTTATAAAGAAGCTTGCAGCCTCGCTCTTCGGCAAAGGCTTCGGCCTCTTTCAATTTATCGCGAAAGGTCATATTATCGTCCTTTCAGTAAAAAATTATATGTCGAGACAGGGGCGCCTTTTTAAAATCCTCTCTCTAAGCTCCGCCCAGTCGGCGTTGGCGATAAGCCCCCGCGGAAAGCCGAGCTCTTGAAGAATTTGCTCCGAAATCGGGGTCTCGGCGATAGTCCCCCAAAAGTGAGAATCGGTGTTCACGGCTATCGGGCAGCGCTGTTTTTTACATTCTAAAAGCATCTCGACGACCGTTTCTTTCGGGCTTTTGCCGTCTCTGATCGAGCTTTCGTTGAGCTCTAAAAGAACCCCGGCCTCTTTCGCCGCCGAAACCAAAACCCGCCAATCGACCGGAAAATGCTTGGTGGTCGGGTGGCCGATCATATCGACCGAGGGGTTTTCAAGCAGCTTCAAATAGCCCTTTGTGACGGTCTCTTCGCTCTGCCGCTCAAAGTTTTCAAAGTAGTAGCGGTGATACGAGGCGACGACAAACTCGAATTTATAGGGCGAGCCGTCGCAGACGTCGAGGCCGCCGTCATAGTCGATAATATTCGCCTCGACGCCCTTCAATACCGTTACGCCCAGAATTTTTCGCGGCAGAACCCGCATATTTCCGAAGTGCCAGATATGGGGCGAATCGGGCATCGCGGGGCCGTGGTCTGTCATGGCCAAACACTTTACGCCTGATTCCTTCGCCCTCACGCAGTTTTCGGTTATTGTCGAAAATCCGTGGGTCGAGGCGACGGTGTGGGTGTGAAGATCCGCTTCGATAAGCAATTTTTTATCCCCTTTTTGTCAAAAATCCTTCCAATTCGAGACGGTTTCGTTCGATTCCATCTCAAGCCCGAGGTTGCCCAAAAGCTCCTGCGCGGCGTTGTAGCCCATCTTTTTCTCGCGGTTGTTCATCGCCGCGACCTCAAGAATGACCGCAAGGTTGCGCCCCGGCTTTACCGGTATTGTAATGCTCGGGACCTTTACACCGAGTATGCTGGTGTATTCGTTATCCACTCCCATTCTGTCGTAGAAGCGGTCCGGGTCCCAGGGTTCAAGCTTGACTACAAGGTCTATCCTCTCGGTGTTTTTGATCGAGCCCATGCCGTAAAGTCTGCGGACGTTTACTATTCCGATGCCCCTAAGCTCGATAAAGTGGCGGATATTTTCGGGCGACGAGCCGACAAGGGATATCGCCGATACCTTTTTGATCTCGACGGCGTCGTCTGCGACAAGCCTGTGCCCGCGCTTGACGAGCTCTATCGCGGTCTCGGATTTACCTACGCCGCTCTCTCCGACTATAAGAACGCCCTCGCCGTAAATCTCGATGAGAACGCCGTGGCGGGTGATCCTCTGCGCAAGCTCGACGTTCAAATATGCGATACCCCTCGCCAAAAGCTCGGAGGAGCCGAGTTCCGTCCTTAAAAGCGGAACGCCGTATTTTTTCGCCGAAGAGAGCATCTCGGGAAAGATGTCGTGGTTCAGACAGACTATCAGCGCCGGGAATTTATAGGAAAAAAGCCTGTCGAGCCGCTCGGCCCTGACTTCGGACTCGAGCCCTTTAAGATAGGCGAACTCGGTGTTCCCGCAGGACTGGACCTTTTCGGTGTTGAAGTATTCGTAGAACCCCGCAAGCTGAAGCGCGGGGCGGTTGATGTCGTTGTTGTAGATGTAGATGTCCTTAAGGTCGCCCGGGCTGTATACAACCTCGAGCTTAAGCTCGTCGACGAGCTGCGATAGCGAAACCTTGTAAGCGTCTGCCATAATAGATCCTCCTCAAAGAGATATTGTTTTTTCGTCGAGCATATTCTGCGCCGCCAAAATTATCCCGAGCCTGCCTGTCGGGTATGTAAGCCCGCCCTGAAGCCAGGCGGCAAAAGGCTCGCGGATAGGCGCGTCGGCCGAAAGCTCTATCGAAGCGCCCATAGTAAACGCCCCGGCGGCCATGATGACCTTTGAATCGTACCCGGGCATATCCGCCGGCTCGGGCGCGGCGAAGCTGTCTATCGGGGAGCCGTGCTGGATCCCCCTTATGAACGAGCAGAGCGCCGCCTCGTTTTTCAAAAGAATCGAGGCGATTATATCCGCCCTCGGCTCGCCGGATTTGGGCAAAGTCTCATAGCCGAGCATATTGAAGAGCCGACACGCGAACACCGAGGTTTTAACCGCGTTCGCGACGGTCTGCGGCGCAAGGAAGAAGCCCATAAACATCTCGCGGTTTTGGTGGAGGGTCGCGCCGATTTCTTTGCCCATTCCGACGCAGGTAAGGCGATAGGCGCAAAGCTCGATAAGGTCCTTTCTTCCGGCGATATATCCGCCGGTCGAGGCTATTCCCCCGCCCGGGTTTTTAATAAGCGAGCCCATCATTATATCCGCGCCGACGTCCGTCGGCTCGATTCTCTCGACAAACTCTCCGTAGCAGTTGTCGACCATGATGATCGCGTTTTTGTCCGCCGAGCGTATCGCTTCGACGATTTTTTTGATGTCCGCTACCGAATAGGACGGTCTGGTCGAATACCCCCGCGAGCGCTGGATATAGGCTATTTTAGCGCCCCTCGCCCTCTCGGCTATCCGCTCAAGGTCGGGCATGCCGTTCGGCAAAAGCCCGACTTCTTCATACTCTATCCCATAGTCTTTAAGCGAGCCGTTCCCCGGTTTCCCCCGCTTGCCGACTATCTCTTCAAGGGTGTCGTAAGGCGCGCCGGTGCACATCAAAAGCCTGTCTTTGGGTCGAAGGATCCCGTAAAGCGCGGTCGAAATGGTGTGCGTTCCGTTCACAAAATTGAACCTCACGAGCGCGTCCTCCGCCCCGAAAGCGTCGGCGTAAACGCGGTCGAGCGCCTCTCTTCCGAGGTCGTCGTAGCCGTAGCCGGTCGTTCCGTGAAGATGCGGCTCCGAAACCTTGTTTTTGATGAACGCCGAAAGAACCTTTTCGCCGTTATACGCGGCTATCGAGTCTATCTCGGCGAACTGCCCGGCGCAGGCCGCCTCCGCCCTTTCGGCAAGCTCTTTAAGTTTTGGGTCGATTTTAAAAAATTCCGTCATTTTTCTCTCCGATATCCTGTTTTTTTTATAATTTTTCTTTGATTTTAAAGGCGCGGTCGCAAAAAATCTTCTTATACCCCAGCGACTCGTAAAACCCTGCGGTCTCCTCGTTCGCCGAAAGATAGGCAAAAGCCCCTTCTTCCGCCAAAAGGCGGGCAGCTTTCGCCAAAAGGGTTCGCGCATAGCCCTTTCCGCGATCTTCAAAAGGGGTCGCGACGTCCGCGATATAGGCCGCGCCGCCGTCGATAAACCTTACAGTCAGCACCGAGCTTTCATAGCCCAAAAGCCTTGAAAGCCCGAGATTCTGCCGCCGAAGCGTGTCGGTAAGCCAAAGGGCAAAGCTGTCGTTTTCGCCGAAAGCGGTCTCAAATGCCACCGCCGGCTCGGGATAGATAAGCCCCTCGGCCGAATCGCCGGGCGGGACTTCAAAAAAGCTGCGCTCTATCGGCGAATAGCCCGAAAAGCCGCGATTCAGTGCAAGCTCCGGCGATATTTCGACAAATTCGGGCGAGCAAAAGCCGATAAATTCGGCGATCTCCCGCTTGGCGCCGAAGGCCGGGGCCGCGCCCTCGCAAAGCCCGACCGCCGCCCCGCCGTTGAAGACGGAAATAACGCCTATCCGCTTTCTTCCGCAGATTTCGTAGAACCGGCAGAAGTCGTACCCCGAGCCGTATGCCGCGAAATGCGAGCGAATGACCCGGGAAACGTGGCTTTCTTTGAGGTTTACCCCCTCGAGCGAGCCGAGCAGCCTTATCATCTTAGCGCGTTGACCTTCGCCTTAAAGTCGCGCCCGCGCGCCTCGAAATTGGGGTAAAGGTCGAACGACGCGCAAGCCGGCGAAAGCGAGACTATATCCCCGGCTTTGGCCTCTTTTCTTGCCAAAGACACCGCCTCGGCCATCGACCCGGCGTGAAGTATCTTAAGCTCTTCGGGGTTATAAAGCGGGGTGTCGGTGACCGCCTTTTCTATCTTTTCGGCGGTCGCGCCCATAAGTATCAAAACTTTTACAAATTCGTTGACCGGCCCGGCGAGCGGCTCAAACGGTATCTTTTTGTCGTATCCGCCGGCGATGACGATTATCTTTCTGTTGAAGGACCGCAGCCCCGCGATGACCCTCGTCGGGCTCGAGGCTATCGAGTCGTTGTAATACTTTACGCCGTCAAGCTCGCGGACAAATTCGATGCGGTGCTCTACCCCTCCGAAGCTTCTTGCGACCTTGCAGATGGATTCGACCGAAACGTCGCCCCAGACGGTGCATATGGCGGCGAGATAGTTTTCGATGTTGTGCTCGCCGGGAAGCCTTATTTCGCTTGCGGAGATTATCTTAACCGATTTTCTGCCGTCGCAGTAGCAGAGGTTGCGGTTAGAGTCGAGATATGCGCCGACGGCCGGCTTTTCTTTTCGGGAGAACATATTAAGGCTTCCGCGAACGCGGTCTTTAAGGGCGCGGGTCCCCTCGTTGTCAAGATTCAAAACCGCCTTAGAGAAGGCGCTCTGGTGGTCCAGAATGTTGCACTTCGCGGCGACGTATTCGTCCATAGTTCCGTGAACGTCGAGGTGGTTCGGGGTTATGTTGGTTATGACCGCGACGTCGGGGCTTTGGCGCATCGAGATGAGCTGGAAGCTTGAAAGCTCGACTACCGCGTAGTCGTCCTCCGAGATGCTCTCGATCCGCGGCAGAAGCGCCTTTCCGATATTCCCCCCGAGCCAGACGGTATACCCCTCGGCCTTTAAAAATTCCGAGATGAGGGTGGTAGTGGTGGTCTTGCCGTCAGAGCCGGTGACCGCGAAGATTCGGCAGGGGCAAAGCTCGAAAAAGCTCTCCATCTCGCTGGTGACGACCACGCCGCGCTCCCTCGCTTCGATGAGGCGGGGGTGGTTGTAATACATTCCCGGGGTGCGGTATACGACGTCGAAACTTTCAAGCGAGTCGAGATAGCCGTCGCCGGTGATGAATTTTGCGCCGCTAAGGCTTTTTATAAGCTCTTTGTCGTATGATTCCGCCGGCTTGCGGTCCAAAATCGTAACGTCTATCCCCTTAGAGAGGAAAAGGCGAATAAGCTCGTTATGACTTACTCCGGTTCCGATAAAAGCGACCTTTTTTTCTTTTAATCCCTCAAAAAAACGCGCTGTTTTGCTCATGTATAAAAATTCCTTTCAGGTTTGATTGGCGGCGGCATAATGCCTCTGTATATATTATATATTATTCTTTCGGAAATTTCAACCTCTTCGGCGAGGTTTTATTTGTTCAATTTCAAAAAAGAAAGATTCCGAGAAAGTCGATTTTTGTATGAAATGAAAAAGTTGCGTTTTAATATTGTAAAAATTTTAAAAGAGTATTATAATAAAAGCGGCGCAGGCCGTAATTTTCAATTTTCAGAAAAGGAGACAAAGAAAGTAATTGGAAAATACCATCATCAGTTTGCGAAACGCTGTCGTAGAGTATGACGGGGAACAAATCCTTAAAAGCATCAGTCTCGACATTATCGACAAGCAGTTCGTAACTCTTCTGGGGCCGTCGGGTTGCGGCAAGACTACAACCCTGCGTATCATCGGGGGCTTCGCCGAAATGGCGAGCGGTGATCTGTTTTTTAACGGTGTTAATATTAAAAATCTTCCTCCCCATAAGCGGCAGGTCAACACCGTGTTCCAAAAGTATGCGCTTTTCCCGCATCTTAACATTTACGAGAACATAGCGTTCGGTCTCAGGATCCAGAAGCTTCCGGAGGACGAGATCAGAGAGCGCGTGGGCGAGATGCTCGAGCTTGTAAATATGCGGGGATACGAAAAGCGCTCTATCAACTCTCTTTCGGGCGGCCAGCAGCAGCGAATCGCGATAGCTCGGGCGCTCGTAAACCGACCGAAGGTTCTTTTGCTGGACGAGCCGCTCGGCGCGTTGGACCTTAAGCTTAGAAAAGAAATGCAGATCGAGCTTAAGCGTATGCAGCAAGACCTTGAAATCACATTCATTTACGTTACTCATGATCAAGAGGAAGCGCTTACCATGTCGGATACCGTCGTCGTTATGAGAGACGGCATGATTCAGCAGATAGGCACCCCTCAAGACATTTACAACGAGCCGAAGAACGCCTTTGTGGCCGACTTCATCGGCGAGTCTAATATAATCGACGGCATAATGCGGCGCGATTTCGCGGTCGAATTTGCCGGAAAGGAATTCGTATGCGTCGACAAGGGCTTTGATAAAGACGAGCTCGTAGACGTAGTTATCCGACCGGAGGATATAAAGGTCGTTCCGCAGCAAGACGGCGCCATAGTGGGAGTAGTCGAAAACGTCGTATTCAAAGGCGTTCACTACGAGATCACGGTAGACGCCCTCGGATATAAATGGATAATCCAGTCCACCAGGAGCGAGAGCGTGGGCTCGATCATCGGAATGAACGTTACCCCCGAGGATATCCATATCATGCACAAGACGGAGGACGAATGATGAAGGCGCCTAAAGCTCTTGCCGTACCGTATGTAGTCTGGGTGCTGATATTCACCGTCATCCCGCTCGGGCTGGTCGTCGGCTTCGCTATGACCGACCCCGACGGAAATCTCACTCTTGAAAACATCTTCGCGATGTCGGACTATATGGCGGTTTTGTTCCGCTCTATCCTTTTTGCGATAATCGCAACGATAATCTGTCTTATAATCGCCTTTCCCGCGGCATACATAATCTCCCGCGCGAGCGCGATTAACCAATCCACCCTCGTCGTTTTGCTGATGGTCCCGATGTGGATAAACTTTCTTTTAAGGACCTACGCTTGGATGACCCTTTTGGAGCAAAACGGCCTCATCAACAAGCTCTTGGGGCTGGTCGGCCTCGGGCCGTATAATCTTATCAACAATTCCGGCGCGGTCATTTTGGGCATGGTCTATAACTATCTGCCCTTTATGATCCTTCCGCTCTATTCGGTTATGGTAAAAATCGACCACAGCATAATCGAAGCGGCGCAGGACCTTGGCTCTAATAAGGCGAGACTGGTAAGAAAAGTCCTGCTTCCGCTTTCTATGCCCGGGATATCTACCGGGGTTATCGCGGTGTTCGTGCCCTCGGTATCGACTTTTATCATCTCGCGTATGCTCGGCGGCGGAACCAACGACCTTATCGGAGACATCATCGAAATGCAGTTCTCCGGCAACTCCTATAACCCCCACCTCGGCTCGGCGATGGCGCTTGTTCTTATGATAATCGTCATCTTTATGATGAGCCTCTTCAACCAATTCGGATCGGAGGAGGACGTGCCGCTATGAAAAGCCTATCTTCAAAGATCTATATGTATCTGCTCTACATCTTCCTCTATCTGCCGATACTCGTATTGATCGTTTTTTCCTTCAACCAATCCAAATCCCGCGCCAACTGGACGGGCTTCACCTTCCACTGGTACGCCGACCTATTTAGGGACGAGAGAATACTCACCGCGCTGCTTAATACCGTTATCGTGGCGGTCTGCGCCTCCGTCTTCGCGACAGTTTTGGGGACTATGGCGGCCCTCGGAATTTACAGCATGAAGAAGACCGGCCGAACCCTTTTGATGGGCGCGACCTATATCCCGGTCATCAACCCCGAGATCATTATGGGTATCTCGCTGATGATCCTCTTTAAGTTCTTCGCCTCTCATTTTAACCTCCAGTTCGGATTCGCGACCCTTATCCTTGCGCATATTTCCTTCGACGTGCCCTACGTTATCTACAACGTTTTGCCGAAGCTTAGGGCGATGAACCCGAACCTCGTCGAGGCCGCGCAGGACCTCGGCTGCAACCCGAGGCAGGCGTTCTTTAAGGCGGTAATTCCCGAAATAATGCCGGGCATCTTCTCGGGCTTTTTAATGGCGATGACCTATTCGGTTGACGATTTCGTGGTTTCATACTTCACCTCCGGCACCAACGTCGAACCCCTTTCGGTCACGATAGAGTCGATGACGAGAGTTAAAGTATCCCCGAAGATAAACGCTCTTTCGGCTATAATCTTCGTGGTGATCTGCGCGATAATGATCGCGAGAAACATCATCGAAAACCGCAATCTTCGCCGCGATTTGGCCCTTTCGCGGGCCGCAAGGCAATAAAGGGGGCGGCGATATGAAAAGATTTCTTTCGATAATTATCATCGCGGCCCTTGCGCTTTCGCTCGCGGGGTGCGGGTCCTCCGCCGCCGACGAAAAACGCGTCCCGACCGAAGAGATCCTCGAATCCTTCGGGCTCGACCCGGAGCTCTTCTCGGACTACGACTACGGCATGTTTTATGGGCAGGAGATAACCCTTAACGTCGCCAACTGGGGCGAATATATGTCGATAAACGACGACGAGATGACCGACGTAAACAAGCTGTTCGAGGCGCTGACCGGCGTCGAAGTAAACTACAAGACCTACGCCTCGAACGAGACGATGTATTCAAAGCTTCTCTCCGGCGGGGCGACCTACGACATCGTTATCCCCTCGGACTATATGATCTCGAAGATGATAAAAGAGAATATGCTCGAAAAGCTTGATTTCGACAATATCCCGAACATCAAGAACATCATGCCGAGCTTTTTGAACCCGCAGTACGACCCGACCAACGAATATTCAGTCCCCTACCTTTGGGGAATGGTCTGCATAATCTATAACACTACGATGGTCGACGAAGAGATCGACTCTTGGGCCTCTTTGTGGGACGAAAAATACGCCGGGAACATTCTTATGTTCAACAACCCGCGCGACGCCTTCGGGATAGCGCAGGCGTATCTCGGATACAGCCTTAACACCGAAGACAAGGGCGAGCTCGACCGCTGTTCTTCGCTTTTGAGAGATCAAAAAGAGATCGTTCAGGGATACGTTATGGACGAAATCTTCGACAAGATGGAGGGCGGCTCGGCGGCGATAGCGCCCTACTACGTCGGCGACGCGGTCACGATGTGCGAAGACAACCCGGATCTCGAATTTGTAATCCCGAAAGAGGGAACCAACTGGTTCGTAGACGCGGTGTGTATTCCGACCACCTCTAACCCCGAAAACAAAGAGGTCGCAGAGATGTATATAAACTTCCTCTGCGAGCCGGAGATCGCGCTTGCAAACTGCGACTACGTCGGGTATTCGACCCCGGTCGCCGAGGCTTATGAGCTTTTGGACGACGACGCCAAGGCCGACGAGAGAAGATATCCGAGCGACGAATTTTTGATTGAAAACACCGAGGTTTTCGTCAATATGAGCGACGAGGCCAACGCCTATATGCAAGAGCTTTGGACCCAGCTTAAGGTCGACAACTCTAACGTCTGGTTCGTGCCGGTATTCCTTGTCTGCCTTATCGCCGCAACGATATTCGTAAACGTTCGCCGCGCGCGGAAAAAGAAGAGAGACAGCTTCTAATCGCGCTGTAAAATCTATCTATGCGCCCTGCTTCGGAGTTCCGAAGAAAAGATATATTAAAAACGCCCTTACGAGGGGCAGGAGGTTAATATGACAAAACGCAGAAAAACGGCGCAGGTCTTCAATCCAACGGTAAGCGTCGCCCCGCTCGGCATTATAGCGATGGACGGCGCGAAAGAGCTCGGCAAAAAAATCAACGACTATCTCGTTACTTGGGCGAGGCAGTCGGGGCAGGATATCGACACCTTCTTGATCCCCTGCAAATGCCCCCGCTTCCAATCCGGCGACGCCAAGGCCCTTATCGAAAGCACGGTTCGCGGCCTTGACCTATTCATCATCTGCGACACCGGCAACCACAGCTGCACCTACCCCCTGTTCGGGCACGAAAACCATATGTCGCCCGACGACCACTACCAAGACCTTAAGCGAATCATTCAGGCCGCGGGCGGAAAGGCGCACCGCATAAACGTAATCATGCCTATCCTCTACGGCGGAAGGCAGCACCGCAGAAGCTATCGCGAGTCGCTCGACTGCGCGTCGATGCTTCAAGAGCTTCAGGCGATGGGGGTCGAAAACATTCTGACCTTCGACGCCCACGACCCGCGCGTTCAGAACGCCGTTCCGCTTATGGGATTCGACAACATCATACCCTCCTACCAGGTTTTGAAGACCCTTGTTCACACCGTTTCCGACCTTGAATTTGACAAGAACAGGTTTATGGTCGTCTCTCCGGACGAGGGCGCTATGTCGCGAAATATGTACTACGCCTCGGTCCTCGGGGTGGATCTCGGAATGTTCTACAAGCGGCGTGACTACTCTGTCATCGTAAACGGCCGCAACCCGATAGTCGCCCACGAATACCTCGGAAACGACGTCAAAGGAAAGGACATCTTCATCGCGGACGACATCATCTCCTCCGGCGAATCGGTCCTCGATATAGCGAGCGAGCTTAAAGCCCGCGAGGCAAATCGAATCTTCGCATATGCGACCTACCCGATCTTCACTAACGGATTAGAGGCTTTCGACGAGGCGCACAAGAGCGGAATGTTGACCGGGGTCTACGGAACGAACCTTAGCTATCTTAACCCCGACCTCTTTGAGCGCGACTGGTTCCACACCGTCGACTGCTCGAAATACGTCTCGTATTTCGTCGCGGCGCTTAACCACGATATGTCGGTTAGCGACATTCTGGACCCTCACGAGAAGATAAAAGAGCTTCTTCGCGAGCACGGTCACGCGGAATAAAAAATCGGCATAAAATTATATCATAACGGCATTTTTACGGAGGTATCGCCATGCTGAAAGAATTTGACGTCAAGACCTTATGCTTTAACCCTTTTGAGCGGATAGGCCGCGACTGGTGCCTTATAACCGCCGGCCGCGAAGGAAGCTTTAACACGATGACAGCCTCTTGGGGCGGGGTCGGAATCCTTTGGAACAAAGAAGTCTCGACCTGCTACATAAGGCCGCAGCGCTATACGAAGGAGTTCGCCGACCGCGAGGAATACTTCACCCTAAGCTTCTTCCCCGACGGATACAGAAAGGCGCTGAACCTTTGCGGAACGGTCTCGGGAAGGGACCACGACAAGCCCGCAGAGGCGGGGCTTACTCCCCTCTTTACCGACGGAACCGTCGCTTTTAAAGAGGCCGATCTCGTTTTAGTCTGCAAAAAGCTCTACGCCCAGCCGATGACCGAGCAGAGCTTTACCGACAAAGAGGTTCTTGAGCGCAACTACCCGAGCCGCGACCTTCACACGATATACGTCGGCGAAATAGTTAAAGCGTATAAAGCCTAAGACAAACATTCATAAAAACCCGCTCCCTCTCATACTATGTCCAATAAGGACGAGTACGGAGGGAGTTTTATTATGAGCGAATACAAAGGGCTTACTTCGCAGCGGGCGGAGGAGATATTAAAAGAAAACGGAGAAAACCGCCTTAGCGCAAAAAAGCGCCCGAGCGCCGCGGCGATATTCGCGGGGCAGTTTAAAGACGTTATGGTGATGATTCTTTTGGCGGCGACGGCGATATCGGCCTTTATGGGCGAGATCTACGACGCGCTGACCATCATCGCGATAGTTCTTTTGGACGCGATACTCGGGTTTATACAGGAATACCGAACCGAGCGGACCCTTGAGGCGCTTGAAAAGATGACCGCGCCGACCGCAAAGGTCATCCGCGACGGAAGGCTTATCGAGATCGAGGCTTCAAAGCTGGTCTCGGGGGATATTTTCAGGGTAGAATCGGGCGACAGGATACCCGCGGACGGAAAAATCTTGGAGCAAAGCGACCTAAGATGCGACGAATCGGTCTTGACCGGAGAATCGAGAGCCGTCAAAAAGGCGGTATATTCCGGCGAAGATTTAAGCCAGCCCTCGCAGGAGGGGGCGGTTTACGCCGGGGCCTCGGTTTTAAGGGGGAACGCTCTTTGCGAGGCGGTCTATACCGGAATGAACACCCAGATGGGAAAGGTCTCGGGAATGATAGATTCGGGCGAGGACGAAAAAACGCCGCTTCAGAAAAAGCTTTCAAAGCTCGGCGGGGCGCTCTGCGCGATATGCCTTTTCGTCTGCGCCCTCGTCACCCTTGCGGGGATACTTCGCGGAGAGCCGCTTTTCGATATGCTTATGACCGGAATAACCATCGCCATCGCCGCGATACCCGAGGGGCTTCCGGCGACCGTTACCATCGCGCTCGCCCTCGCTGTTAGGCGAATGTTGAAGCAAAACGCGCTGGTGCATAAGCTTCATTCGGTAGAGACTCTCGGCTGCACGACGGTAATCTGTACCGACAAGACCGGCACCCTTACCGAAAACAGAATGACCGTTACAAAAATATACGCTTCGGGGCGGGAAATTCTGCTCGAAGGCTCGGGCTATTCGGGAAAGGGCAGGGTTACGGTCGACGGAGAGGATTTGAAGGAGCTTTATGGCGGGGCGAAAGAGGCGGTTTTGTGCGCGGCGGTTTGCAACAACGCTAAAATTATCCCGCTCGAGCCGGAAAACGCCCGCGAGCGGAAAAACCGTGGCAGGTTCGATATAATCGGCGACCCGACCGAGGCCGCGCTTTTGATCGCGGCGGAAAAATGCGGGGTCGCGAAGAACGGCGAAGTCGGCGGAATTAGGCGGATATCGGAGATACCCTTTGACAGCGAGACCAAAAAGATGAGCGTTACCGTTTCGGCCTCCGGCAAAGAGGAAATTTATACCAAGGGTGCGCCGGATATAATCATTTCGGAGTGTTCGCTTATTATGACCGACAGCGGCGCGAAAAAGCTTGGCCGCGAAGAGAAGCGGGGGCTTGTTTTAAAGGCGGAGGAGATGGCCTCGGCCGCGCTTAGGGTCATCGCGATGTCGAAGTCTTCGCCGGCGGGAGAGATCTTTTTGGGCCTTGCGGGAATGATCGACGCCCCGAGAGAAGAGGCCGCAAGGTCGGTCCGCGAATGTAAAAAGGCGGGGATAAGGGTAGTTATGATAACCGGCGACCACCTTTTGACCGCAGAGGCGATAGCGAAAGAGGTCGGGATTTTAAGCGGAGGCGGCAGGGCGATATCAAAGGCCGAGCTGGACAAAATGAGCGACAAAGAGCTTATCCGCGAGGCGAGGGATATTGCGGTCTACGCGAGGGTAAGCCCGTCCGACAAATTGAGGATCGTGAACGCGCTTAAGGCCGGCGGAGAGACCGTTGCGATGACCGGCGACGGAGTCAACGACGCTCCGGCGGTCAGGGCGGCGGACATCGGCGTCGCGATGGGAAAGACCGGCACCGACGTTTGCAAACAAGCCGCCGACGTGATTCTTTTGGACGACGACTTTTCAACCCTCCGCCTTGCGGTAAAACAGGGGCGGACGATATTCTCTAACATACGAAAGCTGGTAAGATACCTTATTTCCTGCAACATCGGCGAAGTCGCGGTTATGTTTCTTTCGATTCTTCTCGGCATGCCGGTGGTGCTGCTTCCGACCCAAATTCTGCTCGTAAATCTCGTCACCGACGGGCTTCCGGCGGTAGCCCTCGGGCTTGAAAAAACCGAAGACGAGGTTATGGCGATGAAGCCGAAGGAATTTTCGGGCAGCTTTGCGAGCGGCGGCCTTTGGGCGAGAATCGCGCTTAGGGGCGCGCTTATCGGGCTTTGCACGCTCGGCTGCTTCGCATATTGCCTAAACCTCGGCCAAAGCCTTTCGGAGGCCCGCACCGCCGCGCTTATAACCCTTATTCTTTCGCAGCTTATCCACGTTTTTGAATGTCGCAGCGAGAGAAAATCGGTCTTTTCCGTAAACCCGCTTTCAAACCCCGCGCTGCTGCTTTCGGTCGCGGCCTCGGCGGCCGTCACGGCGGCCTGCGTTTGGTGGGCGCCGCTCTCGTCCATAATGCAGACCTCGCCGCTCTCCCCCGAGATTTTGGCGGCGGCGGTAATCTTCGCGGCGGCGGTGCCCTTTGCCGCGGGGATAATAAGCTTTATCGCGAGGAAAAAATAGCGCGATGAGGGGCGAAGCCCCGGCTGCGTCCCCCCTTCGGGGGGCGCGGCGCCGCAGGGCGGCTTTGCCGCCCTGCGGGCCCCGCGAGCGAAGCTCGCGGGGCGGGCTTCGCCCTTTAAACCGCACAAAAATAAGGCTTTAGCGAACTAAAGCCCGAAGAAGCCGAAGAAGCTTTTCGCCGCCGCGTCAAGGCTCGGGCGGGGCAAAACTCTCCATAATTTTAAGCGCGGTCCTAACTCCGTCGACTGCGGCGGACATAATTCCCCCGGCGTAGCCCGCGCCCTCTCCGCAGGGGTAGAGGTTTTCGGTATAAAGCGCGGTCCCGCGGTCGTTTCGGGTGATCCTCACCGGCGAAGAGGTCCTCGTCTCCGGCGCGATCAAAACCGCTCCCCTGTCGCCGAAGCAGGCCATTTCTTTTGAAAACTTCGCTATCCCCTCGCGCAGCTTTTCGGTCACAACTTGCGGGAAGATCCCGCCGATGCCGCAAAACTCGACTCCGGGGCGATACGAGGCCGAGACCGAGGGTTTGACCCTCCCCTCGCCCAAAAACGAGCCGACGGTTTCCGCCGGGGCGCGATAGCTTTTGGTCAATTCAAAGGCGCGGCGCTCGATGTTTCGGGCGAACTCCACCCCGCCGAGCGGCCCGGGGCCGAAGTCTGATCTGTCCACCGAGACGACCAGCGCCGAATTTGCGTTTTCGCCGTCTCTAAGATATCCGCTCATTCCGTTGGTGACGATTCCGCCGCGCTCGCTCGCCGCCGCGACGACCTCTCCTCCCGGGCACATGCAAAAGGTATAAACCGCCCTGCCGCCCGTGCGGTGCGAAAGCTGATATTCCCCTTTCGGAAGCCCCGCTTCGGCCGAGGTTTTGCCGTATAAGCTGCGGTCGACTTCGTCCTGGCGGTGCTCTATCCTTGCGCCGACCGAAAATGCCTTCGGCTCTATCGAGATCCCGCAGTTTAAAAGCTTTTCAAAGGTGTCTCTCGCCGAATGGCCTATCGCCAAAACCAAAGCCGAAGTCTCAATTTTCCCGCCGATTGTCGATATCTCGCGGACCATGCCGTCTTTAATCTCAAGGCCCTCTAAGGGGCTTAAAAACCTGACCTCTCCGCCCTTTTCGATAATTCTTCGGCGGATATTGACGACTACCTCTCTAAGCCTGTCCGTCCCGATATGCGGCTTTGAAAGATACATAATCTCCTCCGGCGCGCCGAAGCCGCAGAGCCGCTTTAAAACATATCTGCAAAGCGGGTCGCCGATTCGGGTGGTAAGCTTGCCGTCCGAAAAAGTCCCGGCTCCGCCCTCGCCGAACTGAATGTTAGTGCGCTCGTCAAGCTCGCCGCCGGCGAAAAACCCCTCGACTTTTTTAACGCGGGTCTCCATATCGCCGCCGCGCTCTAAAACTATCGGCCGATACCCCGCCTCGGAAAGAAGCAGCGCGCAGAACATTCCCGCGGGGCCGAACCCCGCGATAACCACCCTTCCGCTTCGCTTTTCGCTCGATATATTCGCCTTCGGCTCGGGTTCTTCAAAGAATCTGACCTCTTTTTTTCGCTCCGAGAGGGCCTTTTCGCGCTCCTTCGACTTCAACGAGATCATAACCGAGCAGACCGAATGAATATCCTCGCGCTTTCTCGCGTCGAGGGAGATTTTATATATCCCCGCGCCGAAAACCTCGCTCTCTTTGATCCCGAGGCGCTTTTTCGCGGCCGATATGATCTCCTCCTCCGGCGTTCCGACCGGGCAGGATATATTTGAAACTATGATCGGCATTTTATCCTCCGAAACAATACCGCGGGAAGGGCTCTGCCATCCCGCGGAAGAATTATTGCTCGTTCTGCTGTTGCTGCTGCTCCGGGGTCTTGATCTCGAAGCTTGCCAAAACCTGGTTGGTTCCGGTCGCCCAAATATTCGGGTAGTTCGGGGCGTATACATAGGCGGTCAAAAATCTCGTCCCGGTTATCGGCCCGTAGTCGATAAGGTCTATCTGCGCGACGAAATCCGAGGCGTCTATCTGCTCCAAAATCTCCTCCGGCCCGACTACCGTTACGGTTATGCGGTTCTGCTCGACCGTTACGTCGTAGGTCGACGAGCCGTTTATCGTGTAGATCTGGGAGTTTGAAAGGGTTATCCGCTTGGTCGAATACCCCTCGAGCGGGAAACTTACCTGAACTTCGTCGATACCCGAGATGTTGGTATAGTTGCTGGTCTGCTCGGGGATAGTGAAGCTTTGAACATAGCCGGGCTGAATGTTTTTAACGTCGATAAAGCCGAGGTTGATTTGGTCGATATTCTCGATCGCCGCGCTCTGGCTTCTTACCAAAATCGACTCTGCCGACATAGTATAGGGTATCGAATCGGTGTCGACTTCGTCGGTATAGCCCATTATGCCGAAGTTGAGCGAAAGGGTTTTGGTGATGTATACCGGGATGTAAACGCTGAAATCGGTAGTTCCGAGGGTTACGCTCGGGTGCTCGAAGACGGCGTCGCCGTTATAAAGCGAGACTATATCCGGCCGCATATTCACCGAAGAGTTTAAGGTCCGCGAAGAGTCGAAGGACAAAACGCAGGAGGTTACCTGGTCGATATAATCCTGCGGGCCGGAAACGGTGACTTGGCTCGGGGTGACGGCTATTTCCTCCGGGTCTATCGCATAATCCTGCGCCGACTGGACGTTTGAGAGGTCGACAGTCAGCGAGCCGTCTTCTACGGTGAGGGTTTTGGTTACTATGCGGTCGAAGACAATGTGCACCGACTCGGGATAGATAGCGACGTCGCTGATGCGATCCCCCCTCGTGCTTTCGACGATAAGGGGGATATCGTATGCGCCGGAAGCCTTAACATTGTCGAGATTAAGCCTTATTTTTACGTCGTCGTTCGTGTAGTCTTTATAGCTGTCGCGCTGGCCGGTAAACGAAAGGTTTACCGTCGAGACGTCGTTGCTTATAACCGAAAGGCTTGCGAGGTTGGCGTACGAGCCCTCGAGGTTAAAGTCTATCGGGACGTCGTACAGGCTTATTTGAACGTCGGAAAATACCGTTACCGAAAGCACCGCCCAAAGTATCACCGACAAAAGGATCGAGACGAGGGCGAGGATAAGGTTCCCGCGGTTCTTTTTAATTCTTTTTCTTTCCGCCATCTTTGCGCTCCTTTCCCGATTTGAGGATACTTATGATGTTAATGTCGCGGTTATTTTCGGGCAAAAGCTTAGAGCGGAGATACTGGACGAGGCGCTCTTTGGTGTATCCCCTTGTAAGCTCGCCGTTCTCGGCGATTGAGACCGTTCCGGTCTCTTCGGATACGACGATTATTATCGCGTCGGAATTCTCGCTCATGCCGATCGCAGCGCGGTGCCGCGAGCCGAGCTGTTTATTGATCCGCTCTTCTTTGGCGGGGGTGGGCAAAAAGCAGCCCGCGGCGATTATTCTTGCGTTGCGGATAACCACCGCGCCGTCGTGAAGAGGGGTCTTGGGGTAGAAGATGCTACCAAGGGTCGGAACGCTCGGTATGCAGTCCATAACCGTGCCGTTTTCGATCTGTTCGCCAAGGCGGTTGGTTCGCTCGATGACGATAAGCGCGCCGGTGGCAGAGTCGGAGAGCTGGCTCACGGCCTCTCCGATAACTTCTATCGCGTCGGCCCAGTTCTGGGTGGTGTCGTCGGCGTGATAGCCGGTCCCCCCGAAGACGGATTTAACGTTGGTCCGCCCGACCCGCTCGAGGACTCTTCTGAGTTCGGGCTGGAAGACCACGACAAGGGCGATCAAGCCGACCTGGAAGAAGTTTTGTAGAAGATAAGACATCATTTTAAGCTGGAGAGCGGCCGAAACGGCGTATATGACCACGACCACGATGATGCCGGTCAACAGTTGCTGGGCCTTTGTCTCTCTAACAAGCTTAAAGCCTTTATACAATATATACGCCATAAGAAGCATATCAATAACGTCGATAAACTGGATCGACGCGAACACGCTTATGATCTTTGAGGCGGTGTCAGTCAAAAAACCGAGTGCTGTCTCCAATGCTATTTCCCCTTCCGCACAAGGCCGCAATTTCCATTCTTTTATATTTTAACAGTTTTTTTCAGAAATTACAATAGGTCACAGCCCGGTTTTGCAAATTTTTTTCAATTCCTCGCAGAGCAGTCTGACGTCCCGCTCGGCGCTGAAGACGGAGGGCGAAAACCTTACCGTTCCGTCCGGAAGGGTATTTAGGCTTCGGTGGGCGAGATAGGCGCACTGAAGCCCGCCCCGAAGGGCGAAGCCGCGCAAAGATAGCGCGTTTGAAAGCGCGGGGGCGGGTATGCTCTCGATATTGAAAGAGACTATCGGCGCAAAGCCCCCGCCCCGGCGGTATATCTTTATTCCGTCGGTTTTGGAAAGCCCCTCGATAAAAACGCCGCAGAGCTCGTCTTCATAGGCGCGTATCTTCTTTATCCCCATGGTTTTGACGTATCTTATCCCCGCGCCGAGTCCGGCTATCCCGACCGTGTTTAAGGTCCCGCTTTCAAGCCGCTCGGGCATAAAGCCGGTCTGCTCGAGCTCGCCGGAAGTCGCGCCGGTTCCGCCCTCGATCACGGTAGAGAGCGGATACGCGCCGTCGGATATCAAAAGGCCGGTGCCGGTCGGGCCGTAAAGTCCCTTGTGGCCGGCCGTGCAGAGAAAGTTCATGCCGTCTTTAAGCGAGATCGGCAGAACGCCGCAGGCCTGCGCGCCGTCGACTATAAAACATATCCCCCGGCGGCGGCAAAGCTCGGCAA
This sequence comes from uncultured Clostridia bacterium, assembly GCA_947627005.1. GTDB lineage: Bacteria > Bacillota > Clostridia > Oscillospirales > Ruminococcaceae > Faeciplasma. Next base: position 36,946 of record CANQUJ010000016.1, read on the forward strand.
TCTCGCGGATAGGCGAGATTCTGCCGGTGACGTTCGAGGCGGCGGTAAACACAACGCAGCGAACGTCGCCTTTTAAAAGCCCCTCAAGGTTTTCAAGCGTCTCATCGTCGGATTTGCCGACTTCGCAGACCTCCGTCCTTACGCCGCGCTTCATAAGCGCATAAGCCGGCCGCGAGACCGAATTGTGCTCAAAAGACGAAATAACCATTCTGTCGCCCGGGCGAACAACGCCCTTTATCGCAAGGTTGAGGGCGTGGGTGCAGTTTTGGGTGAAGACGGTGTTTTCCGGCTCGGCGTTAAAAAATTCCGCCACGAGCGCCCGAGTCTTATAAACCGCCTCGGAGGCGGCCTTTGAAAAGGCGTGGCCTCCCCTGCCCGGGTTGCCGCCAAGGCGCTCTGTCGCAAGCTTAACGGCCTCTATGACGGAGGGCGGCTTAGGGAAGGTGGTCGCGGCGTTGTCGAAATAAATCTGTCTCATAATATCACCTGCCGCGCTCGACGGTCTGTCTGCCCTTTATCGCTATTCCCGCCCGCTCCAATATTTCGCAGACCGTCTGTGGGTCGTCTTTTATTCTAAGCGAATACCCGCAGCCGACCCGCGAATTTCGCTCCTGTCGCTCGATCTCGCAGTAGCGGCCGGTATTGTTTAACAGGGTTTTGGCCTTCATCGCGTAGGTAATCGACGAGACCGAAATCAAAGTATATGTCAATGCCATCACCTCATATATAGTCAGCATAAAGCTTTTACATTGTATGACGTCGGGCGGAAAAATGTCAGCCGAAAGGGGCGGAAAGAAAAAAATTCACAAAACCTATTGAAAAGCGGGGACAAATAATGTATAATATCCCTATCAGAAGGTATTGAGCTATCAATAGCTTGTTGAAATTTATTCGGACATTTTGGAGGTAACAAAAATGGTAAACATTCCCGAAGTAAAACTCGGCATTATCGCCGTTTCGAGAGACTGCTTCCCCATCGCCCTCTCGACCGCCCGCCGCGAAGCCATAGTTAAGGCCTACGGCGAAGGAATCTACAACTGCAAGACCACCGTTGAAAACGAAAAAGACGCCCTTAAGGCCGTCGCCGACGTTACCGAGCACGGCTGCAACGCGCTCGTCGTCTTCCTCGGAAACTTTGGACCCGAGACCCCGGAGACCCTTATCTGCAAACACTTTGACGGCCCCGTTATGTACGTCGCCGCAGCGGAGGGCGACGGAGATATGATCAACGGCCGCGGCGACGCCTACTGCGGCATGCTCAACTGCTCATACAACCTCGGCATGCGCCACCTCAACGCCTACATACCCGACTACCCCGTCGGAACCGCTGAGGAGTGCGCCGACATGATAAGAGAGTTCGTGCCGATCGCAAGAGCTGTCATCGGCGTCAAGAACCTCAAGATCATCACCTTCGGACCGAGACCGCAGGACTTCTTCGCCTGCAACGCGCCCATCAAGGGGCTTTACGAGCTCGGCGTCGAGATCGAGGAAAACTCTGAGCTTGACCTTCTTGTCTCCTATAAGGCCCACGCCGGCGACCCGAGAATCAAAGAAGTCTGCGCCGACATGGCTAAGGAAATGGGCGAAGGAAGATATTATCCCGAGCTGTTGGAGAGAATGGCGCAGTTCGAGCTTACCCTTCTCGACTGGGCGGAGGCCCACAAGGGCGCCCGCAAATACGTCGCCTTCGCCGATAAATGCTGGCCCGCATTCCCCGAGCAGTTCGGATTCGAGCCCTGCTACGTCAACTCCCGCCTTGCAAGCCGCGGTATCCCCGTCTCTTGCGAGGTCGACATCTACGGCGCTCTTTCGGAATACATCGGCGCTTGCATCACCGCCGACGCCGTGACACTTCTTGATATCAACAACTCCGTTCCGAAGTATATCTACGACGAAGATATCAAGGGCAAGTTCGACTACAAGATCACCGACACCTTTATGGGCTTCCACTGCGGAAACACCCCCGAGTGCAAGATGTGCGACGCGAGAGCGGTCAAGTATCAGCTTATTCAGCACAGGCTTCTTGAGCCCGCGGGATCGGAGCCCGACTTTACGAGGGGAACCCTTGAGGGCGACATCGCTCCTTCCGAGATCACCTTCTATCGCCTCCAGTGCGATTCCGAGGGCAACCTTCGCTCATACATCGCCGAGGGCGAGGTTCTTCCGGTCGCGACCCGCTCGTTCGGCGGCATCGGAATCTTCGCTATCCCCGAGATGGGAAGATTCTATCGCCATGTTCTCATCAAGAAGAGATACCCGCACCACGGCGCCGTCGCGTTCGCCCACTGCGGCAGGGCGATGTTCGAGGTATTTAAGTATCTCGGCGTAAAGGATATCGCCTACAACCAGCCCGCAGGGGTTCTTTATAAAGGCGAGAATCCGTTCTGCAAATAAAATTTGGCCCCTAATAAGACTACCCCCCCCCCGATGAATTTCGGGGCGGGGGCTGTTTTTTTACGGCAACGCGAAAGATTCGCGGGAGTTTGCCGTCTTATATATTGAAAAACGATTGAAAGGTTTGGTTTTATGAAAAAAATCGTCGCGTTTATAGTCGCGGCGGCGCTTTTGCTCTGCGCTTGCAGAGCGGCCGCGCGGAAAGCTATATCGAGAGCCTCGGGGAGACGTCGGAAAAAGAGCTCGCCGAGGAAAACCTCGTCACCTCGCAGGGATATAGCTTAAGAATGATTAACGCCGACGGCCTGCCGATATACGCGGTCTTTGAAGATTACCCCGAGATGTGCATATTCTTCGACCTCGACAAAAGCGCGGAGATCACGGCGTACAACATTATCAACACGATAAAAATAGAGAAGGATTAAGATGAAGATCAAGGGTTTATACATTTACTGCGCGGTTTTGACGGCCGCAGTCGCGATCGCGATCGGCGCGCGGTTCGTCTCGAAGCCGTGGTTTGAGACGACTTTTAGAAGCGTCGGCGAGATAATTATGGCGGAGGGCGGCGAAGAAACCGCCTTCCCGCTTATAGAGCGCACGGCGGTAAGATTTAAGACTTCGGACAGCTCGTACGTCCTGATTTCGCGGTGCAGGCTTATCGACCTCGAAAATTTTTACAGGGAAAGAAAGTGCGAGGTCGAGAAAGCGCAGGACGGGATGATTGTGACGTTCGAGGGAAGAGAGTATGAGATCGAACGCCTCGCGGACGAGCTGGGATATGTAAGCTGGGGAGTGAGGGGTGTTTCTTAAGCCTACTCAAAAACATCGGGATATTTTTCTTTTATGGAATTTGAATACTTTTCTGCTCCATTTGGATTGAGATGGTTTGTATCACCGAAATATTCATTATCATAGTAATACAAATCGCCGTTAATGGTTATCTGTGGATATTCCGATTGTAAACCCTTCATATAATCGAAATAATCCGTTAAAAAGCTTTCATAGCATGCATCATATGTCGCTTTGTTCATCGGAACAACTTCAAGTATAACGTCTACGCCTAAGTCAAGACACATATCAAAAGTTTTTCTGAGGTAATAATCCATAATGCCAAGTGGCCTAAAGCTCAAATATCTTGACTCCACTCCTATTTCCTCACTGTATTTCAGCTTTCCGAAATATGTCTGACCGTTTGCTCCGGTCGCAAGGTCATACTCTTCCGAATTAACTTCATATCTATTTTCCGTTAATGATTTAATAAATGCTTTTCCGTATTGTTTAACAGAATAAACTTTATACTCTAAAATTTTATCATCAAAATCTGTCAGTATATCTTCCGTCCATTTGTAAATCGGATCATTATCTTGACCCTCGTATCTCAAAGCGGTTTTATATACCCTTTTTCCGCTTTCTTTTGCCGCTTTTGGAGCAGACAGGGTCTGTTCATAAAGAGACTTTGTAAGCATTTTATGTATGTCTCTAAGATAATCGCTGTATGAAATTTCTTCGAGATTTT
>CANQUJ010000017.1 GCA_947627005.1 uncultured Clostridia bacterium
ATGAAAGTCGCAGGCAAAGCTGCAAAAACGATAAATCTGTTTAACTGTCATCTTTTTTGTTCCTTAAACTCAAAAATTTAGGTCACCTTGCGGTGGCCTAAATTTTTGGACAGTTGGATAGGTTGAGAAGCCGCGCTCAAAGCGCATACGAAGAACAAAGAACGCAGGAAGCGTGACGATTGAGAAAGCTTCAAATTTTACAAAAGCGAGAGCGCTTTGGATTGCATGGACGCGACTGCTTTCCCGTGAGCTCCGCGAGCCAAACCGCGACGGCGAGCGAGAGCGAACGGCAGAAAGCAGCGCTTCCATTGCAGGTTTCGATTCCTGTCGGAAAGCGATGAGCAACGCCGGTTTCGCGCAGAAGCAAATTGATGAAAACTAATATGAGAATGTTCATCTGAAAAAGCTGCAAAGCCCATTAGGCGATTGGGACAGAGATGAGATAATTCCCGCACGCGCCGCCGCTGTGAAAAGGGATTCGTTGGCGCCGAGCGGTGCATTAAGTTCCTAACAGAACAGAGTAGAAAATAGATACTTCCCGCCCGCCGTGCCACGATTAAAAGGAACTCGGCTTCGCCTCGTGCTATTTTAAAACGCCCACCCCCTGCCCCTCCCGCAGGGAGGGGTGAGCGGGAAGAAATAGAGCATCCATTGCAGGTGTGGATTCCGATGTGCGGATTTCTGCTCTGTAAGCGACGAGAACAACTTTTCGGTGTTTTCGATTTGCCGACAGCAAGAGAAAAAGTATCTGCTGATTTGGTATGGGGTTTGAAGCTTGATAAAACAGTGTGACGACCCTTCCCATAGGCCGCTGCCCTCTGCTTAAAGGAACTCGGCTTCGCCGAGTGCTATTTTGCTGCACTTAAATAATATAAGAGCCTATAACTTTCCCGCCCGCCTCGACCCCTTCCTAAAAGGAATTCGCTTCGCTCATACTATTTTCAGTCACCCCACCCCTCTCGCTTCGCTCGCGCCCCGCCCCTCGAGGGGCGGGGGCGGCGCCTTTCTTTCATTTCGTGCAAAACTCGGCGGGGGTGGGGTGACTTCAAATAGCATACCTCCGAACGAGCGGTTAGCGAGTTCGCGGGTATACCTTTTAGCGATGGGCAGCGCCAAGCGTGAAAATTTATCAGCACAGATATACTTAAGCACGGGAAATATCACCGGCGCAGCGAATACCTTTTTACAGCTGGCAGCAGCCGGCGGGAACTTTTACTATTTTATTTGTCCGAGCGTTCTTAAACCGCCCCGCCTAATTCAATCACTTTCCCCATCCCGCTCCTTCCGGCGGGTCGAAATTATCTCTTTTCCGAAGCTTAGTCCGGGTCAACGCCACTTTGGGGAACAGATTGATAAAACCTACTCTGCAAACTCCTCCCCCAAAAAACGCCGACGCCCGCAAACATCGCAAAAAAGAGGGCTTTCGCCCTCTTTTTAGAAAACACTTCTTGAAATCTCTCGAAAGCTCTCGAAAACTCTCGAAAACCTCTTGGGTCACTGCTCGGCCGGGGGTATCGGCTTCGGCGGGGCGGAGCGCCTAAAGAGCGGCTCGCCGAGCTTGGCCTTGTGAATCGCCAGGCTGAAAAGATAGGTCGCGGCGGCGCAAATCACGGTATAGGCGACGACAAAGATCACCGGCGCGGTGTAGACGATGAAATCGCGGGTCGCTTCGTCGACCTCGCCCCTGCCGATTATCATAAGCGCGGGCTCTTTAGTCGACGAAAGGCCCATATAGGTCAACGGGAGAAGCTGGGGAAAGGGCGAAATATAAAGCTTTAGGGCGACGTTATAGATCAGCGACATCGCGAAAAACAGCACCACCCAGATGTTCACCCGCCAGAACGAGCAGGCGTTCGCAAGCTGTTCGCGGCGGGGCAGCTTAACCGTGCCGAGCATAAACGTCATCATGCCGAGGGTCATGAACACAAAACACACGAGCGACGAAACTTCGTCGGCGGTTATCGCGAAGATCCCGCATGAGACCATCAGCCCGATGACGTTAAGCGCCGTCGAGACGATGTTATAGGGCGCCGAGGGCCTCTTTTTGGCCTCGGGGTACTCGCCTATCGGCTCGACCCCTCGAAGAAGATAATCGGTCGTAACGCCGAAAATCTCGCTAAGGGTCACGACGTTATACATATCGGGGATCGACTGTTCGCTCTCCCACTTGCTGACCGCCTGTCGCGACACCCCCGCAAGCTCGGCGAGCTCTTCCTGAGACATCGCGCGGGAGCGGCGGAGCTCGGAAATTCTGTCTGCAATAGTCATATATCGCAGCTCCTTTCTTTTTGGTCTATGTGTTGATTTTATCAGAAAATGCCGGTTGCGGTCAACCACCCCGACCGCTTCGGCGAAAAATATTTGTTGCGACTGCGGTTGCGAAAAGCAACTGAGGGGTTGAAAGGGGGGAAACAGGGCGAAACGCGCGGACTATTTGTAGGGCGGGAAATGGGGATTTGGCTGCGGCGAGTAAAGTTTTAAGCGCTTGACAGAAAAGAGCCAAAAATGAAAAATTCCCTCCCGCCGGCCCGCTGTTTAAAGGAACTCGGCTGCGCCGAGTGCTATTTTCAGTCACCCCACCCCCGCTCGCTTCGCTCGCGCCCCCGCCCCTCGAGGGGCGGGGGCGGCGCGAAACTTATACTTTGAGCGAAATTTTTCGGGGGTGGGGTGACTTTAAATAGCATACCCCCGAACGAGCGGTTAGCGAGTTCGCGGGTATACCTTTTACGCGAGGGACGGCGGGCGGGGAAATTATAGGCTCTGATATAATTTAAGAGCGGCAAAACAGCACTCGGCAAAGCCGAGTACCTTTTAGCAGCGGGCAGCGGCAAGCGTGGATTTCTGATTTTACACCGCTTAAAAAAGGTCGGTCGCCGGCCGGAATGTATGCTCGCAATCCGATTGGCTGCAAAATCTGCTTTCAGCCCTCAAGGGGTCTCCCCTTACAATCCTCCCCTCGCCTCCGCCTATCTTTGCAGACAAAACAGCCCCGAGCCGCCGGTCTTGCAAATCCTAAAAGTTTATGCTATAATAATCCCCGCGCTATTATTATGCTTTATTCTACCAGATTTGTTTGAGGAGAGATTTTATGAGCAAAAAAGTCACGCTTGACAACGTTTACAAGGCGCGGTACGCCTTGAAAGACGTCGCGATCCAAACCGACGTCCTCTATGCGCCGAAGCTTCGCCCGGGGACCGAGCTTTATCTTAAGACCGAAAATTTGCAGATAACCGGCTCGTTTAAAGTCAGAGGGGCGTACTACAAGATGTCCCGCCTTTCGGACGAGGAAAAAAGCCGCGGCGTGGTCGCTTGTTCGGCCGGAAACCACGCGCAGGGGGTCGCCCTTGCGGCACAGAAAAACGGCATAAAGTCGGTCATATGCCTGCCCGACAGCGCCCCTATCTCTAAGGTCGAGGCGACTAAAAGCTACGGCGCCGAGATCTGTTTGGTCGAGGGCGTATACGACGACGCCTACCAAAAGGCCCTCTCTTTGCGCGACGAAAAAGGCTATACCTTTATCCACCCGTTCGACGACCCCGACGTTATCGCGGGTCAGGGCACCATCGCGCTCGAGCTCGCCGAGCAGATACCCGATATGGACGCGGTCATAGTTCCGATCGGCGGCGGCGGACTTATCTCGGGGATCGCCTATACGATCAAAAACCTCAACCCGAATATCAAGGTCTACGGGGTACAGGCTTCGGGCGCGCCCTCGATGTTAAAGTCGATAGAGGACGAGCGCATCGAAAAGCTCGACCGCGTGTTCACGATAGCCGACGGCATAGCCGTCAAAGAGCCGGGCAGCCTTACATACGAGATCTGCAAAAAATATGTCGACGAGATCGTAACCGTCACCGACGACGAAATTTCGGCGGCCATTCTCGCGCTTATGGAGCAGCACAAGCTTGTGGCCGAGGGCGCGGGCGCTGTCGCGGTCGCGGCGGCGATGTTCGGAAAAGTCGAATTAGAGGGCAAAAAGACGGTCTGCATACTCTCGGGCGGAAATATCGACGTGACTATTCTTTCAAGGGTCATCACGAGGGGCCTTTTGATGTCGGGGCGAAGCTGCCAGCTTAAAATCGAGCTCGTAGACAAGCCGGGGCAGCTTATGAACGTCTCAAGAATAATCGCCGAGCAGGGCGGAAACGTTACCGCGGTATTGCACGAACATTCCGGCTCGGGTTCGGACGTAAACGGCTGTTATTTAAGACTGACCCTCGAGACCCGCAACTACGGCCACATAACCCAAATCAAAAAAGCCCTTACCGAAAGCGGCTTCAGGCTTTTGGAAAACTGAACGGAGGAAAGAAAAATGCTTGAAAAAATAACGACTTCAAACGCGCCTAAGGCGATAGGCCCGTATTCCCAGGCGGTTCGCGCCGGCGGATTTATCTTCACATCGGGGCAGATACCCCTCGACCCCGAGAGCGGCGAGATAGTCGGAAAAGACATCTCTTCGCAGACCGAGCAGGTTATGAAAAACCTCGCGGCGGTATTAAAAGCGGCCGGAACCGGCTTTGAAAACGCCGTCAAAACGACATGTTTTCTCGCCGACATAGCCGATTTCGCGGCCTTTAACGCGGTCTACGGAAAATATATAACCTCCGCCCCCGCAAGAAGCTGCGTCGCGGTCAAAGACCTGCCGAAGGGCGCCCTCGTAGAGGTTGAGATCATCGCCTCGGCGGAGTAAAAGCAAAAAGCAGCGTGAAAAAGCAGCATTATGCTGCTTTTTTTGCGAAATTTTAAGGCTTCAACCTTTAAACTCTACTAAATAAGTGTTGACATTTTTTCCGCGCGTGATATAATTAAAGCGAAATAAAAGCCGGCTTTGAATAAGAACCGCGGCGCAACGGGGCGACGCGGCGATGTTGGAGCCGTTTTTTGTATAATGGCGGGTGATAATTTGAGCAAAAAGAAAAAAATCATAAGCGCCGCGATATTCGCCGCCGTGATAATCCTGCTTTTGGTCGGGATAATCCTTATCCCCGGGCAGGAAAAAGAGCCGATAAAAGAGGCCATGCGAGACGGCGTTCTTCACGAAAGGGCGAAGATCTCGCTCTTCGGACTAAGCGTAAACCCGGGGCTGATCTCGGCCTACGCCGTTTCCGCGATAATAATCCTTTTCGCGATATTCGTCCGAATCTTCGCGATACCACGGTTTAAAGAAATCCCCGGGAAGTTCCAGCTTTTACTTGAGACCGCGGTGAAATATTTCTCCGGCCTTGCGAAGCAGAACAGCCCCCACCGAAACGGTTTTTTGGGCGGATACGTCTTCACCGCCGGGGTTTACGTCGCTTTCAGCACGGTGTTCGAGCTTTTCGGGCTTCAGGCGGTTACTACCGAAGGATTATCCACCACCCTCCCCGCCCCGCTGGCGGACATTAACGGCGCGATAGCGATGGGCTTTATGTCCTACGGAGTGATTCTTATAAGCGGGATAATCTACGGCAAGGCGCACGGCGCGATCAACGCGCTTAAAGACTTTTCGCTGCCGATATCCATGAGCTTCAGGCTTTTCGGCGCGCTTTTAAGCGGCGCCCTCGTGACCGACCTCGTATACCACTACCTCCCCCTAAGCTTCGTTCTGCCCTCGGTGGTCGCGGTTTTGTTCACCCTTTTGCACGCGATAATACAGACCTATGTTTTAACGATGCTCGTCTCGGTATTTTACGGTGAGAGCACCGAGGAACACCATAAAAAAATCAAAGCCGAAAGGAAATGATTAAAATGAAAATTATCAAGACATTGACCGCTATCCTTCTCGTAGCTCTGCTCGCCCTTTCGATGAGCGCGGCGGTATTCGCCGACGGGGCCGAAGCCCCCGCTGCCGCTTCATCGCAGGCGGATTCGGAGAACACCGTTCGCGACTATAAGGCCATTGCGGCCGCGCTTATAATCGGGATCGCGGCGGCGGCCGGCGCGATAGGCATGGCGATGACGATTATGAAGACGATCGACGGAATAGCAAGGCAGCCCGAGGCGGCCTCGAATATCCGCTCGGCGATGATGCTCGGCCTTGTTTTTATCGAGACCGCTATCATCTACGCCCTTATCGTGGCGATACTCGTAGTATTCGTACTTTAAAGAAGGGAGGGCACGGCGGTGCCGCTCAATATAGATATTCAGCAGATACTTCTTCACGCGCTGAACTTCGTCATTCTCTTCGCGGCGCTCTGGTTTTTGCTTTATAAGCCGATAAAGAATTTTATCGACAAAAGGGAAAGCGAATATAAAAAGGCCGCCGACGAGGCCGCGCGCAAACTTAAAGAGGCCGACGACGCCCTTGCGGGGCTTGATTCCGCCCTTGCGGAAAAGGAAGAGGCCGCAAAGCGCGAACGGGGCGAGATTTTGGCGGAGGCGCAGAAGCAGTATTCCGAAAAGATAGCCGAGGCCGAAAAAGAGGCCGAAAGAATAGTCGGCGACGCCAAGGCAGAGGCCGAAGCGATCCGCGAAAAGGCGATAAAAGCCAGCAAGGACGACATATCCGAGCTTGCGGTCGAATCGGTCGGAAAGGCCGTTATGTCGAGCGCGGGCGAAGCTTTTGAGGCTTTCTTGGCGGCAGTCGAAAAGGAAGAAAAGCATGAGTGATTCCGAAAGACTAAAAGCGCTGCTCTATTCCGCAGAGCCGCCCACGCCCGAACAGCGCCGGCGATTCGAGCGGTTTATAGAGCTTCACTATAAAGAGCGCTGCTATTTCGTATGGATCCGCGATATGAACACGGTCGACGGCTTCAGACTCGAGGTCGGGTCGGACGTTTACGACTGGAGTTCCCGCGGGATATTAAAGCAGCTTACCGACAAGCTGCGCTCCGTCCGCCCCGCCGAAGGGCAGGAGGTCATCCCTCTTTTAAAACAGGCGGTGGACGAATTTGAGCCGCAGCCCTATCCGGAGGAGATAGGAACGGTTATAACCGTGGGCGACGGAGTCGCGGCGGTTCGCGGAATCAACCGCGCCTCGTACGGAGAGATTTTGATCTTCGAGGGCGGGGTCCGCGGAATGGTCCAGAACATCTCTAAAGGTGAGCTCGGCTGCGTTTTGTTCGACGGCGACGATTCCGTCTCCGCCGGAAGCCGGGTTCACCGAACCGGCAGAGCGGCCGGGGTCCCGGTCGGCGAAAGCTTTATCGGAAGGGTCACCGACGCGCTCGGGGTCCCGATAGATGGCAAGGGCGAAATTCTGCCCTCGGGGTATCTTCCGGTAGAAAGCCCCGCGCCGAGCATAGCCGCAAGGCAGCCGGTCAACAAGCCGCTTAAGACCGGCCTTTTGTGCATAGATTCGATGTTTCCGATCGGAAGGGGCCAGCGCGAGCTTATCATCGGCGACCGCCAGACCGGCAAGACCGCCATCGCGGTGGACACGATTCTGAACCAAAAAGACAGCGGAGTTATCTGCATATACGTCGCCATCGGCCAAAAGGCGAGCTCGGTAAGAAGGCTCGTCGGAACGCTTGAAGAGCACGGCGCGATGGACTATACGATAGTCATGCTCGCCTCGGCGAGCGATTCCGCGCCGATGCAGTATATCGCGCCTTACGCGGGCTGCGCCATGGCGGAATATTTTATGAACCAGGGCAAGGACGTCTTGATCATATACGACGACCTTTCAAAACACGCCGTGGCGTATCGCTCGCTAAGCCTTGTTTTGGGAAGAAGCCCGGGGCGCGAGGCTTATCCCGGGGACGTTTTCTATCTTCATTCTCGGCTTTTGGAGCGCTCGGCGCACCTTTCTGCCGCGCACGGCGGCGGAAGCATGACCGCCCTGCCGATAGTCGAGACCCTTGCGGGAAACGTTTCGGCGTATATCCCGACCAACATAATTTCCATCACCGACGGCCAGATATTCCTCGATTCGGCGCTGTTCCGATCCGGCCAAAGGCCGGCGGTAAACGTCGGGCTTTCGGTCTCGCGAGTCGGCGGCGACGCGATGACCCCCTGCCTTAAAGCGGCGGCGGGCTCGCTTAGATTAGAGCTTGCGCAGTATCGCGAGATGAAGGTTTTTACCCAGTTTTCAAACTATCTCGACGACGAGATGCAGAAAAATCTTCGATTCGGCGAAACCCTTATGGGAATTTTAAAGCAGGAGCAATACCGCCCATACGAAGAGTGGAAGCAGGTGTTTATCCTTACCGCCGCGATAGAAGGGCTTCTTGAGGGGTTTGTCGGCGACCGATTCGGCGACAAGCTCGATCGGCTTTGCCGAAAATTCGGCGAAAGCAGGCCGGATATAGTCGAGCGGATAGAGAGCGGCGCTAAGCTTTCGGAGCGGGACGCGGCGGATATCGCGGAATTTGCGAGGGCGGCCGGAAATGTTTAACGAATACGAGCTTAGAAACAGAATAAGCTCTATCGGCGAGACCCAGAAGATCACCGGGGCGATGTATCTTATCGCCTCTAACGAGCTTAGGCGCGCAAAGGCGGCATACGACGAGACCAAGCCCTATTTCGACGCCATTCGCGCCGAGATAAAGATGATCTTCCGCGGGACTAACAAAGAGATAGACAGCAAATACTACTACCCCGCCGACGGCGGCCGCCTTTCGGAGGGGACCTACGGCATTTTGGTCGTCACCGCGGACAAGGGGCTTGCCGGGGCTTATAACCGAAACGTCATAAAAGAGGCCGAAAAGGCCCTTGAAGAGCACGAAAACACCAAGCTTTTCGTAGTCGGAAGCTACGGCCGGAAGTATTTTTCGGCGAAAAACATACCCTTTGAGGCGGATTTTGAATATTCCGCCCAAAGCCCGACCCTTCACCGAGCGAGAAAAATAGCCTCTACCCTGCTCTCTCGCTTTGATTCGGGCGAGCTTTCAAAGCTGTTCGTCATTTATACCGACTTTAAAAACGACGCCGTTCAGGACGTCAAAAACGAGCGTATGCTGCCCTTTCACCGAAGAGAATTTCTTTCGGAGGAAGAGCCCGACGGCGAGCCGTATAAATTCTTCCCGACCGAAAAAGAGGTCTTGGAGGCTATCGTTCCGAGCTATGTCTGCGGATATGTATACAGCGCCCTTACCGGCAGCTTTTTAAGCGAGCAGCGCTCGAGAATGGCGGCGATGGAGGCCGCAGACCAAAGCGCGAGGGATATGCTCGATATGTTGAGCTTTGAATACAACAGGCTCAGGCAGAGCGAAATAACCCGCGAAATAACCGAAATTTCCGCCGCTTCGCGGTTCCAGCGCGAACGCAAAAACAAACGGCAAGAGGGGTGACAAAGTATGCTTAACGGAAGGATCTCCGCCATATCCGGCTCGGTGGTAGACGTCGACTTTGAAGACGGCCTGCCGAAGCTTAAAGACGCTTTGAAGGTAAAAGTCGGCGACGAAGACAGAGTTATGGAGGTCGCGCAGCATATCGGCGGAAACAGAGTCAGATGCGTTATGCTCGCGGCGAGCGAGGGGCTTTGCCTTGATATGAAGGTCACCTGCGAGGGCGGGGGGATAAAAGTCCCGGTCGGAGAGGAAGTTTTGGGCCGGGTGTTCAACGTTTTGGGCGAGACTATCGACGGCGGCGAGCCGCTCGGGGAAGACGTCAAGCGCAGCCCGATACACCGCAAGGCGCCGGCGTATTCCGAACTCGGGACCGGGATAGAGACCCTTGAGACCGGAATAAAGGTCATCGACCTTTTGGAGCCATACCCGCGGGGCGGAAAGATCGGCCTTTTCGGCGGAGCGGGAGTAGGCAAAACGGTTCTTATACAAGAGCTTATACACAACGTCGCGATGAAGCAGGGCGGGTATTCCGTCTTCGCCGGGGTCGGCGAGCGCTCGCGAGAAGGGTCCGACCTTTGGAACGAGATGAAGGATTCGGGGGTTCTCGAAAAGACCGCGCTCGTATACGGCCAGATGAACGAGGCCCCCGGAGTCAGAATGAGGGTCGCGCTTTCGGGGCTTACGATGGCCGAGCACTTCAGAGACGAGGAGCACCGCGACGTTTTGTTCTTTATAGACAATATTTACAGATTCGTTCAGGCGGGGTCCGAGGTTTCGGCGCTTTTGGGAAGGATGCCCTCTGCGGTCGGATATCAGCCGATGCTCGCCGAAGAGATGGGCGCCCTTCAAGAGAGAATAGCCTCTACTAAAAGCGGCTCGATAACCTCGGTCCAGGCCGACTATGTTCCGGCCGACGACCTTACCGACCCCGCGCCGGCGACAACCTTTACCCACCTTGACGCGACCACGGTTTTATCTCGAAAGATAGCCGAGCAGGGCATCTATCCGGCGGTCGACCCGCTTGAAAGCAGCTCCCGGATATTGGAGCCCGCGGCGGTGGGGCGGGAGCACTACGAGATCGCCGGGAGCGTTCAGGAGATATTGCAGAAATACCGCGAATTGCAGGATATAATCGCGATACTCGGAATAGAAGAGCTTTCGGACGAAAACCGCCTCGCGGTTATGAGGGCGAGAAAGGTTCAAAGATTTTTGTCGCAGCCGATGTTCGTGGCGGAAAAATTCACCGGGGTAGAGGGGAAGTACGTCCCGCTGAAAGAGACTTTGCGCGGATTTAAGGCGATAGTCGACGGCGAAGTCGACGACATTCCGGAGGCCGCGTTCTATAACGTCGGGACGCTCGACGACGTGTTCGAGAAGGCGGCGAAGCTTAAATGAACAACTTCACCCTTAAAATTTTCGCGGCGGACAGAGTCTTTTATCAAGGGCTTTGCAGCTCGCTCGTGATACCGACGGTCGACGGGCAATACGGGATCATGGCCAACCACGAGAGTATGATTATCGCCGTTTCGATAGGAATGGCCGGCTTTACCGACGGCGACGGAAACCGCCGCAGCGCGGTTTTGTCCTCGGGGATATGCAAAATCGAAGACAATGCGGTCTTGGTTTTGGTAGAGACCGCCGAGAGCCCGGAGGAGATAGACATTAGGCTTGCCGAGCGTGACGCCGCCGAGGCGAACGAGGCGCTTAGAAACCGCGACAATGTTTCGGACGTTAAGCGGGCCGAGGCGAAGATGGCGCGGGCGGCGCTTAGAATCAGGGCGAAGGAGCGCTCGGAGATAGACTGATTTAAAACGAATCGGAGGAAAAATGAGCTATATCGAGGTGGAATATCCGGCGGAAAAGGCCGAGTTTTACAGGCTTTTAAAAGAGCAGATATCGCTTTATACCGAGGGCGAAAGCGACGAAACGGCTGTTTTGGCGAACGCCTCGGCGGTAATCAAACAGGCTTTTAAAGAGACCAACTGGGTCGGGTTTTATCTTGTCGACGGCGAAGAGCTTAAGCTCGGGCCTTTTCAGGGCCGGCCGGCGGTCGCGAGAATAGGCTTCGGCAAAGGGGTCTGCGGGAGCGCTTGGCAGCACGGAGAGTCTTTGATAGTCGACGAGGTAGAATGTTTCGAGGGGCATATCGCCTGCGACTGCAACACACATTCCGAGGCGGTGATCCCCCTTAAAAACAAAGAGGGCGAAATTTTCGGCGTTTTGGATATGGACAGCGTTTTGCCGGCTTATTTTACCGAAGAGGACCGGCTCGGGCTTGAAGCCGCGGCGGAGGAGATATCGAAGCGGCTTTTCGGTTGACAAATCGCGCGGGCTGTGGTATTATAGCCGCACGCGGGTATGGCGGCAAAGCTTTTCGGGCGGTTGCCCGCCCGGCTTCTCAAATTCGATTATAACGCGAAGGAAAGCAATGGAAATAAATGTAAGAAAAGCCCGGCCGGGGGATTTTGGTCTTATCGGCAGGCTTCTGAACGAAATATTAAGACAGCACCGCGACGGCAGACCGGACCTCTTCGAAGTCGGCGAAAACTTGGGGAAATACGATCGCGAGCATTTCGAGGAGCTTCTTAAAGATCCGGGCTGCGTTGTTTTCACGGCCGAGTGCGACGGCGAGCCGGCGGGGTATCTTATATGCAAAATCATCACGGAGCGTCCGAGCACCGTCCTTAAAGCGATAAAAACGCTCTATATCGACGACCTATGCGTCGACAAAAACCGGCGCGGAATCGGGGTCGGGCGCGCGCTGATGGCCGCGGCGGAGAGTTATGCGCGGGAAAATAATTTCCACAACATTACGCTCAACGTATGGGAATTTAACGCCTCGGCAAGAGGTTTTTACGAGAGCCTCGGCTATACGACCCAGCGCCGCGAGATGGAGAAGACGCTTTAACAAACTCGGGGTGACCCCGGGCGTTGACAAGTCAAGGCATATGCGGGTATGGCGGAATTGGCAGACGCGCCAGATTTAGGTTCTGGTGCCACAAGCGTGCAGGTTCAAGTCCTGTTACCCGCACCAAAATAAAAGACCGTCGCAGACGGTCTTTTATTTTGGTGAGAGCAACAGTCTGCGAAATGCTATCAAAGCGCAGGAAAAGAAGGAAAAACGCAGAGCGGACGAAAATGCCAAAGTATCAAAATCCGCAAAAGTGCGGGCGCTTTGGATTGCCATTTAAGCGTTATTTCTCCGTGAGCACGAGCAGGGCGGGCATATATGCCCGTGAAGTGCGAACGGCAAGAAATAAGGCTTAAATTGAGGTCCAAGTCCTGTTACCCGCACCAACGAAAAAGGCTCCCGAAGGGGGCTTTTTCGTTGGTGCGGGTAACAATCTTCAATTACCTCTTGCTTATTTCCTCGTAATATGCTATAATAATCGCTGCGCGATTATTATTTTTTATTTTTAGTCCCCCTTTTGCTCCTCGGCTGCGCCGAGAACCGCAAAAGTCGGCGAATTATAGCAAAAGCCTTTGGCTTTGTGCTATAATACCCTCGTTTTTTAATCCGTCCTCGCAATCTCCCCCGGCTTAACGCTTAAAACGCTCTTGCCGTTTTCAAGCCAGATCTCTTTCGCAGTCGGGTTATAGACGCATTTGCCGTCGGCGGAGTATTCGAGCGCCCTCGCGGCAAGGTCGTATTCGCAGATGTCGATGTTCGTCGCGAACCAGACGTCTTTTCTGCCCGAGAGTTTTTCGAGTATCCCCTCGATAAGCCCCCAGTTGTCGTCGCGGCGGAACTCCGGCGTGTGCCCCCAGATATACAACATTCTTCTGCTCTCCGGATCTTCGGAGAAAAATTTTTCCGTTATCTCCGCAAGCTTCGGGTCGTTGTGGTGGGCGGTCGGCCGAAGTTTTAGCCAGTCGGCCGGCATCTCCATCGAGGGGTCGGACCAGACTGTTCTGCAATATTTTATCCCGCAGCGTTTAAGAGTCTGCGCGGTAAGGTCGCTAAAGCTGCCGTAGGGGTATGCCGCCCCGCGAACGACCGTGTTGAAGCGCTTTTCGATCGCCGATTTGTCCGACATTATCTCGTATATAAGCTCGGGCTCGCTGAGCTTTGTGAAGTCGCGGTGGGTCTCGCCGTGGACTGCAACCTCTACCCCTTCGCGGCGATAGTTTTCAAGCTCCGAGGGGGTCATTCTCTCCCAAGAGCCGATAAATTCCTGCCCCTCGGGGCGGGTGATGCCGGAACTGATGTTAAATGTTCCTTTGATACCGTAGGACGACATCAGCCCCAAAAGCCGGACATCGTCGTAGCAGCCGTCGTCGTAGCTAAGGGTGAACGCCTTTTTAAGGCCGTTCGGGAAGAGTATTTTCAACATTTCTTTGCTCCTTTACTGCATTATGTGTTCGAGGGCTTCAAGCTCCTCGCGAAGCCGCTCGACGTTTGCCTCTTGCTCGGGGAAGCCGTTTCCGACGACCTTTCTCGCGACGGTAAAGCAAAGCCTGCCCTTTTTGCCGCCGTCCGGCTTAAAGATAAGGTCGGCCGAATAGCCCATAACCGCGGCGTGAAGCCGAATTTTCGAGAGGGAAGAGGTCTCGAACTCGAACGTCTCTTTAGAGAAAAGGCCGTATTTTATCCCGATTATCCTCCCCTTGTCGGTTATCGCGGCATAGCCGTTGGCGTAGGTCCTCGCGGCCGCGCCGGCTATCGTAAACGCGCAGTAAACCGCCGCGACTACGCTTTCTCCCGGCTCGGTCATCGCCGAAAGAACGGCGTTCATCTGCTCTGAATTATAAGATTTGCTCATTTTTTCCGCCTTTCGTGAATTTTTGAATTATAAAGAGGACTTATTTATTCCATTCGTACTCCGACTGCCGGCCGTCGGGGATGTCGGCGACGGGCTCTCCGTTTAATATAATTTTATTATACCATACAATTTTTACAAGTCAACCGCGAAAAGAGGTTTCGGAATGGACAGGCTTTATCATATCGTCGACACTCACTCTCACTACGACGACCCGCGCTTCGGCGGAAGGCAAAGCGCCGAGGCCCTTATCGCCGAGCTTTTCGGGGCGGGCATCTCCGCGATAATCCACGCCGCGACCGATTTCGATTCCTGCGGGTTCGGGATTGAGACTTCAAATAAATTCGAGAGGTTTTACACCGCCGTCGGGCTTCACCCCGAATTTGCGGACAGGTTTTCTTTAGCCGATATGCCGAGGCTCGAGGCTTTGGCAAAGTCTTCAAAAAAGGTCGTCGCGATAGGCGAGATCGGCCTCGACTACCACTACGAGGGCTATGACCGCGAGCGGCAGATATCCCTTTTTCGCGCGCAGATCGAGCTTGCGAACAGCCTCGGGCTGCCGATAATCGTCCACTCGCGGGACGCGACCGGCGACTGCGTCGAGATTCTCCGCGAACTTAAGCCGCGCGGGGTCATGCACTGTTTTTCGGGGTCATGGGAGACCGCGAAGGAGATTTTGGCGCTCGGAATGTATATCGGCTTTACCGGGGCGCTGACCTTTAAAAACTCGAAGAAGGCGCGTGAAGTCGCCGAAAAAACGCCGGCCGACCGCCTTCTTTTAGAGACCGACTGCCCCTATATGGCGCCCGAACCGCACCGGGGCGAGCTTTGCCACAGCGGGCTGATACCCTATACCGCGAAAACCGCCGCCGAGCTTCGGGGAGTTTCCGAGGAAGAGCTTGCGGCTGTCGCCGAGGCAAACGCAAAGCGGCTTTTCGGGCTTTAAGAATCGGTTAAAAAATTTAAAAAAGGGGCTTGACAAACCCGAATTGTTCGGGTATAATAATCAAGCTGTTCGATACGGCTGTATAGCTCAGTTGGCTAGAGCATCCGGTTCATACCCGGAATGTCACCGGTTCAAATCCAGTTACAGCCACCAGCGGCCCGTTGGTCAAGCGGCTAAGACACCGCCCTTTCACGGCGGAGACATGAGTTCGATTCTCGTACGGGTCACCAACAAAAAGCCCATCGCTGCTACGGTGGGCTTTTGCGTTTCTATTTTTAGAATTTCAAAAAAGGGGGGCGGGCACCTTGCCGCCGAAAAAGACCGCGAGAGAGGAATATTTAAGAGACAGATTCTTAAAAGTCGGCGCGCGGGGGTTTATGCCGAAGGACGCGGTAGAGCTTCTTTTGGGATATTGCATAAGCGGCGACAGGGTCTACTCGGTAGTCGAAGCGCTTTTCGACCGCTTTCGTTCGATAAGCGAGATATTAAACGCCGACCCGCAGGAGCTTGCCGAGGTTCCGGGGATGAACGAAAACGCCGCGCTTCTGATCGGGCTTCTGCCATATATTTTCAGGCTTAACAGCTCGCTAAGGGCCGCCGGCTCTAAGCTCGACGGTTCGGCCTCGGCCTGCCGCTATTTTTTGAACAGCTTTCGCGGGGCGAACGTAGAGCAGTTTAAAGTCGCCTGCCTCGACGAAAACATGATCCCCTTTCGCTGCGAAACCATCGGCCGGGGGAGCACCTTTTTGGTGGATATAAATGCCGAAGAGGTGATTAAATGCGTTCTCTCCTCAAAGTGCCGGCTCTGCATAGTCGCCCACAACCACCCGGGCGGAAGCTGCGTTCCGTCGGCCTCGGACTTAGCCTCGACCGCGGCGCTTGCGGCGGAATTGGAGCGGGTCGGCGCCGAGCTCGTCGACCACATAATAATCGGCCGCGAGGGCGCGCGCTCGATGTTCGACCCGAGCGGAAGGATATATCTTCCGACATAAAATCGACCCCCGAGGGTATTCCCGGGGGCTTTTTTATCGCGTTATTGCTTGTTTTCTTCCGATTCGGGCTGCGGCTTGTTCTGCGCGGCGCTTTCGTTGCGGGCGCGCTGTTTTTTGTTGCTCGATTTGACTATCGCGACGACTATCCCCGCGACGATTCCGACGAATACCGCCAGAATTATCAGATAGGGCAGAGAGCTTACCGCCGAAACGAACAGGTTGGTAAACCCGACCCCGATGTCGTACATATTCTCGCTCAGGTTCAAGGATATCCTCTCCCAAACCGTTTTGGGCTCGGCGGGGGTGATCCTTTGAACCTCGTCGACGGTTATCCGAACGGTGGAGTAGCTTACGAGGTTTTTAAGGGTGTTTAATTGAGAGGTATAAGACTCTATTTCGTAGTTTACGTCGGTCAGATAGCTTTGAATCTGCAAAATTTCGTCGACCGTCTGGGCGCGCTCCATAAGCGACATAAAGCTGTCTCTCTCGGCAGTAAGTGCCTTAAGCCTCGCCTCGATGTCTACATATTTCAAAGTCGCGTCCTCGGTGTCGTGGCTCGCGCGGGTTATAGTCCCAAGCTCGCCGACCGCGTTAAAGAAGGCGTCGTAGCTCTCCGACGGTATCCTTACGGTGTAGTTTGAATATCTCGTGTCGCTGCCGTAGGTCGAGGAGCTTTCTATGTATCCCCCGAACGAGGCAACGCTCGCCTCAAGCTCGACGGTGAACCTGTCGAAGTCGAGGGTCTCTATTTCAAGCGAGCCGTTTTTGATTATCTTTCTTGCGGTGTCGGCCGGGGCGGAGGCCGCGCTTGAAGCGTTAGGCGCGGGGGCGGAGGGCTCGTAGGCGGCGTCCGATTCTATCTCTGCGTCTTCCACGTCGGCGAGGGAGAAATCGTAATCCGCCGAATCGTACCAGCCGTAGTCTGCGCCCTCGGGCGGGGCGGCTTCGGCGAAGTTTTTATCCCCCGAGGCGGCGCCGCAGGCAGAGAGCGAAAGCGCGGCGATTATCGCTGCGAGTATAAGCGCGAGTGTTTTTTTCATTTTTATCATTCCTTTCGGGTGTTTTGCGGGTCGATGATATCATTTTACCACCGAAAACGCGCAAATCAAGAACAAAACGGTAACAAATGATTACGCGGCGGTTACGATTTTGCCTCTCTGACTTTAATACGCTTCGGGCGGCCGAAATATTGCGGTCCGCCCGAAAATATTTTCTTCGGCGATTGATTTTGGCTATTTTGACCAAAAATAAAGCTGTAAAGGCGCGGCGCTTGACAAATCGGACGAAAATGCAGCCGCCGACAAAAACCGCTTGACTTCGACAGAATTTTGAGCTATACTCAATTATGTATCACAGTCAAAATGGAGAATAAGCGCTTTGTCCCCGAAAACCTTAAAATTGCCAAAAAACGGAAATTTTTTGAGAGAAATTTTTCAAAAGATTAAGCGCGAAATTGTGCAGATTGACTAAAAAGCGGTATTTTTATCGAGTAAACTCTGATTTTCAAATTTTATAAGGAGTGAAAGCCAATGAATGTCAAGGACGTGCAGCTCGGCAAAAACGTCCGAAAGAGCTTCGCTAAGATCAACGAAGTCCTTGAGATGCCGAACCTCATCGAAGTCCAGAAAAAGTCTTACCAGTGGTTTTTAGACGAGGGACTCAGAGAAGTCTTCCGCGACGTGGCCTCTATCAAAGACTACAACGAGACCTTGGAGCTTAGCTTTATCGACTATCGGCTTGACGCAGAGCCGAAATATTCGATAGCCGAATGTAAAGAGAGGGACACCACCTACGCCGCTCCTCTAAGGGTTACGGCAAGGCTTAACAACCTTGAAACCGGCGAAATCAAGGATTCCGAGGTTTATATGGGCGATTTCCCGCTGATGACCCCTTCGGGGACATTTGTCATCAACGGCGCGGAGAGAGTCATAGTCTCGCAGCTGGTGCGTTCTCCGGGCGTTTATTACGCCGTCGAGAGGGACAAGACCGGCAAAGAGCTCTTTAAATCTACCGTCATACCCAACCGCGGCGCCTGGCTTGAATACGAGATGGACTCGAACGACGTCGTATACGTTAGGATCGACAAGAACAGAAAGATCCCGATAACAACCTTTATCCGCGCTCTCGGAATAGGCACCAACGACGAGATCGACGCCTTCTTTAACAACGACCCCCGCCTTAAAGCGACTATCATGCAGAAGGATTCGGCCGCGACCGCCGAAGAGGGCCTTATCGAGGTCTATAAAAAGCTCCGCCCCGGCGAGCCGCCGACCGTCGATTCCGCCATCACTCACCTTAACAACCTTTTCTTCGACGCCGCAAGATACGACCTTTCGCGGTTCGGAAGATATAAATACAACAAAAAGCTCGGAATAGCCTCGCGCCTTTCGGGAAGGCTTTTGGCGAGGCCGATAGCCGACCCTCTTACCGGCGAAATTATCGCCGACGCGGGCGAGACCTTAAGCTTTGACCGCGCGACCGAGATCGAGGCGGCCGGAGTTACCGAGGCTTACATCACCGTCGAAAAGCGCGAAACCCTTACCAGCCCGAGCGGCGAAGTCACCCACAAGGTTGACATCGACGAAGTAAAGGTCATCGGCTCGGGAATGGTCGACATCGACCGCTTTATAAACTTCGACGCAAAGCCCCTCGGAATCAACGAAAAGGTCTCGTTTAAAGTACTGCGCGAGATCCTCGAATCTGCCAACGGCAACGACGAGATCGCCGAACAGATCAGACTTCGCAGAGACGAGCTTATCCCGAAGCACATCGTTTTAGAAGACATTATCGCGACTATAAGCTACTTCCTCAACCTCTGCGAGGGGGTCGGAACGGTCGACGATATAGACCACCTCGGAAACAGAAGAATCCGCTGCGTGGGCGAGCTTTTGCAGAACCAGTTCAGAATCGGATTTTCGAGAATGGAGCGCGTCATCCGCGAGAGAATGAACATTCAGTCGCAGGATTTGGAAGTAGTCACCCCGACCGCGCTGATAAACATTCGGCCCGTAACCGCCGCGCTTAAAGAGTTCTTCGGAAGCTCTCCTTTGTCGCAGTTTATGGACCAGGTCAACCCGCTTTCCGAGCTTAGGCATAAAAGAAGAATCTCGGCCCTCGGCCCGGGCGGACTTTCGAGAGACCGCGCAGGATTCGAGGTCAGAGACGTTCACTACTCTCACTACGGCAGAATGTGCCCGGTAGAGACGCCGGAAGGCCCGAACATCGGCCTTATCTCCTATCTCGCGACTTTTGCGAGGATTAACGAATACGGCTTTATCGAGGCCCCTTACCGCAGGGTCGACAAAACCACCGGCGTCGTCACCGACGAGGTAGTTTATATGACCGCCGACGTAGAGGACAACTATATGGTCGCGCAGGCGAACGAGCCCCTTACCGAAGACAATAAGTTCGCAAGGGCGAAGGTAAACGGCCGTTACCGCGACCAGATCATGGAGATCGACCGCGAAAACATCGACTTTATGGACGTTTCGCCGAAGATGGTGGTTTCGGTCGCCACGGCGATGATACCCTTCCTTGAAAACGACGACGCGAACCGCGCGCTGATGGGCGCTAACATGCAGTGCCAGGCGGTTCCCCTTCTCGTCACCGAAAGCCCGATAGTCGGCACCGGAATGGAATATAAGGCTTGTCTCGACTCGGGAGTCGCGATAGTATCCGAGGCCGCGGGAGTGGTCGAAAAGGTCGACGCTTCCACGATAGTGGTAAGAGAAGACTCGGGCGAGCTTAGAACCTATAACCTCACCAAATTCAAACGCTCAAACTCGGGGACCTGCACCAACCAGCGCCCGATAGTCTCTAAGGGCGAAAGAATAGAGGCTCACCAAGTCATCGGCGACGGACCGGCGACCTGCAACGGCGAGATTTCGCTCGGCCGCAACGCGCTAATCGGCTTTATGACCTGGGAAGGCTACAACTACGAGGACGCCGTACTTTTGAACGAGCGCCTTGTAAGGGACGACATATACACCTCTATCCACATCGAGGAATACGAGATCGAGTGCCGCGACACCAAGCTCGGACCGGAGGAAATCACAAAGGATATCCCCGGCGTCGGCGACGACGCGCTTAAAGACCTCGACGAAAACGGAATCATCAGAATCGGCGCGGAGGTTAGAAGCGGCGACATTTTGGTAGGTAAAGTTACCCCGAAGGGCGAGACCGAGCTTACCGCCGAGGAAAGGCTTTTAAGAGCGATATTCGGCGAAAAGGCGAGGGAAGTCAGGGACAATTCGCTTAGGGTCCCCCACGGCGAATCGGGCGTTATCATCGACGTTAAAATCTTTACCCCCGAAAACTGCGACGAGCTAAGCCCCGGGGTAAATATGCTGGTGCGCTGCTATATCGCCCAGAAGAGAAAGATATCGGTCGGCGACAAGATGGCCGGCCGCCACGGAAACAAGGGCGTCGTATCGAGAATACTTTCGCAGGAGGATATGCCCTTCCTTGAAGACGGCACCCCGCTCGACATCGTATTGAACCCGCTCGGCGTTCCGTCGCGTATGAATATCGGCCAGGTGCTTGAAGTTCACCTCGGCATGGCGGCCAAAAAGCTCGGCTGGAAGATCATGACCCCCGTTTTCGACGGCGCTCATGAAGAAGATATCCGCGAGTGCTTCCGCCTTGCGGGAATGGACGAAGACGGCAAGACCGTTTTGTATGACGGCAGAACCGGCGAACCCTTCGACAACAGGGTAACCGTCGGAATAATGTATTACCTTAAGCTTCACCACCTCGTCGACGATAAAATCCACGCGCGCTCGGTCGGGCCTTACGCGCTCGTCACCCAGCAGCCGCTCGGCGGCAAGGCGCAGTTCGGCGGCCAAAGATTCGGAGAAATGGAAGTTTGGGCGCTCGAGGCTTACGGCGCGGCGTATACCCTTCAGGAAATACTCACCGTTAAGTCGGACGACACCACCGGCCGCGTTAAGACATATGAAGCCATAGTCAAGGGCCAGAACGTTCCGCAGGCGGGTATACCCGAAGCCTTTAAGGTTATGGTAAAAGAGCTTCAGTCGCTCGCCCTCGACGTCAGAGTGTTAGACGAGCAGGGCGAAGAGATCGACCTTACCCAAAGCTTCGACGACGACGCGGATATAATCCCCGCCCCGATAAGCGACTACGGAATGTCTTACGAGACCGAGCCGGTCGACGACGACTATACCGAGCCCAACGGGGAAGACTTTGACGACGACGAAGAGCTTGATTTTGACGACGAGACCGAGGGGCTTGACGGCTATTCGGTCATCGACGGAGATTCGGACAATTCGGACATTATGTAAGCAAAACGGCAGCGTAAAAACGTAAATTTAGCGTAAAGAGGGTTTGTATTTTGGATTTTAACGTATGTGATTCCATAAAAATCGGGCTCGCATCGCCCGAACAGATCAGAAGCTGGTCGCACGGCGTCGTCGAAAAGCCCGAGACCATAAACTATCGCACCCAGAAGCCGGAGCGCGACGGACTTTACTGCGAGCGCATCTTCGGCCCGACCAAGGACTGGGAGTGCCACTGCGGAAAGTATAAGAAAATTCGCTTCAAGGGCAAGATATGCGAGCGCTGCGGCGTTGAAGTTACCCGCGCGAAGGTAAGACGCGAGAGAATGGGCCATATCGAGCTTGCGGCCCCGGTTTCGCACATCTGGTATTTCAAGGGCACTCCTTCGAGGATCGGCCAGATGCTCGACATCAGCCAGAAAAGGCTTGAAGAGGTTTTATACTTCACCAAATACATCGTCATCGACCCGGGCGACACCGGGCTCGTCAAGAAACAGATTCTGACCGAGCGCGAATATCAGGACGCGAGGGAGAGATATGAAGACGCTTTCGTCGCCGGAATGGGCGCGGAATCCATCAAAAAGCTTCTTGAAGAGATAGACGTAGAGGCCCTTGCGAACAGCCTTAAGGCCGAATTGAAAGACCTTCCGACCGGGCAGAAGAGAATAAAGCTTTTAAAGCGGCTCGAAATAGTCGAGGCATTCAGAACCTCGGGCAACCGCCCCGAATGGATGATCTTGGACGTCGTTCCGGTAATTCCGCCCGATCTTAGGCCGATGGTGCCGCTTGACGGCGGAAGATACGCGACCTCGGACCTTAACGACCTTTACCGCAGGGTCATCAACAGAAACAACAGATTAAAGAGAATGCTCGAGCTTGACGCGCCGGACATCATCGTAAGAAACGAAAAGAGAATGCTTCAAGAGGCCGTCGACGCGCTTATCGACAACGGCCGCCACGGCAGACCGGTCACCGGGCCGAACAACCGCGCGTTCAAGTCGCTTTCGGATATGCTTAAGGGCAAGCAGGGAAGATTCAGACAGAACCTTCTCGGAAAGCGCGTCGACTATTCCGGCCGTTCGGTTATCGTCGTAGGCCCCGAGCTTAAGATGTATCAGTGCGGGCTTCCGAAAGAGATGGCGCTTGAACTCTTCAAGCCGTTCGTCATGAAGAGACTTGTAGACACCAACCCGAATATAAACATCAAATCCGCAAGAAAGATGGTAGAGCGCGGAAAGGACGAGGTCTGGGACGCGCTTGAAAACGTAATTCAGGGGCACCCGGTGCTTTTAAACCGCGCGCCGACTCTTCACCGCCTCGGTATCCAGGCTTTTGAGCCGGTTCTCGTTGAGGGCAGAGCGCTTAAGCTTCACCCGCTGGCCTGCACGGCCTATAACGCCGACTTCGACGGCGACCAGATGTCGGTCCACGTTCCCCTTTCGGTAGAGGCGCAGGCAGAGGCGAGATTCTTAATGCTCGCGGCGAACAACCTTTTAAAGCCCGCCGACGGCAAGCCGGTCACCGTTCCGACGCAGGATATGGTTTTGGGCTCGTATTACCTCACCCTTGAGCGGGACAACGAGCCCGGCGAGGGGAAGATATTCCGCGACGTAAACGAGGCGATGATGGCCTATCAGGCGGGAGTGGTCACTCTTCAGGCTAAAATCAAGGTAAGAGTCACCAAGACCATCGGGGACAGGCAGGTCTCTAAGGTCATAGACACCACCGTCGGACGGCTTATCTTCAACGAAAACATTCCGCAGGACCTCGGATATGTCGACAGGACCGATTCTTCCAAACAGTTCGACCTTGAAATCGGCTTCCTCGTTAAGCATAAGCAGCTTGGGGACATTATCGACCGCTGTATTCGCAAGCACGGAACCACCCGCACCTCGGAGGTTCTCGACTCGATAAAGGCCCTCGGATTTAAGTATTCGACAAAGGCCGCGATAACCGTCGCCGTCTGCGACGCGACTATCCCGCCCGAGAAGAAGAATATTCTGGCCGACGCCGACGCGCAGGTCGACAAGATCGACAAGCAGTATAAGCGCGGTATGATCTCGAGAGCAGAGCGTTCGAGAAAGTTTATAAGCATATGGAACAAGGCCACCGACGACGTTACCGTCGCCCTCCAGAAGGGCCTGGATAAATACAACCCGATCTATATGATGTCGGATTCCGGAGCGAGAGGCTCGATCGCGCAGATTCGTCAGCTTGCGGGGATGCGCGGACTTATCGCGAACACCTCGGGCGCGACGATAGAGATGCCGATTCGCGCAAACTACCGCGAGGGGCTTAACGTTCTCGAATACTTCATCTCTTCGCGCGGTGCGAGAAAGGGACTTACCGATACCGCCCTTAAGACCGCCGACTCGGGATATCTTACCCGCCGACTCGTCGACGTTGCGCAGGACGTTATCATCACCGAGGACGACTGCGGGACCGAAGAGGGTATCGACGTATTCGAGATCAAAAACGGCAACGAGATAATCGAGCCGTTCGCCGACAGACTTGTCGGAAGATTCTTGGTCAAAGACCTTAAAAACGCCAACGGCGAAGTAGTCGTTTCGGCTTCTAAGTTTATGACCGCGGCCGACGCGAAAAAGGTTATCGAGACCCTTGAGGCCGAGGGAAAAGACAGGATAGCGATTCGCTCGGTTTTGGGCTGCAAGGCTCACAGAGGAGTCTGCGCGAAGTGCTACGGAATGGACCTTGCGCACTCGACGGTGGTATCTACCGGCGAGGCGGTCGGAATCATCGCGGCGCAGTCGATAGGCGAGCCGGGTACGCAGCTTACGATGCGTAACTTCCACACCGGCGGCGTCGCCTCGGCCGAAGACATTACGCAGGGTCTGCCGAGAGTCGAAGAGCTGTTTGAAAGCCGCAAGCCGAAGGGCGCAGCCATTCTTGCGAGAATAGGCGGAACGGTCAAGATTGAAGAGATCAAGAAATCGAGGGTCATCATCGTCACCAACGAGGAGACCGGAGAGATCGAGCAATACCCGGTCCCGTGGGATTACAGAATCAAAGTCAAGGACGACGACAAGGTCCAGCCCGGCGACGAGCTTACCGCCGGCGCGAAGAACCCGGCCGACGTTTTGGCGATCCAGGGAATCGAGGCCGTCAGAAACTATATCATAACCGAAGTTCAGAAAGTCTACCGCCAACAGGGCGTCGACGTAAACGACAAGCACATCGAAGTCATAACCCGCCAGATGCTTCGCAGGGTTAAGATAGAAGACCCGGGTTCGAGCTATCTTTTGCCCGGAACGCTCGTCGACAAGAACGAGATCGCGGAGATCAACGCGCAGATTCAGGAAGAGATCGACGCCGGCAACGAAGAGGAGCGCCTTATCACCACGAGCCCGGTAATCCAGGGCATCACGAAGGCTTCATCGAGTTCGGAGAGCTTCCTTTCGGCGGCTTCATTCCAAGAGACCACGAGGGCGCTTACCGACGCCGCAATCAAGGGCAAGGTCGACCACCTCGTCGGGCTTAAAGAGAACGTTATCATCGGCAAGCTTTTGCCCGCCGGAACGGGAATGGAGATTTATAACAACGTCGAGATCGTCAAGAACGAGCCCTACGCCGCCGTCGCCGCGGCATCGCACGATTCCCCGGCGGAAGGAGTGTAAAAATTCGGTGCAGCGCGGGAACATGCTCTGCGATTAACAACGGTTAATGCCGGCCCTACCATAGCCGCCAATGCCCCTGTAAAAAGGTATCCCCTCGCCGCAGCGAGGGGATAATATTTTTAGACGCCATGCCACCGGCGGGGTTTGCAAGAAAGGGAAACAAAGCAAAGGGCACGTCTACCGACACGCGGCTAAAAGGACTTTGCGAAGGCGAGCGAGTATATCTGTGCCGATAAGTTTTTCCCGCCCGCGCCTCCCGCCGTGAAAAGGTATTCGCTTCGCGAACGGCATTTTAAGCTGCCGGAAGGGGTTAAGCCCGGAAAATTCCCGCCCGCCGTCCCACGCGTAAAGGTATTCGCTGCGCTCATACTATTTTGAGTCACCCCACCCCCGCAAAGCTTTGAGCTAAAGTATAAAAAGTGTAGCCCCCGCCCCTCGAGGGGCGGGGGCGCGAGCAAAGCGAGAGGGGGTGGGGTGTTCAAGGCGCAAGCGCAACCTTTACACAGCGACGGACTTGGTATGTGCGCCGAATGGCGCATGGCCGCGCCGTTTCCCTCTGTTTCGGTTAGGAACAAAAGTCCTTCTACGAAGGCGCGGCTACCGTCAGCGTTTCAAGGGGAGAAAGAAGTCGGGCAAAGGCGGTAGTCTGCGTAAGCAGACCCGAGGCAAAGCCGAGGCGCCTTTGCAAACGCCGCGTGACTAAGTTACCTCGGTGCAACGTCTGACGCGGCGTTTCCCTCTTTGGTGTGTCTTTTCGCTTCACTTTTCTGCACAAGCAGAAAAGTGAAGGAGCCCCGCCCCTCGAGGGGCGGGGTGAGGGGGTGGGGTGGCTTTAAATAGTATGAGGCGTTAGCCGAATTCCTTTTAGCAGCGGGTCGGCGGGCGGGAACGCACTTTGGTTCTGATTTACACCATGTTTGATAGAAATGCCCCCTCCCCGCGGGAGGGGGTAGGGGGTGGGCGGTTAAAAATAGCATCCCCTCGCAAAGCGAGGGGATACCTTTTAACGGCGGGACGGCGGGCGGGATATAATTATCGGCGTTTTGAAACCGCTTAGAGCTTCCAAATATCCCTCGGCGCGGCCGAGGATCTTTTAATTGGGCGTAATTGGGCGGCTGCGCGCCTTGTTTTTAAGCACAAGCCGGTGAGCTCCACAGAAAGCCTCGCGCAGAGCGCTTTAATCGTCGCGCCGCCTCCCCTCCCTTTCAATTTCAATTTCGATTTTTTTCAAAAGAAACCATAATTTAAAACCGAGCCGCCTGAATTTTCAGACGGCTTTTTCAAAAAATAAATCACGCGCAATATTATTTTACGCCGAATTTGTATACCGTTACATGGCGGTATTTTTCGCCCTTTTTAAGGATCGGCTTCTCGAAATTGTCGAATTTTAACGAGTTGGGCCAAAACTGCGTTTCAAGGCAGAGCCCCTCGCGGCGCGAAATGACCCTGTTCCCTTTGCCGAAGGGCGGCTTGCCGTTAAGCGCGTTGCCGCTGTAAAACTGTATCCCCGGGAGGTCGGTGTAAACGTCCATCACTCGGCCGGAGCGCTCGGCGCAAAGGGTCGCGACCTTTCTGAAGCCCTCGCCGTCGGGGCAGAAATTGTGGTCGTAGCCGTTGCAGAATTTGATTTGCTCGTGTTTTGAATCTATTCTCTCGCCGATGACGTGGAAATCGGTGAAGTCGAGCGGCGTGCCCTCGACCTTTGCGACATACCCTGTCGGCAGACATTCGGAATTTCCGACGGTGAAATGAGTGGCGTTAATTTTTAAAGAATGGCCCAAAATCGAGCCCGCCGACTCGCCGTCGAGGTTGAAATAGCAATGGTTCGTAAGGTTGCAGACGGTGTCTTGGTCGCAGACCGCCGAATAGTCGATCATAAGCGCGTTGTCGTCGCTGAAAGAATATCTTACGGTCACTTCGAGGTTGCCGGGGAAGCCCTCTTCTCCGTCGGGGCTTAGATATTTTAAAACAAGGGTCTCGCCGTCGACTTCGCCGCTCCAGAGCTTTTTATCAAAGCCCTTGATACCGCCGTGCAGGCTGTTTCTGCCGTCGTTTTTCGCAAGGGTATAGACCTTTCTTCCGAGGCGGAATTTCGCGTCTTCGATTCGGTTTCCGTGGCGGCCGATCAGCGCGCCGATGAATTTGTCTTGGGTCTCATATCCCTCCGGCGAGTCGTAGCCGAGGGCGACGTCGGCCAAGGCGCCGTTTTTGTCGGGCACAAAGATTGAGCGGATCGCCCCGCCGAAGTCGATTATTTCGACGAAAGCGCCGGAGGAATTTTTAAGCTCGTAGAGCGAAACCTTTTCGCCGGTAGAGAGCTTGCCGAAGGGCTTTTTGGTAATTTTGGTCATATTAAAAGCTTCCTTTCTTGTCGTTTTAAACAAATTTTAAAAAATTTCGGGGTGCGGCGCAATATATCGGCCCCGACGACGGTATTACAAGTGTAGCACCTTTAAGCGGGAATTTCAAGAACATTTCGTCATTTTAACGCGCCGTTATGCCGATATCACAAAAAGTTCCTTAAGAAATGCTTAAATTTTCTAAATTTTTTAAAAAAAGTATTTACAAATCCGATTAAGGGTGATATAATGAAACCAACATTTTATAAAGGAGTGTTATCATCAATGGCAAAAAGAATATTAGCAATCGTCATGGCGCTTGTTCTCGGTGTGTCGATGATGACCGTCTTCGCCTTTGCGGACGTGGTCAGTTGGGGCACACCCACATTAACAGCGGATGCCGATAAGCCTACCACTTTAAATGTGGAGTGGAACGAATATGAAGGCGCTACCGGATACAAGGTAGAACTTTGGAAGACTACCGGTTCGAGTACGCCTTTGAAGACCAGTAACGTATCAAAAGACAAGTTAAAAACTTCGTTTACAAGTGTTCCCGCAGGAACTTATTATGTAGAAGTTACAGCTACTCTTAAGGACAACCCGCCTGTAACTATTAGGAGCAGCGAAGTTACCGTTTACGGCGCTGTAACCTCTAAGAACATTAACGTTGTCGAGCAGACCAACGGTTCTATCAAGGTTACTTGGGACGCCGCGACCAACTCCAAGGGCGAAGAGCTTGCAGAGGATTACAGAGTCGACTACACCTTTGTCGACGCCGACAAGAAGACTCGTGATGGTACCCCCGCAAAGATTACCGCCAACAATTCAAAAGAGTATTCTACTACGATTACCGACTCAGAGGTTAAGTACGCTAACCTCAGAACTGTCACCGTCTCTTATCACGATACTAAGGGCGTTCTTAAGACTATCGGAACCGTAAACGTTTCTAACGGCACCTCTTCGGGCGGAAGCAGCTCCCAGACCAACTACGTCGAATCCGACGGCCTCGTAAGCGCTAACGGCACCGTTCTTACTTGGTCTTCTTACAGCTCTTCTATTCCCACGAGCGCCTATTCTATCGGATATTATTACACCTCCATGAACGGACAGTCCACTCGCGAGGCTACCGTTGCCGCCAACAGCACCTACACCTACAACGTTTCTTCGATTCTTTCGCAGTTCCTCACCAACTACGGCTACTACGGCGGAACCGTTACCTTCAGCGTTTATGTGTCGGGTTCTCGTATCGGCGGCGCGACCTATGACCTTAGCTACTATGCGGGTTACGGCTCGGGCTACGGCTACGGCTCTGCGATCTTGGTAACTCTTACCGGCTACGGCACGGCCACCGTTACCTGGAACGCCGCCGCCGGGGCTTACAGCTATGCGGTCGTCTGCAACAGCCAGAGCCAGCCGGTATACGGCAACACCGCTACCGTAAGCTTCACCTACGGTTCTCCCGCACAGATCACCGTTTACGCCCTTAACGCCAACGGCCAGATCAGCGGAATAGTCGGAACGGCTATGATCAGCGCGAACGGCACCGTTTCTTACGGCAACACCACCAACCTCGGCGGCTCGGTAAACGGCACCACCGTCAACGGCAACAACTGCACCCTCGTCGTCGGCTCGAGCAGCACCTCGGTTTCTTGGAACGCCTCCTACGGCGCGGCCTACTACACCGTTGTTTACCTCCCGCAGGGCGGCAACGCAAGAGCCACCAGCGTATACGGAACCAGCACTACCATCCCCGTAGGCTCGAGCGAGAGCTTTGACGTTACCATCATTTATAACAGCAGCGTTATCGGTTCGGCTTCTTACACCGCCGTTTCCTCTAACGTAACCTCTTCGTCGACCACCAACCTTACTCTTACCGCGAAGAGCTCTAACTACACCACCGTTTCTTGGAGCCCCGTAAGCGGAGCAACCTTCTATCAGATCGACTACTACCGCACCGGCGCCAACACCAACGAGACCACCTACACCACCGCGACTAACGTAGACGTCCCCTTCGGCAAAAACGTCAACTGGACGGTAGTCGTCTACGCGGCTCTTTCGAGCGGAAGAATGCAGACCGTAGGCACCGCCACCCACAAGGCGGGCGACGACTTCCCGAGCACCTCTACCACCACTCCCACCAACCCGGGCAGCAGCTCTACTTCTTCTCAATACGTCACCGGCCTTAAGGGAACCACCGGCAACAAGAAGATCACCCTTTCTTGGAACGCCGCGAGCGGAGCTTCGAGCTATGAGGTTTGGTATAAGAGATCTTCCAACTCTTCTTGGAAGAAGCTCGGATCCACCTCTAAGCGCTCCGTAAACGTCACCGACCTTCTTAACGGAACCTCTTACGACTTCAAGATCGTCGCCAACGGCAAGGATTCCGGCGTTCTCACCATAACTCCTTCCACCGGCGCGAGCACCACCAAGACCGCTCCCGACCCGACCGGAGCCGGAACCACCACCACTACCACCACCGTTCCGGTCATCACCTCTATCGAGGGCGGAACCGCAAGCTTCACCGTTAAGTGGAAGGGAATCACCAACGGAACCGAGTATCAGGTTTGGGTAGCCAACGGCAACAGCAACGAATACAGCCGCAAGGCGACCGTCACCGCCACCTCGGCAACCATCACCGGCCTCTCTGCCGGAACCTATAAGGTAAGGATTAAGGGCACCACCAACGGCACCTACAAGACCCTTAAAGAAGGCGGCGGAAGCGACTACGTCACCGTCACCGTCAAGTAATCGGCAATAAAATAATTCCGGCCGCTCTATTCGGGCGGCCGGTTTTTTGCGGCGATAAAACAGCCGCCGACTGTGCAGTCGGCGGTTTAGTTTTTGAAATTGTGATTTTTATCAGATCGTTTCGCCGTCGTGGGGCTTATAGCCCTCGCCGAAGACTTCGTTGGCGGTAGAGACTATCGCGAAGGATTTGTCGTCGACCGACTTGATTATCTTTAAAAGCCGGCCGAGCAGCCACTTTTTTACGACGCACATAACGACGGTTTTGTCGCTTCCGGAATAGGCGCCGCTGCCGTTTAAAAAGGTCGCGCCGACGTCGAGCTCGGAGAGGATGCGGCTTGAGATCTCTTGGTGCTTGTCGCTTATGATTATGACGAGCTTTGCCTGGTCGCGGCCGTAGAGCATCATATCCATAACGCTTGAAGAGACGACTATCGCGATGGCGGCGTAGAGGCCGGCGTCGATGTTTTTAAAGACGAAGATCGAGCAGAGGACGATCAGACCGTCGGTTAAAAGGAAGAATTTTCCGGCGGAGATCGACTTTATTCTTTTGCGGAGCATTTTTACGATGACGTCGGTGCCGCCGGTGGTCGCGCCCTGAAGAAGAACGAACTCGAGGCCGACAGCCATAAGCGCGCCGCCTGCGAGAGAGGCGAGCATAAGATTGTCGGTCAGCGGGCCGAAGGGCATCAGCGCGTTCATCAGCAGCGACGAGACGGTTACGGAATAGATCGTAGTCCCGAGAAATTTTATCCCGAAGACGAAAATTCCGGCGAGCAAGAGCGGGATATTCAGCGCAAGGGTGACGGTACCGGTCTCGAACGGAATGTATTCGCCGAGGATCATCGCGATACCGGTAAACCCGCCCGGAACTATGCCGTTAGGGTCTAAAAAAAGGCTTACCGCCGCGGCGTAGATCGCCGAGCCCAAGGTGCACCAAAACAGCTCTTTAAAGACTTCCCACAATTTATTTTTCATAATTTTACCCCCGTTTTTATAGAATAAAGCTTAATTTTTTGCGATTTCTCTTGAAAATTGAAGAGCGCCGTAGTATAATATATTGATGTATGCAAAGCGTCGTTTTTGATTTGTAGGAGAATGATTATGTCCGAAGTCACCGATAAAAAAACCTCTCGCGGGCTTATCGCCGCGGCGATAATAGTTTCGGTCATAGCGGTCGCGCTGGCGGCGTTCGCGGTTTTGACTGTCGCGAAGAACCGCTCTAAAGCGAAGGCGGAGCCGGAGCGCGAAACCGAAGCTTGGCACTATACCGGCAAGAGATTTTCAAGAAAAGAAGAAACCGAAGACGTCACCTTAGACTCTTTCCCGAGCGAGACCCTTCCGCCGGAGGAATCTTTAGAGCCCGACAGCGAAGAGACCGCCGAGCCCGCGCAGACCGAGGCGGAGGAGACGGCAGAATCGTTAGAAACCGAGCCGACGGAGACCGAGCCGCAAGAGCCCGCCACCGAAGCGACCGTGCCCGAGCCGGAGCCGGAAGTTATCGACTTCGGGGTTTTGGGCTACGACCTTACGCAGAAGGCGAGCACCGATTCTTCGCTTGCGGGCGGAAGCTTTGACAATATTATTATAAACGAAATCTGCGCAAAAAGCAAATCTTCTTTAAAAGATTCGGACGGCGACTACCCCGACTGGATAGAGCTTTACAACCCGAGCGACAGCGCGGTATCGCTTAGCGGCTGCGGCCTTTCGGACGACCCGGAGAACCCGCTTAAATGGGTATTCCCGAGCGTGAACATTCAGCCGAAGGGGCGGCTTGTGGTGTTTTGTTCGGACAAAAACACCACGGAAAAAGAGCTTCACACCAGCTTTAAGATATCCTCCGGCAACGAGCTTATAACCCTTTGCAGCCCTAAAGGCGAGGTTATAGATTCGGTGGTAATATCAGAGAGCGACGAAGACGTTACCTTTGGGCGGTACCCGGAGGGGTCGTCGAGCTTTAAGCTTTTATCCGCAACCCCGGGAAGAAGCAACGACGAATCAAAGAGCAACAGAGAGGCCGCGCTTGCCTCGCCGGTTTTCAGCCGAGAGAGCGGGTTCTACGGCGAAAAGTTCTCTCTTTCGATATCCGCGCAGCCGGGCTGCACCATATACTACACCACCGACGGCAGCGACCCGACGACTTCTTCGACCAAATACGAGGGCGAAATAACGGTTAAAGACCGCTCGTCGGAGAAAGCGGTATTGACCTATATCCGCGGGACGACGGTAGACCAATACAGCGAGGAGTTCCCGGAGCGGGAATTTGAAAAGGCGACCATTATCCGCGCGGTCGCGATCGACAAAAACGGCAAGGCGAGCGGGATATCCACCGCTACATATTTTATAGGCGATTCGATCGCGAAGAAATATAAAGACGTCGCGGTGATCTCGGTAGTCACCGACCCGGACAATCTGTTCAACCAAAAGACCGGCATATACGTCGCGGGGGATTATTTTAAAGAATGGCGGAAAGAGAACCCCTATGCCGAGCTTGACGGCAGCGCGCAGGGCAACTTCAGTCTGCGCGGGCGCGAATGGGAGCGGCCGGTGCACCTTGATTTCTTTAAGGGCAACAAGCTTGAATTCAGCGAAGACTGCGGAATGAGGATTCACGGCGGATGGTCGAGGAACTCGCAGCAAAAGTCGCTTAAGTTCTATATGCGCTCGGATTACGGCAGCTCGAAGCTTAAATACGAGCTTTTTGAGGACAATACGAGATACAGCGACGGCGAACCCATCGACGAATACAAGAGGTTTATGATCAGAAACGGCGGCAACGACAACTTCACCCTTTTGTATAAAGACGCTTGGACGCAGGATTGCGTTGAAGATATGGCGTTTTCCACCCAGGCGACCGAGCTTGCGATATGCTTCCTTGACGGCGAATATTGGGGGATCTACACCATCACCGAGGTTATAAGCGACAAATACGTCGAAGAAAACTACGGCGTGGATTCGGACAACGTCGTTCTTATAAAGGTCGGAAGCCTTGAGGCCGGGGACGAGGGCGACGAGGCGCTTTGGTACGACCAGTTTAACTTTGTCGCGTATAACGATATGAGTGTGGCCTCGAACTATAAAAAAGCCTGCGAATACTTCGACATGCAGAGCCTGTCGGACTATCTTGCGATGGAGATTTACATCAACAACGAAGACTGGACATGGAACAACTGGGCGGCTTGGCGCGCAAAGAACACCTCCGACGCGCCGTATGAAGACGGAAAATGGCGGTTTATGGTTTACGACACCGAGTTTTCGATGGACCTTTACAACCACGGCGACGATTTCAGAATGAACCTGTTTAACGACCTTTTAAAGGGCGACGGCCAATTCGGCCCGATTTTGAGCTCTCTTTTAAAGAACAAAGACTTTAAAAAGATGTTCGTCCTCTCGCTCGAGGGGGTTATGAACGTAGAACTCAACCCCGATTCTGCGGGCGACCTTTTATACGACTATTTCGACGAATATTCGCCGTATATGGCGCAGCACTTCCAAAGGTTTACTTTGTGGCAGCAGCCCGAATGGGTAGAGGGGAACGTCTGGTCGTTCTCGCAATGGCTTAAAAACAGATATAACTATATGCCCGAGATGATGAACAACGCGCTCTCTCTCGGTACAAAGAACACAAACGACCTTAAGATATCGCTAAGCGACCGCAAGGGCGGAAGCATAGAGATAAACGGGCTTCCGATAACCTTTGGCAGCGGAAGCTGGAAGGGGCATTATTTCGCGGGGTATGAGATCACGATAGAGGCTGTGCCCGCGAGCGGATATGAGTTTACCGGCTGGAGCGGCGACTATGAGAGCAGCTCGGCGAAGATAACCATAGACCCGACGAAGGCGCTTAGCCTTAAAGCTAATTTCAAGAAAAAAGGATAGTGTCAGATGGCAAAATTCAAGTCCGGCAAAAAGTTGTGGTTCAGCATTGCCGTTATCGCTTTGACGGCCTTGCTTATCGTCTTCAATTTCTCTTCATTCTACGGCGAAGACGGTATATTCGGAGCGGATTCTTTAATCAGATGCCTGGCGATTTTCGTCGCGATGTCGGCGATCCTCGTTACGGAGATAACGGTATCAAAAAAGGCAGAGAATATCGCCGCGCTGCTTGTGTTTATCTTTAACCCTTGGCTGACCCTTGAAACGGTTATGCTTATAATCGGGATAGAGAGATACGCGCTTAATATCTATTGGCTTAACGTTTTGTTCTATGCCGTGCTTCAGATAGCGATATTCTTTTTGACTCAATCGACGAGGCTTTCGGTTTGTCTGACTATGGCGGTAAGCTGCGCGCTTAACATCGCCAACGAGATAGTTCTTCTTTTAAGGGGAACGCCCCTCGTCCCGACCGATTTTTACGCCATCTCAACCGCGATGAAGGTTACAAATTCGGGGGAGTGGCGGTTTAACGCGGATATGCTTGCGGGATTCTGCGCGGCGGTTCTTTTGATCGCGCTGGCGAGCGAGTTTAAGTTCGAGTACCCCAAAAAGTGGGTAAGGCCCTGCGCCGCGGCAGCCGCGGCGGCGGTTTTGGCGGCGGGGTGCGTGGGAATCTACGACATAGACTACGAGAGCTTTTCGACCTCGACCTTCGACACCGAGTCGACGAACAACGTGAAC
This sequence comes from uncultured Clostridia bacterium, assembly GCA_947627005.1. GTDB lineage: Bacteria > Bacillota > Clostridia > Oscillospirales > Ruminococcaceae > Faeciplasma. The sequence goes on from CANQUJ010000017.1 coordinate 34,538, forward strand.
GGCACGGCGCTTAGCTTTTATATCAACTTCAGAAAGATGAGCTTTGACAAGCCGGAGAATTATTCGGTGGAAGAGATTGACGAGTATCTTGCGAAATACGAAGAGCCGGACTATACCGGGGCGGTCATCCCGGCGGACGGAGAAGCGGACGGCGAAAGCGCCGGCGCCGAGGTTATAGAGCCGGACTATCCGAACATAATCGTCATCATGAACGAGAGCTTTTCGGATTTGAGCTATCTCGGAAGATTCAGGACGGACAACCAGTATATGCCCTATTTCAACAGCCTTTTGAAGGATTACCCGAACGGGAGGAACCTTGTTTCGGTCCTTGGAGGGGGGACATGCAACACCGAGTTTGAGTTTTTGACCGGCCTTTCGATGATGTATATGCCGGCGAACTGCTATGCTTATATGCAGCATGTTCATGGCGACGTGGATTCGATGGCTTCGTATCTTGGCAGCCTCGGGTATCAGACGGTCGCTATGCACCCCTTCTACGAGGTATGTTGGAAGAGAAATTCGATCTATAAGTTTATGGGGTTCGACGACTTTGTCTCGGGCGAGGATATGGCGAACGGCGAGGCGGGAATGTACGTCAGCGCCGACAGATGGGAAAAGGGCTTCGGCGACGACGTTGAATATATCAGAACGCTTATAAGCGACAGCTTTTTCTATAAACAGGTTATAGACCAGTTTGAAAACAAGACTTCGGACAGGATATTTATCTTCGGGGTTACGGTTCAGAACCACTCTTCGTATGAATACGACGGCGACGACTTTGAGACCGACGTTCACATTTTAAAGCCCGAGGGGGAGTTCCCGCGGGCGGAGCAGTATCTTTCGCTTATAAAAGACTCGGACGAGGCGCTCGAAGAGCTTATAGAATACTTTGAAGGGGTCGACGAAAAGACGATGATAGTTTTCTTCGGCGACCATCAGCCGAACGTCGAAGCGGAGTTTATAGACGCGATCGCGCCGGACAGGAACAAATTTGTAAACAGCTATCTGACGAGATTTGAGACGCCGTTTGTCATATGGTCAAACTTCGACCTTAACACCGGAAGCAAGAACCTTGGGGTTACGAGCGCGAACTATCTTGGGCTTAAGACCCTTGAGCTTGCGGGGATCCCCCTTTCGCCGAGGTATAAGCTTATCGCCGAGGCGGAGGATATCGCCCCCGCGATGGCGACCTGGGGATATTACGACAAGTTCGGGATCTGGAACGACCGGCAGGATACGTATAAGGACGAGGTTTTGAACGTATATAATTTTTATACATACTACCAGCTGAACGAGAGGAATAAGAAATAAGGAATATCGCAGAAACAAAAAGCAGCCCGGGGGGCTGCTTTTTTTGGAGGGGGAGAAAAAGCGCGATTCCATATGTAAAAAGGTACTCGGCTGCGCCTCGTATTATTTAAACACCATCAAAAGTTGCCATTTGTTGACAAAGTTTTGCCCGCCCGCAGCCGCCGCGATGTGAAAAGGGATTCGCGAAGCGAATGGCGGTTTAAGCAGCCTGACAGAGTTGAGATAGGAAATTTCCAGCCCGCCGCTGTCCCGATTAAAAGGTACTCGGCTTTGCCGAGTGCTATTTCTATTACATACTCACGGTGCACACTTAGAAATATGACGAGTTCCCGCTCGCGCCTCCCGTCGCAAAAAGGTATTCGCTTCGCTCATACTATTTAAGACGCCCACCCCCTCCCCCCTCCCGCGGGGAGGGGGGGAATTCAGCCCTCCGGGTTTGTGCTTAAATTGAGATGTACTTCCGCCCGATGTGAAAAGGAACTCGGCTTCGCCGAGTACTATTTGAACCGCTCCGCCCATGTAGGGAGACCGCCGAAGCGGGCTCGCAGCGACGCTGGCAAACAAGACCTTTATTTCAACGTTTTGGGCGTCGCTTGCACCCCACCCCCGCAAAGTTTTGCGCGAAAGTATAAAAAAGCGCCGCCCCGCCCCTCGAGGGGCGGGGGCACGAGCGAAGCGAGAGGGGTGGGGTGGTTTTGAATAGTATGAGGCGTTAGCCGAATACCTTTTTACAGCGGGCGGCTGTGGGCGGGACAAAAATTCAGAATTTTTCAACCATTTATAGCGTCCAAAAACATCATAGCGCTCTACGCGATACCTTTTCGCATGATTGCCGCTGTGCCGGATCACTTCCCCGCGGGAGGGGTGGGGTGCAAGCGACGCCCAAAACGTTGAAATAAAGGTCTTGTTTGCCAGCGTCGCTGCGAGCCCGCCTTTCGGCGGTCTCCCTACATGGGCGGAGCGGCTAGAAATAGCATACCCCCGAACGAGCGGTTAGCGAGTTCGCGGGTATACCTTTTACGCGCGGGCCGGCGGGCGGGAATGTACATTATTTTTGATTTAACACCATGTTTGATAGAAATGCCCCCTCCCCGCGGGAGGGGGCAGGGGGAGGGCGTCTTAAATAGTATGAGCGAAGCGAATACCTTTTAGCAAGGGCAGCGGCGGTTTGGGTGGGGAAATAAATCTCACATCTAAACACAGCAAGGTGGTTGTCCGCTAAAATTCATCGCGCCCCGCGCGATTCCTTTAAGCAGCGGGTCGGTGGGCGGGAATTTTATTATGTTGTTCGGCAATTTAGTTCGGATCTCCGCAGCCCAGCACCTTTTATCAGTTGGCGCAGTAGGTTTGGTCTGTGGGCTGCCTCATTTTAAGCGGTCAACCCGCCGCCTTCCCTTTCGTACCACTTCCCCTCTATCGCGCCATTGCGCTAAAAAAGCACTCGCATATCGAGTGCTTTTAAAGATAAACCCATAGTTTTTGGAGAAAATCCCCCTCACTCCTCCTTTGAAGTCACGAGCTCTTCAAAGCGCTCGCGGGGGCAGAAAGCCGTGCCTTCGCGCTCGACCGCGCCGGCGGCGGCGCAGGTTCCGAATCTGATGATATCCCTAAGCCCGAGGCCCATGGATATCGCCCAACAGGCCCCCGCGACCATCGCGTCGCCCGCGCCTTGCGCGCTTTTGGGCCGGATTTTTTTCGCGCTTGCGCGGATCTCCTCGCCGCTCGTGACGGCTATCGCGCCCCTATCGCCGAGCGAGACCAAAACCACCCCGACCTTGTATTTTAATGCGATCTCCCGCGAGAGGGCGACGACCTCTTCGTCACTCAAAATCGTGGTGCCGAAGCTGCGCTCAAGCTCCTCCAAATTCGGCTTGATCATATAAGGCGAAGCCTCGAGCCCCGAGATAAGGCTTTCGCCCTCACAGTCCAAAACTATCTTCGCCTTGGGGTTGGCTTGCTTTGCGGCCAAAATAAGCTGTTTGTAGATGTCTTTCGGAAATCCCGCCGGAACGCTGCCGCTGAAGACTATGACCGAGCTGTCCTCCGCGGCGGCGACTACAAGTTCCGCAAGCTTTTGTTGGGCTTTCGGGGCGATGGTCGGGTTCTGCTCGTTAAGCTCTATCGTTTTGCCGGTGGACGAGTCGTAGATCTTAAGGTTTGTGCGGATCCTGCCGGAGCACTTGACCTGCTCGGCCTCGACTCCGGCCTTTTCGAGGGCGGAATTTATGATCTCGCCCCCGTCGAAATTAAGATATATTGCGCGGCTTTTTATTTCGAGCGCCGACAGCGCAAGGCAGACGTTTATCCCCTTTCCGCCGGCGTCGAGCCGAGAGCTTTCGACCCGGTTCATTCTATCCGGGTCAAACTTCGCGACGGTAGCTGTTTTGTCGATACAAGGACTTAATGTTACTGTCGTTATCATATAGCGCCTCCTAAGCGTTATTCTTCGTCGCTATTATTCTATCATACGGTGCGCGGTTTGTCAAAGTCTTTGTCATTATATGCCGCGCAGCCGCTTTGAGTCAACGAAGTTAATATTTAATCTTTGACCGAACTTTTCCGCTTATTTGAAGGGCTTGCGAAATCTTATATAACCTTCGCCGCCCGAACGGCTCCGCAGACTTTTCAAGCCGCCTTCGACTGTCTCGCCGCGCGCAAAAAGCCGAAATCGCAAAGATTTTTAGCGGACTGCGAACAGTCCGCGATTTTTTAAAAACGCCGAAAGCCCACCGCCGGACTGCTGCCCGACGGCGGGCACTTTCTATGAATCTGACAAAATTGCAATACAATTTGTATAATTCAGCCTTGAATCGACAAATTGTAGCGCGATTTTTCTCTTCAAGCTGCCGCCCGATCGGCCACGCAGACTTTTCAAGCCGCCTTCGACTGTCTCGCCGCGAAAAAAGCCGATATCGCAAAGATTTTTAGCGGACTGCGAACAGTCCGCGATTTTCAAAAAAGCGCCGAAAGCCCACCGCCGGACTTTTGCCCGACGGCGGGCGTTTTCTATGAATCTGACAAAATCACAATACAATTTGTATAATTCAGCCTAAAATCGACAAATTGTAGCGCGGATTTTACTCTTCGAGCTGCCGCCCGATCGGCTCCGCAGACTTTTCAATCCGCCTTCGACTGTTTCGCAGCGCAAAAAATCCGATATCGCAATGATTTTTAGCGGACTGCGAACAGTCCGCGCTTTTTAAAAACGCCGAAAGCCCACCGCCGGACTTCTGCCCGACGGCGGGCGTTTTCTATGAATCTGACAAAATCGCAATACTAATTGTATAATTCAGCCTAAAATCGACAAATTGTAGCGTGATTTTACTCTTCGAGCTGCCGCCCGAGGAACATCGCCGCGGTCTGCGCGAGGGTTAGCTGGAGCTGCGTGCCCTTTGAGGAGCTCTCGGGCGCCATAAAGCAGACCGCCCCCGCGATGTCGCCCATTGCGATTATCGGCGAGACCGCGACCGCGTGTTTTTGAACGCCCTCGACCGGCAGAAGCGGCTTGCCGTCGCCCTCGTAGACCCAGCCCTTGCGGGTCTCCAAGAGCTCTTCGAGCCCCGGCGAGAGCCGCCTTTCGCCGTATTCCTTTTTTTGCAGCCCAGAGACCGCAACGACGTGGTCGCGGTCGAATATGACGACCGGCGCCGACCCGAGCTTGTGTATAACCTCGGCGGCCGAGCCCGCGTTTTCCGACATCTCGGAGATCGGCGAGTATTTTTTAAAGATGACCTCGCCCTCGCTGTTGGTGTATATTTCAAGCGGGTCGCCCTCGCGGATTCGCATAGTGCGGCGTATCTCCTTCGGGATAACGACCCTGCCCAGATCGTC
>CANQUJ010000018.1 GCA_947627005.1 uncultured Clostridia bacterium
AAGTGCGAACGGATAGAAATAATGCATACATTTGATTCTCGTCGCCACGCCGTCGCGGACTACGTATCGTTCGCGGCGGCATTTTCACGCTTACGCGCTCAATGCCACCGCTCATTCACTCCGTCGCTCCGGCTTTTCCCCACAAAATCCACGGATTTTGTGGGGCCCCTGTTTCGGCGACCCACCGGGTCGTTATTTTTTGGTTACGGCTCTCGTGAATCGAACTTGCAAAGCGCCTCGAAAGTTCCCCATATATCAAATTATGGGCGCTTTGCGTGGATGCGATTATTTCTCCGTGAGCACGAGCAGGGCGGGCAGATATGCCCGCGAAGTGCGAACGGATAGAAATAATGCATACATTTGATTCTCGTCGCCACGCCGTCGCGGACTACGTATCGTTCGCGGCAAGCGGGGCGTTAAAACTATCTTTTCGGGCTTCGCGGGCAAAAACGCCCGCCCGCTCGCCCTCAAAGAGTTTTAATCGCGCCGCTGCGCACAGCTTTCGCTGTGCGTGGGTTTAACGACTTTGATAGCGCTTTTTTCAGTTTCCGAGCCCCTTCATTGAGGGGCTTTTTCTTTTTCTATCCAAGAATTTTACACGAATTTTTTCGCCGCTCTCTGCCGCAAAATCTCCCAAATCCGGAACCCCGCTCCGCTTAGTCGCCGAAAAAGCCCCCCGCGAAGGCAAAAAAAGTCGCAAAAATATAAGCCCGCGCCCTATTTCGGGGAGCGGGCTTTGTCAAGCGCTATATAAATATGTATATCAGCTCAAAAGCTCGTCGGCCGTAACGCCGAAATATTTCGAAATCGCCTTGATCTCAATATCCGTCACAAACCGCTTGCCCGCCTCGATCCGCTGTATCGCGTTTTTGTCGAGATCCAGCCCCAAAAGCTGCAGATTGTCGGCCAGGGCGCGCTGCGAAATCTTCTTCCCGATCCTCATTCTTGCAACGTTTAGCCCGCAAATATTGTTTTTTCCCTCTGTCGTTTTGTTGATAAACATAAAATTTTCTCCTTTTTCGCGAAATTTTTTGACATTCAGTGCTTGACAATAAGAAAATAATATGTTATGCTCAATACAGCATTGACATTCAGTGAATGTCAAATCTGCGAATAAATTGTAAGGAAGGATATATATGATTAAGAAAATTACTGCGGTACTTCTTGCTTTGTCAATGGCCCTGTCATTGTGCAGCTTTGAAGTATTTTCGGTTGATACCGCCGGTATGGATGTCGCTTGGGAACTTGCTTCCCCGATTGAAGAAATCGGCTCTAAAACAACCGAAACCCTTTTCGGAACTGACCACAGCAAGTTTATTGCCGCAATAAACACCGAGGGCGCGGTTCTCGAAATTACCGTTACCAACCCTTCGGACAGAGGCATGATGACTAACATCTTTGCCGACGCGGGCTGGTCTAACGCCTATGTTTGCGCGGGTAAAGACCAGTATCCGTCTAAGGGTACTTATACCTACACCGTTACCGCCGCTGAACTCATGGAACAGTTTTCGCTTACCGAAATCTCCAACATGAGGCTTCAGTTCGGTGTTTACGGCGACGAATCCGTCAAGGTCTCTCTTGACAGCGCCAAGGTCTATGTTCCCGCTTCGACCGGCGACGAGCCCGACGAGCCTCTCGAGACCACTCTTACTCTGTCCGCTAACGATTACGGCGTAGGCTCTAACTGGCAGGGTACTTACCAGATCCCGATCGACGGCGTTTCCGCTTGGAAGACTACCATCGAAGAGATGCTCAAAACCGTCGGAAGCTTAAGCGTTTCCTTTGAGGTCGGCTCAGTAACGGTCGACGGCGAAGAATATACCGACGGCGTTCAGTTCTGCGGAGTTATGCAGACCAACGACTCGACCACCGGCGGCTGGCACGACGAAGTTTACACCGCTACTACCCTTAAGGCCGGCGATAAAGTCGATATCAACTTCGGCAACGTCGGAAAAATCCTCGTAAACGACGATTCCGCTTCTACCGTCAACCCGATTATCAACGCGATGATCTCGAGCGAGAATTATCCCATAACCGAAGCCCACGATTTCAAGGTCACCCTTAAAAACATCGTTATAACCGTTTTTCCGCCCTTAGATGAGGACGTAGACGAAGACGCCGAAGAGATCATTCTTCCCTACGTCAAATTCGGCGAAAACGACGGCGACTACAACCACAACGGTTTAGTAACCCTTACCCCCGAAGACCTCGGTCTTTCCGGCGATAGGGTTATGGCCGAAGACGTTGTCAACGCGAATATCGACAGAATCATCGTTTCCTTCGATTTCGTAGACCTTAAGACCCCCTCGGGAATCTCGCTCGATCCTTCGGATCTGCTTGTTCCCTACGTCTATAATATTCAGAACGGCGAGGGCGACGACTGGTCCAACTCGATTTGGTACAGCGACTGGGCGAACGTCGCCACCGTTGACGAAAACGGCCACGTTACCGTTGATATGAGAGATCTTCTCGAACAGCTCGACGGCAAGGCCGGCGAAGTTCAGATCTCGTGGGATCCTACCGTTGTGCCCGAATACTATTCCGGCGTAAATGATTCTTTGACCCTCTATGTCAAGAACGTCACTATCGAATATTTCGAGCCCGGCGCAGAGATTCACAAGATTACCGCCAAGGGTTGGAAAGACGTAAAGTATGATGCAACTTCGACCTATGCTATGCAGTACTATCCGGGTGACGAAGGCTATGCTTATGCATACGCTGAAACCTATGATGACGCTTCGGGCGAATATCTCCACATCGAATTCGCCGAGCCTCTCGAATACGACGTTTTCGCCACCGCTTATTATACTCCCGTTGTCGAAGCTCCGGATCCCGGCCTCGAGGCTTATTTAGAGGCAAAGGGCATTGACCTCGAAGACTGGAATGTTTACGGTTCTTCCGCAGGCGCTTACCGCGTCGGTGAGTGGGGTGATTTCGTAAACGAAAACGGCAATTACTACTCCATAGCCGACTCTATTAGCTTCTATGAGGCTAATGACATTGATCTTGACGACGTTTACTATGCGTTCAGCGTTGCCGTTCCCGAAGAGCTCGACACCTCCGCTTGGAAGTTCGGCGTTCATGTAAGAAACTTTAGCGACGATTCGTCCGACTATCAAGGAATTGCAGACGACGACGGCGACTGGATTATAATCTTCACCCTCGGCGAGATTCTTAAGCAGAACGAGTCCGTAACCGAGGAGCTCATCAAGCTTTGCCCGCAGATTTGGATGGAAGAAGAAGACCACAAACTCGACACCGATTTCGTATACGATATTAAGTATACTTGCGCATTCCCCATGCCCACTACTCCCGCAGAGCCCGACGATGACGAGCCCACGGTTTCTTCGCACACCTTCGACAACACTCCTAAGCAGAAGAGCGATGGAACGGGCACTTATTACGGCGAGCAAGAAACCGGCAATCAGTGGTGGGCGCAGTACAAGATTTCCGATTACATCGACGCAGACGACAAGGTTGCAACCAACTCCATAACCTTCACTTGCGAGGAATCCGCTTTCAGAATCGCTTACAACGATCTGAATCAAAAATGGAACCAAGACGCTGTTGTTTCTAAGGAAGTCGACGGAGTAAACGTTGCCGTTCTCGATCTTTCTACGATTACGATTGAGCACGATATACACGTTATCTTCACCACCGGTTACGAGGGAGACATCACCCTTAAATGGACCGTTGCTCCTACCGCTTCCGCGGCCGCTATCTCGACCCTTTCTCTCGAGCCCGAGGCCCGGTCGACGGTTACAATTCCGGCGAACTGCTCCGAGCAAGCTATCGCTCGCGCGGGCGACACCTGCCTCAACATCAAGATCGACCCGACCAGAACCGTTGATTTCGTTCATATGACCACCGCGACCGTCGATTTTGCCGATATCGAGAACTACGAGTTCCCCGAAATCGTCAGCGTTAAGGTCTACAACGCTCCTTCCTCGAGCGGCAAGGGCAGCGGCAAGAGCAACTACCCTGGCTACGTTGTCCAGCTCGGAGAAGAGTATCACGGCTTCTTCATGGGCGGCTTTATGATCACCATGCCTCACACCTTCGTCGGCGACGAGTGCACGCAGTGCGGATACATCCGCCCCACCCCCGCGGAGGATTCTGCGGAATAACGAATTGACAGCTTCCTAATTCATTTTTTCAAGTTTTTGCGGAGTCGGGTTAAACCGGCTCCGCAGAAATTTTTGCGCAAAAATATCCCCGAGGATTTTCCTCGGGTTTTTCGTTTTTCGTCGACTGTTCGGTTGCGCGTTCCGCCGCGCCGGATCACTCCGCTAAATCGGGTTTATTCTTTTTCGCCTGCCTAAGCTCTTTGAAAAAATCGCTCAAAAGCGCGGCGCACTCGCCCTCTAAAACCCCCGAGACGACCTCGGGCTTGTGGTTATATCCGAGCTCGAACATCTTCTGAACCGATTCGACAGAGCCGGCCTTATAATCCTTCGCGCCGTAAATGACCCGCTCGATCCGCGAGTTTATGATCGCCCCGGCGCACATCGGGCAGGGCTCGAGGGTGACGTAAAGGTCGCACCCGATGACCCGCCAGCCGCCGAGGGTTCTGCTCGCCTCGTCAAGGGCGATGATTTCGGCGTGAGCGAGGGGGGATTTGTCGCTCTCGCGGCGATTGTACCCCCGGCCGACTATCTCTCCGCTCGATTTTTTAACCACAACCGCGCCGACCGGGGTTTCCCCGAGGCTTGCTGCGGCTTTCGCGAGCTCTATCGCCTCGCGCATATATTCTTCGTCAGATCTCATTTCGGTTTTCGAGCGCTTTATAAAGCGTGACCTCGTCGGCGTATTCGAGAATCGCGCCAATCGGAAGCCCGAACGCCAACCTCGTGACCTTTATCCCGAGGGGCTTCAAAAGCTTTGAGATATACATCGCGGTGGCCTCGCCCTCGGGGGTCGGGTTGGTCGCCATAATAACCTCGGCGACTCCGCCGTTCTGAATCCTCTTCAAAAGCTCGGTGATGCGCAGTTTGTCCGGCGTAACGCCGTCGATCGGCGAGATAAGCCCATGCAAAACGTGGTAGACCCCGTTGTATTCGCGGGTGCGCTCAAAGGCCGAGACGTCTTTCGGCCCCTCTACTACGCATATCGTCGTGTGGTCGCGGCGCTCGTCGTCGCATATCGGGCAAATCTCTTTGTCCGTAAGGTTTTGGCAGATTTTGCATGCGTGAACCGTCTTGTGCGCGCGAATAATCGCCTCGGCAAAGGCCTTCGCCTCGTCCTCCGACATCGACATGACGAAATACGCAAGCCTCTGCGCGGTTTTCATTCCGATACCCGGAAGCTTCGCGAACTGCTCCGCCAAAAGGGTGAGCGGGAGGGCGCCCGAGCCGCCCTGCGCCGACATCAGAACAGCCCCGGCATATTCATATTCATTCCGCCGGTGATTTTTCCCATTCCCTCCGAATTTTCGGCCTCTATATTCTTCAAAACCTCGTTTACCGCGCTCGCGACAAGGTCTTCGAGCATTTCGGAATCCTCCGGGTCGATAACCTCTGGGCTGATGTGTATTCCGACGACCTCGCGCGCGCCGTTCATAGTGATCTCTACCGCGCCGCCGCCGACCGTCGCCTTAAATTCCTTTGCGGCAAATTCTTCCTGAAAAGCCGCCATATCCTCCTGCATCTTCTGGGCCTGGCGAATGACCTGGTTCATATTCGAGGGGCCCTGCATATTCTGGGGTATTCTCGCTTTCATCTTTTACAGCTCCTTAATAATTATTCCACGTCGACCGGAATGTCGGCGCTCTTTGCCTTTTCTATAAGCTCGTCGACGGCGCTTTTGCCGCCCCTGCTTTCGGGCTCTCCGCCTTTAACGCATTTCGCCCGCAGACTGTAATTTATCCCGGTGACCTCAAACGCCGCCTTTTTAAGCGAGGCCGCGTTTTCCGGCCGCTTAAACAGCCCGAGGAAAAATTCGTTTTTGACGAGTATCAAAAGGTTCTCGCCCTTGACGTAAGCCTCCGAGCCCTGAAGAGCGCCCGCGCAGCCGGGGTTTTCGGCGGTAAGGCGGTCCAAAATGCTCTCCCATTCCGCGCACCTTTGGGGCGACGGGTCGTCGCTCTTCGGCGGCTGTTCTTCTCTCGTCTCCGGCTCCGGGGGGTTATAAACCGGCCTCGGCGGGGGCTCCGTCGTCTGCTTTTTCGGGCGAAACGCCGTTTCCCCGCGCTTAAGCTCTTCTATTTCGCGCTCAAGCCTGTCTATCCGCCTTTCAAGGGCCGAAATATCCGCCCCGCCCGCGCCCTTTGCGGCGCAAAGCTTTATGACCGCCATCTCAAGTTCGGTCCGCTTTGAAACCGCCCTCGGAAGCGCCTCGGCGCAGTCCCGAAGTATCCCGAGCTTTGAAAGAATATCCCCCAAAGAGAGCTTTTCGGCGATCTCTTTAAGCCGCTCGGCCTCGCCTTCAAGGCAGGACATAAGCTTCGGCTTATCCGGGACGGTTTTTATCAGCATAAGGTTGCGAAGCTGGATCAAAAGCTCGTCGCAAAGGCGGCTCATATCCTTCGACTTCGAGTAAAGCTCGTCTATTTTCAAAATCGCGCCGGCGGCGTCCCCCTCGGCCGAGAAGGACAAAATGTCGAACAAATAGTCCCTCCCCGCGACCCCGGCCGCCGCCGAGACCGCCTCCGCGTCGATATGCTCCGAGCATGCCACGCATTGGTCCAAAAGCGAAAGCGCGTCGCGCATCGCGCCGTCCGAAAGCCGGGCGATAAGCTCGGCCCCGTCGGGCTTAAGGTCGATCTTTTCGTTTTCTGCGATGTATAAAAGCCGCTCTACTATGTCTTCCTCGCGGATCCGCCTGAAGTCGAACCTTTGGCAGCGAGAGATTATAGTCGCCGGGACTTTATGGACTTCTGTGGTCGCGAGAATGAATTTGATGTGCTCGGGCGGCTCTTCCATAATCTTTAAAAGCGCGTTAAAGGCCGCATTTGAAAGCATATGGACTTCGTCGATGATATAGACCTTATATCTGCAAAGCTCGGGGGTGTATATCGCCGAATCTCTAAGCTCGCGGATATCGTCCACCCCGGTGTTCGAGGCCGCGTCGATTTCCACGATGTCCGAAAGGGTGCCCGCGTCGGCCGCCCGACAGATCTCACATTCAAGGCAGGGCTTTCCCCCTTGAGGGTTAAGACAGTTTATCGCCTTTGCGAGTATCCTTGCGCAGGTGGTCTTTCCCGTCCCCCGCGAGCCGGTAAAAAGATAGGCGTGGGCGGTCTTGCCGTCGGCCACCTGCCTTGAAAGGGTCGCGGTGATATGCGGCTGCGAGACGACGTCGTCAAAGGTCATCGGCCGCCATTTGCGGTAAAGAGCGGTATACATATTTGTTCCTCCGAAATTTATACATAAAAACCCGATCCGAAGTACAGGCGCGCGGGCGAGACTGCGTCACACAAGGCAAACCGTTTAATGCTGCTCGGTTCCCCGCCTGACATGGTTCGCGGCGCCTTGTTGCACAGGACCCGCGCGCCTGTATCTCGGATCGGACGGAAATCAGCCGGAATTATACGGCGGGTTTATTAAATTTTAGCTCCGAAAAACAGTGTAACACATTCGGCGCCGTTTTGCAAGAGAAAATTGAAAAATTCGGTTTATCCCTCCAAAAATTCGACCCTTCCCTCGCGAATGTGATATATCGCGCCGACCGTTTTGACTCCCTCTATCCCGCTAAGCGCTTTCTCGGCCTTTTCGACCCCTGCCTTGACGTTTAAAATCGAGGCTTTAAGCGGGTCTTTCTCGTCGCCGATATTCTCGCATATCTCGTCGGTTATCTCGCCTACCGGGCCGCTCTGTTTGCCGCCAAGGGCGGCCTCTATCGCGCCGCAGAAGTCGTGCCCCATAACGACCGCAAGGCGGCAGCCGAGGTGCTCGCAGGCGTATAAAAGGCTTCCGAGCTGGTGGCCCGAGACCGCGTTCCCTGCGGTTCTGATTACGAAAAGCTCGCCTATCCCCGCGTTGAAAATAACCTCCGGCATAACCCGCGAGTCGGCGCAGGCGACTATCGCTGCGTAGGGGAACTGCCCCTCGGCGGCGGTCTTTTCTCGAATCTCGGAGGAAAAATCGCCGCCGTGGGCCTCGGTCTCAAGATATCTCTCATTCCCGGCTTTCAGCTTTTTAAGCGCCTCTTCGGCGGAAATTTCATGCTTTTTGCTCATTTTTAACACCTTTTTTCGATTTTTTGCGCCCTGCGGCGACGATCGCGGCGATTATCGCCAAAACCGCGATTACCGCGACGACGATTATCGGAATTATCGGAAGGCTTCCGCCCGCCTCGATAAGGTCGAAGGTCATGCAGTCGACGTAAAGCTTTGATTCGAGGTTCCGATTAAGCCTTATTTCGACATTGTTTTCGCCCTTTTTAAGGTTTACCTCAAGCGGGACCTCCGCCCAGGCGCCGTCGGTGTTTTCAAGCTCGGCGGGGGTCTTCTTTCCGTTGACGTATATATCAACGACCCCGCCTTTCGCGCGGTATCTAAGGTTTAAAAGATATTTTCCCGCTGTCGCCGCGACTACGGTATCCTTCGCCCTTGCGCCCTCGCTAAGGCCCATATTAAGATACCCCTGGCCGTAATAATCCCTTACGTTGCCGGAATAGCCGTTTTTGATTATCTGGTCGGTATTCAGAATGTCGAAGAATTCGCCCTCGTGCTGAAGGGTCCCGTGATAGATCGGCGGGGCGGGGGGCTCGGTCAGAACGGCGGTCTTATAGTCGGTAAGGCGCTTGGTTTCGCTGCCGGAACATTCGACAGAAAGGTCGAGCGGGCCGTTGTGTTTAACGGTAAGGGTCAAAACCCCGCCGCTCCAGTCCTCTATGATCTCGCACTTCATCGAGTCTTCCGCCCGGTCGACAAAGCTGTAACTCGGCTTAGAGGAAGCGCCTTTAATTTTTATGACGTCTTCTTTGAGCGAAAGCTGGCTGTCTTCGTCGTAGTTTGAAAGATAGATATCCACTCTGTCGGGGTATTCCTGCATAACCGCCGAGGAATACCTCGGGAAGGTGAAGCTTATGCTCGAGGCGGTGTTGTATTTAAACGGAATTTCCGCCGAGCCGGTTTGGTTTCTCTTGTAGGGGTTATAGATCACCCAGTTGTTTTCGTATCTGCCGGCGTAAAGGTCGCCGGTATACTCCTCGGGGAACATATCGTCAAAGTCGAGGACCTTGTCGAGCACGGTCTCCCAGGTCGAGTCGAACTCGGTCTTTTTCATGACCTTTTCAAACAGCTTTTCGTATTTTTCGTCGGCAAATCCCGCCGTCGTCGGAACTGTGGGGTAGCGGCCGGTCTTTTTAAACTGCGAGTGGTTGTCTTTAAGATATCCGTCGCCGTCCATCATATACAGCCCGTCGAACATCGAGGGCGGGGTGCAGTATTTGTCGTCGTCCCGGCCGGTCTCGACGTCGTTGACGAGAATGAACTTGGTCCTTGCGATGACCTCTTCCCTTGTCGGGATCCTGAACTCTCCGGATACGAACTTTTCAAACATATCCACCATATCGTTTCGGAACTGCGGGAAAGTCCCCCATTTGCGGACCGAATAGCCCTTTTTGTCGACTTCCGGCTCCGCCTCGTAAAAGTCGTCCTGCCATGTAAGCTCGGGGGCGTCGATAACCGTCGCGCCGTTTAAGATCATTCTTTCAAAGTGAATCGGCAGGCCGGTCGCAAGGGTATAGCCGCCGGTTCCCTCTCCGCTCTCGTCGGTCCAGCCGGAGGAATCGTATCTTACGCCGAAGTTTCCGCAGTAGCCCGAAAGATAGGTCCCCAAAACAAGGCTCTCCATATCCGAAAGATAGCCGGTCTGGGTGTATTTTTCGAGAAGAATGAAGTTTCCGCTGTATTTTCTTGCGGCCTCTTCAAATTCGGGCAGCCGCTTTATCATCGCGAGCGGGTTCAGCGCCTGGCCCCACTCGTTTCCGCACCAACTGTCCACAAGATATCCGCCGTATTTGTTGCAAAGCTCTAAAAGTCCGGCGAAGTGGCGATAGCGCTCTTCTACGGTTATCGGGAAGCCCTTGACGTAGTTTTCAAAGCCCCAGAACTGCTCGCAGTAGTTGAAGCCGATAAAATTCGGATAGTCGCGGAAAAATTCCGCGAAAATGGTGTCTTCATAGTCGGCGGTCGCGGGGTCGTAATCCGGGAAGTGGCTCGGTCCGCCGCTCGCGGGCTGGATCATCGCCCAGACGTTTTTTTCGGCGCATGCCCTAAGCCAAGATTTCGCCGTCTCATAGCCGTATTCCACCCTCGTGAAGCGCTGCTGCTCTTCGTCCCAGTTTATCGAGAGCGAGATGTTGAATACGATATACGGAAGGATTTCCTCGGGTATAAGGCCAATTATCTTCTCGGGGTCGGCCTCGTTCCAGCTGTCGATATGAACTATCCACATCGGCTGTTCCGGCGATACCTCGCGGCGATACGGCCTTTCGGCGGTCGCCAAAAACACCTCGTCTTCGGGCGGGGTCTCGGCGAAAACGGATATCGGCAGGGCGGCGAAAACTATCGCCAAAGCGAGCGCCGCCGCGATAAGCCTTGATATAATGTTCTTCATAAATTTTCCTCCTTGGGAGTTTATAATCGGATTATAACATTAAAGCCCCGCTTTGGCTATACCCGGGGCGGGATTTCTTACAAAACGACAGATTTTTGCGCGATTCGCGCATTTTTCGGCGCAAAATCGGTCAAAAATGCGCCGACTCGGCAGTCGACGCATTTTAAATATTTTAGGTCAGATCGCGCGGCTGACCTCCGAGAAGATCCAGACGGTCTCGCTGTCTTCGGCCTTGCTCTGGGCGTCGTGGCCGATGATCTTAAGGGTCATTTCGGTTCCGTTGACCTTTCTGTAAGAGATGCTGACAGTCCCCATGCGCCGCAGATTTTCTTTAAGCCGGGTATAGTCGAGCACCGAGGCGAACTTTTCGTTGTGGGCAG
This sequence comes from uncultured Clostridia bacterium, assembly GCA_947627005.1. Classification (GTDB taxonomy): domain Bacteria; phylum Bacillota; class Clostridia; order Oscillospirales; family Ruminococcaceae; genus Faeciplasma. Next base: position 10,943 of record CANQUJ010000018.1, read on the forward strand.
GGTCTACGAATCGGTCGATATAAAGCTTAAGCGCGTCGCTGTAACAGTAGTCGGTCTTCTGCAAAAGCTCGCGGAAATAGTCGGGAATGTAGATGTGGCGCAGGGTGTCTTTATCGAGATTTACGAAATACACCCCCGAGAAGGCGTTCGCGATTATTCCGAGGAAGTATTCCTCGTCCCGCTTTTCTGCGAGCATCTTTTCAAGCTCTTCGTTGATGGCGCGCTTTCTTCTTGCGCTGCCGTTTTCGCGGTAGAAGCGCTCTTTGTCTGCCCTCATCGCAAGCTCGGCCGAGCCGATCATATTTTCGACGGTCATATTGCCGCCCGAAATGCTCTCTACTCCGGCCGAGATCTCGTAGTTGTCCTTCATAAGCTCGCGCTTAACGTCGCCGGCCAAATGAATAACGCTTTTTTTCGAGAGATTTCCGCTTAAAACGATAAATTCGTCGCCGCCGATTCGGTATGCCCGCTCGTCGGGGAAGTATTTTTTAAGGGCGTCGGCGACTGCGCAGAGCATATCGTCGCCGGCTCGGTGACCGAGCAGGTTGTTCATCTCGTGAAGGCCGTTTACGTCGATATAAAGGCAGGTGAGCTTATCCCTTCCGCTCTTTTCGAGGTATTCAACGTCTTCTTGGTATTTATGGCGATTGTAGAGCATAGTCAGCGCGTCGCGCTTATAAAGCGATACGAGCTCTTGCCGGCTCTTCATTTCGGACATATGCTCTTCGTGAACGTCCTTGACGTATAAGATCAGAACCTGGTTGTCGTCGGTGTATTCGATGCTCGGGACGAGGTCCATCTGTACCCATCTGTATCCGAAGGGGGAGTTTCTTCTGTATCGGCAGCTCAGCTTGCTTCTGCTTTCTTTGAATATGGTTTTAAGCCGCTCGACGTCGGTAAAGCTGCGATATGTCTCGATATCGTCCTCGTGAACGTTTCCGGCCTCTTCAAAGCTCTTCCACCACTGCGAAATGCCGCTGATCCTTCCTTTAAGCTGCTCGCGCTCGCTCTCTTCGGTCTTGACTATCTCGTAGGAGTCGGTAGTAAGATTTATCTTTAAAATCTTTATGTAGAGGGCCGAAAGGGTGGAAAGCGCGTCGACCATCGTGGTGGTGTCGGTGTCCGCCTCGCGCCAGGTAAAGAGCGCCCAGGGGTTTTCGGGAGTACATTCGGAGGGGACTATGATTGCGAAGGTTATCCATTTAAGGCCGAATTTAGTGCTTCTTTTATAGCTTTGAACTATTCTTCTTGCGCCCGAAAACGCCTTTCTTTTGACGAATTCCGGGTCTGTGTATCTTAAGCAAGCCTCGGCGTATTCGGGCAAAATCAAGCCGTCGGTGACAAGCTTGCGGACGTATGCGTATATATCGGAAAGGTCGTTATATCCTTCTTCGTTAAGAAGATTGTCGCGCTTGCAGACGGCGTATTCGCCGGTTATGATGTTTGCCAATACGACTTTGGAGAAATTTTCGAGGAGCAGGGCTTTCGTATAAAGGTCAAGCTCCGCTTCGGTCATTTCGTTAGGATTCGTAATGATTCCCCCTATGCTTAATTCCATACATATACAAGATAGCAGTTTTAAACGCCGTTGTCAATGCAATTTTCGGGTCTTTTAAGAAGATTTTTATCGCGAACGCTTTAAAACCCGCCGAATTTTGCCGAAAAAGGCAATTTTTAGGTAAATAAGATTAACGTTTACTAAGATTAAAAGACTTGAAAAACCGCCCCCGAAAAACGCCCGCAAAACCGCCCCCAAAGCGGCGGAACAAAGGGAATTTAAGGTGGTTAAGCGACTGACTTTAAATCATACTTTTTCTCCAAAAGGTGTTGACTTTTCTTGCGCTTTGGTGTAATATCATAGTATAACGTGGCGCGGAGCGTCAAGTTGCACAAAAATTTTAAAAAAATAATGAATTTTTTATCCTTCCTCGCTAAATTTGGCGGGGGGGGGTAAATTTTTACCATTAAAACCTCTTTATCCGAAAATGGTTGCCCCCGATTCCGTTTTTTAAGGAGAGATTACGATGAAACAAAACCGCGTTGTTGATTTTGCGCAAAAAATTCGTGAAAGGGTCTCTGCCGCGGCGGCGAAGCGCTTGGCGCGGGCCGCTTTGGCGGTCTGCCTTGTCGCGGGGTGCGCCGCGCTTTCGGCGACTGCAGTCAGCGCCGAGGGAACCCGCGACATCGTGCGAACCTCGCGCGAAAACTACGCGGCGGTGAAAAATGTAAGTCTGCCGTCAAACACCGCGGAGCAAACTTACAGTTTTCAGACCTATGACGGTTGGGACGGAAATATTGCAAGGTGGTGCTTTAGAGCTCAAGACGACTCTTTCGTAGGGGTAAACCGCCAGCAGAAGGTAAAATTCTACGCCAACGAGGGTGAAACTATATACATCGGTTCAAGCTCGGACAACGACACGAAGGATATAGTGATTACTCTCCCGGACGGAACTACGCAAAACGTTAATCTTACCGAGACGAGCGGAGCGATTCTTACCAAAGCCGAAGAGCTTGCCGGCCCCGAAGGGGTTTATTTGGACGGCAAATTAGTCGGCGAAGAAGGGTATAAACCGTATTCATTTAAGGCCGAGCAAAACGGAATGTATATGGTTACGCTTTATGCGGCGAACGAATCCGGCATTACAGTGAATACAGACGGAACAAAGAGCGATGTATCAAAATCGACTCTGGAAAAAACGTCGTTTGAAAAAGGAAAAGATACGATTGTATATGCTTGGGACGTTACGGTTACAAGAACCGAGGACGGAAAACAGGTAGCTATTCCCGGGCGCGTGTGGATGGACGCTCTTGCAACCGAAATCGACGGCGGCAGCGGAATGTACGGCTATCTCTACGCCGTTTCGAGAGACGGCTATATCTGGAGATTCGGCCTCAACGGAATCAGACCGTATACCTTCGCTATGTATGCGAACACGCGCGGAAACATCAGCTCGGTGACCAACGCCTCGTCCTATCACTCGGTGCACTCGCCGATAGATAACTATACGGCTTTCGACTTCTATAAAAATCTTAAAGACAAATACGGCAACCCCGACGGCGTATATCTTTTGGGGCCGGACAACGACGAGACCGACATAGATATGCCCTGCCACATGTTTCTCAACGAGCCGGACACAAACATTCCGGACACGATCGTTAAGACCACGGCGGAGAATCCCGGAACGCTTAAGACGATAAGATACGACGGCAGCGACGTTGAAGACGAAGCGGCGGGATCCGGCGGAGACGAAAAGAAGAACAACCTCGGCTTTGTCGGGGTCGACGGATATTTCGAGATCGAGACCGAAAACGCCTCTTCATACCGCATTATCATTGATATGTCGAATATGTACGCCATATCTTATCACGGCGAAAATGATTCTGAACACAATACTTCGAATATTCACGACGACGAAATCTGCCTCGGCGCGGGGGACACCAAAGATGGCGTTATAGATGACGGAATCGACCCGAACAACTTTATTTATCACGACAGCGCAAACCAGTGGTATGCAATCAGAACCATAAAGCAAACGGGCGGCAAGTGGGATCATCACCCTACAAACGAAATACCGGCTTCGGGAACCGCCAGCGAAGATGACTTTAGCAATATAATAAAAATAGTACCAATAGAAAGACCCCGGGAGTATAATAAAGACGGCGAAGATTTTACCACAAAAGACGGCAAAGTGTATAAATGCCTCGGCAAGGTTCTTTTGGGCAACGCAGCGGTAAGCGGCAAGACCGACAGAATCAGATGGAACGGCCGCGACCAATACGGCCGCGCGTTGCCGGTCGGCTGGTATTTCGGCACAACCGGCAGGGGGCAGATTTACGCCCAGATCAAAGCGGGCGAGGTCCACTTCCCGCTGTGCGACGTTGAGAATATGCCGAACGGCGTTTCGGTCAAGCTTATGAACCCGATCGACGACAACGTTTCAGTCGACAAAATTTCCAAGATTTACTACAACAACGAGGATAAAAGCCTTTTGCATGAATATCCGGCTACCGTTCCGAACAGCAAAAACGGAAGAATCTCTTGGATTTGGAACCTTCCACAGGGCTCGAACTCAAAAGCGGGACAAACTACAACTAATGCCGGCAAATCGGATTGGCGCACGACCGGCGCAGTTTTTGAAAACTACAGTATAGACGGTATCGCGAGCATAGTAGAAGCTGACGGCGTTGAAAAAATGACCAACAACGCGAGCAAGTTCCAAGACGGAACTACAAACAACGGCGATACCGGCTCCGACCACGGCGTTGTAGACGTTTGGACTCACGTTATCGATCCGGAACAGCATAAGCTTAACGACACCATTTATCTCTACCACATTTCGGACCAGATGATAGTTCAGGGGTTTGTGTTCTTCGACGGCAACACCCCCGGCGGCGACAGCAAATACGACCTTTCCGGCAACGACACCGCGCTATACAACGCGACTGTTGTCGCGGAGTGGGGAGCGGTTACAAGCGCGTCGCTTGAAAAATATAATACCAGTAAAGACCCGACTGTGTTGGAATTCCAGAAAAACGGAAAAAATACATACGGCTATTATAAAACCTCTACCAACACCGACGGTATTTACAGCATACCGATCGACACAACGCTGTTCCAAGTTCAGGGCAAGGCAACCGATTATGTAGCGAACACCGAGCACTATGTAAGAATAACCGTTACTTACGAAGACGAGCACACCGGCAAGGCGTCTATCACCACCCACAAGGTTACGACGGCGAGTGAAAAAGCAGCGCAGAAAATCGAAGAAAAACCTAACGTCAGCGTTCAGATTGTTTCGGTGAAGTCGTCCTATACGAACCTTAAGGAAATCAACGCCGAGCAGGTCGGCTATGCGATCATGCCGACTACAAACCCGCTGAGAATCCGCAAAATATGGACTCCCGATCAGTTGAGAGACCCCTCGATGACCTCGACCTTCACCATTAAGGGAATACTCGCGAACGATGCGACTTCTGGAGAAGTGCCGGAAAAAGATAAAGCTTTTGATGACCCCGCAAAAATAGTCTTCACTCTCGAAAACGTCAGCGTCGACGAAAACCTCGGCGGTATCGTCGACATAACCTCGTTGCCGCAGTATGGGTATACCATTGATGCGGATAAACATTTCTCGAGCGATGTTGTGCCGAACAACGTAGTATCTGCCACCGGCTTGCAGAAGATTATATACAGAGTCGAAGAAAATCTTAAGAAAGAATCCGATAGTGCGATAGCTCCCGACATCTTGCACGACTCGAATTATAATTTGGAGGGAACAACAGGCGGAGCAGGCACAACCGTTACGACCTTCGACTATTGGCAGTTTACCAACACGATTGAGACTTCGAGCCTTACCGTTAAGGTTTGGTATGATGAAGATAACGACGGCACGTTTGATACCGGCGAAGATAGCTACCTCGAAAATGCCGAGATAACTATGGGCGTTAAAGATCCGTCGTCCGGCGAACTTGAAGGGTTTAAAACTTTCCCCGGTTATAAACCCGGAGAAGAATATAAACTCGATCCCGTAATAATAGAACCGGACAAAGTCAACAACACAGATAAAGACGGCACATTTGAGTTTTCCGGCATAGGCGCGGGAGTCTATAATGTTACGGTAAAATTCCCGACCGCCGATAATTATAACACCTATTGGGAAAACGGAGTTACATATAAGGCCGACGGCGACGTAAAGCGTATGATCTTTAATAAAGGCGTTCAGCAGAATATTGTAATCTCCGAATTTACAGTCGGCTCGGGCGACAACGGCGTTCTCGAAATTCGAGTCGGCGGGTTTGAGGACGTGATGTCGCTCGGCGACAAATTCACAATCAAAAAGCAGTTTACAAGCAACGCGGTCGACAAGATTCCGCAGGGCAGCGCCGAGTTTGGGCTGAAGATTCAGACCCACGGCGACGAGGGCGCGATGAACGACGTTTCGGAAGGAACGGCGACGGCGACGGTCGACAGCGGGGCAATAAGCGGAGACAGCATCAACCCCGTAGATTTCGATCTTTCCGACTTCAAGGCGAAGATAACCTCTACCGAGAGCGTACTCCATCTTTCCGAGAAGACAGATAGCGGCGAAGCCGGCTATATCGCGGGCGTGGACTACGATGAGTCGGAGTATGAAATTACCGTTAAGGCGACAAATATCCCGGGAGATGGCGGCCTCAACCCGACCACTACCTATACAATAAGCGAAGTTAAGAAAGTCAAAGATAAGGACGGCAAAGAGGTCGACGAAAAGATTGAGCTGACCGGCGACAAATACAATATAACCTTTAAAAACGATTACAGCGTCGGCCGGCTGACGATAAAAATCGGCGAAACCGAGGGCGAATCTGTCGACAGGAACGCGAAGTTCGGTATCAGCCTTACTCCGGTCGGCGCCGCGCTTGCGGGTAAGACATATAAATATCAAGTTTTCAATTCCGACAATAGCACAGTCGGCGGCGAAAATACATTAACATTCGTTGACGGCGTTTTGAAAGTCTGCGATCTAACCGAGAAGCAGTATGTGGTCATCTATGATCTGCCGTTGGGCGTTTCATTGACAGTCGGCGAAAGCCTTGCGGACGGTTACATCCTCAAGGAAAAGAAAATTGACGACACAATATCTACAGATAACAACGTTGAGATTAAGGCGACCGCTGCGGAGGACGGATTGAACAACCGCACGGTTGAGTTTATAAACCTTCACAAAGAGGGCAGCCTTTCGATCACGAAGACCGTATCGGTCAAAGACCCGACCAAAGACCCGGACTTTACCTTTAATATAACCATTGAGAAGCCCTCGGCCGCCGCGATTTCGGCGCTTTCGATCGCGAACAGCGTTAAAAAGAGCTACAACGTCGCGAGCCCGCTGATGACTAAGTCGACGATAAGCGCTCCCGCCCCGATCGCCGCGAGCGGATTCGACTATAGCCTTACGCTTAAGGTTACCGATAGCGAGGGAGAGGTCACCGGCTCGCCGACAAGCGTTAAGTTCACGGACGGCGGGGCGACGGTCAAGCTTAAAGACGGCCAAACCGCGACTATAAGCGGCCTGCCCGAGGGGTATAGCTACAAGGTTGTCGAGGCGGATATGCCCGCAGGGTATGTTGAGGCCGGCAAGGCGAACGATAGCGGCAAGATCGTTTATAACGACACCGCTGCGGCGACGTTTACGAACAATTTCGAGACCGGCGAGCTGTCCATCACGAACACGACGACCGACAATTCGACCGGCGAGTATACCTATACAATAGCGCTGACTGCGCCGGACGGCGTTGACTTCGCCGAGAGCTACACCTACACGGTCGGCGGCGATGAGCGCACCCTCACGGTTGGCGCGGGTGGCAAGGCGGAGCTCAAACTCAAAGGCGGCGAGACCGCACTAATAAAGGGCCTGCCGGCGGGGACGCACTTTGAAATCACCGAAACTCCCGCCTCGGGATATGTGCTGACCTATGTTACGGTCGACGGCGCCGAGGACGCGGATAAGACCGCAAACGGGACGATTCCCGACGGCTCGGAGATTGCCGCGCACTTCCGGAACTCGCCGGTGGTCACGGTGACGATTAGCGGAACTAAGCAAATCGAGGGTATCCGCGACTGGAGCAGCGCCCTCGACAGCGGAAAATACAGCTTCACGATTGCGGCGACCGGCGAAAGCGCGAAGTATCTTCCCACGACCAAGACCGTTCAAAACAGTGACCATGAAGTCAAATTCGGCGAAATCACCTACGACAAGCCGGGAACTTACACCTACTCCGTGAGCGAGGAAGACATGCCTGCCGCAGTCGGCGGAGTGTCTAAAGACGAAAGCGTTTGGGAGGTTACGGTCACAGTTTCGATTGATTCGGCGACCCACGCGCTTAAAGTCGACAGCGTGAACTACTCGAAGACCGGCGTGGCAAGCGCGGGCGAGTTTACCTTCACGAATAAATATACCGCTGAGGCCGCAGAATTGACAAATGATCAGAAAGCGCAGCTTAAGATCACCAAGAATCTGACCGGGCCTATCAGCGCTAAGACTAATCTTGAATACAGCTTTACCGTCACGAGGAAGAGCGCTCCGGCCGGCGCTTCCGCGACAACTTACAGCGGAGAAACCGTCAATATTACAGTCGGCGAAAAAGACGGACTTTACACCGGAGAAGGAAACATCAACCTCGAAGACGAATACACCTACCCCGGAGAATATGTTTACGAAGTTAGCGAAAATAGCGGCGCAGCTTCGGGCGTTACCTACGACAGCACGAAATACACCGTAACAGTGGTCGTTTCCGACAATAACAGGGGCGAACTTTCGGTCGCTTCGGTGACGATTACCGGCGGCAAAAACGACGGAAATATCGTATTTAACAACACATACAGCGTTGATCCGGTGACTGCGACTGACTTCGACATCAACAAAACTTTGAAGCTTGGCACGGAGAAGTTTAGCGGACAATTTGTCAATTTCCCCGAAGAATTCAAGTTTAAAGCGGTCATCAAAAAGGACGGTGCAGAAGTCTCCGACGGCACGGCAGGTTGGGAAGTCGGCGGAACGCTTTCGAGCAGCCAAGAATTGACGATTTCTCAGACGGCCGGCGAGGTCGGCAGGGGCGCGACCACCGTTCTCGGGCCGAAATTCACCGCGGCCGGGACGTATGTCCTCGAGATTACCGAGCAAAATCCGACCGATTCGCATATTACAAAGGACGGCCGCACGCTGACCGTGACCTACACCGTCACCGACGTCGGCGGCAAGTTGGAAGTGACGTCGACCTCGACCGACGATCTCACCTTTAATAATATGTACGAGCCCGAAAAGACCGGCGTGACGGTGAACGTCAAGAAGAGATTGATTAACACGGTTACCAATGTTGACCTGCTCGACAATACGGATGGTCTCGGGGTCGAGGCTTATAACGGAAAGTTCAGCTTCAAACTTGAGAAAGCTGACGAGAACCCCGGCGCGACGATAAATGATTCAACCGCGACGAACGAATGGGGCGACGTCGATTTCGGCGGAAACGCGATCACCTTCGACCGCGCGGGGACGTTCAAGTTCAAGATTACCGAGACTTCGAGCGGCAGCGTCATCGAGGGCGAGCCGGAAATCACGACGAGCAAGGAAGAAATTTACGTCGTGTATGTGGTTACGGTCGACGAGGACGGAGAGCTCACAGTCGGCGCGCCGACATATTATAAGAACGGCACAGAACCTAAGGATATGTTAAAATCTGCGGACGAGGCGTTCTTCAAGAACACCTACGGTCCGGTGCCCTGCGTGTTGACGATCTCGAAGGAAATTGAGACCGAACCGGGCGGAATCGCAATCGACCAAAATCAGACCTTCACGTTTGAAATCAAGCTCGAGGACGGCAGCGCCGTTGCGGGGACTATACAGAAAGCGATCGACGAAGAAAAGATCTTCTACGTCTTCCAGCCCGCGGGCGGAATTATGACGACCGCGCTCGAAAGAAGCGGCGAGGGCGGCAGAATTACCGTTCACGATTCTACATTTGAGATCGAGCTCAAAGCCGGCCAAAGCGTGCAGATTCAAGGAATTCCGTACCTCACGAGCTACGCCGTGACCGAGAAAGACCTCCCGGCCGGCTACACGATTTCGGAGATTACGCACGACAAAACAACCGAAAGCAACCCCACTTCGGACTACTCTGTCGCCGGCGATTTCACCAAGGAGCAAGACAAAACAAACGTTAAATTCACTAACCTTTACACGCTCGAGGCGGGCGGGGACACGCTTCCGGAGCTCAAAAAAGTTCTTAGCGGCAGGGCTTTAGTCGACGGAGAATTCAGCTTCACGGCGACAATTGACTCGACGAACAACGGCGCGGTCTTCTCGTCGAACGGCGAAACCGAGCTGACTGTTCGCAACTCAGCAGACGGCAAAATCACATTAGGAAACATCAATTTCACCAAGCCGGGGACTTACAAAGTCACGGTTAAGGAAAAAGTGGATATGACCATCGGCGACGTGGAATTCGACGATAAGGAAATCGTCATCACCTACACGGTCACCGACGAAGATTCGACCGGCCGCAAGGACGGCGTGTTGCGGGTCTCCGGCCCGGTTATCGCCGACGGCGATGGGGAGTCCGACAACGATTTGACCTTCGAGAACGTCTTCGAGACCGGCAGCCTGTCCATCACGAACACGACGACCGACAATTCGACCTACGAGTATACCTTTGAAATAACGCTGACTGCGCCGGACGGCGTTACCCTCGCCGAGAGCTACGCCTACACGGTTAATGACGTTGAGCAAAGCGAGCCTTTGAAGGTCGACGGCAACGTTATCACGCTCACGCTCAAAGGCGGCGAGACCGCGGTAATAAAGGGTCTGCCGGCGGGGACGACGTTTGAAATCACCGAAACTCCCGCCTCGGGATATGTGCTGACCTACGTTGAGGTCGACGGCGCCGAAGACGCGGATAAGACCGCAAACGGTACGATTCCCAACGGCTCGGAGATTGCCGCGCACTTATGGAACTCGCCGACGGTCACGGTGACGATCAGCGGCACTAAGGAAATTTCCGGTATCCGCAAGTGGGACGACACCCTCGATAGCGGAAAGTACAGCTTCACGATTACGGCCGGAGCCGGCACTGACGAGGCTTATCTCCCCGAGATCAAGACCGTTAAAAATGTAGGGCAGAGCATAACCTTCGATGAGATCACCTACGACAAGCCGGGGACTTACACCTACTCCGTGAGCGAGGAAGACGTGCCTGCCGCAGTCGGCGGAGTGTCTAAAGACGAAAGCGTTTGGACGGTGACGGTAACTGTCGTCACGGATTCGGACCACGCGCTTAAGGCCGACAGTGTGAACTACTCGAAGACCGGCGTGGCAAGCGCGGGCGAGTTTACCTTCACGAATAAATATACCGCTGAGGCCGCAGAATTGACAAATGATCAGAAAGCGCAGCTTAAGATCACCAAGAATCTGACCGGGCCAATCAGCGCTAAGACTAATCTTGAATACGAATTTACCGTCACGAGAATGGAGTTCTCCAATGGTCCCGAAGGCGTTGTGCCGCCGGATTACAGAGGTGAAACCGTCAATATTACAGTCGGCGAAAAAGACGGACTTTACATCGGAGAAGGAAACATCAAGCTCGAAAACGAATACATCTACCCCGGAGAATATGCTTACGAGGTTAGCGAAAATAGCGGCGCAGCCTCGGGCATTACCTACGACAGCACGAAATACACCGTAACAGTGGTCGTTGAAGACAATAAAGACGGCACGCTTTCAGTCAAGTCGGTGGATATTACCGGCGACAAAAACGACGGAAAGATCGTATTTAACAACGAATACAGCGTCGAGCCGGTGGAGGCGGACGACTTCGAGATCGAAAAAACCTTGAAGCTTGACGCGGTGAAGTTTAGCGGACAATCCGTCAATTTCCCCGAAGACTTCAACTTCAACGCTGTCATCAAAAAGAACGGTGCGGAAGTTACCGACGGCACGGCAGGCTGGGAAGTCGACGGAGCGCTTTCGAGCAGCACTAAATTGACGATTTCTCAGACGGCCGGTGAGGTCGGCAGGGGCACGACCACTGTTCTCGGGCCGAAATTCACCGCGACCGGGACGTATGTCCTCGAGATCACCGAGGAAAATCCGACCGATTCGCATATTGCCAAGGACGGCCGCACGCTGACCGTGACCTACACCGTCGCCGACGTCGGCGGCATGCTGGAAGTCGAGGCAAGTATGCCCTCCGACCTCACCTTTAATAATATTTACGAGCCTTCCCCGGTCAGCAGGACGGTGAGCGTCAAGAAGAAATTGATTAACACGGTTACAGATGTTGACCTGCTCGACGATTCGCTGGGGCACGGGGTCACCGCATATAAAGAAGCGTTCAGCTTCAAACTTGAGAAAGCCGACGAGAATCCCGGCGCGGAGGTAAAAGTCGATTCGGTCAATAATAACTGGGGCGACGTTGTGTTTACCGACAGCTCGAACCCGGAGTCGATCACTTTCGACCGCGCGGGGACGTTCAAGTTCAAGATCACCGAGACTTCGAGCGGCAGCGTCATCGAGGGCGAGCCGGAAATCACGACGAGCACGGAAGAAATCTACGTCGAGTATGAAGTTTCGGTCGACGAGAACGGCAAACTCACAGTCGGCGCGCCGACATATACGAAGAAGGTCGACTCCGAATCTGCGGAAACATCAATAACAGAGGCCGAGGCTTTCTTCACAAACACCTACGGGCCGGTGCCCTGCGTGCTGACGATTTCTAAGGAAATCACGACCAATCCGGACGGAATCGCGATCGACCGGGATCAGACCTTCACGTTTAGAATCACGCTCGAGGACGGCGGCGCCGTTGCGGGGACTATACAGAAAGCGATCGACGAAGGAAAAATCTTCTACGTCTACCAGCCCGCGGGCGGAATTATGACGACAGCGCTCGAAAGGAGCGGCGAGGGCGGCAGAATTACCGTTAATTCGGCTACATTTGAGATAGAGCTCAAAGCCGGGCAAAGCGCGCAAATTCAAGGAATTCCGTACCTCACGCGCTACACCGTGACCGAAAAAGACCTCCCGGACGGCTACTCGATTTCGGGGGTTACGCACGACGGAGCGACCGAAAACAACCCTGTTGAGGGCGCGTTTGGCAGCATCGAAGACGACAGCACAGAAGTTAATTTCACTAACCTTTACACTCTCAATCCGGCCGAGGCCACGCTTCCGGAGCTCACAAAAGTTCTTAGCGGCAGGGCTTTAGTCGACGGAGAATTCAGCTTCACGGCGACAATTGACTCGACGAACAACGGCGCGGTCTTCTCTTCAAACGAAAGCACCGAGCTGACTGTTCAGAACTCCGCAGACGGCAAGATCACATTAGGAAACATCAATTTCACCAAGCCGGGGACTTACAAAGTCACGGTTAAGGAAAATGTGGATATGACCCTCGGCGACGTGGTCTTCGACGATAAGGAAATCGTTATCACCTACAAGGTCACCGACAATAAGAACGGCACGCTGCGGGTCTCCGGCCCGGTTGTCGTCGACAACGATGGGAAGTCCGACAACGATTCGACCTTCGAGAACGTCTTCAAGACCGGCGATTTGTCCATCACGAACACGACGACCGACAATTCGGCCGGCGAATATACCTATACAATAGCGCTGACTGCGCCGAGCGGCGTTGACTTCGCCGAGAGCTACACCTACACTATTGGAGAGACCGATTACAATCTTACGGTCGACTCTGACGGCAAGGCGGAGCTCAAGCTCAATGGCAGCGAAACCGCGGTAATAAAGGGTCTGCCGGCGGGGACGACGTTTGAAATCACCGAAGCTCCCGCCTCGGGATACGTGCTGACCTACGTTGAGGTCGGCGGCGCCGAAGACGCGGATAAGACCGCAAACGGTACGATTCCCAACGGCTCGGGGATTGCCGCGCAGTTCCGGAACTCGCCGAAGGTCACGCAGATAATTAGCGGAACTAAGGAAATTTCTGGTATCCGCAAGTGGGACGACTCCCTCGACAATGAGGTGTACAGCTTCACGATTACGGCCGGAGCCGGCACTGACGAAGCTTATCTCCCCGAGACGACGACTGTTAATAACGATAAAACGAGCATAACCTTCGCCGAAATCACCTACGACCAAGCCGGGATTTACACCTACACCGTGAGCGAGGACAACGCCGCAATGCCCGGAGGAATCACGAGGGACGAAAGCGTTTGGACGGTGACGGTCACAGTTTCGATTGATTCGACGAGCCACGCGCTGACCAAGAGCGTGAAATATGAGTGCGACGGTGAGTCGAACACGAGCGGATTTACTTTCACGAATACATATACCGCCAAGGCGACGGCCGAGCCGCAAACGCTTGAAATCACGAAGAAAATCGCGACGAACGAGGGGATTAACCCCGCGGCGGAGGTCTACCGCTTCGAGGCCGAGAGGGTCTTGCCGGCGGGCGACGAGTTCTCGAAGACCTACACGATTTCGATGGCCGCGGGCGAGCTTGAAAAGTCGGCGGAGATCGAGCTCGAGACCTATACCGAACCCGGCGAATACGTCTACGAGATCGCAGAAATCGCGGGCGGAACGGTCGGAATGACCTACGATTCGGGCAGATTTAAGGTCACGGTCGAGGTTTCGGACGACAGCGTCGGCGGACTTCATTCCGAGATCAAGTCGATCGAGAAAATCGGCGAGGGCGAAGTCGCAGACGTTGTATTCGAGAACAAATTCGCGACCGGCACCCTCGAGATAACAAAGAAAACGCGCGGACTCGGCGTAGATCCGCTCGAAGAATTTAAATTCACGATAAGCCTTAAGGACGAAAACGGCGAACCGCTTTCGGGCGAATACGGCTATACCACAGAAGGCTTAGGGTTCAGGCCGTTCGGCCCGGCGCCCTTCGCTCTCGCAAACCTTAATGTAGTCTCGGACGGCTCGGAGATAAGCCTTAAGGCGGGGGATACCGTTAAGATAGTTGGGCTTCCGGTCGGGGCGGTATATACCGTTTCGGAGGAAGACGCCGGCGGATACAGCGTGTTCGTTTCGACAAATTCGGGGGCGGAGGTTGAATCCGCTTCGGCGAGCGGTATAATAGTCGACGGAACGACCTCGCTCGTATTCGTCAACGAAAAGCAGAAGCAGTTTGAGTTCAAGCAGTTCGCGTTTAAGAACGAGATCTATCCCGGCGACGGCGAGAGCGTCGAGCCCGGGGACGAGATAATCTATGAGCTCGGCTGGCAGAACCCGACCCTTAAGGAAGCGACCATCGTCATCACCGACAAATTAGACAACCACGTCGAATATGTCGACACCGGCGACGAAAGGCTTTCCTACGATCCCGGGACCCACACCGTCACCGCGACTGTCGAGGCAGGGCCGCTTAAGAGCGGAACGCTCGAGCTTACCGTAAGGGTAAAGGCCGGGGCGCATGGAGACATCGAAAACAAGGCCACGGCGACAGTCGACGGAACGGAATACGAATGTGAGACCGAAGAGATCAAAAACCCCGTCGCGGGGATAACGGTTGAAAAGGCGCAGTCGCTTAACGGCGGAGAGAAGACGGACAGTCTTGTCGAGGCGCGGCGCGGCGACGTTATAACCTATTATCTGACCGTCACCGCGAACAGCGAAGACCCGAGCGCGGTCGAGAAAAACGTGACCGTTAAGGATATAATTCCCGAGGGGTTAAGCGTCGTCGCGGGCTCGGTATCAGACGGCGGAGAGATCGACGAAAACGGCCTTATGAGCTGGAATCTGGGCGAGCTTGCGGCCGGCGAAAGCGTTACCGTAAGCTACTCGGTCGAGATTCCGCAGGTTTCAAAAGACTCGACCTGGAGCGGCAAGGGATACGTCTATGCCGGGGAAGACCCCGCCGAGAACGAGCCGGACGACTCGAAGATTGGCGAAGAGGGGTATCACTGGAAGGCTTCGGAAGAGCTTAGCGCGCACGCGGTCGGCGACCTTGTTCTTACCAAGCGGGTAGTATCAACAGACGGCTCTTCGATACCGTTCGGGGTAGAGTTTGACTTTACGATCGAGCTTAGCCTTAACGGCGAACCTCTTGCCGGGGGATATGTATACGAGACCACAAGCGGCGCAAGCGGCGCGGTCTTCGACGGAAAGCTTGAAACAGAGCTTGCGGACGGCGAGAGCGTTACGATTAAATCCCTCCCGGCGGGGGTGGAATACCGCATAACCGAGTCGCCGGTCGTGAATTATCAAAGCGACAAGACCGATAATATCGACTTCGGAGCGGTTTTGAACACCGCAAACGAGGTTATATTCACCAACGACTACTCCTTCGTCGCGGCCGAAGTCGGCGGACTTACTGTCACGAACGTCGTTATCGGCGAGCCGGAGGATCTTGAAAAGACATTCACCTTTACGGTAACCCTTCTTGACGGCGGAATCAACGGAACCTACGGCGAGATGACATTTATCGACGGAGTCGCGACCTTTACCCTTTCAAACGGAATGTCGATAGAGGCGCGCGGTCTGCCCTCGCATATCGGATATACCGTATCCGAGGCCGAGGCGAACGCCGAGGGCTTTACCACCCAGTCGGTAAACGCCGAGGGCGCTATCCCGGTCGGGACTTCGGCGGACGCGGTGTTTACAAACTTCAAGCGGGCTTCGGCTTCGGGCAAGCTTGTTATCCGCAGCACAGTCGACGGAACGATTCAGGACGAAGCCGCAAGCTACGGCTTCACCGTAACCCTCGACGACCCCGGGGTCAACGGCCTTTACGGCGACCTATTCTTTGAAAACGGCGTCGCGAGGGCGGCGATAGTCGGCTCGTCTTCGGTAAGCGCGAGCGGCCTTCCCGCAGGGGCGGGATACAGCGTCGTCTTCGACGGCGCGTTCGGCGGCGGAATAAGCGTTTCGGCGCATAACGACGTCGGGGCGATCCCGGCGGGCGGAACCGCGACCGCAGACTTTGTTATAAGACGCGAGCTCGGAAACCTTACGGTTATGAAGACCGTTTCGGGCGAGGCGCCCCTTGCCCCGCAGGAATACGGCTTCACCGTAACCCTTGACGACTTCAACATCAACGGAACCTACGGCGAGATGACGTTTATCGGCGGAACGGCTTCGTTCAGCCTTTCGGGCGGGCAGAGCGCTACCGCATACGGCCTTCCCGCTGGGGTCGGGTATTCGGTATCCGAGGAGCCGGGGGCGGGGTATACCGTTTCGGCCTCGGGCAATATCGGGGTCATTCCCCAAAGCGCGACAGCGACCGCCTCGTTTATAAACGCTTACGCCGCGCCGCTAAGCCTTACGATAACCAAGGCGACGGTCGGCAAGCCGGCCGAGCTTCCGTTCGACTTCAGGGTGACCTTGACTCCTCCCGCAGGAGAGAGCCTCGATTCTGTTGCGGGCATAATGCTCGACGAGTTCGGGGCCGGAGTGATCCAAATCTACGGCGGGCAGAGCGCGATCATTTCGGGTATTCCCGAGGGGACGCAATATACGGTCGAAGAGCTTTATTCCGGCACGGAATTTAACACCGAGCCCGCAAAGAGCGGAATAATTTCGGCGGCAGGGGAAGCGGTTACATTCGTCAACACGAGAAAAGTCGGCTCGCTGACCGTTCGGAATACTATCGTCGGAACCGCGGCAGACCAAAACAGAGCGTTTAACTTTACCGTAACCTTAAGCGACCCGAGCATAAACGGCAGATTCGGGGATATGACCTTTGTCGGCGGAACGGCCTCGTTCGCGCTTTCCGGCGGGCAGAACGTTACGGCCTCCGATCTTCCGGCGGGAACAGGCTTTACGGTTTACGAGACCGACGCCGGGGCAGACGGCTATACTGCGACGGTGTTCGGCCTGCCGGCGGAATCGGGATACAGCGGCTTTATCGCCGAAAACGCCGACAGCGCGGTCGAGTTTATAAACGAAAAGAACGGCGCGCCCGCCTTGGGCGGAAGCCTTACCGTCATCAACAACGTCATCGGAACCACCACCGACGAGCTGTTTACCTTTACCGTCAGATTTACCGACCTTTCGGGCAATATCGTCTTTCAGAACGCGCCCGCGGCGATAGGTTTTGCGCCGTTTGCGGCAACTTCCGGCGAGCCGGTGTATAACCCCGACGGAACCGTCACCGTTTCGCTTAGGCACGGCGAAAGCCAAACCTTTACCGGCCTTCCGGCCGAGACGCTCTACGAAGTGGTCGAGACCAGAAACCTCTATTATTCGGTGACCTCGATAACCCCGCAGGGGCTTATCCCGGACGGCAGCATGGCGGTCGCGGTGTTTAACAACAGGTGGAATGCCGGCGGGCTTGATATTTCGGTCAAGGTCGAAAACGACCTCGGCGCGATCCTGGATTACGACGAATCGGAATACGAGTTCACCGTCACATTGAGCGATTTCGACGGCAGCACGCTCTCCGGCTTCGTATATCCCTCCCACATTCCCGCCTCGGGTTGGGGAGAGACCGACGCGGACGTTTTGATGAGCTTTGACGAAAACGGCGTCGCCACATTCACCCTTAAAAACGGGCAGAGCGCTTCTGCGCCCGATCTTCCGGGCGGGATCGGCTATACGATCGAGGCCGTGTCGAAGGACGGAAGATATATCGGCAAGATCTCGGGGACTAATACCGAAATCGCCTCGGGCAATACCGTCGCGTCCGAAAATGCAAGCGAAGACTTCACATTCATCATTCGCACCGGCTCGATAAAAATTACTAAGACCCTTCTAAACTACTACGGCGAGCTTCTTGACAGCAAGAGGGTCGGCTTCGAGTTCGAGGTCAAGCTTGTCGCCCCGGACGGAAGCGTTCTTAAGGGCGCGTACGTCTATTCTGACGGCGAGCACAGAGGAGCGATAGAGAGCGGCGATAAAGTCACCGTATACAACGAAGAGCCGCTGACCATCTCCGGAATCCCCGAGGGGACGAGTTACGAGATTATCGAAGAGTCGAAGCAGGGCTATATGATTACCGAAAAAACCGGCATAGAGGGGACCGTCTCGGTCGGGGCGACAGCCGAAGTCGGCTATACCAACAAGATCGCGGGAATGATCCCGCCGGTTCCGGCCGACCAAAAAGACCCTGACGACGATAAACCCTCGGGCGGCGGTGGCGGAGGCGGAACCGAGCCCGACGAACCCGAAGACCCGGACGATGGTCAGACCGAAGTAATTCCGGGCGACGACATTATCATCGACCGCCCGACCGAAGGCGCGTTTGCGGCCGAAGACCCGGCCTCTGCCGTAAAAAGAGCGGCGGCAAAGGGGGCCTTCCCCGCGGCGCTCGGGCTTGCGGCGCTGGTGCTTTCAAGGCGGCTTAGGGCTAAATAGACAAAATAAATCGCCTCGGCGGATATCCGTCGGGGCGTTTTTTTATCCGAGCATAACGTCTAAAAGCATCATCAGCGCGAAGCCGGAAACTATCCCCATAGTCGCGAAATAGGGCGAAGTATCGCGGTCGCTCTGACATTCGGGTATAAGCTCGTGAACCGCGACGAGTATCATCGCCCCCGCCGCGAACGATAGCGCATAGGGCAGCATAGCCTCGACGTATACGACGAGCAGCGCGCCGATAACTCCGGCGACCGGCTCTACCGCGCCCGAAGCCTGGCCGAGAAGAAAGCTCTTTTTTCTGGAATATCCCTCTCGCCTTAATGGCAGCGAGACCGCCGCGCCCTCCGGGAAATTCTGAAGCCCTATCCCCACGGCGATGGTTATCGCGCCCATAAGCGCCTCGGCGGTATATCCGCCGTTTTTAAGCGCCCCGAACGCCACCCCGACCGCCAAGCCCTCGGGTATGTTGTGAAGCGTGATCGAAAGCACGAGCATTATGATTCGGTTCAGCCGCTCGTTCGGCCTTCCCTGCGCGATATCCGCCTTTCTTCTTGCAAACGATACCGCCTTATCCGACCCCCACATAAACAGCGCGCCGAGCAAAAACCCCGCCGTCGCGACGATATATGCCGGAAGGCCGGGGGCGGCCTCGGCGCGCTCTATCGCGGGCTGTAAAAGCGACCAGAAGCTTGCGGCTATCATAACCCCCGAAGCGAAGCCGAGCATTATGTTCATTATTTTTTGATTCGGCGATTTGAAAAAGACGACGGTCGCCGCGCCGAGAGCGGTTACAAGCCAAGTCCCGAGCGTGGCGATCAGCGCCGCTAAAACAAGATTCATACGGCACCTCCCATATCCATTATATTTTGCGGGAGGCATATGGTTACGCCGCGAAAAAAATTCGCGAAAAAGTCGGGTCGGCGAAGGTTTTTTCGCGGGATTTTATAAAAAACCGGCCGCCCGGTTTAGGGGCGGTCGGCAAAATCCGTCGACTTAAAAAATCACCGTTTTGCGAAGTCGGAGAGCTTTGAAGAGTCCAACAGCTCGAATTTTTCGATGAAATCGCAGAGCTCGCGGGCGATTTTTTTAACTCCGCCCGCCTCGTCCGACTCGATGTTGAGCGGCATAAGCGGCTCGTGAAGAGAAAGCCTTAAAAGGAACCAGCCGTTTCCGTGCCCGGCGTCAAGGTTGACCCTTACCCCTTCGTAGTTAGAGGGCGCAAGGCTCCACCCTTCGCGGGTCTTCGCATATTCCGAGAGCTTCTCAATCATATCCTGCCCATAGGGCTTGAAGTCGTCAAGCTTAAGGTCCATTCTGAACTCCATACTCTCGGCGGGCTCTTTAAGGCCGTCTATAAGCGACGACAGCTCGTAGCCGAGCTTCTTTGCGCGGGAAAGCTCTATTATCAGCTTTGTGACTATATACGCGCCGTCGTCGAGGAAATAGTTTTCTTTAAAAGCGCCGTGACCCGAAGTCTCTATCGCGAGCTGACTGTCTATCCCCTCGGAATTCAGCCTTATCGACTCGTTGATGACGTTGCGGTAGCCGCGCCTGAAGCGGTGGTGTACCCCGCCCTTTTGCTCGATAAATTCGGCGAGGCCGGAGGAGGTAACCGAGTCGGTGACTATCGTGGTGTGCGGGTGGTCGCGAAGAAGCATCGCCGAGAGCATCGCGATCAAGCGGTTGCGGTTAAGCTCGCCGCCGTCCGGCAAAACGGCGCCCGCGCGGTCTACGTCGGTATCAAAGATTATGCCGAGGTCGGCCTCGGATTCTTTGACCGCCTCGATTATAGAGGCCATAGCCTCTTTGTTTTCGGGGTTGGGAATGTGGTTAGGGAAGCTGCCGTCCGGGTCGAGATATCGCGATCCCTCGGTGTTCGCCCCGAGGGGCTTTAAAACCTTTTCGACATAGAACCCGCCCGCGCCGTTTCCGGCGTCTACGACTATTCTAAGCCCCTCTAACGGCCTTTGCGAGCCGCACGCGGAGCGGATCATATCGGCGAGGCGCTGCGAGTATACGCTCATAAATTCGGCCTTTTCGACGGTCGCCCTTTTAAGGCCGGTGTGACTTTCGCTTTCTGCAAAGGTTATCATCTCTTTGATGTCCGAGGCCTCGACCCCGCCGTCGGGGGTGAAGAATTTATAGCCGTTGCGGTTAAAGGGCAGGTGAGAGGCGGTGACCATCACCGCGCCGTCGAACATAAAACCGGCGGTCTTGGTGGTCATAAACATCGCGGGAGTAGAGGCGAGGCCCATATCGGTGACCGAAATTCCCTCTTTTGAAAGCTCGTCCGCAAGCCAGCCGAGCAGCGTTTCGCCCGAAAGCCGCGAATCCCTTCCAACCGCGACCCTGAGCTTGGTCCTGCCCGTCCGCCTTATAAGCCAAAGCGCGAAGCCGCGCGCAACGTCGCGGCAGGCGGTTTCGGTCAGATTTATATGCTGCCCCTCTATCCCCTCGAGCGCAATCCCGCGGATATCGCTTTCGTTTCTAAGCTTTGAATAATTTTTTTCAGACATAATTTAAACCTCCGAAATGATGTATTTTAAGCGCCGGCTCACTCGCCCAGACATTCGTTCATAAACCGCTCGACGGTTTCGCGGTATTTCTTTTCGTCGGTCATATATGAAGCCGCGTGGGGCGCGCCCTGAACTATCAGCAGCTCTTTTTTGGGCGAGGCGCAGGCCTCGAAGATCTTATAGGCCATTTCGCATGGGACGTAGCGGTCGTCGTCGCCGTGGATTATAAGTATCGGAATGTCGGTGTTTTTAACCGATTCTACTGCGCTCGCAGAGTCAAGGTCGAACCCCGCGCGAAGCCGGCAGGCGGCCTTTAAAAGCGGGTAGCAGACCGAGGTGGGGTATCCGCCCTCTTTCGCGACCTTGCAGATTATCTCTTTAGGCGAAGAATAGCCGCAGTCGGCGACTATGCCCTTTACGTTTTTCGGCAATCCTACGTCGGAGGCCATAAGAACGGTCGCCGCGCCGAGGGAGACGCCCGAAAGAATTATTTTAACGTTTTCTCCGAATCTCTCGACTGCGTAGTTGCACCAGTCGAGACAGTCGACCCTTTCTAAAACGCCGAAGGTTATGACGTTTCCGCCGCTCTCGCCGTTGCCGCGCTGGTCGACCATTAAAATATTTCGGCCGAGCTCTTTGGTCATCGCAAAGCCGCCGCAGCCGTCGCGCAGGGCGGTCCCGCGGTAGCCGTGGAAGAATATGGTAAGCGGAGCGCCTTCGCCGCCGAATTCATAAAGCCGCCCGACGAGCTTTGTTCCGTCGACCGAGCTTTCGATCTCGATTTTCTCATGGGGCGAGCTCTCGGCCTCGTTGATAAGCTCGTGCATTTTCGGCATCATGCCCGCGTATTGTTCGCCGCCGAATTCTATATGAGGGTCGGCGTTGCGGGCCTTTTCTTCGTCGGTCTGAAGGCAGGTCACGCGATAGGTTTTGTCCGAAATAAGCGCCGCCAGCGCCCCGAAAGCCGCGGCCGCACCCGCCGAAGCCGCTATCGCCGCGGCCCTGCGCCTGTTTTTTTGATTCATGGCAGATCCTCCTTTAAATCGTTGACTTATTTACGAATATATTTTAACTCCGGCGGGGCGAAAAGTCAACAGTAGAAAAAGTTTAAAAAATTTTAAAAAAGCCTTGACAAATCGCTTCCGAAAAGATAAAATATACAGAGTTGACGGGCTCGTAGCTTAGTTGGTAAAGCGCCGCGTTCGCAACGCGGAGACCGTGGGTTCGAGTCCCATCGGGTCCACCAAAAAAATAACGACCCGTCGGGTCGTTATTTTTTTGGCTCGGCTCTTGTGAATCGAACTTGCAAAGCTTTACTATTTTTAAAAAATCTCAAAAGTGTGGAAATATCAAAGTGTTTTAAAACGCAAACGTTCGGGCTTTGCGTGGATGCGATTATTTCTCCGCGAGCACGAGCAGGGCGGGCAGATATGCCCGCGAAGTGCGAGCGGATAGAAATAACGCATACATTTGAGTCGCCATCGGGTCCACCACGCCGTCGCGGACTACGTATCGTTCGCGGCGGCATTTTTATAAGCTGTTTAATGCCGCCTCTCGCTCGCTCCGTCGCTCCGGCTTTTCCCCACAAACGCAAGCGTTTGCGGGGACCCCTTTTGCGACCCACCGGGTCGTTATTTTTTGTCAGATTCTTTTGGGCGATGAGCCCAAGCAAAGCGTCGTTAAGAATTAAAAAACGCAGGAGACTTGATGACTTCAAAGATTTAAATTCAAGGCGCAGCTCTGTCGGGCGAAGGCGGCAGTCTGCGAAGCAGACCCGAGACGAAGTCGAGGCGACTTCGCGAAAGCGTCGTGACGGCAGTTACCTTTTCACTATGTTTTGGCGACGCGTTGGAGTCACCATCGGGTCCACCACGCCGTCGCGTACTACGTATCGTTCGCGGCAAGCGGGGCGTTAAAACTTGCTTTTCGAGCTTCGCGGGCAAAAACGCCCGCCCGCTCGCTCTCAAAGAGTTTTAATCGCGCCGCTGGGCGCAGCTTCAAAGCCTTCGGCTTTGGCTGCGCCACGAGATCAACGACTTTGCAAGCCGCTGAAATCTTGCCTCACGAAAGCGAGGCTTTTATTTTTGCGCCTCCCCCCACAAACGCAAGCGTTTCAGCGACCCGCCGGGTCGTTATTTTTTTGGTTACGGCTCTCGTGATTCGAACATGCAAAGCTCTACTATTTTTAAAAAATCTCCCAAATCCGGAACCCCCGCTCTGATTAGTCGCCGAAGAAAGCCCCCCGCGCAGGGCGAAAAAAGCGCAAAAATATAAGCCCCCGCCCGATATTCGGGGCGGGGGTGTCGTCTCTATTCCTTCCCCTCCGGCTTTTGCTCGCCAAGGTGGAAGATCTTTTTTATCGGGTTGTTCGGCGTCCTCGCGCTCGTTTTGCCCTCGGGGGTTATCTCTCCGGCCGAGATCAGCGCGCGCTTTGTAAGCGCCGGGCCGACGAGCTCGTATACCAAGACCGAGAACAAAACCACGTTTCTGACGGTGTGCCCGTCCGAAAGCTGCTGCGCCGTAAGCGCCATTCCGAGCGCGACCCCGGCCTGCGGCAGAAGGGTTATTCCGAGGTTGTTGCGGATAGTCTTTGAGCATTTGGTCATCGCGCAGCTTGAAAACGCGCCGAGGTATTTTCCGAGCGAGCGTGCGATTATATAGACTATTCCGATAAGCAGAACAAGCGGGTTTGAAAGAATTTCAAGGTCGAGCTCCGCCCCGGAAAGAACGAAGAACAAAACGAACAGCGGCGCCGTCCAGCCGTCGACTCTTCCCATAAGCTCCTCCGAAAAGTCGCAAACGTTGCAAAAAAGCGTTCCGCACATCATACATACCAAAAGAAGGCTGAACCCGATATGTATTCCGCCGACTTCAAATTCGAGCGTCGAAAGCCCTATCGTAAGCAAAACGAAGGCTATCGAGATCGAAAGGCGCTTGCTTCGCGAATGGAAGAATTTTTCTATCCCGAACAGCGCAAGCCCGACTACCGAGCCGAGAAGGATTGAGAGAACTATCTCGATTATCGGCTCTAAAATAATCGTGACAAGGCTTATTTCGCCGCTTTCGATAACCTTGGCTATCCCGAACGAGGCCGAAAACAGAACCAGCCCGACCGCGTCGTCTATCGCGACGACAAGAAGCAAAAGCTTCGTCATCGGGCCGTCGGCCTTGTATTGCCTTACTACCATAAGGGTGGCCGCGGGGGCGGTCGCCGAAGCTATCGCGCCGAGGGTTATCGCCGACGAAACAGATATCAGCGAGGGGCTGATAAAATGAAGCGACAAAAGCGCGATATCTACGATAATAGTAGTTATCACGGCCTGCAAAATGCCGATTATAATGGCCTTAGAGCCCATCTGTTTAAGCTGTTCAAGCCTGAATTCGTTGCCTATCGTAAAGGCTATGAACCCGAGCGCCGCCTGGCTTAAAATATCGAGCGAGGCCACGCTTTCAAGGCTTCCGAAGCCTATCCCAATCCCCGAAAGCCCGAGCGCGCCTATGCAGAACGGCCCCAAAAGAAGCCCCGCGACGAGATATGCGGTCACGGCGGGAAGTTTCAGTATTTTTGCGATTCGAGACATCATCAGCCCCGCGATGAGGCAGACGGATATCCGTATCAGAACGATCATAATTATCCTCTTTTCAGTCGCTTGGCGACCGGCTTATTTAAGAAAGAATTATACACCCGCGCGGCGAAAAATTCAACGGTTTTTTCGCTTTCGGGGCAATTATTTTTCGGTTTTCCAGAAGAACGCGCTGTATTTCGGAAGAAGGCTTCCGCCGCCGAAATCGTGGACTTCGCCGGAGATAAGGTCGACAGCCCTGCCGCAGCCCGCGTCGAAGTGGGCGGTAAAGTCTTCGCCGTCGGCGTTTATCGCGACCAAAACCCGCTCATGTTCGGTTTTTCTCTCGAATATGCACTGCTTATTTGTCAGCAAAACCGAGCGGAAGGAGCCGTAGTTAAGGGCCTCGCTGTTCTTTTTCGCCTCGGCGAGCTTAGATATGTAATCGCAAAGGCCGTTCCACTCCGGCTTTTCAAAGCAGGGGCGAAGGGCGGGGTCGCCCTCGCGCTTTTCGGCCTTCGCGCCCCATTCGCTGCCGTAGTATACGCAGGGGATACCGGGCATGCCGAACGCGAGAGCGTAAATCAGCGGGAGATGCGCCGGATTTTGAAGAATACTCGCGACCCTTGTTACGTCGTGGTTGTCGACAAAGCTCAAAAGGTGTTTTCCCTTGTATAAGGTCCAGTTTTCGGGACCGAACTGCCTCATCAGCGAGTGGTTTATCTCGAACATATTCATGCTGTTAAAGCTGCTGAAAAGGCCCTTGTAACATTCGTAATTGGTCGCGGAATGAAGCATCGAGTCGTTCATAAGGCGGTTATAGTCGCCGTGGAGCATCTCTCCGAGCAGGAAGAAGTCGCTTTTCAGGTTCGAGGTATATTCGCGCAGTCGGCGGATAAATTCCGGGTCGAGGCTGTATGCAACGTCGAGCCGCAGGCCGTCGATATCGAACTCGTCGACCCAAGCTTTGACGCTTTCAAAGAGATAGCTTACGACCTCTTCGTTTTTAAGATTCAGCTTGACGAGGTCATAGTTGCCCTCCCAGCCCTCATACCAAAGGCCGTCGTTATAGGGCGAATTCCCCCAAAAGTCGATCCTGTTGAACCAGCCGACGTATCGCGAATTTTCGCGGTTTTTTAAGACGTCAAGAAAAGGCCCGAACCCGCGCCCGACGTGGTTGAAGACGCCGTCCGGAACTATTTTTATTCCGTTTTCGTGAAGCTTTTCGCAGACCTTTGCGAAGTCGGCGTTTTCGCCGAGCCTGACGTCGATTTTTTTATAGTCGCGGGTGTTGTAGCCGTGGGTGTCGGACTCGAAGACCGGCGAGAAATAGACCGCGTTTACGCCGAGCCTTTTCATATGGGGTATCCAGTCGAGGACTTTTAATATCCTGCGGTTTAAAACGCCGTCGTTTTCAAACGGCGCCCCGCAGAACCCGAGGGGGTAGATCTGATAAAAAACGCTTTCGTATGCCCACATATCAAA
>CANQUJ010000019.1 GCA_947627005.1 uncultured Clostridia bacterium
GGGGGGGGGTAGATTGCCCCTGAACGCCTCCGAATCGCGGATTTTCGGAACGAAAACCTTTGAGCGCGACGGTTGGGGAGCATATCGACGCGCTTTTTTAAGGGGTGAGCGGAATGGCGATTGAGCTTTTTAAACACAACGAAACGGCTTATAAGGCCACCGTTGCTATGCTCGCAGAGACGAAAAAAGCCGCAATTATCCACCCGACTGGAACAGGTAAGAGCTTCATCGGCTTTAAGCTCTGCGAGGAGAATCCGTCAAAAACCGTCTGCTGGCTCTCGCCTTCGGAATATATCTTCAAAACCCAGCTCGAAGCGCTGAAAAAATCCGCCGACTTCACGCCCGCGAACGTTAAATTTTTCACCTATTCAAAACTTATGAACCTTGAAGAGTCCGAGATTTCGGACATCAAACCGGACTTTATAGTTTTGGACGAGTTCCACCGAGCCGGCGCGGAACAGTGGGGGAGGGGCGTAAAAAAGCTTCTCTCGGCCTACCCCGAAGCGCCTATCTTGGGGCTCTCGGCCACTAATATACGGTATCTGGACAATCAGCGCGACATGGCCGACGAGCTGTTCGAGGGCAATATTGCTTCCGAAATGACCCTCGGCGAGGCAATTGTTCGCGGAATCCTTAACCCGCCTAAGTATGTACTATCTATATATAGTTACCAAAAAGATCTCGAACGCTATGAAAGGCGTGTCAAAGCGGCCAAGAATAAGGCGGTCAGAGACGCCGCAGAGCGCTATCTTGAGGCTCTCCGCAGGGCTTTGGACAAGGCAGACGGTCTCGACAAAATCTTTGCTAAGCATATGACTGACCCGCACGGGAAGTACATCGTGTTCTGTGCGAACGCCGAGCATATGCGGGCGATGATGGCAGAATCGAAGGCTTGGTTTAGCGAGATTGACCAAGATTATCACAGTTATTCTGTTTACTCCGACGACCCCGAGGCTTCGCAATCTTTCGCAGATTTTAAAGCAGACGACAGCGATCACCTGCGCCTCTTGTTCTGCATAGACGCGCTTAACGAGGGTATCCACGTCGATGACGTTGCGGGAGTAATCCTGCTTAGACCGACCGTTTCACCTATCATCTACAAGCAGCAAATCGGCCGCGCGCTTTCGGCATCTTCAACAAAAAATCCTGTTATTTTTGACATAGTCAACAATATCTCCGGATTATATAGCATTTCGAGTTTACAGGACGAGATGAACGAAACTGTCAGATACTACCAATATCTCGGCGAGGGCGAATCTATCGTCAACCAAAGATTTGAAATTTTAGACGATCTTAAGGATTGCCGGAGGATTTT
Source organism: uncultured Clostridia bacterium (assembly GCA_947627005.1). GTDB lineage: Bacteria > Bacillota > Clostridia > Oscillospirales > Ruminococcaceae > Faeciplasma. The sequence continues at coordinate 1,316 of CANQUJ010000019.1, forward strand.
TGATGAGCTGGAGACCGCGCTTTCGGCGAGTTGGGAGTTTATGTTCGACGAGGCGAAGGCCTATTTTAGGCGGTTTGGCGACCTGCTTCCCGGCAACGACTACGTCACCGAGGACGGCATGAAGCTCGGGAAATGGCTCGTCACGCAACGGATAAATTACCGCAACGGAACCGGAATTTCGCAGGCGAGAATAGAAAAGCTGAACTCTATCGGCATGGATTGGCGCACCCTGCACGAGCGCCAGTGGGACGAGGGTTACGAGCTGGCGAGGGCGTATTTTGAGCGATTCAAGGACTTGGAACCCGACCGCGAGAGCTTTCCGAAGGTAAGCCTTTGGCTTAGCCGGCAGCGGCAGAAATATCGCGAAAATCAGCTTACGGAAGACCAGATCGCGCGGCTTAACGCGATAGATATGACCTGGGAATTTGAGGACGATTGGGACAAGAAGTTTGCCGAAGCGAGCGAATATTATAAAACCCGCGGCAATCTCGACGTTCCTGCGGCGTATGTTACCGAAAACGGTACCGCTTTAGGGGCGTGGCTGCGAGGAATGAGAGAGCGGCGCAAGGCGGGAAAGCTTTCGGAAGAGAGAATTGAAAAGCTTGAAAGCATAGGTATGAGTTGGAGCTCGGCCGGAGAGCGAAGCTGGGAGGCTTGCTATGCCCTTGCGAAGCGCTTTTACGAAGTCAACGGAAATTTAAATATAGGAGCCGCGTATGTCTTGGACGGCGTGAAGCTTGGAAACTGGATATCTTCGCAGCGAGTCGCCTATAAACAGGGCGGACTTAGCGAAGAGCGCGTTAAAAAGCTTGAGCTTATCGGAATGAGCTGGCAGCGGCAGGGCGACAGATGGAACGCGGCCTACGCGAGAGCGAAAGAATATTATAAGGTATTCGGCGAGCTGAACCCGCAGGCGGGATATGTCGACGGAACGGGGTTTGCGCTCGGGGCGTGGGTTGCCGCGCAAAGGCGGAAATTCGGCGGCGGAAAGCTTAGGAAAGATCAAATCGAACGGCTTGACGAGCTTAAAATCATATGGAGCCCGACCGAGGCGGTTTGGCGAAACGGATTCGACCACGCGAGGATTTATGTCCGCGAAAAGGGCGATCTAAACGTCCCTGCGGGGTATATCTGCGACGACGGCTACGCGCTCGGCAACTGGGTCGCGGCGCAGAAAAAATCCTACTTCGGCGGAAGGCTTTCGGGCGAGAGGATTTCGGCGCTCGAGGGCATTGGAATAAGCTGGAGCCGCAACGCCGACAGATGGGACAAGGGCTACGGTTATGCGAAATCATACCGCAGCGGCGGGGGAGATCTGCCGATACCGCAGACTTTCGTCACCGCCGACGGCTACCCGCTCGGCGAATGGGTTAGGTCGCAGGAAAGGCGATTCAGAAGCGGCAGATTAGAGAGCGAAAAGGTCAAAAAGCTTGCCGAAATCGGAGTTAAATTCAAAGTTGGTGAAAGATTTGAGTGAAGAATTGAACGGCACGGCGTTGATGGAGAGGGCGGAAGCAGAGTCGACCCCGGGCATAGTTTTGACGAAAACGGGGCAGCAAGCCGAAGTCTACGCGGGGGCGGCGCCGCAGATTAAAAGTCGCCCGATATACGGCTTTTTCAAGCGCTTGGCGGACTTCACGCTGTCGCTTATAGCGAGCGTTGTGCTGATTATCCCGATGGCGCTGGTCGCCCTTGCAATCGTCCTTAAAGACCCGGGAAATCCGTTTTACATACAAACCCGAGTCGGAAAAAACGGCAAGGATTTAAAAATACTTAAATTCAGAACGATGCGAAAGGGCGCGGACAAGCTTGAAAATATGCTGACCTCCGAGCAATTGGAAGAGTACAAGCGCGAGTACAAGCTTGACGACGACCCGAGGCTGATTGGTTACAGGAAGCCGGGCGACGGAAGCAAATGTTTCGGAGCAATTCTAAGAAAGATGAGCATTGACGAATTGCCGCAAATTATCTGGAACATTTGCATTAAAGGGGATATGTCCTTGGTCGGACCGAGGCCGATCCTCCGAGAAGAATTGGAAAGATACTACACTCCCGAGCAGCAAGAAGCGCTGCTGTCGGTGAAGCCGGGGCTAACCGGATACTGGCAGGCGTATGCGAGGAACAACGCGAAGTACGACACCGGCGAGCGGTAGGGAATGGAGCTTTACTACATAGAAAACCGCTCGGCAGCAATGGATATAAAGATTGTTTTTGCGACGGTGAAGGCCGTCGTGGGAAAGAGCGGAGCGAAGTGATTATGGATAGAAATACTTTTATTAAAATCAGATGTTATCTGATTCTTAATCCGATTAAAAGAACAAAGTATCTCATAAAGAAAAAAGTATTTAATGCTGTCGGGAAGAACTTTTACTTTTGCCCGAGAAAGATCCCGCAAGATCCGATGCTTATAAGATTTGGCGATAATGTTAAAGTAGCTACGGATGTGTTTTTTGTCACGCATGACATTATTCATGATATGGTTAACGATATAGATTCTGATTTTTCAAATAATAAATTGAGCAAAGAATTCGGCTGCATCGAAGTTAAGAATAATGTTTTTATCGGGGCGGGATCGATAATTCTGCCTAATGTGACGATAGGGCCCGATGTAATAGTTGCCGCAGGCAGCGTAGTAACAAAATCTTTCGGGGGGGGGTAATAATTGGTGGAAACCCTGCGAGGGTAATCGGCAAAGTTGACGATTTGATAAATAAGCGAATTACACAAAATCTTGAGCATCCACATTATAACGATAGGAATTCTGAGGCAAAACGTCTTTGGTCAAAATGGGATAACAAGGAAATTAAATAGCCTTTGAGCTTCTGTGTATTGTATTGATGTAATATTGGAGGAGAGATTACGAACAAAGGCGGACTTAGAAATAAAATTGCTTATGTTTTAAAACATAATAAAGCAATGTTGACGATATATAAAACCTTTATGAGTGCAGTAATCAGAACGATAGGAATATTTGTTAAGCAAGATGATTTCCTTGCTCTGTTTGTTTCATACAGCGGAAAAAAGTTTGACGACAGTCCCCGCATACTGTTTGAGGCTATGAAAACCGATGAGCGATTTAAAGATTTTCATTTTGTATGGGCTTTTGAAGAACCCGCAAAGTTTAACATTGAAAAGGCAGAGACGGTAAGAATTGATTCATTGAAATATTTTATAACGGCTTTAAAGGCAAAACTATGGATAACAAATGTAAATATAGAACGCGGATTGAATTTCAAAAAGAAAGGAACTGTTTTTTTAAATTCTTGGCATGGAACGGGACCGAAAAAGAACGGAAATGCAATTAAGTCGAGAAATGACTACGATTTTTCAAATGTGGATATTTTTTGTTGCGATGGAGAATACACAAAAAATCATTTTGTAAAGTGGTTTAACGCCAAAGAATCGTCTATGCTGTGGTGCGGAAGACCGCGAGAAGACGAGCTGTTTGAATTTACGGACTCGGACACGATCAGAATCAGAAAAAAGTTGAACATTCCAGACGGTAAGCAGGTCTTGCTGTATATGCCCACTTGGAGAGATTACGAAAACGCAGACGCAGATTATTCTTTATGGAAGAAGAGGCTCGGAGACAAATATGTTCTTTTATGCAGGACTCATCACTTTGATAAAAGCTTGAAAAGCTTCGAAAGTTCTGATGGGTTTTTCATAGATGTTACCGCCTATTCCGACGTCAATGAATTGTATTGGGTAGCCGATATATTTATATCGGATTATTCCAGCGCCTTTTTTGACTTTGGCCTTTTAGGAAAACCCATGTTTTGTTTTGCAAACGATTATGATAAATTTAACTCCGTTACAGGGCTGTTTATAGATTTAAAATCGGAGTTTCCAAACGGCATAACGGAATCGGACGAGGATTTGATTTCTGCTATCTGCAACATTGATTATGACAGCGAGTGTGAAAAGATTAAGCAATATGTCGCAAGATATGTGTCTCATCCCGTAAACGCAACTAGGCATGTTTGGATAGAATATATGAATTGCTTCGCCAAAAAGGTGAGCAACGATAAGTGGTGTCATATTGATTTAAGCAAAAAAGACGGTGAAGTCAAATGAAAATTGCAATAGGAAACGACAGGCAGGGCCTTCTTTTAAAAAAAGATCTATTGACCTGGCTGCGTGAAAACGGTCATGAAGTGACCGATGTCGGAACAAATGAAGATGTTCCGTGCGATTACCCTATATTTGCAGAGAGAGTCGCGAATCTTGTTTCAAGCGGCGAGTGTGAGCGGGGCGTCGTTATCTGCGCCACGGGCGTAGGCATATCAATTGCCGCCAATAAGGTCGCCGGCATTCGCTGCGGTTTGGCGTATGACGATGAAGTGACAAGACTTATGAGGCAGCACAACGACGCTAATATTATTGCTTTCGGCCAAAAGCTTATGTCGACGGAAGACGCAAAAAGACGACTGAAAATCTTTCTTGATACAGATTTTTCCGGGGGATATCATCAAGAAAGAATAAACCTTATCTCTCAAATAGAGGAGAAGCAGAGAGGTATGAAGCGGTGAAGGTAGGTGTAGTGATTCTTGCCGGAGGAACCGGAAGCAGAATGAAAACTGATTTGCCCAAGCAATTTATCGAAGTAGACGGAGTTCCGGTTATTGTAAATACGATAAACAATTTTCAGAAAAACGAGCGCGTCGGCAGCATAACGGTAATTCCTCTTTTACGGTGAGTGAATTACCGCAGGTAAAAAAAGTTGAAAGAGTATGCCTTGAGTCGGACAGTGAAATATGGGAACAATACGTCGAAAAGCTTAAGACGGCAAAAAGAATATTGATTACCCCCGGACAAAACAGCAGCGTTTCAGAGAAGCTCAAAAAAAGCATCAGATCGTTTTTTGAAAAATATAATTCCGCAATAGCGATTGACTATATGTCTAATATTGATGAGGATTACGCAATCAATATTTTTATGAAGCGAATTTGTAAAACCTGCATGAACGGAGAGCGGATTTATAGCCCAAAAGTTTTGCTTGGCATCACTTTATTGTTTATAGTTTCCGGGTCAATGTTTTTGTTTACATATAGTTTTAGGATACTTAGGTATTTATTGGTAGGATTATGGATTGTTCTTGCATTTATAAAACGAAGCGTTATTCTTGAAAAAATCAAGGCGATCTTAGGCGTAAAAAGAGGCTCTGATAAGTAATATTTTATAGTGAGAAGGCTATTGTAAAGCTCAATATTGTTTTTCGAACGATAATGAAAAACTACTTAAGGAGAATATTAAAAATATAGACCTGATAGAGGGGGCAGCATTATTGAAAATATTAGTTTTAGGCGGAACCGGCGCGATGGGCGTCGATCTGGTAAAAATTTTAGCGGGGGGGGGTACACACCTAATAACGGTTACCAGCCGCTCCGAGAGAAAATCTGAATTTAATAACGTTCGGTATGTCAAGGGCAACGCTCATGACACTGCGTTTCTGAAAACGCTTTTGGCAGAGCGATATGACGCAATTGTGGACTTCATGGTCTACCATACCGAAGAATTCAAATCAAGGCGTGATTTGCTCCTCAATTCCACAAATCAGTATCTTTTCTTAAGCTCAAGCCGTGTTTATGCCGATTCCAAAACTCCGATCACCGAGGATTCTCCAAGGCTTTTGGACGTCACAACCGACAGAGAATATCTGAAAACCGATGAATATGCTCTCACAAAGGCGCGTCAGGAAAACCTGCTCTGTGAATCCGGCAAAACTAACTGGACGATAATTCGTCCGTACATAACATATAGCAATCAGCGCTTGCAGCTTGGCGTATATGAAAAGGAACTATGGCTCTATCGCGCTTTGCATGACAAGACCACCGTTTTCCCGGAAGCAATCGCAGAAAAATACACGACTATGACTCTCGGGGCTGATGTTGCCATGGGGATTTCAAAGCTGATCGGCAACGAAAAGGCGATGGGCGAGGCGTTTCACATCGCGACCGATAAGGCAATAAAGTGGGACGATGTGCTTGCAATCTATAAAAGGGTTTTCAAGGACGTGACGGGAAACGAATTTAAGATTATGTATGTCGACGATCCGAAGCCGATTTATGAAGTCATGGGCAACAAACATCAGGTGATTTATGACCGACTTTTAGACCGAATATTTGATAATTCAAAATTTCTACGGGCGGCAGGTGAGTGCAAATTCGAATCGCTGGAAACAGGGCTTGAGAGATGCTTGAGGGAGTTTCTGGAAAAGCCCGCGTTCAGAGAGGCACCGTTAAAAGCGTTAGCATATATGGACAAAATTATGGGAGAGAGGACATCGTTGTCAAACTTCGGCGGAATAAAGCTTAAGATTAAGTATGCAATCGGCAGATACGCGCCTTATTTCAAGCTAATACAAATGTTGAGGATATGAAAGCTTTTTTGTAACAACAGGGATTCTATAAATATAAATCCTCTAGTGTCGGCTCTACATTCCGCGCAGTTTTGCAAGGTGCCACTTCTGATATAATTCTTAAACGCTCTGCTCCTGCACTATGTTTTAGATTTGCCACAACATAGTTTTTTTCTAAGCTATCGACTTCCTGCCGGGTTACGTCACATTCCCATACAAACGATTGAATTGGCTGCAAAATTGTTTCCGCTGAACCTTGATGCAACAATTCTCCATTTTTCATAATCAATATTTCTTTTGCAATGTACTCAACATCGGAGACAATATGCGTTGATAAAATTACAATACGGTTTTCGGCCAACGTACTAATCAGATTACGAAATCTGACACGTTCCTTTGGGTCAAGTCCTGCTGTTGGCTCGTCTAAAATTAAGATTTTAGGATTGTTCAAAAGTGCTTGCGCAATCCCCAGCCGTTGTTTCATCCCGCCGGAAAAAGTTTTGATTTTTACATTCTTTTGTTCTGATAATCCAACTTTTTCCAATAGCTCCAAAGAACGTTTATGAGCTTTTTGGTGCGGAAGTCCTTTAATTGCTGCAATATACATCAAAAATTTATACGCCGTAAAGTTTGGATAGTACCCAAAATGCTGTGGTAAATATCCTAAAATATTGCGATACTGTTCTCCTAAATCGTGAATGTTTTTTCCATTGAGCATAATAGCCCCTTTGGTTTCTGTTTGAACATCACATATCATGCGCATAAGAGTGGTTTTTCCTGCACCATTCGCACCTAATAAGCCATACACTCCATTCGTCAAAGTTGCGTTGAAACACCGTACCGCTTTCTTTTTTCCATACTCTTTAGAAAGATTCTTTATTGTAAGTTCCATGCTGATTCTCCTATCATTTTTTCATGCTTCAAATAGTTCCGTACCGTTTTCCCTAATAGGGCAAGTGAAAAGAAATAAAAGGCAGCCCAGCCCCATAGCATTGATGTTTCAAAAAGAACATCCTGTTTCAAAATAATTGAAAATATGACTGCTATACAAATCATACATACAAATAAATGGTAGGAAATTTGCCCCTTTTCATTTTTCATAATTGTCAAGAGATAGCAGGTACAGGAAACATTAAATGGAACCAGACCATACAAAATTACTTCGATTATGGATTGTTGGTAATACAAACTTGTTATTACTAAAACAAATGTTATCAAGAACAAATCGGCTAAACCAATGATTAACATACGACAAGCAGTAATCTTCACCAACTGGCAGCGGCTGGATTGTTCTATTTCCCACATATCGTATATGTTACTTTTAGAAACCTCCCGAACTCCCACTAACACGATTAACGGAATAATGACCACAAGTGCTATCAAAGGATATTGAAAGGAAACATTCCAATGCCCGAAAAGACAAACCAGTAGAATAGCTATGGCAAACAATACTATTTGAACAAGCCAAAAAGAGAGAGGAAGATACTGTAATTGACTTAGTAAAACACTCTGCAAAGAATCATTGTTAAATTCAGCACTGTCCATGTACTTTTTCCCGGCCGAAATCAATTCATTCATTTTGTTTTCGGGTATAGCAGGTGTATCATAAAGCTGTAGCCATTCTTGAATATCATTATTTTTTTTCATACATTATCGCCTCCTTTGAAATCATTAAGGTATCGCTCTATTTTTTGCAATCCCTGTCTTAGCCTTGATTTTACGGTGGGAATATTTGACTTTGTGATTTTTGCAATCTCCCGTATTTTCAAGTTGTGGTAAAAGCGCAAAATGATAACTTCTTTCTGATAATCTGGCAATGAAAGGAGTGCTTTACGGACTTCTGCTGTGTTTTCATTTTCTATCATTCTTTCTAAAGCACTTCTTGTATCATCTGTAATATCCAAAGTGTTTAAGTCTGTGTATATGGGCTTCGCCTTTTTGAAATAGTTATTACAGGTATTTGCGGCGATAGTTAGTAAGTAATTTTGAAACTTTCCCAACATACGGACAGCATGAATATTTTCTAACAATTTCAAAAATACGTCTTGTGTAATATCTGCTGCGGTGTCTGTATCTCCATTTAATCTACGGTAACAAAACTGATAGATTAGTCCGTAATATTTACGGACTAATATGTCAAATGCTTCCGTATCGCCCGCTTGGATTTTTTTAATCAGTACAAAATCTTCGATGTTGTGTCACCGCCTTCCCTGTATAAAACGTCTTACACTATATAATAACAACTGATTATGCAAAAGGATTTAAGATTGGAGAAATTTTTTTCAAAACTTCAATTCTTATCGCCAATGCAATAGAATACAAATCCAGAATGGCGCTTTTGGGGTACGGAATGGTAGGCTGCTGTCTATCAAATTCTTGTGTGTTACTTTATGGCACATGAGCATTATCTCCGGGATTATCTTTTTGCTTGAATTTAAAGTCGGCGACACCGAGTATCGCAAAACCACTGAGGATCAAGTGATGGACTATGCTTTAGATCTTAAATATTTTCACGAGGTAAGTTCAGACAAGTACATAGTCCCGATAATAGTTTCTACAGAAGCCGAAAGCGTGCCTAATGATTTATCAGTTATGCACGATAATATTATGTCTGTACTGAAATCCAATAAGCATAATATCGGATTGAACATAGAAAAATGTCTTAATAATCTGCCGGTCAATTCAATGAAAATGGATGAGTGGATAAACTCGCGCTATGCGCCTACGCCGACTATTATTGAAGCGGCTCAGGCCCTTTACAGAAATCATTCTGTAGCCGATATTTCCAGAAACGACGCAGGAGCTGAAAATCTGACTGCTATGACAAACGCAATCAATACGATTATTGATGACTGCAAAGAAAACGGGAAGAAAGCAATATGCTTTGTAACAGGCGTTCCCGGCGCGGGCAAGACGCTTGCCGGATTAAATATTGCCAACGCAAGACATCAATTTGACACCGATGAACATGCAGTATTTTTGTCGGGAAACGGGCCGCTGGTTGACGTGCTACAAACGGCCTTGGCAAGAGATAAGGCAAAACGCGAGGGTATAACAATTTCCGACGCTCTAAGAGAAACGAAATCCTTTATACAGATTATCCATAAATTTAGAGACGAGGCGCTTACGATCGACAGCCCGCCTATTGAGAAGGTGACCATTTTTGATGAGGCTCAAAGGGCGTGGGACGCAGACGCTCTAAGCGATTTTATGAGCAGAAAAAAGGGCGTAGCAGGCTTTAATCGCTCTGAACCTGATTTTTTGATTAACATAATGGACCGTCACCAAGATTGGGCAGTTATAGTTTGTCTTGTCGGCGGAGGCCAGGAAATTTATACGGGCGAGGCGGGAATTGAAGATTGGTTTAGAACCTTGAGCAACGGTTACCAAGACTGGCGCATATATCTGTCGGACAAAATGGTTGATTATGAATATGTAGGTAATTCGACTATAGATGAATTGTTAGGCGGAAGAAATTATTATGTCGAGCCGGCGCTTCATTTGGGAGTTTCCCTGCGTTCCTTCAGAAGCGAGCGATTGTCCGATTTTGTTAAGGCTCTGCTTGATAATCAACCCGAGAGCGCGCACGAAATATATCAGGAACTGCATGAGTCTTACCCGATTGTTTTAACTCGCGATCTTGAAAAAGCGAAACAATGGGTAAAGAGCATGTCCAGAGGAAATGAACGCTATGGTTTATTGGCAAGCTCGGAAGGCAAGCGGCTTCGCGGAGAAGGTATATGGGTGCCTTCGGATATAAATCATGTCGGCTGGTTTTTAAACGGAAAGGATAATGTTGACTCATCATATTACCTTGAGATCGCTGCATCAGAATTTAAAGTTCAGGGTTTGGAAATTGACTATGCTCTTTTGGCTTGGGACGCAGATTATCGGTATGAGAACGGTCAATTTAGCTGCTATCGTTTTAGAGGAGCGAACTGGAACCACATTAACACCGAGTCGAAAAAAAGATATTTAAAAAACACCTATAGAGTGCTTCTGACCCGTGCCAGGCAAGGACTTGTTATTTTTATTTCCCGCGGCGATCCCAAAGACGCCACCCGCCTTCCGGAAATGTATGACGGAACGTATGAATACTTTATGCGGATGGGGGTAGAGGAAATATGAGGTGCGGATTTTAGAATGTTGACAGCGCAGTAAAAAAGATCCTGCTGCCGGTAACATTGGCAACAGATCTTGGCGCAGTTCCTTCGGATTTGGCAGGCCGCTTCAATCTTATTTTTATCAAAGTGCGGAGGACGCTGTATTCAAGGCACTCGTGTTGAATAAGGCACTATATCTCTTTTATTTTACTTATGAATAATCAAGTAATCCCCGCAAAATCTGCAATATAACAGATAACGCGGGGATTTTCTTTTGAAAGCTGAGATTAAATTGCTTGAGGTTTCTGTGACCGTTTTTTCTCTTTTCCAAGAATCCTATTCAAATTCCCCTTAACATTTTCCACCTCTTTGAGCCGATTATTAATCCGCTCGCGCTCGGCATACAGCCTATTCTGTTCAGTCATCATTTTTTCCTTTCTGCTTGTAAACATTCAGACCATCCTACTTTTTCTCGCTGTAATACTCCATCAAAGCTTTTCTCGTCTCAACAACAAGTACGCTGAATGCTTTTCGCGGAAGGTAGGCTTATTTTTTTATGCCGGAAAATTTCACATTGCATTACTGCAAAATCACCTTCTCATAAGTCGGGCGGGGCAGATAATTTAAGAAATCGTTCTGTCAAAGGCGCTCTTACAGCTATGATTTTAGTAACTGCCACACGTCCTCCATTCTGCTTTTAAGCTCGGCTACATCTTCCGAAAAAGCTCTGCCGGTTTCGTTTATCCTCTTGCAAATCTGATTGATGTTGACCCCGATTTTGTTGACCTCGACTGCAAGTTTTCTCTGCTCTGAGTAGTCAACCTTTATAATATAGCCTTCGACAGCGATTTTCGCCAGCTCAATATCAAAATTTTGAATTATTTTCCTCAAATAAACCGCGGATTAGAGGCTATAATATTTTTGCAGGCGCAAAAGGGCGAAATTCGGCGATAATTTTGCTGCCGCCGAGCCCGCGCCTATCGACTATCGAGCTGCGACAGAATATATAATGAAAATGCAAGGCATTTTAATAAAGGAGTGTCAAAAATGAAGGGTATTACCAGTGATCAGGGCAGACAGACCCTTGAGCAATTCAAGATGGAAGCTGCCAACGAGGTCGGAGTAAACCTCAAGAACGGCTACAACGGCGACCTTACCTCTCGCGAGGCCGGTTCCGTCGGCGGACAGATGGTCAAGAAGATGATCGACGCCTACAAGTCGGGCAACGTTCGCTAACCGTTTAAGCACGAAAAAGCCGAGGGCGACCTCGGCTTTACATATTGCAATCGGCGGGGGAGCGGCTACCCATCGATCTTAAGCTCGTCGACGGCCCTCTCGGCCTCTTTTAAAATCTTCTCGACGTTGGCGCCCCAAATGTCAAGCCCCTCGGCGGAGATAAATTCGGTCTTGCCGACGCCGTAAAAATCCTTCGCGAGTGACGAAACGTAGTCGAACCCGAAGTTTTTAAAGTTCGGCCCGCCCGCGGTCGTGACGTAGTAGAGCTCTTTCGCGCGGCAAAGCCCCTTCGGAACGCCCTCGTCGGTGTAGTAAAATGTCACGCCGCAGACCGTTATGTTCTCAAGATAGATCTTCAAAAGCGAGGGGAACATCAGGTCCCAATACGGCGCGGCGATAACTATCCGCTCGGACTCGGCGAACCGCCTCGCCTCGAAAAATTCCGGGGCGGAAAAGTTCTTTTCGGCCGAAAGCTCGTCCCTTCGCCTAAGCCTTTCGGCGTTAAGCGGCAGCAGCCCGCTCTTTTCAAGGTCGATTTCTTCATATTCGCCAAGCCGACAAAGCAGCCGCTTCGCAAGCCTTAGCGTCCTCGATTCTTCGCGAACGCAGGCGTTTATAAACAGGTTTTCATTTCAAAATTCTCCTTTTAGAAGTTAGAAGATATAAGACAAATCCGACTTCCGACAATCTGATTTCCGACAATTTGATTTCCGACCTCTAATAGGGGCTCTCAAATTCCCTCTCCGCCTTTGCGACAGCTTCTTCAAGGCTCATTCCGCCGAAATACGGCGCGTTAAGGTATCTGCCCGACTTCTTGTCGTCCGCGAAGACCCCGACGACTATGCCGGGGATAGCGCTTTCGGGCGCGTTTGGGGCGGAGGGGCCGCCGAGGTCGGTTCTGCACCAGCCCGGGTCGGTAAGGTTTATCATAACGTCGGTTCCGTTGACGGTTGAGCCGAGGTCGATCGTGATTTTGTCGAGCGCGGCCTTGCTCGCCGAATAGCCCGCCTGCTGCGGCTCAAGCCGTATCCCGCTCGTCGTGTTTAAAATCCTTCCGAAGCCGTTTTCAATCATCTTCGGCAAAAAGTGATACATGATAATCGCGGGGGCTATCGTGTTGATCTTGAAGCTCTCGGTATAGTCGCTTGCCGGCGTTTTGAAGTAGTCGTTCCGATAGGCTATCTGCATACCCGCGTTGTTCATTATAAGGTCGACTCTGACCCCGAGCGAGTCGATCTCTTTAAGCATCTTTTCGACCGAATCGAGGTCTGACAATTCCGCCTCTACCGCGTAAGCCTTGACCCCGAGGGCCTTGACTTCTTCCAAAACCTTTTCGGTGTGACTTAACTTTCGCGAGTGAAGAATAAGGTTGCAGCCGCGCTCGGCCATAAATTTCGCGGTAAGATATCCTATCCCGCGGGCGGCGCCGGTTATAAGCGCCCATCTTCCTTCAACGTTTACCATTCGTCTTCCTCCTTAATAAAATACATAAAATCTGAACATATACGTCATTATAAGCCGCAGGGCCGAGGGCAGAACAAAGCAGGCTATCCCGGTTATCATCGCGGCCGAATAGGGCAGGTTTTTGCGGTGGATCCCCGCCGCTCTGACTATCATAAATATCCCCGCTCCGCGAAGATAATTGACGAGCTCGGCGATAAATCTGTATACATTCAACCCCGCGTTTTCGTATCGCATATAAAAGGGCAGCGCGAAATTCATCGCCCTAAGCGAGCCCAATATCGCAAATTGTTCGATCGAAGAAATAATCGCAAGCGCGATCGCCACCGCGAATGCGAAGAATATGGTCTGTTTTTGGTCGTCTAAGTTCATCTTCATATAAAACACCTCCTGCATAATTTTAACATTTCGCCGCATATTTGTCAACAATAAGCGCGAATCGCAAAAAGGCTTTACAAATTCGAGAAAATGTGGTAATATAGACTAAAATTTTTTACCGAAAGGGAGATAATTATGGCAGACAACAAAGTACCTTACCGTTCCGAAATATCGGAAGAGAATAAATGGCGCCTCGAAGACGTTTTTCCGTCAGACGAAGCCTGGGAAGAATCCCTTAAAAAGGCCGAGGAATACATAGAAAGGGGCGCTTCGTACAGGGGCAGGCTCGGCGAAAGCGCGAAGACCCTTCTCGAATTTATGCGCTACGACGACGAGGCCGAAATCGCGATTTCTGCGCTGTACAGCTATTCCTCCGCCCGCGCCGACGAAGACACCTCTTTGCCGAAGTATCAGGACTTCGAGGCGAAGATCAACAACTTCTTCGTCCGCTATTCCGCCGCGATGTCCTTCGTCGGACCGGAGCTTATCTCCATCGACGACGAAAGATTCGAGCAGTTTTATAAAGACGAGCCGGAGCTCGAGCTTTATCGCCTTGCGCTTGAAAGAACCCGCCGCAGAAAAGAGCACACACTTAGCGAAAAGGAAGAGGCTATTCTGGCGCGCGCATCGTCGATTAGAAGGGGAGCCTCGAACACCTACAACCTCTTCGAGGGAGCGGATATAAAGTTCCCGTCGGTAGAGGATTCAAAGGGCAACCTTCACGAGCTTACCAACAGCAGCTATATCCCGATGGTGGAGAGCGGCGACAGAGTTTTAAGAAAGAACGCCTTCGAGGCGCTGTATCACACCTACGAGCAGTTTAAAAACACCCTCGCCTCGCTCTACGACGCCGAAGTCAAGGGAAGAATATTCAACGCGCAGTCGAGAAACTATCCCTCTATCCTCGAGGCCGCACTATACGGGAACGAAGTCCCGGCCTCGGTGTATAAGAATCTTATCGACACCGTCCACAAGAATATGCGGTATATGCACAAATACGTCGAGATCCGCAAAAAGCATATGGGCGTCGACGAACTTCATATGTACGACGTATATCATTCTTTGGTCCCCGACGCCGAAAAGAAGATCTCGTTCGACGAAGCGAAAGAGACTGTTCTTAAAGCCCTCGCCGTTATGGGAGAGGACTATACCGATATGCTTAAAGAGGGGTTCGAGAACCGCTGGATAGACGTCTATGAAAACGTCGGAAAGCGCTCCGGCGCGTATTCCTCCGGGATGAGGCCGCACCCCTACGTTCTTTTGAACTATAAAGACAGTCTCGACAGTATGTTTACCCTCGTCCACGAGATGGGCCACGCGCTTCATTCCTATCTTTCGCTGAAGAATCAGCCGACGGTATACAGCGACTACGTCATCTTTGTGGCAGAGGTCGCGTCGACCTGCAACGAAGCCCTTTTGATGCAGTATCTGCTCTCGAAGACCACCGACAGAAGCGAGCGCGCGTATCTCATCAACTACTTCTTGGAGCAGTTCCGTACCACCCTTTATCGCCAGACGATGTTCGCCGAGTTTGAGATGCTGACCGGCGAGATGGCCGAAAGGGGAGAGAGCCTTACCGCCGAAGCGTTAAGCAACCTTTATTATAAGCTCAACAAGGAATACTACGGCGAGGCTGTCATCTCCGACCCGGAGATCGCCTTTGAGTGGGAGCGCATACCGCACTTCTATTATAACTACTACGTCTTCCAGTATGCCACCGGCTTCTCTGCCGCGATAGCCCTTTCTAACAGAATTTTGAAAGAGGGCGCGCCCGCGGTCGCCGACTATAAAAAGTTCCTCTCGAGCGGCTGCTCGACCGACCCGATTTCACTTCTTAAGATCGCCGGGGTGGATATGAACTCTCCCGAGCCGATAGAAAACGCGCTCAAGCTCTTCGGCGAGCTTTTGGACGAATTCGACTCTCTTTTGAGCTGAAATAGCCTCTAAAATTTAAAAATCGGAGAATGATTATGGATAAAATCATCAAGCTTGTCGCCTCGGCGATAATGGTTTCCCTCGGAATGAGCGGCTGCATGACCGGCGACTTTCCGCGAAAGACGGAGTTTCCGGACAATGCGTTTTCCGAGATTCCCTCGGACTATCTTTCGCTTTGCGACGAGCAGGGAACCGTCGTGATCATATCCTACGAGACCAAAGACTACGGCGGAAAGGGCGAAAAGTTTGAAAAGCGCGCCCTCGTATATCTGCCCTACGGCTACGACGGCTCGGACGAGTCGAAGAAATACGACGTTATGTATTATATGCACGGCGGCGGCGGAACCGAAGACGAGCTCTTCGGCGGGGTTCTTTCTGATAACGAGTCGAAGAGAATAATCGACCACATGATCAAAAACGGCGACCTTAAGCCCTGCATAATCTGCACGCCGTCATATAACAACCCCTATAACGGCGACGCTTCGTATTGCTGCAAAAACTTCTGGCAAGAGCTTGTAAACGACGTTATCCCTGCCGTCGAGAGCGAATATAACACATTTTGCTCAAAGACTACCAAGAGCGGCATAAAGGCTTCAAGGCTTCACCGCGGCTTCGGCGGTTTCTCTATGGGCGCCGCCTGCACCTGGTGGGTCTTTGAAAACGCGCTCGATTACGTCGGCTACTATCTTCCCGTCGCGGGGGACAGTTGGGCGCTCGGCCAAGGCGCGGGCGGCTATAATCCCGACGGCGCGGCGGAATATCTCGCCGAGGCGGTAAAGGGCTTCGGCTACGATTGGGAAGACTTTTACATCTACTGCGGGGTCGGCACCAACGACAATATGGCCGGCCCGAATATGCAGCCGATGGTCGCCTCGATGCAGAAAGAAGACTTTGAAGACATCTTTAAATGGGCGGACAACTTCAAGGACGGCAACTGCTATTTCGTCCTAAGAAACGGCGGCTGGCACGACCAAAACACCGTTCGAAGCCTAATCTATAACGGCCTGCCGAAGTTCTTCGGGTAAGAGCTTAGGGGGAGCAGGGTTTTAGCAAATAAGAGGTGCGCAACTCCTGTCGGAGCTGCGGATTTCGGGGGAACTCCCGGCGAGGGTAAGCGACGCCCTTTACTTTGATAAAGCATTTCCTTTTGTCAGCGTCGTTCTGCAAAGGCTTCGCCTTTGCCCGACTTTTGCGGCATTTCCAAAAACAGTCCACCGGACTGCTTTTGGGCATGCACGCCGGTTTTGTCCAAGAGGACGAGCAGGGCGGGCATATATGCCCGCGAAGTCCGATTGGCTACAAAACCGGCTTGCATTGCACCCCTTGCGGAGCGCCTTCGTAAATGGATTTCGCGCTCTGCGGAGCGCGACCAAAGGGCGCCGCCCTTTGGAAACCCGCAAGCCTTTTGGAAAAGGCTTGAGCGAAAACTTTTAGTTAGCCTTTTAATTACAAAACTTTTGTTAAAGGAATTTTGCTTATGAAATACTACATCGGTATCGACCTCGGCGGGACGAACATCGCCGCAGGAGTGGTCGACGAACATTTTAATATCATCGCTAAGGCCTCCGTGCCAACAAAAAGGCCCCGCCCTTGCCGCGAGATCTGCGCGGATATGGCCGCCGTATCGCTCGAGGCTGTAAAGGCCGCGGGCCTTACAATCGACGACATTGATTCGGTCGGCGTGGGCTCGCCCGGGACCGTAAACAGCGAGACCGGGGTCATCGAATATTCCAACAACCTCGATTTTTACAACGAGCCGGTCGCGGATTATATCGCCGAGGTTCTTAAAAAGCCTGTCTACGTTGAAAACGACGCCAACGCCGCGGCCTACGGCGAATTTATCGCGGGCTCGGCCAAGGGCGCCCACAACGCCGTCTGCATAACCCTCGGGACCGGAGTCGGCGGGGGAATAATCATCGACGACAAGATCTATTCCGGCTTCAACTTTGCCGGGGCCGAGATCGGCCATATGGTCATCGAGGTCGACGGCCCGGAATGTACCTGCGGGCGCAGGGGCTGCTTCGAGGTCTTCAGCTCGGCCACCGGGCTTATAAGAATGACCAAAGAGGCGATGGATTCCGACCCCGCCTCGAAAATGCACGAGATGATGGGCGACCACATCTCCGGCCGTCTCGCCTTTAACGCTATGCGCGCGGGTGACGAGTCGGCGAAAAAGGTCGTGGACAAATACATCAAATACCTCGCCGCCGGCATCGCGAACACCATAAACATCTTCCAGCCCGAGATTCTCTGTATCGGCGGCGGCGTTTGCAACGAGGGCGACGCTCTGATGGTCCCCCTGCGCGAGGCCGTAAAAGAGCAGGTCTATTCAAAGCGCTCCGAAAAGAACACCGAGATCGTTCGCGCCTCTTTGGGCAACGAGGCCGGAATCATCGGCGCGGCGTTTTTGGGGCTTCAGCGCCAAAAGGGTTGATTTGCCTTGGAGGAAATTGATGAAGATTTTAGCGGTAGACTACGGCGATTCGCGGACCGGGCTGGCTTATTGCGACAAATACGAGTCAATAGCCGCGCCCCTCGGGACTATATTTGAAAAGAGCCCCGAAAAATGCTTTCAAAAGATTATCGCCGCCGCGAAAGAGCAGGGCAGCGAGCTTATCGTGATCGGCCACCCGCTGAATATGGACGGTTCGCTCGGCCCGAGGGCGAGGCTTTGCGAAGAGCTCGCCGAAAGAATCGAGCGCGAGAGCGGCGTCAAGACCGCGCTTTGGGACGAGCGGGTGACGACGGTTCAGGCGATAGGAATTTTAAACGAGACCAACGTTCGCGGCAAAAAGCGCAAACAGGTCGTGGACTCCGTCGCCGCCACCCTTATCCTCGAAAGCTACCTCGATTACAGAAAAAAGCAGTCAAAATAAAAGCAGCCGCAAGGCTGCTTTTTCAATCCTAAGCATAAAACAAAAATTCCGCTTTGCCGTTGTTTGCAGACATAAAACCCGCACGAGGCAGGACGGGTAAAATCGCCCCGATTGTTTCGCGCTCCCTTCGTCCGCAAAAAGCGGGAGGTCTGCAGTCCGCACTCGGAGGACGAATCCCTTTAATTATGTGTTGGATTTATAAAACCGCAAACTGTCGCACAAAGCAGAATGTTTTTATTTTGCCGATTTTCGGCCGATATATTCGGGCTTATGATTCCTCGCCCTCGTAGTCGTCGCCCTCAAAGTCTTCTTCCTCGTCTTCGCCGTCGTAATAATTTTCAAGCCGTTCGAGGAATATCCCGCCGATACGCTCGTATTCTTCTTCGTCGTCGATCGAAACAAGCTCTTCTTCGCCGCTCGAGTCGTCAAGCTTAAGGACGACAAGCTCGGCGTCGCCTTTTATCGAGTCCGCCGGGTCGTCGTATACCGGGACCATCGCGTAGTAGATAACGCCGTTTTCTTCCAGCGTATCCAAAAGCTCAAAGGTCGATTCTTCGCCGTTTTCGTCGCTTAAGGTGTATATATCCGGGTTGTAGTTGTAGTCGCTCATATAAAAGATTCCTTTGCTGATCTTAGCCGCGGTTATGCCCGCAACATTATCAGTATACAATATTCCGCCCCCGAAGTCAAGAGATATATTGTAAACAAAATGTTAAATAAAATTTTTAAAAAAATTTTAAAAAAAGTGTTGACAATCACTAAAAAGTGTGTTATATTATAGACACAGAAAGAGAGAAGAAGAAAAACAAGCCAAGGGGCTTGAACAAAACGCAAAGGGGTAGATTCCAATGAAGAGGCATCTTAACAAGTAGTCAACAGCCAAAGGCCATTGATCTAACGAAAGAGTGATGCTTTATGAAACTCGCAAGATCCTGGATTTGAAACCCGAATAAATATGAAAGAGGTGAGTCCGGCATACAACCTATAACCAACCAGATTCATTCGTAAAAGGTAAAAGAATAATCCCACGGAGATGATTCCGATGAATGTAAACAAACACAAAATTCTTTAAAAACCTTTGAAAGGTGTGAATCCGATGAACAGGTGCATATCCGCTTAGCGGAACAAAACGATAAAAATAAATTTTAGATATATATTCAAGGGGCAGGAAGACTGCCCCTTTGAAATATTCGGAAAGAGAGCTTATGAAACGGGTAATTTTGATTTTATCCGCGCTCGCGATAACCGTTGCGGGCGCCTCTGCTTTAGCCTTTAAAGAAGACGACTACATCGTAGCCGAGCCTATGGGAATAAATGTCACCAATCCTTTCAACCCCGAAGATCCGGATCACGACTGGCACGCCGATGGCTATTATCTTGAATCCGAGGTAGAGGATTGGACCCCCGAGGATTGGGACAACTACTACGCCGAATTTCCGCAGGCGTTTCCCAGCGACCACGACCCTCGCTATTTCGATCCCGCCGACAATTCCGCACGCGAAGATGACAGCGACTATGAATATACGGGGCCTGCCTTAGAGGGCTTAAGCATAGATTTCGAGTAGCTCTCCGAAATCCCCCTAAATTTAAATATATCTTCCCCCGAGCCGCGAGCTCGGGCTTTTTTTATGCCCGAATTTCAAAAAACAGTCATTGCGGTGGAACAAGCCGAATATAGATACTTATAGAAGACTTAAAACAGAGTGCGGAAATCTGAATCTGCGCTCCGGCTTCTGACACTCTGATATCAAATAGGAGGAACTATGGATTTTAAGCTTACAAGGGAGAATTTCACGGTCCGCAAGACGCTTCTTGACGCCGTGAACGAGCAGGCGCTCGAGCTGGACTATGTTCTGCCCGACTACTGCCCTGAAATTTTTAAGGTTCTAAGCTGCCGGATATACCCCTCTGCGGCGCGAAGAACCCAAAGCGGAAGCAAGCTTAGCTACGAGCTTGCGGCGCTGGTTAGGGTCGTATATGTTTCGGAAGATGGCGAGATCTCGGCGGTCGAGCAAACTCTTTCATACGACAAGACGATAGAGCTCGGCTATGCCCCGAAATCGCCGGCGATATATATCGACCCTTCGGTCGAATCGAAAAGCTGCCGCGTGGTAAATAAGCGCAGGGTGGATATCCGCGGGGTGATATCCGTCCGGACCCGGGTTCTTTGCGACGAGCCCCGCCAAGCCGTAAGCGAGGCCAAGGGCGGGGGATTGCAGCTTAGAAAGGCGCTCGTGACCTACCCCTCGAAGCGGCTGTTCATAACCAAGCGGGTGACGGTCATCGACGAGGTCGAGATCATAAAGACAAAACCGCCGGTCGGTGTCGTTTTAAGGGCCGACGCAGCGGTAAATTCGGCGGATAAAAAGATACTCTCGGGCAAGCTTTTGACGAAAGGCGAGGTCGGGGTGACGGTGGTGTATATCCCCGAGGGTGGCGGAGAAATCGAAAAAATAAGCTTCGACCTACCTTTTTCCCAGGTCTCGGATATCGAGGGGCTTGACGAAAGGTTCGAGGTATACGTCGACGCTTCCGCAGCGACCTGCGCCGTAAGGCCGGTCCCGAAGAGCGACCCGGCGAAGATCGAATGTGAGCTCGGGATCGACCTTAGCTGCCTCGCCCTGCGGTTCGAGAGCGCCCGCCTTGCCGACGACGTCTTCTCTACCGAATGTGAGGCCGAGGCCGAAAGGGCCGACTGCTCGATAGAGTGCGTCCCGACGGTTATAAACGACTCTCACCGCGCCAAGGCGACCCTTACATACAGCGAGGGAGAGATCAAAAACGTTCTCTTCGCAAGCGCAGAGCCCTGCGGAGCGGGGGAGATAATCAAAAAGCCGGACGGCGAAAGCGCCTTCTGCGGAAAGCTCGCCGTAACAGTCTTCGCGAAGAACGAATCGTCAAAGCCGATCTGCCTCGAGTCGGAGGTCTCATACGAGCACCCGCTCGAAGACCAAGTCTGCGACTGCGGCGGTTCGGATCTTAAGGCGACGGTTTCGGCGGTTACATATAATCTGACGAGCTCTAACGCGATAGAGGTCGCCGCGGACGTCAAAATAAGGGGGTATGTCTGCGAAGTCGGCGAAAAAAGCTTTATAAGCGAGATACGCCTTGACGAATCAAAGCCGGTTCGCCGGGACAGAGACTGCTCGTTAAAGCTTTACTACGCCGAGACGGGCGAACACCCCTGGGAGATTGCGAAGCGTTGCAGGGCAAGCCTCGAGTCGATTCTCGAAGAAAACGATATAGACGGCGAGGCCGTCGAATCGGGCTGTATGCTTCTGATACCGATTGAATAAGCGGGAGGAAAAATATGACAAACACAAATATCTATAAAAGCATCTCGGAGAGAACCGGAGGCGATATCTATATCGGCGTGGTCGGGCCGGTCAGAAGCGGAAAATCGACCTTTATAAGAAGATTTATGGAAGAGCTCGTGATTCCGAACATCGAGGGGCAGTATATGCGCGAACGCGCGGTCGACGAGCTGCCGCAGGCCTCCGCCGGAAAGACCATCATGACCACCGAGCCTAAGTTTATCCCCGAAGAGGCGGTAGCGATAACCCTCGACGGCGCAGCGACGGTAAACATAAGAATGATCGACTGCGTGGGGTATATAATCCCCTCGGCGGTGGGGTATATCGAAAACGACGCCCCGAGAATGGTGCGCACCCCTTGGTTTGAAGACGAAGTGCCCTTTAATATGGCCGCCGAAATCGGCACGAGAAAGGTCATAACCGAGCACTCCACCGTCGGGATAGTGGTCACCACCGACGGCTCGGTATCCGGCCTCGAGCGGGACGAATACGAGGAATGTGAGCAAAGGGTGATATCCGAGCTTTCGGAGCTCGGCAAGCCGTTCGTCGTTTTGATGAACACCGTCGACGAAACCTCGGAGCAGACCGAGCGGCTTTGCGCCTCTCTCCGCGAAAAATACGGCGTCGCGGTCCTGCCGGTAAACTGCCTTACTATGACCCGCGACGACATCTCCAAGATAATAACCTCGCTTTTATACGCCTTCCCGGTCAAAGAGATCGGCGTAAGCATGCCCCGCTGGGTCAATTCGCTCTCAAAGGGCCACTGGCTTAAAGAGGAGATTTTCGGCGGAATCCGCACCTCTGCCGACAAAGTCAGGCGGCTTAGAGACATCAAGGAGCTTTGCTTAGAGATCGCCGAGTGCGAACACGTTTTAAGCTCCGAAGTCGCCGAGATCGATCTCGGCACCGGGGCCTGCAAGATAAAGGTCGAGCTCGACGGCTCGCTGTTCTATAAGGTTTTAAGCGAGGAATCCGGCCTTGAAATTTCGGGCGACGACGAGCTTATGCCGACTATTTTAGAGCTTGTAAGGTTTAAGCGCAGGTTTGAAAAATTCTCGAGCGCTCTCGAACAGGTCGAAAAAATCGGCTACGGAATAGTTATGCCGGAGGAGGGCGAGCTTTCGCTCGACGAGCCGGAAATCATTCGCCAGGGCGGAAAATTCGGGGTAAGGCTTAAGGCCAACGCGCCGTCTATCCATCTCATCCGCGCGGATATTTCGGCCGAGGTAGAGCCGATAGTCGGTTCCGAAAAGCAGAGCGAAGAGCTTATAAGCTATCTTATGAACGACTTCGACCGCGACCCCGAGAAGATCTGGGACACCAACATCTTCGGAAAATCCCTCTCCGAGCTCGTCAGCGAGGGGCTTCAGCAAAAGCTCGGCCGACTGCCCGAAGAGGCCCGCGAAAAGCTTCGCGAGGCGGTCGAGAGGATAATCAACGAGGGCTGCTCGGGGCTCATCTGCTTGCTGATATAGCGCAAAAAGGCATAAAAATCCCGCTTCAAACGAAGCGGGAGATTTTTTAATACACGACTATCGTCTGCTCGTCGTAGCCCATCGAAACAAGCGTCGGTATAAGCGATTCGTCGCAGACGGCGGGGATTATCGTCTTTCCGCAGTCTTTAAGCTCTTCGGCGACGCTGCGGAAGACCACAGTCGCCTTGTCGCCCTCGCTAAGGCCGGAATATGAGACCTCGGTTCCGTCGCTTCGGGCAATCCTTTCGCCGACCGCCGCAGAGTCGTATTTAACGTATATCGCGCCGCAGTTTAAGGTCTGCGGGTCTTTAAGTATCTCGGCGCTGCCGGCGATAATATCCCGCGCGTCGACTTCGACCGCGTATAGCTTTGCAGCGCCGAGCGCGCTTTGAAGAGCGTTCGAGAAGCCTATAAGCCCGTTGTATCTTTCCGCGCTTTTAACCGAAGCGCCGACGTAGTTGAGGTCGGAATTTCTGAACGGCGGGAATTCGAGCTCGCCCGAGATTATCCCCGCAAAGCCGGCGTCCGAGATCTCTGTGACGAATCCTGCGACGTATTCTCTCGCGGACTGCGAAAAAGCCGAGATCCAAGGCTTTCCGCCGTTGGCGAGAGAGTCGTCGAGCCATGTGCTCGTCGAATTTTCAAAGAGATAGCAAACGCTCTTGTCCCAGCTTGCGATGTGGTCGGTAAGCGCCGAAATCCTCGCATAGGGGACGAGCCCCGCAGAAGATATCTTTTCGGCGACTGCCTTAAGGTCGGCTATCCCGCTCTCGGCGACAGCCGAATAGCTTAGCGCGAGGGGGTTCGCGGTGTTATAAAGAACCCTTCCGCCGTCCGCCAAAAGCTCTATCGCAAGGCCGTAGAAGCCGTTTTCTGCGGCATATTCTATCCGCTCGTCGATATATCCGTCGTATCCGCCCCCCGCCGGCATCGAAACAAAGAGTATCCGCTTAGTCGGCTCCGGCTCGGGCTCGGGCTCGGTCTCGGTCTCGGTCGTTTCGGCGGTAGTGGGCTCGGTCGGCTCGGTCTGCGGCGGCAAAACCGGGTCGGTCTGTGTCTCGACGTTAGAAGGTTCCCGCCCCTTTGCGAATTCGACGATCGGCTTGCCCACGCTGTATCCCAAAAAAGCGAGCCCCAAAAGCAGAAGAATTATAAGAATCACGTTCAGCGCGGTCTTCGCGGGGGAACGCTTTTTCTTGAACATCGGCCTGCTTTTTTTGATTTTTCTCTTTTTCATACAGAACCACTTCCTTATATATTCACACTTTAAAAGCGTAAATGATCATCGCGATGACCCCGATATACAGTATCGAGGCCGGAAAGCCCCTAAACGAAGCCGGAACGTCTTCGCTCGAGAGCTTTTTATAGTTTATCGAAAGAAGATACGCCGCGAGCATAAACCCGACCCCGACGCAGGCGGCATAGATAAGCCGCTCGGATAGGGGAGCGCCGCTTAGGCCGTTGTTGAACAAACAGCCCAGAACCGCGCAGTTAAACGCCGAAAGGTGGACGTATTTTTTCAATGAAGCGAACCTTTTTCGCGCTATAAACCACAAAACCAAAAGTGTTACGATATAGACCCCGCCGAGGCACAAAACGTATACCCCCGCGAGGAAAAGCCGCGAAGAATCGGTCTTTAAAAGGCCCTCGGCGAAATATGCGAGCAGGCTTGAAAGAACCGAAAATTCGGTTATAAACGCCCCGAACGAGAGAAGCCTTTTGGGCGATTTGGCACATTCTATAAGGGTAGAGGTCCCGATGGCGGTGGTAAATATGACGTTTTCGAGCGTTACCGACGCGAGCGCCGAAAGAAGAATATTCAAAAACGCGCTTATCTTAAAGACCCCCTTTTTTAGATTATAACAGCTTAGGCGGAAAAATTTCGGCGAATTATGCGGCCTTTTGAGGCGAGCCGAAAATAAGTCCCAATATCCAGCGGAAAAGCGCGCTTGTTACGGCAAGAAGAATAAACCCGCCGTAGACCGTAGACAGCGCGGGAATCGAAAACGGAAGGATTTTTATCCCGAGGACGGTGCCGCTGCTCAAAATTCCCCGCAGCCCGCCGAACATAAGCAGCGCGATGTCGTATCCGACGACGTAGAACCCCGCGAGCTTAAGCATATATGGCCGCGAAAGGCGATAGAACTTGGTTTCGGTTCTAAGGGTTATCATCGAGTTTGTGACCAAAAGCGGGGCGTATATCCCGACGGCGGCGTACATCTCTCCCAAAACTTCGCCTTTGGTGAAGAAGAGGTGAACCGGTACATACACCAGCGAGGCCGCGAGGGTATATAATATAATACGAACGGTATAGACGATTTTTCGCGGAACAAAGCTGCAAAGCGCGACTGTGACGTAGGTCACGACGGTGAAAACCGCGGCGATGACGGCGCTCGAATAAAAGTCGGTGCATGCGGCGACCGCCGGGGCGAGTATCGCGCCGCTTGCAAAAAGCGGGTTTCGGGTTAAAATCCCTTCGCGCTCGGCGTCGCGGCTGAAGTTTTTCTCATTCATTTTCGCCGCTCCCTTCTTTATCGCCGCTCAGCTCTTCTTCCGGCTTTTCTTCGGACTCTTCGGGCTTCTCTTCCTGCTTTTCTTCCGGCTTTTCAGCGGACGACTTCGCTTCTCTGCGCTTTTTGCCGGCTTCGACTATCCTGTCGCTGATATATTCGCAGAGCGAATCAAACGCTTTCGCGATGAATTTCGCCGCAGATTTTACGAAAATTTTAATGTTCTTCCAAGCGAACCTCGCGAAAATTTTCGTGTACTTCCAAATAAACTTGATAAGCCGCTCGAGGGCGGAGGTCAGCCGGTCGAACTCGTCGCGGAATATGCACAAAAGCGGCAGCGCGAAAACCGCGCCGTTTTCGATAGAGGTATACCGCCTTATAAGATATGCCGCCGCCGCGAACAGAACGCCGTAGAGTATCTGCGAAAAAATCCTCTTCGGAACATAGCGCGGGTCGCAGGCCATAAACACGAACACGAACATAAACGACCCCGCCGCAAGAGAATCGAAGACCGCGTGAAGTCCGGCCTCTCCGAACGGAAAGAGAACGTTTATAAAGACGTTTGAGGCGAACCCCGCAAAGAACACCGCCGGGCGGATATCCCCGAAGAAATAAAGCGCGAGGGCGCAGATCAAAATTATCAGCGCGTTAGAGGTCCCCATCGGGCCGGCAAGCTTTCCCCAGATGATGTCGAGATAGCTTATCGCAGAAGTCGCACCGTTGTCGAGAAAATAAGTGTAGGAATGAGTCAGCCCTTCGCCGACTATGTTAGACATCGGAACGCTTCCGAACGGAACCGGCTGCGGGTATCTCATGATATAAGACGGAAAACAGAGGCAGGTGAAGATATAGGCCACGCAGACCGGGCAGAAGATTAGGTTTTTGTTGCCGCCGAAGGCGTGTTTGCAGACCGAAGCCATAAACGCCGCAGAAAAGGCCACGACGGTA
Organism: uncultured Clostridia bacterium; assembly: GCA_947627005.1. Taxonomy (GTDB): domain Bacteria; phylum Bacillota; class Clostridia; order Oscillospirales; family Ruminococcaceae; genus Faeciplasma. The sequence goes on from CANQUJ010000019.1 coordinate 27,913, forward strand.
TAGGGCGCCGAGGCGGGCATCAAAAGGGCGAGCAAAAGCCCCGACATAAGCGGCGAAAGATCGCCCCAGTCGAATTTCTTTTTCATCGAGGCGCAGCTCAAGTAGTCGGCTATAACGCTTGAAACCGAGGCGACCGCCGCCACCGCGACCGCCCTTAGGCCGTAGTAGTAGAACGCCATGAAAACTATCGTGAACAAAAGAGCGGAGGTCTTTCCGAACCGCAGCTTTTCCGTTTTTTCGTTCAAAACCGTTGAATCCGTATAAATTACCGTCCTTAATTTTTGATTGAAAAGGGGAAGAATGGTGAGTGAAGCGAAGCGCAAAAGGCTTTCGGCCCGGCCGAAGAAAACGCCGGTGGTCTGTCTTAATAAAGAGAAGTCGTCGGCCCTTAATCTCGCCTCGCGGCTTAACGCCGAAGGGCTTTCGGGTGGAAGTCTTTATCTTGCGGGAGGGCTCTGCCTCGGCCTAATAGTTGAAACCGCCGAGCTTAAAAGACTTTTGCCGACGATCTGCGAACACAGCGACGCCGTCTGCCTTGGGAGCGACTACCCCGAAATTTTTTCGGAACATGGGCGGGTCTTGATCCGCCGAGGGGCGCTTGAAAAGCTATCTTCTAAGCGATTCTACCGCCGAGGGCATATCTTCTGAGCGGAACAGATACGACCCCGAGACCAAAACATTCGCCCCGGCGGCCCTGACTTTCGGCGCGGTGTTCGCGCCTATCCCGCCGTCGACTTCGATGTCCAACCTAAGCCCGCGCCTTTCGGCCTCCGCCCTTAGCGCAGAAATCTTTTCAAGCGTTTCGGGGATGAACCCCTGCCCGCCGAACCCGGGCTCTACCGTCATAATAAGAACCATATCCAGCTTTTCGAGATAGGGGAAAACCGCCTCGACAGGGGTCTTCGGCTTGATTGAGATCCCGGCGGTTATCCCGAGGGAATGTATTTTGTCTATAACCTCGTTCGGGTCGCAGTCGGCCTCCTCGTGAAAGGTGATGTGGTCCGCTCCGGCCTCTTTAAAAGGCAAGATAAACTTCATCGGGTCGGTTATCATAAGGTGAACGTCGAACAAAAGGCCGCAGTATTTGCGAATCGACTTTAAAACCGGAACGCCGTAGCTTAAATTCGGGACGAAATGCCCGTCCATAACGTCGAAGTGTATCATATCGCAGCCCGAACTCTCGGCCCGCTTAAGCTCGCGCTCAAGGCTGCCGAAGTCTGCGCTCAATATAGAAGCTGAAATTTTAGTCTTCATAAATGCCTCTTGATCGGTAAAAATTATAAAAGTACAGAAAAATACAAAATAATTATACTATATTTCCCCAGCGTTGTCAATCCAAAAAATAAGTCTGAAGACTTCATTTCGCTATCTTCTGCCTTCTGACAATCCGACCTCTGACTTCTGTATTCTGCCTTCCGGGGCGCATCAAATCAAGCGCCGCCGAACCGGAATCGGCGCGGCGGCGGTATATAAACGGCTCTTCCGTGCGGCTCTCCGCCGGCGCCGATATTTTATACTATGCCGCTCCGCCGCCCTTCGCGACTGAAAGGGCGCAGCGCCCTTTGCCCCTCTTCCGCAAGAAAACAAACCCGCATAATCTAACTCAAAGCCGCCAACTTCTGTGTTGGCGGCTCTTGCATTACATACAGTAGTGCGTGCGAGCCGCCGTCTTGAATTTGGCGGCTCTGCGCGATTATGCGGCGCTTTGCGGTGCCCGCAGTGCACCTTTGTTTTCTTACGTCAGAGGGGCTTTTTCGCGGCGATTTTTTAATATTCCGCCGCAGATTCTTTAATCGCCCGGCGGCAAGCGAAACCCCTTGATTTTGTTGAAAAGATGTGGTATAATATCTATATATTGCGTTGCGGGGGCTCCCGCCGCTTGAAAGGACGAAAGAAATGGCTGTAAAAAAAGAATACGGCAACGAGGCGATACGTTCGCTCAAAGGGGCGGACAGAGTCAGAAAGCGCCCCGCTGTCATCTTCGGGTCGGACGGGCTCGAGGGCTGCAAACACTCGGTCTTCGAGATCATTTCAAACTCTATCGACGAGGCGAGGCAGGGCTTCGGAAAGAGAATTTCGGTGACCAGATATAGCGACTGCTCGGTAGAGGTCGAAGACCAGGGCCGCGGCTGCCCCGTCGACTTTAACAACGCCGAAAACCGCTACAACTGGGAGCTCGTTTATTGCGAGCTTTACGCCGGCGGAAAATACGACAACGTAGACGGCGGAAACTACGAATATTCCCTCGGGCTGAACGGCCTCGGCGCCTGCGCGACCCAGTACGCCTCGAAATATATGGACGTAGAGGTTTTTCGCGACGGATATAAATATAACCTCCACTTTGAAAAAGGAGAGAACATAGGCGGCCTTAAAAAAGAAGAGACCAAAAGCCGCAAGACCGGCACCAAGACCCGCTGGCTCCCGGACCTTGACGTTTTTACCGACATCGTCATCGAAAAAGAATATTTTTGCGACGTTTTAAAAAAGCAGTCGATAGTCAACCCGGGGATAGAATTTGTCTTGAAATATCAAGGCGACGACGGAAATTTCGAGACCTTTGAATACCGCTACGAAAACGGCATACTTGATTACGTCAACGAAATTGTCGGACTCGACTATATAACCGCGCCCCGGCTTTGGACGGCAGAGCGCAAGGGCCGCGACCGCGACGATATGAACGAATATAAAGTAAAATACAACTTCGCTTTCGCTTTTTCAAAGACTGTCAAGCTTGCGGAATACTTCCACAATTCGAGCTTTTTGGAATACGGCGGCTCCACCGAAAAGGCGGTAAGGCAGGCGTTCACTTCTTACATCGACGGCTATTTGAAGTCTAACGGAAAATACCTTAAAAACGAGGCGAAGATAATCTACGCCGACATCGAGGACTGCCTCGTTATGGTCTCGAGCTCGTTCTCGACCCAGACCTCTTACGAAAACCAGACCAAAAAGGCGATAAACAACCGCTTTATCTACGACGCCGCGGTGGAATTTTTAAAGCATCAGCTCGAGGTTTATTTCATCGAAAACCCCGACGACGCCGGCAAGATATGCGACAGAGTTCTTATTAACAAGCGCTCGCGCGAGTCGGCCGAAAAGACGAGAATCACCCAGAAAAAGCTATACGCCGAAAAGCTCGATATGGCGAATATGGTCAAAAAATTCGTCGACTGCCGCTCGAAAGACGTCGAGCGCCGCGAGCTTTATATAGTCGAGGGCGATTCGGCGCTCGGCTCGGTCAAACTTGCGCGAAACGCCGAATTTCAGGCGGTAATTCCCGTCAGAGGAAAGATTTTGAACTGCCTTAAAGCGAGCTATAACAAGATCTTCGAGAGCGAGATTATAACCGACCTTATGAAGGTCCTCGGCTGCGGTGTAGAGGTAAAATCGTCGAAGAACAAGGACCTTTCGAGCTTTAACATCAACAATTTAAGGTGGTCGAAGATAGTCATCTGCACCGACGCGGACTACGACGGCTTCCAGATAAGAACCCTGATTTTGACGATGCTCTATACCCTCGCGCCGACTTTGATTGAGCAGGGCTTCGTATACATCGCGGAATCTCCGCTTTACGAGATAAACACCAAAGACCGCACCTATTTCGCCTATGACGAAACCGAGCGGGCGGACATTTTGAAGCAGATAGGCGGGCAGAAGTATACCATTCAGCGCTCTAAAGGTCTCGGCGAAAACGAGCCGGATATGATGAGCCTTACGACGATGAACCCCGAGACGCGCCGGCTTATAAAGGTCGGCCCGGACGAAGCCGAACACACCAAGTTTATGTTCGATATGCTTTTGGGGGACAACCTTTCGGCCCGAAAGGAATTTATCAACAACAACGGCCACGACTATTTGGACATGGCGGATATTAGTTAGAAGTTAGAAGATAGAAGTTAGAAGTTAGAAAATAGAAGATAGAAGACGGAGAGAACGAAATGGCTAAAAAATCCAAAGACAAAGAACCCAAGCAGCCGAAGCTTTCGCAGCGGCAGGCCGACGCCTATATTCAGGGCGCGGGAACGGTAGTCGACGAGCCGATAACCATAACGCTTGAGAAAAACTATATGCCCTACGCGATGTCGGTCATCGTTTCAAGGGCGTTCCCCGAGATCGACGGCTTTAAGCCCTCGCACCGCAAGCTTTTATATACGATGTATAAAATGGGGCTGCTGACCGGCCCGAGGACCAAGTCGGCGAACATTGTCGGGCAGACGATGAAACTCAACCCCCACGGCGACCAGGCCATCTATGAGACGATGGTAAGGCTTGCGCGGGGAAACGAGGCGCTTTTGCACCCCTATATAGATTCAAAGGGCAACTTCGGCAAGGCGTATTCGAGCGATATGGCCTACGCCGCCTCGCGTTATACCGAGGCCAAGCTCGAGCCCATCTGCAACGAGCTTTTTGCGGATATAGACAAAAACACCGTAAATTTCGTCCCGAACTACGACAACACAATGCAAGAGCCGGAGCTTTTGCCGGTCACTTTCCCTTCGATTTTGGTGAACTCCAACGTCGGCATAGGCGTTTCGATGGCGAGCGCGGTCTGCCCTTTTAACCTTAAAGAGCTTTGCGAGGCGACCGCCTCTCTTATCCGCGACCCCGACTTCGACGTTATGCAGACGATGAAAGGCCCCGACTTCCCCGGCGGCGGGTATATGATCTATGACGAAGACAAGCTTAGGCAGATATTCTCTACCGGCAGGGGAGCGGTCAAGGTCAGGGCGAAGTACAGCTACGACAAGGCCGCCAACTGTATCGAGATAACCGAGATTCCGCCGACAACGACCGTCGAGGCGATAATCGAAAAGGTCATAGAGCTTGCTAAGGGCGGACTTAAAGAGATCGCTTATATCCGCGACGAGACCGACCTTGACGGCCTTAAGATCGCGATAGACCTTAAGCGCGGGGTCGACCCGGACGAGCTTATGAAAAAGCTATATAAGCTCACCCCGCTGCAGGACAGCTTTTCGGCCAACTTCAATATTTTGGTAAACGGCTACCCGAAGGTCCTGGGAGTCACCGACATTTTAAAGGAATGGATAAAATTCCGCGTCGGGTGCGTTAAGCGCCGCGTAAGCTTCGACCTCGGCAAGAAAAAAGAGCGCCTCCACCTTTTGGAGGGCCTCGAAAAAATCCTCCTCGATATAGACAAGGCGATAAAAATAGTCCGCGAGACAGAGGAAGAGGCCGACGTCGTCCCGAACCTTATGATAGGCTTCTCGATCGACGAGATTCAGGCCGAATACGTCGCCGAAATAAAGCTTAGGCATTTAAACCGCGAGTATATCCTCAACCGCCTGAAAGACGTCGCAGACCTTACCGCCGAGATCGCCGACCTCGAGGGTGTTTTGGGCAGCGACAGAAAGATCAAGCTTATCATCATCGACGAGCTAAAAAAAGTCGCCGAAAAATACGGCCAGCCCCGAAAGACCGAGATAATATACGTCGACGACGAGCCGGAGGTAAAGGCCGAGCCCGAGGTCGCCGACTATCCTTGCAGGCTTATTTTGACCCGCGGCGGCTACTTCAAGAAGATAACCCCGCAGTCCCTAAGAATGTCCGGCGAGCAGAAGGTCAAAGAAAACGACGTCGTCTCGCAGGAGATAGACCTTTCAAACCGCGCCGAGCTTCTGTTCTTTACCGATAACGCGAAGTGCTATAAGTCAAAGGCCGCCTCGTTCGCCGACTCTAAGGCGAGCGTTTTGGGCGATTTCATACCCGTCGCGCTTAAGTTTGAAGAGGGCGAGAACGTCGTCGGCATGGCCGCCACTCTCGACTATTCCGGCTGCCTTTTGTTCGTATATAAAAACGGCAAGGCCGCCAAAGTCCCGCTCGAATCCTATTCCACCGTCACCAACCGAAAGGTTCTTTTAAAGGCTTATTCCGACAAGGCCGAGCTCGTCGCGATTTTGGATATAAAAGAGGGGAGCGACGTTATGCTGCGGTCCTCTAACGGCAGGGCGATAGTTTTTAACACCGGAATGATCCTTCCTAAGTCGACGAGAGACACGCAGGGGGTTCAGGTCATGACCCTTAAGGCCGGCGCGAGCGTTGAAAGCGCCCACGTTTTGACCGAAGAGCAGGCCGCGGAATATTCCAAATACCGCACCAAAACCCTTCCGGCGGCGGGCCCGTTCGCAAAAGACGTCCCCGACCTCGACCAGATGTCGCTGATGTAAAAATCGGAGGTCTCCGCAATGAAAATAATCGTCTCATACCACTTTGCGCTGACCTCTTTTTGCAATTCGGGGTTTTCGTTGAGATGTTTGAACGGTTTGAAGGCTGAAGGCCGGAAGATATGCCTATTTTGAAAATCGCATGAAAAAGCTGTGAAATCCCCAAAATATGTTTGCATTTTCGGAAAATGGTGGTATACTGTTTATTAGCCGCCGTTTTGCCCGCGGCCATCTGATCAAACCGGAGGTTTATTATGTCTAAATATATCGGTCAGTCCTGCGTTTCCTGCGGCTGCGTATTCAAAGAGGGCGACGAGATCGTCGTCTGCCCCGAATGTGGTTCGCCGTATCACCGCGAATGTTATAAAAACGAGGGCAGATGCGTCAACACGATTTTGCACGAAACCGGCGAATCCTGGCAGCCGAGCCCTTTGCCCGGCGTCCGCTTTTCCGCCCCCTCTGTCGCCGACTCCGACGTAGTCTGCGCCAACTGCGGAACCAAAAACCGCGCCGGAAGCGCCTTTTGCTCGGAATGTGGCGTGCCGCTCTCCGGCACAAGGCCGCCGTTTGAGCCCGGCCGCCAAGCCCAAACCGGTAACCCGGCCGGCCGCCCGTTCGGCGTTCCGCCGTTTTTGGGCTTCGGGTCGATCTCGAAAGAGACCGACGTCGACGGCAGCACCGTCGGCGACTATACCGCCTACGTCGGCGAAAACAAGGCGTATTACTACATCCCCAAGTTTTTAAGATTCGCCAAAAGCGGCTCTAAAATAAGCTTCAACTTCGCGGCGCTGTTCTTCCCGCATCTGTGGTTCGCATACCGCAAAATGCCGCTCTACGGCGCGATTATCTGGCTTGTCTCGATGATAACCTCTATCCCTTCGGTTATCGTTTTGGCGAAGGGCGAGGGCGCGGCGTTCGGCTTCGGCTTTGTCGCGATATACTATATCTGCTATATCATCAACAACCTTTTAAGGCTGTTCTGCGCGGTATTTTCAAATTACGTCTACTACAAAAAGGCGAAGGCCGACGTTTCGCGGATAAAACAAAGTTCCGCCGACGAGGCCTCGCTTAAAACCTCTTTGGCCTCCGCTGGCGGAGTTTCGGAGAGAAACGTGTTCATCTTTATCGCGATATCCGTCGTCGTTTCGCTTGTCGCCGCGGCTTTCGTCGCTCCGTCGATCGCCTCGGGGCTGACTTCTTCCGGAATGTCTCTTTAAAAAGCTTAAAATAATTTCGCCCGGGGCACTTGACAATTTTCTCTCGTTTTGATATACTTCTAATGTTATCCTTGTCCGTGACAAACGCGGACTTAATCCAGAAGGAGGTGCAATTATGGCAAAGATCAGCGGAAGCTACGAATCCATGGTAGTTTTTTCGGTGAAAAACGGCGACGAGGCGGTAGAGCCTTTGGTAGCCAAGTTCAAGAACCTGATCGAAGCTAACGCCGAGTTGACAAATATTGATGAATGGGGCAAGAGAAAGCTTGCATACGACATCAACTACGAGTCAGAGGGGTATTACGTTGTATTTAATTTCAACGCCAAGCCCGACTTCCCGGCAGAGCTTACCCGCGTTCTTAACATCACCGACGGCGTTCTTCGTTCCATCGTTATTTCCAAGGACTGATGCGCTTGATCCGAAAGGGGAATTTCAATGCTTAACAGAGTTATTTTGATGGGAAGGATCACTCAAGATCTCGAGCTTAGAACCACAGCCGGAGGGCAGAGCGTTCTTACCTTTAACATCGCGGTCGACCGCAACTTCGTCAAACAGGGCGAAGAGCGTCAGGCGGACTTCATTACCTGCGTCGCTTGGCGCCAGCAGGCGGAGTTTATCAACAGATATTTCTCCAAAGGAAGGCTTATCGCGATCGAAGGCAATCTTCGCTCAAGGACCTATGAAGACAAAAACGGGACAAAGCACTACGTCACCGAAGTTTTCGTAGACCAAGTTTCGTTTACCGGCGAGCGCGCCCAGCAGAACAGCGACGGCTACGGCTATCAATCCCGCGAGTCGGCGCAGCCCTCTTATCGCAGCGAAGCCCCCAAGCAGGAACAGCCCGCATACCGCGAGCCGGACAATAAGCCGATCTCGATCGGCGGGCTTGACGACTTCGAGGAAATACTCTCGGACGACGGAGTACCGTTCTAATCACTGAAAGTCTAATGGTGTGATGTCAATAGTGCGATGATAAGAAATTTTCAACAATGGACATCTAAAATCGGGCAAAG
>CANQUJ010000020.1 GCA_947627005.1 uncultured Clostridia bacterium
CTTCCGTGAGCCAACGCTGTTCTACTTCGATTTGTTACCTTTTTGAAAACTATTGCAACTTGCTATTGCAATTTGCGTTTTTTTAAAAACATAAATTCACAGATAAAGGAGACCGAAAAAATGTATCAGGTAATCAAAAGAGACGGCAAGGTAGTCGACTTCGACATTACAAAGATCGCCAACGCGATAGTTCTTGCCTTCAAGGCCAACGAAAAGCAGTACAACCAGGACGTCATCGACTTCCTCGCCCTTAAAGTTACGGCGGACTTCGAGACGAAGATCAAGGACGGCAAGATCGCCGTCGAAGACATTCAGGACTCTGTCGAGAGCGTTCTCATCAAGGCCGGATACGACAGCGTAGCGAAGTCTTATATCCTCTACCGCAAACAGCGCGAGAAGATAAGAAACCTCAACCAAACCGTCGTAAACTATAAAGAGATAGTTGACAACTACCTTCAGATCAACGACTGGCGAGTCAAAGAAAACTCTACCGTCACATATTCGGTCGGCGGACTTATCCTTTCAAACTCCGGCGCGATAACCGCAAACTACTGGCTGTCCGAGATCTACGACCAAGAGATTGCCGACGCCCACCGCAACTGCGATATCCACCTTCACGACCTTTCTATGCTGACCGGCTACTGCGCGGGCTGGTCTTTAAAACAGCTCATCAAAGAGGGTCTCGGCGGGATCAACGGAAAGATCACCTCAAGCCCCGCAAGCCACCTTTCCACCCTCTGCAACCAGATGGTAAACTTCCTCGGAATTATGCAGAACGAGTGGGCGGGCGCGCAGGCATTCTCGAGCTTCGACACCTATCTCGCCCCGTTTGTAAAGGTGGATAACCTTACCTATAAAGAAGTCAAACAGTGCATCCAAAGCTTCGTATACGGCGTGAACACCCCTTCAAGATGGGGAACCCAGGCTCCGTTCTCTAACATCACCCTCGACTGGACGGTTCCGAACGACCTCGCCGAGCTTCCCTGCATAGTCGGCGGAAAGGAAATGGACTTCTGCTATAAAGACTGCAAGAAGGAAATGGATATGGTCAACAAGGCGTTCATCGAGATCATGATCGAGGGCGACGCCAACGGCCGCGGCTTCCAGTATCCTATCCCGACCTACTCCATCACCAAAGACTTCGACTGGTCGGAGACCGAGAACAACAGGCTTTTATTCGAGATGACCGCGAAATACGGAACCCCCTACTTCTCGAACTACATCAACTCGGATATGCAGCCTTCGGACGTCAGAAGCATGTGCTGCCGCTTAAGGCTCGACTTAAGAGAGCTTAGAAAGAAATCCGGCGGCTTCTTCGGAAGCGGCGAATCTACCGGCTCTATCGGCGTTGTTACCATAAATATGCCGAAGATCGCCTATCTCTCTAAAGACGAGAAGGAGTTTTACGAGCGGCTCGACAAGCTTATGGACCTTTCGGCCCGTTCGCTTAAGACCAAGAGGACCGTCATCACCAAGCTTTTGGACAATGGGCTTTACCCCTATACCAAGCGCTACCTCGGGACCCTTGACAACCACTTCTCGACCATCGGCCTTGTCGGCATGAACGAAGCCTGCCTTAACGCGAATTGGCTTAGGTGCGACCTTACCGACGAGCGCGCCCAAAAGTTCACCCAGAACGTTCTGAACCATATGCGCGAGCGCCTTTCGGACTATCAGGAGCTTTACGGCGACCTTTACAACCTTGAGGCGACCCCTGCGGAGTCTACCGCTTATCGCCTTGCGAAGCACGATAAAGAGAAATATCCCGACATCATCACCGCCTCGGACGGCACCCCTTACTACACCAACTCCTCCCATCTCCCGGTCGGCTACACCGAAGATATCTTCTCTGCACTCGACATTCAGGACAATCTTCAGACCCTTTACACCTCGGGAACCGTCTTCCACGCCTTCTTGGGCGAAAAGCTGCCCGACTGGAAGTCCGCCGCGAACCTCGTAAGAAAGATCGCCGAGAATTACAGGCTTCCCTACTACACCATGAGCCCGACCTATTCGGTCTGCCGCAACCACGGCTACCTTACCGGCGAGCAGAAGGTCTGCCCTCACTGCGGAGAGCCCACCGAGACTTACAGCCGCATCACCGGCTACTATCGCCCGGTTCAGAACTGGAACGACGGCAAGGCGCAGGAGTTTAAAGAGAGGAAGACCTACAACATTTCCACCTCTGTATTAAGAAGGAACGGCGTAGAATCTAAGGTAGAGATGGGCGCCCCGAGCGAGACTTCTCTTAAAGACGGCTCATATCTCTTCACCACCGCGACCTGCCCGAACTGCAAGGTTATAAAGTCGATGCTCGACAAGCAGGGCTACAAATACGAGACCCTTTTGGCGAACGAAAACCGCGAGCTTTGCGAGGCCTTTGACATTCGCCAAGCGCCGACTCTCGTTGTAGTCAAGGGCGGCGAGTTTGAGAAATTCGCCGGAGTCTCCGACATCAAGAAGAACACCATCGCGAGCGCGTGAGTGAGGTTTGCGATTGAAAGGGGAGGCCCGATTTTAGGGGAACCCCGGCGAGAACTCTGCGGGCGATTTTTCCGCAAAGATAGGGGCAGTTTAGGCGCGCATTATGCGGGGAGACTCGACGTTGTGGTGCGCGACCGCTGCCGCAGTCGCGGATTGAAGAGCAGAAAACCCGACGTTTAGGTGCGCAGCTCCTGTCGGAGCTGCGGATCGCAAGGGAAAGCCCTCTCTTTCAGGTCAAACGACGCCTTTTCCATCTGCGGAAATAGCACTTTTGTCAGCGTCGTTCTGCAAAGGCTTCGCCTTTGCCCGACTTTCGCGGCATTTCCAAAAACAGTTCACTGAACTGTTTTTTCAATTCACCCATTTCGGAGCGCCTTCGTTTTGGGGATTTCGCAGCCTGCGGGCTGCGACCAAAGGGCGCCGCCCTTTGGAATCCCGCCAACCTTTTTAAAAAGGTTGGATCGAAAACTTTTGATTTTTTTCGATTTTTAATTTTAGGTGAGTTTATGTACGATATCATAGTCATCGGCGGGGGCCCCGCGGGGCTTACCGCCGCGCTTTATGCAAGGCGAGCGAATAAATCCGTCCTCGTCCTCGAAAAGGCCGCTTTCGGCGGTCAGATAACCTTCTCCCCGAAGGTCGAAAATATCCCCGGCCACCAAGCCCTCTCCGGCAACGATTTCGCCGCGCTTTTGGTGGACCAGGTCATCGAGCAGGGCGCCGATCTCGAGCCGGCGGAGGTTATCGAGATCCGCGACGGCGAGGTCAAAACGGTAGTGACCGACAGCGGGGAATATACCGCCAAGGCGGTTATAATCGCGACCGGCGCGAAGCACAGAATGCTCGGGCTTGAAAACGAAGAAAACCTCGTCGGCAACGGCGTTTCGTTCTGCGCGGTCTGCGACGGCGCTTTCTATCAGGGCGGAACGGTAGGCGTAGTCGGCGGCGGGAATTCGGCGCTGCAAGAGGCCCTTCTGCTCTCCGAGCTTGCGAAGAAGGTCGTCATAGTCCAAAACCTCGACCGCCTAACCGGCGAGCCCGCGATGTGCGGCAGAATTGCCGAAAAGGATAACGTCGAGATAATTTTGGGGCACACCGTCTCTCGGCTTATCGGCGAAAAATCGCTTAGCGGGATTGAAATAAAAAGCGAGAGCGGCGAGACCCGCGAGATTAAGCTTGACGGCCTCTTTGTCGCTATCGGGCTTATCCCGCAGAACGAGGCTTTTAAAAATATCGTCGAGCTCGACCGATTCGGCTATGCTGCCGCCGACGAAAGTTGTCTTTGCGCCGCCGCGGGGGTTTTCGTCGCGGGGGATTGCCGCACGAAAAAAATAAGGCAGGTAACTACCGCCTGCGCCGACGGCGCGGTCGCCGCGCTTGCGGCCTGCGACTATTGCGACGGGGCGAAAATATGAGCAAAGAGCCGATCATCGAGACGGAGAGGCTTATTTTGCGGCCGCTGACCCTTGACGACGCGCCGGCTTGCTTTAGTTGGAACAGCGACGAAAGGGTCGCGAAGTTTATGTCCTATTCGACCTACACCGATATATCCCAAACCGTCGACTGGATAAAGTCGGCGCTTAAAGACGAGACAGAATGGACCTGGGCGATAGTTCTCAAAGACGAAAACAAGACGATAGGCTCATGCGGGATCGGGCCGAGCGCCGAAATCAAGGGCTATTGGGGTATCGGGTATAATCTTCACTACGACTATTGGCGCAAGGGCTACTGCACCGAAGCTATGCGCGCGGTGATAGATTTTGCGCATAAAAGCCTCGGGGTGAATAAAATCTGCGGCGAACACGCCGAGGAAAACCCGCGCTCCGGCAGGGTCATGGAAAAATGCGGGCTTAAATTCTTCCGATTCGGAGAATACTCAAAGCTTGACGGAAGCCGAACCTTTAGGGCGAGGTTTTATAAGCTTGAGCTTTAATAAACCTACGCTCGCCGGGCCTTGAAATCTTCGGCCGCTCGGCGGGCGTTTTTCGATAGGGGGGCTTTAATGAAACCGAACCGCGCCAAAGGGGGCTTCACTCTCGTCGAAATGCTCGTAACGATAACGCTCGTCTCGCTTTTCGGGATATCCGCGCTTTTGGCGATTGCCGCGGCAAAGCGCGAGACCGAGGCGAATATCCTTGAATCGCGGGCGTTGGTCGTCTCGGACACGATAAACATCGCGCTTAGGGATATATTTCAGAACGCGACCGATTGGCGCGAGCAGGGCGGCGAACTTAGAATAGTCTGCGAAAAATATTCGGGGCTCGAGATGACGGTCGGCCTTTCTGACGGCAGATTCGTCGCGACGTTTTACGACTACGACTTCGATTTTACAAGCGGGGCGGGATATTCGGACGACGTAAGCAGAGTCGAGCTGATTTTAAACTCCGCCTCATACGCCGAATTTGCGGCCGAGGATTTTACGCTTAAGTTTGAAAACGGCGCATTTTCGGGGGAATATTCCCTCGTCTGCGGGGACTATTCAAAGCGGGTAAGCTTTGTCGTCGCGCCGATAAACGAGCGGCCGGCATATGCGGAATATGAATGAATTTTGCGACAGAAAGGCGGCGGGGCCGTGTCAAGATACATTTGTTTCGACGTTGAGACGCCGAATTATAAAAACGAGAGAATGAGCGCCATCGGCATCTGCGCGGTTGAGGACGGCATGATTGCCGAGGAATTTTACTCGCTCGTGAACCCCGAGCAGGGCTTCGACCTTTTCAACATCCGGCTTACCGGCATAACGCCGGAACAGGCCGCCAAGGCGCCGACCTTCGGCGAGCTTTGGGGCAAAATCGCGCCGCTTATGAAGAGCGGGCTGCCGGTCGCCCACAACGCCCAGTTCGATATGAGCGTGGTTTCGAAATGCCTTCACGCCTACGGCCTGCCGTACGGCGAGATAACCCGCTACGCCTGCACATGCCGAATCGGCAAAAGGCTTCTGCCCGGGCTGCCGAACCACCGGCTCGACACTATCTGCCGCGAGCTCGGCTTTGGGCTTAATCACCACAACGCCGGAAGCGACGCCCGCGCCTGCGCCGAGATTTTGAGATATTACATATCAAAGGGCGCGAATATCGAAGACTACGCGAGGTTTTACAGCCTAAGCGAGATCAGAACGCTGCGCTCCGCGCCGAAATAATCGCCGACTACGCGGTCGGCGGTTTTTTGTGAATTTGCGGCTAAAAAGCGAAATTAGGCCGACAAACTAAAAGTTTTCGCTCAAGCCCTATAAAAAGAAAACAGAAGTCAGAGGGCAGAAAGCAGAAAAAGATAAAAGTTTTCGCTCAAGCCTATTTCTCAATTCCCGTGTCAAACTAAAAGTTTTCGATCCAACCTTTTTCAAAAGGTTGGCGGGGGTCAAGGGGGCGGCGCTCTTTGGTCGCAGCCCGCAGGCTGCGAAAGCCCCAAACGAAGGCGCTCCGAATTAGGTGAATTGAAAAAACAGTCCGGGGGACTGTTTTTGGAGTTGCCGCGAAAGTCGGGCAAAGGCGAAGCCTTTGCAGAACGACGCTGACAAAAGTGCCGTTTTCACAGATGGAAAAGGCGTCGTTTTTTGCGCCCACTCGCCTAAATTTCTCTTGATTATTTTGAACCGTTGTGCTATAATAAATCGTTACACGATTCATTATATTTTATTTTAGTCGCCCTTTTGCTCCTCGGCTTCGCCGAGAACCGCAAAAGATGGCTAATTATAGCAAAAGCCTTCGGCTTTATGCTATAATGGAACCGAATAGTGTATTCTTCGCGGAAGGGGGAGGTTTTTTGAGGATCCTCGGAATAGACCCGGGCTACGCCACGGTGGGGTTCGGGGTTTTGGATTACGACGGCAGAAGCTTTTCGGTCGCGGGGTTCGGCGCGATAACCACTTCGCCCGAATTCGCCTTCGCAGACCGGCTTATGACTATCCACAACGATATGCTCGAAATCATAGACTCTTATAAGCCCGAGGCGCTTTCGATGGAAAAGCTCTTCTTTAACACCAACCACACCACCGCGATAGACGTTGCGCAGGCGAGGGGAGTTATAATGCTCGCGGCGGTCGAGCGCGGGATATCCATAAACGAATATACTCCGCTTCAGGTTAAAAATTCGGTCGTCGGATACGGCAGAGCCGAGAAAAAACAGGTTCAGGAGATGGTTCGCTCTATCCTGAACTTAAAAGAGGTCCCCAAGCCGGACGATACCGCCGACGCCCTCGCTCTCGCGATAGCGCACGGGCACTACGCAAGCTCGGCGGCGTTTTCGGAATATTCAAAGCTTATGTATAACAGCGGCGATTATCAAAAATATCGCGGCGGAAAGGACAAGGCGCTATGATATACAGCCTAACCGGAAATATTACATACTCCTCGCCGGAGCTTTGCGTTATAGAATGTTCGGGGGTGGGCTATGCCTGCAAGACCACTATGGCGACCTATGAACAGCTCGTCGGCCGCGAAAGCGCAACTCTTTATACCTTTATGGCGGTAAGGGAAGACGCTATCGACCTCTTCGGATTCGCGACAAAAGACGAGCTCGAGTGTTTTAAGCTTCTGACTTCGGTCAGCGGGGTCGGCTCTAAATTCGCCCTCGCGATACTTTCAAGCCTTTTGCCGGATCAGGTCGCCCTCGCGATAGCTTCCGAAGATACTGCCGCGTTCACCAAAATCAAGGGCGTTGGGAACAAGATCGCCCAGAGGATAGTTATGGAGCTTAAAGACAAGATCGCCAAAGGAACAGAGAGCTTCGGCGATAAAACCGGCCTCGACTTGGGCGCGGTTTCGCCAAAGGGCTCTAACGCGGCGGACGCCGTATCCGCCCTCGTGGTTTTGGGATATTCGAGATCCGAGGCTTCGGCGGCGGTCTCGCGTTTAGACGCTAACCTTCCGGTCGACGAGCTTATAAGAAGCGCGCTTAAGGCGCTTTCCTCCCGAAAGTTTTAGAAAGGATTTTAAACCGACATGATCGAAAACGGCGAATTTGACTTTGAAAACCGAATCGTGGCGCCGCAGGTTATCGCGCAGGACGACGACATAGACTACTCTCTTCGCCCGAAGACCCTTTCGGAGTATATCGGGCAGGACAAGGTCAAAGAAAATATGCAGATATACATCGAGGCCGCCAAAAAGAGGGGAGAGCCCTTGGACCACGTTTTGCTGTACGGCCCGCCCGGCCTCGGAAAGACCACCCTTTCGGCGATAATCGCCCACGAAATGGGGGTAAATATAAGGGTCACCTCAGGCCCTGCGATAGAAAAACCCGGCGACCTTGCCGCGCTTTTGACCAATTTGCAGAACGGCGACGTTTTGTTCATCGACGAAATACACCGCCTCTCCCGCTCGATAGAAGAAGTCCTCTATCCCGCGCTCGAGGATTTTGCGATAGACATCATCATCGGCAAGGGCCCCGCGGCCAGATCAATAAGATTCGACCTCCCTCGGTTTACCCTTATCGGGGCGACTACCCGCTCCGGCCAGCTTTCCGCCCCTTTAAGAGACAGGTTCGGGGTTATCCAGCGGCTCGAGCTTTATTCGGCCGACGACCTCGCGGAGATAATAAGCCGCTCTGCGGTGATACTCGGCGTAGCGATAGACAAAGACGGCGCATACGAGCTCGCCTCGCGATCGAGGGGGACCCCGCGAATTGCCAACAGATTTTTAAAGCGGGTGCGCGACTATGCCGACGTCATGGGGGACGGAAGAATAACCCGCGACATTGCGAAGATCGCCCTCGACAGAATGGAGGTTGACGACCTCGGCCTCGATTCTTTGGACAAGCGAATGCTTCTGACCATAATCAACGGCTACGGCGGCGGCCCGGTCGGGCTTGACACTTTGGCCTCGGCCATCGGAGAAGAGGCCGTTACCCTTGAAGACGTTTGCGAACCGTTTTTGATGCAGCTCGGCTTTTTGGCGCGAACCCCGCGCGGGCGCTGCGCTACGGATCTCGCTTATAAACACCTCGGCATAGCAAGGCCGAACCGCCCCGAAGACGGGCAGACTTCGCTTCTTTGACAAAATTCCGAAAGGCGGCAAAAAGGATGACAAAGCTTTTCACTTCCGACGGCGCGAGCGGCGCGGCGATGACCGAGCTTAGCTGCGAGACCGCAGTTCTTATCGGCCGCGCGATGGCGACCGTTTTGCGAAACAGAGCCGGCAGAAAGGTTAAAATTCTCATAGGGCGGGATACCCGCCTTTCGGGAGAAATCCTTTCTCTCTCGCTGGCGGCGGGGTGCTGCTCGGCCGGGGCTGACGTCGGCCTTTTGGGGGTGATCCCCACGCCGGCGGTATCCTATCTCGCCGAAAAATACTCGGCCGACGCCGGGGTTATGATCACCGCGACCCACAACACCTATGAATTTAACGGAATAAAGATCTTCAACAGCCGGGGGCTTTATGTATCGCTCGAGGCGCTTGCCGAAATAGAAAGGCTCGTAACCTCCGCCTCGAACGAGATGATCCCTGCGGGGGGAGAGGATATCGGAAGGATCACGCAGGAGAAAAACGCCGAGTGGGACTATGTCAGAAAGCTTATAAAATGCGTAGACGGCGGCCTTGAAAGAATGAGGATAGCAGTGGACTGCGCGAACGGCGCGGCCTGCTCGACCGCCGAAAAATTCTTCAGGGGCATAGGCGCGGCGGAGGTCAAACTTATCAACAACGAGCCGGACGGGCTTAATATAAACCGCGGCTGCGGGATATCCGATCTTGAGCCGCTTAAAAAATGTATAATCGAAAACCGCTGCCACGCGGGCGTTGCGCTTGACGGCGACGGCGGAAGATGCGTTATTTTGGACGAAAAGGGCAGCGTTATAGACGGCGACAGGATCACCGCGCTTTTGGCCTATTCGATGAAGGCGGAGCAAAAGCTCGCCGCGAATACCTGCGTCGTATCGCAGACCGCCAACCTCGGGTTCTTCCGCTGGGCGAAGGACAACGGCATAGTCGTCGCGACGGCGCACGGCTTCGGCGGAAGGCATATAACCGAAAGAATGCTCGCCGGGGATTACAGCCTGGGCGGAAGCCCCTCGGGGCACTTGGTATTGCTCGACTGCCTAAAGGTCTCGGACGGCCAGCTTGCCGCCGCGAAGATATTCGAGATCTCGGCGAGAACCGGCCGCAGAATGAGCGAGCTCGCCTCGATATACGAGCCCTACCCGCAGATAGTTCTGAATCTGCCCCTAAGACCGGAGTATTCCGGCCGCTGGCAGGACGTTCCGGCGGTTTCGGAGATGATAGAATTTTGCCGCCGTAAATTAGAGGGCGACGGCAGGGTATTCGTCAGGGAATCCTCGACCAGCCCGACCCTTAGGATAATCGCCGAGGGGCGGGACCGCGAGACCGCCTGGCAATACGCCCAAGCCATCGCGAAGACAGTTCGCGACAATGTCGGATTAGACGAAGAATAACCCGAAGGAGACTTCGACCGTATTATGAGAACCGCATCGGAATGGAAGGATTACAAGCTTATAGACGCCTCGGACGGCATGAGGCTGGAATCATGGGCGGGAAAGACCCTTTGCCGGCCCGACCCGCAGATAATCTGGAAGACCGAAAAAAAGAACCCGCTCTGGCGCTCGTGCGACGCGATATATCACCGCTCGGACAAGGGCGGCGGAAGCTGGGAATTTAAAAAGCAGCTGCCAGAAAGCTGGAAGATCAACTACGGCGAGCTTTGCTTTATCATCAGGCCGACCGGGTTCAAACACACCGGGCTCTTCCCGGAGCAAGCCGTAAACTGGGATCTTTCAAGAAAGATGATAAAAGAGGCGAACAGGCCGATCTCGGTTTTAAACCTTTTCGCATATACCGGCGGGGCGACCCTTGCCTGCGCAAGCGCCGGCGCAAGCGTTTGCCACGTCGACGCCTCTAAGGGAATGGTTCAGTGGGCAAGGGACAACGCCGCGGCCTCGGGCCTTTCCGGCAGGCCGATAAGATGGATAGTCGACGACTGCAAAAAGTTCGTCGAGCGGGAGATAAGAAGAAACAAAAGCTACGACGCGATCATTATGGACCCGCCGAGCTACGGGCGCGGGCCCTCGGGCGAGGTATGGAAGCTTGAAGACAGCATATACGAGCTTTTGGAGCTTTGCGTTAATGCGCTGAGCGAAAGGCCGCTGTTCTTTATGCTTAACAGCTATACCGCCGGGCTTTCGCCCTCGGTTATGTCATATATGCTCGCGGCGCTGATAAAGCCGAAGTTCGGCGGAAGCGTTTCGGCGGACGAAATAGGGCTTCCGGTCGAAGAGCGCGGGGTGTCGCTTCCCGCGGGGAGCACCGCGATATGGAAGTCATCCGAAACGGAATGAGCAGGTGGTTTAATTGGAAAAATTTATTCAAATAAAAGACGTTACATTCAGCTACGTCAACGACTATGACGACCCGCCGACCAAAAACACCGTGATAAAGGGCGTCTCGCTCGACATTGACAGGGGCGAATTCGTGGCGGTTCTCGGGCACAACGGCTCCGGAAAATCCACCCTCGCCAAGCTTATAAACGCGATAAACCTTCCCGAAAGCGGCGAGGTTACAGTCGACGGCATGAACACCGCCGACGAGGAGCGGCTTTACGACATACGAAAAACGGTCGGAATGGTCTTTCAGAACCCTGACAACCAGATCGTCGCGACGGTGGTTGAAGAAGACGTCGCGTTCGCGCTTGAAAATATAGGAGTAGAGCCGTCGGAGATCAGAAGAAGAGTCGACGAAGCGCTTAAAACGGTCGGAATGTATTCCTATCGCGAGCACGCGCCTCACAAGCTTTCGGGCGGGCAGAAGCAGCGAATAGCGATAGCCGGAATTTTGGCGATGAAGCCGGAATGTATAGTTATGGACGAGCCGACCGCGATGCTCGACCCGATAGGACGGCGGGAGATTATGAGCACGATAAAACAGCTAAACGCCTCGGGGGTCACGATAGTTTTAATCACCCACTATATGGACGAGGCGGCGCAGGCGGGAAGAGTGGTCGTTATGGACGACGGAAGGATAATCGCCGACGACGAGCCGAAAAAGGTCTTCGCGCAGGCCGAAAAGCTTAAGGCCGTCGGGCTCGACGTCCCCGGCGTTACCGAGCTTACCCACGCCCTTATCAAAGAGGGAGTAGACCTGCCGGACGACATTATCTCGGAGGACGAATGTGTCGAGCGGCTTTATAACCTTTTAAAGAAAGGCTGACTGAATTGGGAATCATCAGAACCGAAAACCTTACCTACGTCTACGGCGAGGGAACGCCGTTTAGAAAAGTCGCAGTAGACAACGTTAATTTGGATATAGACGAGGGCGAAATTGTTGGAATAATCGGCAGAACCGGCTCGGGGAAGTCGACCCTTATTCAACACTTCAACGGCCTTTTAAAGCCGACTTCCGGCAAGGTTTTTATCGACGGAGAAGAGCTTTTTGCGGATAGATCCCGGCTTAAAGAGATTCGCTTCAAGGTCGGGCTGGTTTTTCAATACCCCGAATACCAGCTTTTTGAAGAGACCGTATATAAAGACATCGCCTTCGGGCCGAAGAATATGGGACTTTCGGAGGACGAAGTCGACCGCCGAATAAAAGACGCCGCGCGGCTGGTCGGACTTAAGCCCGAGCTTTTGGATAAATCGCCATTCGAGCTTTCGGGCGGGCAGAAGCGGCGGGCGGCGATCGCCGGGGTTATGGCGATGGAGCCGAAGGTCTTGATCTTGGACGAACCCACCGCCGGGCTTGACCCGCGCGGGAGAGACCGCATCCTCGGGATGATAAAAGAATACCACGCCGAAAAGGGGACCACGGTTTTGCTGGTCTCACATTCGATGGAAGACGTCGCGAAGACGGTCTCTAAAATATTGGTTATGAACGAGGCGAAGGTCTTTATGTATTCCGACCGCTCGAGCGTTTTCGCCAAGGCGAACGAGCTTACCTCTATGGGGCTGACCGTTCCGCAGGTGACAAGGGTGTTCGACAGGCTTAGGGATATGGGAATAGAATTTGAAGACGAGGTTTTCAGCGTAGACTACGCGAAGGATCTTGTCTTAAGGCTTCTGAAAGAAAAAGGGGATAATCGGGTTGATTAAAGACATTACCATCGGCCAGTATTTCCCGGGGAAATCGGTCATACACCGCCTCGACCCGAGAATAAAGCTTTTGCTGACCGTTATCTATATAGTTATGCTCTTCGCCGCGGGGAATTTCGCAAGCCTCGGCGTGGGCGTGGCGTTTATGATAATAAGCTTTTTGCTGTCGGGTATCCCGATAAAAATGATGCTCAAATCAATAAAGCCGATACTTCCGATAATTATCTTCACCGGCTTTTTAAACCTGTTTTTCATCTCGACGGGGGATATTCTCTTCGAGTGGAAGTTTATAAAAATAACTTCCGGCGGCGTTCACACTATGGTTTTTATGGCCGCAAGGATAATCCTTCTTATCTGCGGGACTTCGCTTTTGACCTATACCACCTCGCCGATAACCCTTACCGACGCGATAGAAAGAATCCTCTCGCCGCTAAGAATAATTAAATTCCCGGCGCACGAGATCGCGATGATGATGACGATAGCGCTTAGGTTTATACCCACCCTTATCGAAGAGACCGACAAAATTATGGCCGCGCAAAAGGCGCGGGGCGCGGATATGGAGAGCGGAAACCTTATCCGCCGGGCAAAGGCCCTTATCCCGATACTTATCCCGCTGTTCGTCTCGGCTTTTCGTAGGGCGGAGGAGCTTGCCCTTGCGATGGAATGTCGCTGCTATCGCGGAGGGGACGGCAGAACGCGGCTTAAACAACTTAAAACCGAGGCGAGGGATTATATCGCGATCGCGATAACGGCGGCCTTTTTGGCGGCGGTCATAGCCCTTAACATTATTTTGAAATGAGAAACTTTAAACTTACGATTTCCTTCTGCGGGACCGCCTATCACGGCTTTCAGCGGCAGGAGGGCGGACTTAGAACCGTTCAGGGCGAGCTTGAGCGCGGGATATATAAGCTTATCGGCGAGAGGGCGGCGGTAAACGGCTGCTCAAGGACCGACGCGGGAGTTCACGCGTACGAGTTTGTTTTAAACGTTTTTTTAGAGAATACCATCGACTGCCGCGGGCTTCAATACGGCCTTAACGGCGTGCTTCCGCCCGATATTTCGGTATTAAAGGCCGAGGAAGCGCCGGAAGATTTTCACGCGAGATACAGCTGTAAGGGCAAGGAATACGTCTATTTGATCCACAATTCCGAGATAAAGTCCCCGTTTTTGGCCGACAGGGCGTATCGAAGCTGGTATCCGATCGACGAAAAAAAGCTCGACCGCGCCGCGAAGGATTTTATCGGAACGCAGGACTTTAAGTCGTTTTGCGCGGCCTCTTGCGACAAAGAGATAACAGTCAGAACCATTTTCGACTATAACGTCACCCGCGAGGGGGATATCGTTAAATTCACTGTCGGCGGAGACGGATTTTTATACAACATGGTCAGAATAACCGTCGGAACGCTGCTGTTTATAAACGACGGCAAGCTTGCCGAGGATTCGATACCTAAGATCATAGCTTCAAAAGACCGCAGGCTTGCCGGGAAGACAGTTCCGCCGCAGGGGCTTTATCTTAACAGAGTATTTTATTGAGAATTAAGGGGGCGGGTTTATGCCGTCGGTAAACACCTTTGAAACCGATATGAAAAAGCTTAGGCGAAAGCGCCGCGCCAAAAGGCATATAAAGAACTTTATGCTTATTTTCGCGGTACTTATAGTCGTCGGGCTGGTATATTTAAGCCGCGACGCCTGGCTTGATTATTTCGACGGCATACTCGACAGGGCGAGCGTCCAAGCCGTTCAGAACGACGGCGCCCTTGCCGGCGGAAACTATCCGATAGACATCTCTAAAAAGACCAACACCTCTATCGGGAAGATGCAAAAATGCTGGATCCTTTTTGCCGACACCTCGTTTTATGTATACAACCCCTCGGGGGACATAATATATTCCGAGCAGGCCTCGTACGCAAACCCGGTAGTCATCGGCTCGGAAAAGAGAACTCTCGTATACGACCAAGGCGGATACAGCTTTATGGTCGCCGGGCCGAAAAAACAGATATATTCAAAGCGGGTATCCGAGCAGATACTTCTTGCAGCGATAGGCGAAGACGGCAGCGCCGCGATCGTCACCCAAAACGACAAATACGACTCATATCTTACGATATACGACAAAAACGGTTCGGAGATATACCACTGGGCCGACGGAACGATGATAACCGCCGCGGCATTAAAAAGCGACGGCAAGGGCTGCCTTATCGCGAGCGCCTACGCCCGGGGCGGAACATATCGCTCGGTGGTAACCGAGCTTAGCTTCGATTCGACCGAAGTAAAACTCCAGACTTCGCCGTATGAGACGCTTGCTTTCGCGGTCGAATATTGCGACGGCGGGGCTTGGCTTTTGGGGCACGACCGGCTTATAAGGCTTGCGGAGGACGGCTCGACCGCGTTTGAATACGACTACGACTACGACCTTTCGGGTTACAGCCTAAGCGATAAGCTTGCCGCCCTTGTGTTCGAGGGCGCGGGCGGAAACGGCGGCGGATTCTCGATCCTTCAATCCGACAGCGAATACGTCTATAAGTCCGAGAGCGCAGAGTCGCCGGAGGACGTATATGCCGCGGAAAACGAGGTATATCTTTGCTTCGACGACAGGATCGACGCAGTCGACCGCGGGGGGAACCTTTTGGCCACCGCCCCGGTGGATTCGGTATACCGCTCGTTCGCGGTCCTGGACGGCGAGATATATCTTTTGGGGTATCACACAGTCGACAAAATTGATTTTTCATTCTGATTTTAACCGAAAGGACGCTTAAAAATTATGGCATCGGAGCTTTTTTGGTTCTATGATATCTGCGTTTTGGGCATAGGGCTTATATATCTCTACGCCGGCGGAAAGCGCGGGCTTATGCGAAGCGTTGTCCTCGCGATACTTACGGTCGCCTCGGTGGCGGTAAGCTGGCTTTTGTGCGAGGTCGCCTCGCCGATAATCTACGAATCTTTCATCAAAGAGCCGATTATGACCGCGCTCGAGGATTCCTCCTCTAAAACCGACCCTGTGGTCATAGTCGCGGGGGCGGTAAGCGGCGGCGGATACGGAGTCGAGATGACCGATTCCGAAGTCGAGGGAGTTATAACCAAGGGCGGGAACTTCTTTAAAAACATCGCCGAAGAGATAAAGGGCAACGGCGCGGGCGAAAGTTCCGAGTCGATAGAGGCCGGGATGGAGAGCTCGGTGACCGAATCTATGCTCCGCGCGCTGGTCGGCGACGTTGTTTCGCCCGCGGTACTGGCCGAGATTTTGGACACCGTTTCGGGCGCGGAAAGCAGCCTCAAATCCACCGTATCGGTATTTTTGAAAGGCGACAGAAGCGCCACCGCCGAGGCGGTAGAGAGCGCGCTGGTAGCCCCGGCGGTTAAAGCCGTTCTGAAGGGCATAATATGGATAGCCGCGACATTTATCCTTCTTTTGGTATCGAGAATCGTGGCGGACGCCTTTAAGGGGCTCAACAAGATCCCGATAATCGGGCCGATAAATTCGCTTTTGGGCGCGGCGCTCGGGCTTGCCGAGGGGGCGGTATTGATATACCTTTTGTCCCAGGTCGTAAAGCTGGTCTGCTACTTCACCTCAAACTCGCTGATGTTCCTTAACCTAAGCACGGTTGAAAAAACCTTCATCTTCAGATACTTTTTCGATTTTGACTTCAAATCGGTCTTTAAATAGGAGGCAAAATGGTTATGCTTTGTTCAAGATGCAAAAAAAGACAGGCGGTCGTTTTTATAACGACTATGAACGGAAACGAAAAGAAGAACGAGGGCCTCTGCCTTATCTGCGCGAGAGAGGCCAAAATTCCCCAGATAGAGGAATATATGAACCAGATGGGGATCACCGACGAAGACCTCGAAGCCTTTGCCGAACAGATGATGCCGGACGGCGATTCGTTCGAGCCGGGCGGGTCGAACACTATGCCCAACTTTATCTCTAACTTTTTGAACAAGATGGGCGGGGGTCAGAAACAGCCCGAAGAGCGCGAGGGCAGCAAGGCGGATACGAGAGAGAAAAAGGGCCGCGACGGCAAAGAGCTTAAGTTTCTTTCAACCTATTGCACCGACCTTAACGCCCGCGCCGAAGAGGGCAAGCTTGACAAAACCATAGGCCGCGAGCGCGAGATCGGAAGGGTTATGCAGATTCTCTCGCGAAGGCAGAAAAACAACCCCTGCCTTATCGGCGAGCCGGGCGTCGGCAAAACCGCGATAGCCGAGGGGATAGCCCAAAAAATAGTAGAGGGTAACGTTCCCTATCGCCTTAAAGGAAAGAGGCTGTTTTTGCTCGATATGACAGCCCTCGTCGCGGGAACGCAGTTTAGGGGGCAGTTCGAGTCGAGGATTAAGGGCCTCATCGAAGAAGTCAAGCGCGAGGGGAACATAATCCTCTTTATCGACGAGGTCCACAGCCTTGTCGGGACGGGCGACAGCGAGGGGACTATGAACGCCGCGAACATATTAAAGCCCGCCCTTTCAAGGGGGGAGGTACAGGTAATCGGCGCGACCACCTTTAAGGAATACCGCAAATACATCGAGAAGGATTCCGCGCTCGAGCGCCGATTCCAGCCGGTGACGGTTACCGAGCCGACGGTTGAAGAAACCGTCCAGGTCTTGATGGGGATCAAAAAATACTACGAAGACTACCACCACGTCAAGATCTCCGACTCGGCGGTAAGAATGTGCGCGGTTCTGTCCGAAAGATATATAAACGACCGCTTCCTGCCGGATAAGGCCATCGACCTTTTGGACGAAGCCTGCGCGAGCGCTTCCATAAGAACACCCGAGCTCGGCGAATTTGCCGACCTTACCGCCGAAAAGGCCGAGCGCGAGAAGAAAATTTCGGAGCAGGAGAGCGCCGAAAGCCCCGACTATGAGGCCATCGCGAACGAGCGGGCCGAGCTTTTAAGAGTCGAAGACAGAATGAAAGAGCTTGAACCGACCGTAAATTCGGTCACGGTCAACGAAGAAGACCTCTCGAAGGTTATCGAGCTTTGGACGGGGATACCCGCGAACAAGATAGTCGAATCGGAATACGAGAAGATAAGAAGCCTTCACGACGCTTTGTCGAAGAGAATCGTCGGCCAGCCCGAGGCGGTCGATCTTGTCTGCGCGGCGATAAAGCGCTCGCGGGTCCAGCTGACCGAGCGCAAGCGCCCCGCAAGCTTCATCTTCGTCGGGCCGACCGGCGTCGGAAAGACCGAGCTCGCGAAAACCCTTGCGGCAGAGCTGTTTGACGCCACCGAGCCCCTCGTTAGGATCGACATGTCCGAATATATGGAAAAACACACCGTCTCGCGGCTTATCGGCTCGCCCCCGGGCTATGTCGGCTACGACGAGGCGGGCCAGCTCACCGAGAAAATTCGCCGCAAGCCCTATTCGGTCGTTTTGTTCGACGAGATAGAAAAGGCCCACCCCGACGTCATGAATATTCTTTTGCAGATACTCGACGAGGGGCACATCAACGACGCCCAGGGAAGAAACGTCTCGTTTGAAAATACCGTCATAATCATGACCTCGAACGCCGGCTCGACGGACAAATCCCTCGGAATCGGATTCGAGAAGACCGCTGCGCAGGTTTCCCGCGATAGGGCGATAAAAGGGCTTCGCGAATTCTTGCGGCCCGAGTTTATCAGCAGAGTCGACGAAATAGTCGTCTTTAACCCGCTGACCAAAGAAAACTACGCCGACATCGCGCACATCATGCTGAAAGAGATGGAAGCCCCGCTCTCCGAAAAGCTTATTATGTTCACCTACGACCGCGCGGCAGAGCTTGCCGTCGCCGATATGGCCTACGACGAAAAATACGGCGCCCGCGATATCCGCAGGGTATTGCAGAAAGAGATCGAAGACAAGATCGCAAACCTTATCATCGACAGCGGCGTTATCAAGCTTAGAACCATAAACGTCACCGCCGAGGACGGCAAGATAAAGGTCGAGGGATTGAGCTAATTGTAAATTTTTTGTTAATTTTTCTTCGCACGATTGCATTTTGCGGCCTTATATGCTATATTATTTAGGCCGCTTGTCATCGGCACAAAGAGGGATATTATGCCCCGCCGCAGGCAGCGAGTTTTATAGAAAAGGCAGGTGCCGCTATAATGTATGCAGTAATCGAAACCGGAGGAAAGCAATATCAGGTCCGCGAGGGCGATATCGTTTTCATCGAAAAGCTCGGAGTCGAAGCCGACGAGACCGTATCCTTTGATAAAGTCATCGCCGTTTCAGACGGCGAGAAGGTTACCGTCGGGGCCCCCTATGTTTCGGGAGCTAAAGTCGAGGCCAAGGTTTTAAAGAACGGCAAATCCAAAAAGATCACCGTTTTTACCTACAAGCCCAAGAAGGGCTCGACTCACCGCAAGATGGGCCACAGGCAGCCTTATACCCAGGTTCGTATCGAAGCCATCAAGGCGTAATGATCCGCTCAACCTTTAAAAAGTCCGGCGGAAGATTCATTTCCTTTTCCGTAAGCGGACATTCGGGATACAACGACAGCGGAAGCGATATAGTCTGCGCGGGGGTCTCCTCCGCGGTAATGCTTATCTGCAACGCGATCACCGAGGTTTTTAAGATCAAGGCGGATGTCGCGGTAAAAAAAGACGAGATATCGCTTAAGCTTATTGATAAAAGCGAAGAGGGCGGCGCTCTGATAGAATCCCTCGCGCTTCACCTTAACTCCCTTCGCGAAGATTATCCCGAAAACATAACGACAGACATTTCGGAGGTGTGATAAATGTTAAAAATCGGTTTGCAATTTTTTGCACACAAAAAGGGCGTAAGCTCTACTAAAAACGGCCGCGAATCCGAGTCTAAGCGTCTCGGAGCGAAAAGGGCGGACGGGCAGTCGGTTCTTGCCGGCAACATTTTGTACCGCCAGCGCGGAACTCATATTCACCCCGGCGAAAACGTGGGCATCGGCTCTGACGATACCCTTTACGCCAAGGTCGACGGAACCGTCCGTTTTGAAAGATACGGCCGCGACCGCAAAAAGGTCAGCGTTTACCCCGCTGAATAACCTTTTTTAAAAGACAGAATCCCGGGTCCTTAAAGGCTCGGGATTTTCATTACGAAGGAGTGACTAAAAAATGTTCGACGGATTCGTAGACGAGGCAAACATAACCGTCGAGGCCGGGGACGGCGGAGACGGCGCGGTATCATTCCACCGCGAAAAATACGTCGCCGCGGGCGGCCCGGACGGCGGAGACGGCGGCAAGGGCGGGGATATCGTCTTTTTGGTGGACGACAACCTTAACACCCTTATAGATTTCAGATACAAGAGAAAATTCAAGGCCGAGCGTGGCGAAAACGGCCGTGGAGCGAATAAATTCGGCAGGTCCGCCGAAGACCTCGTTATCCGGGTCCCGAGGGGGACTGTCGTTATCGAGCGGGAATCGGGCAGAATTTTGGCGGATATGTCCGGCTCCGAACCGGTGGTGATCGCCAAGGGCGGCAGGGGAGGACGCGGCAACGCCCATTTCGCGACCCCTACCCGCCAGATACCCCGGTTCGCAAAGCCGGGTTTTAAGGGCCAGAAGTTAGAGCTCCGCCTTGAGCTTAAGCTTTTGGCTGACGTCGGCCTCGTCGGGTTCCCGAACGTAGGGAAGTCGACGCTTATATCGGTAGTTTCGGCGGCAAAGCCGAAGATCGCGAACTATCACTTCACCACCCTTACCCCGAACCTCGGAGTGGTCAAGATCTCGGAGGGAAACTCCTTCGTCATGGCGGATATCCCCGGGCTTATCGAGGGGGCTTCCGAAGGGGTCGGCCTTGGGCACGAGTTTTTGCGCCACGTCGAAAGATGCCGGCTTATTCTTCATATAGTCGACGTTTCTGGCAGCGAGGGAAGAGACCCTATATCCGACTACGAGATCATCAACCGCGAGCTTAGAAACTTCAGCGAAGAGCTTGCGAACGCGCCGCAGATAGTCGCCGCGAATAAATGCGATATGGCAAGCGACGAGCAGGTCGAGAGCTTTAAAAAATATATCGAAGGCAAAGGGCTGCCCTTCTTCGCGATTTCCGCCGCGACCACCCAAGGCACCGCCGAGCTTGTTGCCTTCGCGTATAAAATGCTGAAAGACCTTCCGCCGCTTAAAGCCTTCGAGGTTGACCCTCTGCCCCTTTGGCAGGAGGCCGAAGCCTCGCAGAGCAAGTTTGAGATAACCGTTGAAGAGGGCGTGTATTTCGTCGAGGCGGACTGGCTTGAAGACGTTTTGCGAATGGCGGATATGGACGACTACGAAAGCCTTCAGCACTTCCAGCTCGTTTTAAAATCGAGCGGGATAATCGACGAGCTCGAGCGAATGGGGATCGAAGAGGGCGACACCGTTTCGGTCTGCGGCTACGAGTTCGACTATGTGAGGTAGCGATGACTAAGCGAGAGGCAAACCAATACGGAGTCGCGGCGCTGGCCTTTTTGGGCGACGCGGTATACGAGCGCCTCGTGAGGGAGAGGATAGTGATCAAGGCGAATATGCCCGCCGCAAAGCTTCACAACGAGGCGATAAAATACGTCTGCTGCGAGTTTCAGTCGGCGGCGATAGAGAAAATCTTTGACCGCCTTGCCGAAGAGGAACAGGCGATATATAAGCGCGGCCGCAACGCCGACGGCGTCACCCCGCCGAAACACTCTTCCGCGCAGGATTACCGCCGCGCGACCGGGCTTGAATGTCTATTCGGATATCTCGAGCTTTCGGGCGAACGCGGGCGAATCGACGAGCTGTTCGGAATGATCTGCGAGGATACGGAGATACAATAACAAAAGCCCCTTTCCGAAAGGAGAGGGGCAGTTTTTTGCCTGTAAATCACTTTGCTTTATAATTCAGCGCGCGCAGGGCGTTTAATATCGCGAGGATAGTCACCCCGACGTCGGCGAAGACCGCCGCCCACATTCCGGCGAAGCCGAAAAGCTCGGCGACTATGACCGCAAGCTTCGCCAAAAGGGCGAACGCCACACATTCGTAGACTATTTTTATCGTCTTTTTCGAGATTTTGACGGCGGTCGGCAGCCTTGAAAGCTTGTCGTCAAGAATGACCACGTCGGCGGTCTCTATCGCCGCGTCGGAGCCGAGGCCGCCCATCGCCGCGCCTACGTCCGCCATCGCAAGGACCGGCGCGTCGTTTATTCCGTCGCCGACGAAAGCGGCCGCACCCCGGGCCTTAAGCTTTTCAAGCTCGGCGCACTTCCCCTCGGGCTGAAGCTCCGCCCTTACGTCGGTTATTCCGACCTTTTTTGCGATATCTTCTGCCGCCGAAAGCCTGTCGCCCGAAAGCATGGCGATCTCTTCTACCCCGAGTGCCCTAAGCGAGGATATCGCCGCGGCGCTGTCCGGCTTAAGCTCGTCTTTAAGGAAGATTTTTCCTATCTCTTCGCCGTTTTTGATAACCGCCACCGCAAGCCCCTCGGCCTCGCCGTCGCATTTTCCGACGAACACCTCGTCTTCGCCTATCTTCGCGGTAACGCCCTTTCCGGCCTGCTCCGTGGCTTCTTCAATAATCCCGTCGTCGACTTTTCCGTATGCCTTTACTATCGCCTTGGCGATCGGGTGGGTCGAGCGGCTCTCGGCGTGGGCGGCAAGCCTTAGGGCCTCTTCGCCGCCGGTGTATGAAACCACCGAAAGCTCGCCCTTCGTAAGGGTCCCGGTTTTGTCGAGGGCTACCGCTTTAAGCTTTGAGAGCGTCTCGATGGAAGACGTCCCCTTGATGAGTATTCCGTTTTTCGAGGCGCAGCCTATCCCCGCGAAAAAGCTAAGCGGGACCGAAATCACGAACGCGCAGGGGCAGGATACCACCAAAAGGGTCAGCCCTTTATAAAGCCAAGAGACGAATGTTTCGGCGTAGCCGGTGAAAATCGGGCAGACGAACGCGATAAAAAGCGCCAGCGCGACCACGATAACGGTGTATTTTCTCGCGAATCTCGTGATAAACCGCTCGGTCTTCGCCTTTTTTTCCTGCGCGTTTTCAACAAGCTCCAGAATCCTTGCGGCCGAAGATTCGCCGTAGGGCTTTGTTATTTTTATCTCGATAGTCCCCGAGGCGTTAATTCCGCCGCCGAAAACAGGGTCGCCGACCCCGGCGGAGATCGGAACCGATTCGCCGGTCAGCGCAGAATTGTCGAGCGAGGTCTCGCCCTTGATGATAATTCCGTCGACCGCTATCCGCTCCCCGGCGACAGCGACCGCGATATCCCCGGCCTTTGCCTCTTCGAGAGGGACCGAGACGAGCTCGCCGCCCCGCTTGAGGGTTATTTTATCCGGCCGAAGCGCCAAAAGCGCGGTTATCGACCTTCGCGAGCGCTCGCAGGCTATGTCCTCCAAAAGCTCGCCGACAGAATAAAACAGCATTACCGCGACGGCTTCGGTAGATTCCCCAATGGCGAACGCGCCGACAGTCGCGATGGACATTAAAAATTCCTCGTCTATTGAGTGTTCCCTGATAAGCTCTTTCGCGGCGTTGAATATAACCTCCGCCCCGACTATGACGTACGCGATTATCAGAAGCGCTAACTTTAGCGCTCCCCCCGCGAAAAACGACCCGACGAAAAGCCCGCCGGCGAGAATTATTTTTATTATCTGCTCTCTGACCTCGCCGCTCTCGCCTTCGTCTTTAATCTTTTTCTCCGCCATATAAATTCCCCCTTTTTTATTCGGAAATGTGTTCAAGCCCGGTGGCCAGCATAGTCGAAACGTGGTCGTCGGCGATGGAGTAGTAAAGCGATTTTCCCTCGCGGCGATATTTAACCAGCCCGGCCTGTTTAAGTGTGCGAAGCTGATGAGAGACCGCCGACTGCGTTACCCCGACAAGCTCCTGAATGTCGCAAACGCACATCTCTCCGCCCAAAAGGCAGAAGAGTATCCGCACGCGGGTCATATCAGAGAGCGATTTGAAAAGCTCGCTGACGTAATAAGCCTCTTCTTCGGTTATGATCTTGTCCGCAAGCCTTTTTACAAGCTCGATATTCTTTCCGCCGCACTCGATGTGGTGCGGACATTCGGCGCATTGAAGCTCTTTGTCTTCCGCCATGAATTTAGCCCCCTTGAAAAAACATATGAATAGCTGTTCATATATTATTATATTCCCGCCGCCGCGATTGTCAATAGATAATTTATAAGAAGTTATTGATATATAATGATGAGCAGGAAAGGGGGAAGCCGGCAAATCATTAAGCAAATTGCGGTTTTGTTGACAAAATCTCCGAATGTGGTACAATATGTTGAGTTAAAAGGATTTTAGGAGGAGATGCTCTTGAGGCGGTTGGG
Organism: uncultured Clostridia bacterium; assembly: GCA_947627005.1. GTDB lineage: Bacteria > Bacillota > Clostridia > Oscillospirales > Ruminococcaceae > Faeciplasma. Next base: position 23,755 of record CANQUJ010000020.1, read on the forward strand.
CCCATATCTTAAGCCGTTTATTCCGCGAATGTCGCTCGGGTTTCTCGTCAAGGTCATAGGGACCGTTGTCGAGCTTGCGATACCCTGGATACTTTCATATATAATCGACGACTTGATCCCTCTCGGCGAGATAAACCCGGTCATCGTCTGGGGCGTGCTGATGATTTTATGCTCGCTCTGCGCTTGGTTCGGAAACATCATCGCCAACCGAATGGCCTCGGCGGTCGCCCGCGATTTTACAAGAAAGCTTAGGCACGATTTATTTGAAAAGATCTCCTATCTTTCCGAAAGAAGCGTGGATAACATAACCATTCCCTCGCTGATCTCGCGAGTTACGAGCGACACCTACGTTATGCACCAAACCGTCGGAATGATGCAGCGACTCGGGGTCCGCGCGCCGATTCTTTTGGTCGGCGGGATCATCGTTACGCTCACCCTCGACCCGGTTTTAACCCTTATTATGGTGGCTACTCTTCCCTTCGTCGCGATAATAACCTTCGTCGTTTCGCGCAAGGGCGCGAGGCTTTTTAAGATAGTCCAAAGCGGGTCCGACTCGCTTTTAAGAGTAGTCCGCGAAAACGCCGTCGGGGTAAGGGTCATAAAGGCGCTTTCAAAGTCCGACTACGAGAGAGAGCGCTTTAAAAAGGTCAACGACGACCTTACCGAGCGCGAGCGCACCGCCGAAAAGACGATGGCGATTATAAACCCGGTCATGAGCCTTCTTTTGAACCTCGGCATAGTCGCGGTAATAGTCGCGGGGGCTTACAGGGTTCAGGGCGGACAGACCGAAGTCGGAAAAATCATCGCCTTTATGAACCTCTTCACGATAGTTTTAAACGCGCTTTTGGCGATAAACAGAATGTTCACCATGCTCTCGCGGGCTTCGGCCTCTTCGGCCCGTATATTCGAGGTTTTGGAGACTCCGATAGAGCTCTACGAGACCGAGCCGCACTTCTCGTTTATCCCCGAAAACGCGCCGCACATCGCCTTTAAAAACGTCACATTTAAATACGACAAGGGCAGCTTCGCCGTCAAGAATCTGAATTTCGAGCTTAAGAGGGGAGAGACCCTCGGAATAATCGGCGCGACCGGCGCCGGAAAGTCGACCATAATCCGCGCGCTGATGAGATACTACGACGTAGCCGACGGCGCGATTGAGATCGACGGGGTCGATATCCGCGACTACGCCACCCCCGACCTTAGGGCGAAATTCGGCGTGGTGTTCCAGAACGACGCTTTGTTTAAAGACACTATCCGCGAGAATATACGCCTCGGGCGGGAGCTTTCGGACGATGACCTTACCGAGGCCGCAAAGCAGGCGCAGGCGCTTGAATTTATCAACGCGCAGGGCGGGTTTGACGGCGAGGTCGCAATCAAGGGCGCGAACCTTTCGGGCGGGCAGAAGCAGCGGCTTTTGGTCGCAAGGGCGCTTGCCGGCGAGCCGGAGATTTTGATTTTGGACGACTCTTCGAGCGCGCTCGACTATAAGACCGATTCTAAGCTTCGCGAGCAGATAAGGCTTAACCACGCCGACGCGACAAAGATCATCATCGCGCAGAGGATAAGCTCTATTATGCACGCAGAAAAAATCATAGTTATGGAAAACGGCGAGGTCATCGGAATGGGGACCCACGACGAGCTTATGGCAAGCTGCGAGCTTTACCGCGAGATCGGAAGATCGCAGATAGGCGGCGGAATCGAGCTTGGGGAGGCGACGGCATGAGCGAGAGAGTTAAGATGAAAAAAACGGCGATAATCGGCCGCCTTATGCCCTATCTGATGAGGCACAAGGTTCTTTTGGCGGCGGCGATAGCGCTTACCATCGGCGGAAACCTTCTTGCCCTCGCGGGGCCGTATTTCTCGGGTCTTGCGATAGATTCCATCGAGCTTCACGACGAGACCGGAAGGGTAGACCTTTCGGGCGTTTGGCGCTACGCGGTTATAATGATAGTCCTCTATATCCTCTCCGGAGTGCTTTCGTATATGCTGACGAGGCTGATGATAGTCATAAGCCGAAAGGTCATAAACAGAATGAGAAGCGACGTCTTCAACAAGCTGACCGTGCTGCCGGTGGGGTATTTCGACCGCAACCAGACCGGCGACATTTTAAGCCGCATCTCATACGATATCGACACTATAAACACCTCTCTTTCGCACGATTTCGTACAGATTGCAGCGAGCACCGTGACCGTTTTGGGGTCGCTTATTATGATGATAAAAATCTCGCCGCTCCTCGTTTTGGTCTTCGCGTTTACCGTTCCGCTCTCGATCTTTCTTACCAAAAAGATCACCGGATTTACAAGGCCGCTATTCAGAAAGCGCTCGGCAAAGCTCGGCGAATTAAACGGCTTTGTGGAAGAGATGATAAGCGGACAGAAGACCCTTCGGGCTTACAGCCAAGAGAAAAACACCGTCGCGAAGTTCGACAGGCAGAACGACGATACCTGCGAGGCGTATTACCGCGCGGAATACTACGGCAGCGTTACCGGCCCGTCGGTAAACTTTGTAAACAACCTTTCCCTCTCGCTGGTAAGCTTTTTCGGCGCGATACTCTATCTTAAAAACGCGATAACGATAGGAAACATCTCTACCTTCGTCTTGTATTCGAGAAAATTCAGCGGCCCGATAAACGAGATCGCGAACATATTCGGAGAGCTGCAATCCGCCTTTTCTGCGGCGGAGCGCGTTTTCAGGCTTTTGGACGAAGACCCCGAGCCGAGCGATTCGCCCGACGCATACGAGCTTAACGGCGCGAAGGGAGACGTCGCCCTCGACGACGTGAGATTCGGCTATATAAAAGGGCAGGAGATTATCCACGGCCTCTCGCTCGATATAAATCGGGGCGAGCTTGTAGCGATAGTCGGCCCGACCGGCGCCGGAAAGACCACGATAGTAAACCTTTTGATGCGGTTCTACGACGTCGACGGCGGAGAGATAAGGCTTGACGGCCACCCGATAAAAAACCTCACAAGGAAGAGTCTGCGGCTTAACTATTCGATGGTCTTGCAGGATACTTGGCTTTTTAACGGAACGGTGTTTGAAAATATCGCCTACGGCAGCGAATCGGCGACGATCGAAGACGTTGAAAGGGTCTGCCGCGCCTGCGGAATCCACGAGTATATCATGACCCTGCCGGATGGCTATGACACCGTTTTGGACGACGACGGCTCGAATATCTCAAAGGGGCAGAAGCAGCTTATGACGATAGCGCGGGCGATGCTTTTAAAGTCTTCGCTGCTGATACTTGACGAGGCGACCTCTAACGTAGACACCCGGACCGAGATACAGATTCAGCGCGCTATGCGAACCCTTATGGCGGACAAAACCTGCTTCGTCATCGCCCACCGGCTTTCGACTATACAGGGCGCGGACATTATTTTGGTTGTAAGAGACGGCGAGATAGTCGAGCGCGGCACCCACGCCGAGCTTATGTCCGGCGAGACTTTTTATAAACAGCTTTATAACGCGCAGTTCGCTTAAAAAATACGGGGCGCGGGCGGTTTTTCGGCGGCCCGCGCTTCGGCTTTTATATAAAACGCACTTTTCCGCAAAATAGCCCAAAAAATTATGCGGGAAAGCCTTATTTTCGGCGAAATTCCGTGAAAAATATTCTTGACAAAATCGAAACGAGCCTGTATAATAACGTAGTATGCAAAACTATGAGCTGTTCCGCGCATGCGGCGCGGCTTGGGGTTATGTATCAAAAATATCAAAGAAAGGAGAGAAAGTATGCCGACGTTTAACCAACTGGTTCGCAAAGGAAGAAGCACTCTCGCGGATAAGTCTAAGTCTCCGGCCCTTCAGAAGAGCTACAACTCTAAAAAGAAGACTGTTATAGACCAAAGCTGCCCGCAGAAGAGAGGCGTATGCACCGCTGTCAAGACCCAGACCCCGAAGAAGCCTAACTCGGCCATGAGAAAGATCGCAAGAGTAAGGCTTACCAACGGAACCGAAGTAACCTCTTATATCCCCGGCATAGGCCACAACCTTCAGGAGCACAGCGTTGTTCTTATTCGCGGCGGCCGTGTTAAGGATCTTCCGGGCGTAAGATACCACATCATCCGCGGAACTCTTGACGCGCAGGGAGTCGCAAAAAGAATGCAGGGCAGGTCTAAATACGGCGCCAAGCGCCCGAAGGCCAAATAGTTATAAGCCCGGAAATCGCAAATCCGCCACAGTCACTGTGGAGTTTATCATATACATTAAAATAAAATGTATAGGGTGCCTCCGAGTGTGCTGACGAGGTCGCCCGAACCGAAGTTCGGGTGAAAACGAGTACCAATGAATTCATTCTATGAAGGAGGGAAGTAAAGTGCCGAGAAGAGGTAACGTTGCAAAGCGCGATGTTTTGCAGGACCCTATCTACAATTCAAAGCTCGTCACCAGACTTATCAACAACATTATGCTTGACGGTAAGAAGGGCGTAGCGCAGAAGATAGTTTACGGCGCATTCGAGATCGTTGAGCAGAAGTCGGGCAAACCCGCTCTCGAAGCCTTTGAGCAGGCGATGGAGAACGTTATGCCCAACCTCGAGGTCAAGGCCCGCCGAGTCGGCGGCGCCACCTATCAGGTCCCTATGGAAGTCAGACCCGAGAGGAGACAGACTTTGGGCTTAAGATGGCTCACGACCTATTCCAGAAGCCGCAACGAAAAGACGATGAAGGAAAGACTCGCAGGAGAGATCCTTGACGCCCTTAACGGAACCGGCGGCGCTGTTAAAAAGCGCGAAGATACCCACAAAATGGCAGACGCCAACAAGGCGTTCGCACACTTCCGCTGGTAATAACCCTACCGCGGCGCACCCGCATATAAATTTGCGGGGAATATTGATACTGATATCATCGGCGGGGAGAGTACGGGCCGCGTCCTCCCCGTGAGAAATGGAGATTATTTATGGCAAGAGACGTATCTTTGTCAATGACCCGAAATATTGGTATTATGGCTCATATAGACGCGGGCAAGACCACCACCACCGAGCGTATTCTGTTCTATACCGGTATCAACCACAAGATGGGAGAGACCCACGACGGCAGCGCCACGATGGACTGGATGGAGCAGGAGCAGGAGAGAGGAATCACCATAACCTCCGCCGCGACCACCGCCTATTGGAAGGGCCACAGAATCAATATCATTGACACCCCCGGCCACGTCGATTTTACCGTCGAAGTCGAGCGCTCGCTTAGAGTTCTTGACGGCGCGGTGACCGTTCTTTGCGCCAAGGGCGGCGTTGAGCCCCAGACCGAGACCGTATGGAGACAGGGAGACAAATACAACGTTCCCCGAATGATATACGTCAACAAGATGGACATTATGGGAGCCGACTTCTATCACGTTCTCGAAATGATCCACAACCGTCTGAAGTGCAACGCAGTGCCGATTCAGCTTCCCATCGGAAGCGAGACCTTCTTTAAAGGGATCATAGATCTTCTTGAAATGAAGGCTTATATGTATTACGACGACCTCGGGAAGGACATCAGAGTTGAAGAGATCCCCGAGCATATGGTTGCGGACGCCGAAAAATACCGTTCGCAGCTTGTCGAAGCCGTAGCGGAATCGGACGACGCCTTGATGGAAAAATATCTCGGCGGCGAAGAGCTTACCATAGACGAGCTCAAGGCCGGTATCCGCAAGGCGACTATCGCCAACGAAATGGTTCCCGTAACCTGCGGAACCTCTTACAAAAACAAAGGGGTCCAGAAGCTTCTGGACGCCGTAGTGGACTATATGCCCGCGCCGACCGACATTCCCGACATTAAGGGAATCAACCCCGACACCGACGAAGAAGAGACCCGCCCCTCTGACGACAACGCGCCTTTCGCCGCGCTTGCGTTTAAGATCGCGACCGACCCGTTCGTCGGCAAGCTCTGCTTCTTCAGAGTCTATTCCGGGACCCTTAACGCCGGCGAGACCGTTTTAAACTGCACCAAAGGCGCCAACGAGCGTATGGGCCGCGTTTTGCAGATGCACTCCAATCACCGCAAAGACATCGAGACCTGCTATGCGGGCGATATCTACGCGGTCGTAGGAGTTAAAAACACCACAACCGGCGACACTCTTTGCGACCCGAAGCACCCGATAATCCTCGAGTCGATGGAGTTCCCCGAGCCGGTTATCAACCTTGCGATCGAGCCCAAGACCAAGGCCGGACAGGAAAAGATGGCGATCGCGCTTTCAAAGCTCGCCGAAGAGGATCCGACCTTTAAAACCTGGACCGACGAAGAGACCGGACAGACCATCATCGCCGGAATGGGCGAGCTTCACCTTGAAATCATCGTGGACAGAATGTTGCGCGAGTTTAAAGTCGAGGCGAACGTCGGCGCGCCGCAGGTCGCTTATAAAGAGACCGTAAGAAAGCTTGCCGACGTCGAGTGCAAATACGCGAGGCAGTCGGGCGGTAAAGGTCAATACGGCCACGTCAAGATCAAGCTCGAGCCGAACGAATCCGGCAAGGGCTACGAGTTCATCAACAACATCGTCGGCGGCGCTATTCCTAAGGAATATATCCCCGCCGTTGACAAGGGTATTCAGGGCGCGATGAAGTCGGGCGTTCTGGCGGGATATCCGGTAGTAGACGTCAAGGTGACCCTTTACGACGGCTCGTATCACGAAGTCGACTCTTCGGAGATGGCGTTCTCGATCGCCGGCTCTATGGCGTTTAAAGACGCTATGAAGAAGGCCGACCCGGTCATATTGGAGCCTATTATGAAGGTAGCCTGCATAGTCCCCGAGGAATATATGGGAACCGCCATCGGCGACCTTAACTCGAGAAGAGGCCAGATCCTCGGACAGGAGACCAACAACGGCGTCGCACAGGTCGACGCGCTGGTTCCGCTCTCCGAAATGTTCGGATACTCTAACGACCTTCGCTCTAAAACCCAGGGCCGCGGCCAGTATACGATGGAGCCTCACAGCTATACCGAGGTTCCGAAGTCTGTCGCCGAGAGCATTATGAGCGCCCGCAGGAAGTCCGACAACTGATTTTTCCGTTAAATCATCAAAAAACGGCTTCAAATTTTTAAAAATGTCGGCATAACGCTTGCATTTTTATATCAAATCTGTTAAAATCTAATTATCAAATGTTACTAAAGGGAGGAAATTCCAATGGCAAAGCAGAAATTTGAAAGAACAAAACCCCATGTAAACATCGGAACCATCGGGCACGTTGACCACGGCAAGACCACTCTTACCGCCGCCATCACCAAGGTTCTCGCCATGAAAGGCCAGGCCAAGTTCGAGGCTTACGACATGATCGACAAGGCCCCCGAGGAAAGAGAGCGCGGAATCACCATCAATACCGCTCACGTTGAGTATGAGACCGACAAGCGCCACTACGCTCACGTCGACTGCCCCGGCCACGCCGACTACGTTAAGAACATGATCACCGGCGCGGCGCAGATGGACGGCGCGATCCTCGTCGTCGCCGCTTCGGACGGCCCTATGGCCCAGACCCGCGAGCACATTCTTCTCGCCCGCCAGGTCGGCGTTCCGGCTATCGTTGTTTATATGAACAAGGTCGACCAGGTCGACGACGCCGAGCTTCTTGAACTCGTAGAGATGGATATTCGCGATCTTCTCTCTAAGTATGAGTTCCCCGGCGACGATATCCCGATCATCAAGGGCTCGGCTCTTCAGGCTCTCGAATCCACCTCTACCGACCCGAACGCCCCCGAGTATGCCTCGATCCTCGAGCTTATGGACGCTGTCGACAACTATATCCCGACTCCGGACCGCAAGGCCGACCTGCCGTTCCTTATGCCTGTTGAAGACACTATGACCATCACCGGCCGCGGCACCGTCGCCACCGGCAGAGTCGAGAGAGGCACCCTTAAGCTCGGCGACGAAGTCGAGATCATCGGCCTTACCGAAGAGAGAGCAAAGACCGTCGTCACCGGTATCGAGATGTTCCGCAAGACCCTCGACTACGCTGAGGCGGGCGACAATATCGGCGCACTTCTTCGCGGCGTTCAGAGAAAAGACATCGAAAGAGGTCAAGTTCTCTGCAAACCCGGATCCATTCACCCTCACACCAAGTTCAAGGGCCAGGTCTATGTTCTTAAGAAGGAAGAGGGCGGCCGCCACACTCCCTTTATGACCAATTACAGACCGCAGTTCTACTTCAGAACCACCGACGTTACCGGCGTCATCACCCTTCCCGAGGGCGTTGAGATGTGCATGCCGGGCGACAACGTTGAGATGAACGTCGAGCTCATCACTCCTATCGCGATTGAAGAAGGTCTCCGCTTCGCTATCCGCGAGGGCGGCAGAACCGTCGGTTCGGGCGTTGTTGTTGCTATCAACGCTTAATCGCGAACAAGCCTTATAAAACTTTCTCCCCCGAGCGATCGGGGGAGATTTTTTTGTTGAGCTTGCGAAAACCAAAAGTTTTCGGTCAAGCCAAACTAAAAGTTTTCGATCCAACCTTTTTCAAAAGGTTGGCAGGTTTCCAAAGGGCGGCGCCCTTTGGTCGCAGCCCGCAGGCTGCGAAATCTCCATTACTAAAAAAAGCGCAGGAGGGGGAGCGAAAATCTGTCCTGTGGACAGTTTTCGCGTGGGGGAACCCTCGCCGGGGGTTCCCCCTTTATAAATTTCGCGGCTCCGGCAGGGGCTGCGCCTCAACGCCGGGGTCCACCTTTATAAATTTCGCAGCTCCGGCAGGAGCTGCGCCCTCAACGTAGGAGTCCACCTTTATAAAACCCTCATCTCGGCAGGAGCTGCGCACCTCAACGCCGGCACCATTAAAATTCAAGCGTCACATCCCGCCTCGGCGACCGAAGAACATCCCCGCCGCAAGAAGAACTATCGCGGCGACGTAGGCGATGATGTACGCCCAATCGGGGATACGGCCGGCTTTGTCGAGCAAATGCTTTGTTATGAACGCCGCAGCGACTATAAGTCCGCCGAGCATTATTAAAATCCTTGTCGCGGTCATTTGCTATCCCCCTTGCCTTTGATTTTGTTTAACAGCTTAAGCTTTGCCGCCCTAAACTTCGTTCCCGCGGCGCTTAAAAGGACAAGCAGCAAAATAAATATCCCTAAATTTACGCCGTTCGAGAAGCCGATTAAAAAGCTCGGCAGCCTGCCCTCAAGCTCGAAAACGCCGATAAAAACCGTCGCAAAAGACATTATAAGCGACAATATCAGCAGCCCGCGCAGAGTCTTTTTAAACCGCGCTTTTTCCTCGTTCGCATAGTCCGCGACCTTTTCGATCGCTTCGGCGGTCTGTTCGTCCATATGAGTCTCCTTTCGATTCCCGTCTAAAATTTCGTCGACCCCAACGCCGTAAAGCCTTGCAAGCTCTAACAAAAGGCTTAGGTCGGGCAGGTTGTTGCCGTTCTCCCACCGCGAAACGCTTCGGTTGGAAACCCCGAGCCGCTCGGCAAGCTGCTCTTGGGTTAGGCCTTTGTCGAGTCTAAGCTCGCGCATAAACGCGCCGATTTTCTGTTGGTTCATAGTTTTTACCCCCTTAACGACTTCATTATATCATATATTTTTGAAAATAACAGGACAAGGAGCGGGAATCGCGCCGATCCGCAAAAAAATCCGCCCTATTTATATAGAGCGGATTAAAACCGTCGCCTGTTCGCGACTTTACAATGCTTCCTCTATGCCGAACATACTCGCGACGGCCTCTTCGTCTTTCATCTCGCGTTTTTTATCGCCACCCCCTGTCCAGTCCAAACATTTGGACTTCAAGGCCGATTTGAAAAAAATTTTTTCGGAAGTTGCACTGTTTTGTGCAACTTTTGCCGTTTTCGGGGGTATAAGTGAGGGCGGTTGCAAAATGCGCAAAGTTCAGCCCTCGAAAAAAACGAAAGGATTACAAAATATGGAAAATAACATCAACTGGCAGTCGCCGACCCCGATTCGCGCGAGCGCCGACAGCATGATAACGGGGGTTTTCTTTTTTTCGCCAGCTTTTTGCAGACCGTGAATCCGTCTGTCTGCGGCATCATAATGTCGAGAATGATCAGGTCGTAATCGTTCTCGCCGCATAGCCGAAGCGCTTCTATGCCGTTGTCCGCTGCGTCGATGGTATGACCCTCGTGCTCCGCAAAGCGGGAAATAAGTTCTACAATATCCCTTTCGTCATCGACAGCCAATAGGTAAGCCATATGTTCTCTCTCCTAAACAACGCAAAACGCAAACCGCCGCTCGGACGGTCTGCCGTTTCGCAAATTCTGTTTTTATTGCTTTTTATGCGCGGGGGTGCCTTTTATTGGTGATAGCTCGAGCCGCGCTGCTGTCCTGTCTGATAGCTGTACCCGGACATATCCCATGTGCCGTCGTCGTCGCCTTGACGGTAAGACGCGCCTCTCTGCTGTCCGCCGACATAGCTGTAAGCCGCCGCAGCCTCTTCGGAGTAGGGGGTCTCGCCTATGCCGTTCTCCGCAAGGAAAGCGTCCTGCTCCTCTTCGGGGAGTTCTTCCGCCTGTGCGTAAAGTTCATTGCGCGAGGCGCTGCGCTGTCTCCCGATAAGATAGCCGAAAGCGTCGTATTCGGCGGCAAATGCGGTCGAGCACCCCGCCGACAGTACGAAAACCGCCGCCACAGCGGTTATAACTATTGATTTTTTCTTCACGGTTTATACCACCTTTCATAATTCCGACCTCTGTCGGTAATTACAGAATAAACCGCGAGTTAGGAATACTCGTGGCGGTTTTTTGGAATCCGTGTGGAATTTTTTAATTATTATCTTAGGAGACTCTGCGGTATCACCGCGGTGTTATCTCATAGCCCCTGCTTTCCATTGTGCGCAAAACAACAAACCGCGCGGCGTGCCTTTCAAATATTCGGACATAAGCAATTTGCATATTCAGTTACTTAAGAATCAGTGTGTCACTTTCGGAAATAATGTAGATTTTCTTCATCGCGCGTGTCATTGCAACATAAAACTCTTTGGCAGAAAGGGGCGTTTTCATATCTATTATAACACAATTTTTCGATGTTGTAAAGTCTGTGTTTTGCCGAAAAATTCAGGATTTGCGCCCATTTGCGACTA
>CANQUJ010000021.1 GCA_947627005.1 uncultured Clostridia bacterium
TTTATAATATAGGTATCTTTTATCATGGAGGTGCCTAACATGGCAGTGAATTTAATTTTAATCGGGAAGAGAATCAAGGACATCCGTCGGAGGAGAGGACTTTCCCAGCAAACCTTGGCAGAAAAAGCAGACTGTTCGCCAACCTACATCAGCTACATAGAAAACGGTTATAAAGCAATGAGCCTTAAAACTTTCATTGACATTGCAAACGCGCTCAACGCAACAGCGGACGAGCTGTTAGCGGATAATCTTGATAACATACTGAAGTTCCAAAATCATCAGTTCGCAATCTTGCTTTCCGATTGCAGCGAGTATGAAAGAACCGTTTTGTATGACATAGTATCGGCTGCGAAGCAGTCTTTAAGGGATAATCAATACAAGCTCAGACATCGGTAATTACATTTTAAAGAAATAATCTTAAAAACACAATAGACCCATGGTCACGGCGATAACCATAGGTTTATTATCAATAATTCTTTTATTGACCCCCCACATATATTTTCGGACTTTCCTTATATATTTTCAATAAACCCGTGACAAATGAAGAAAACCGAAGTATAATGTTTGTGGTGCATAAACAGACATTCCCGCATAAGAAAACGTCTGTGAAATGTTTAGGCGAGTTATGATGCCCTACTCAAATTACTGCCCCGTTCACAGTATGCGGCAAAGCACTGCCTATTTCCCAAAATCGCCATTTTTCATTCTTTGGGAAATAGACGTATGAAGAAAGACTTTTGTTAGTAGTTGATTTTTCCACGAGGATATGGTATACTATTAGAGAACTAATGAGTCTGATAATGAGGTAATCGTATGAATAGTTCTTCTATTTCACAAAGCAATGTCGAGTTTGTTATATTTTGCATTGAAAATCTTGCTATTAGACTTGGAGTTGATGGCAAGAAAGTATACGATGCTTTAGCAGAAAAAAGCGACATACTCGAAAGCTATATCGTTCCTTGCTATGAAGTTTTGCATACTCAAAGTAAGGATTACATTATTGACGATATTCTCAATGTGATGAAGGAGAAAGGAGTTACTGTATGATACTTTATCATGGCTCTCAAGTAGAAGTGTCGTGCCCTGACCTTCTTCATTCAAGAGCCAATGTTGATTTTGGAAAGGGATTTTATACTACTCCGATATATTCTCAGGCATATAAATGGTGTTTAAAATTTAAAAATCGTGGATTGAACGGTATAGTATCAAAGTACATATTGTCAGAAGAGTTTACAAATGTTTTGCGGGTTCTCAGGTTTGACACTTACTGCGAAGAATGGCTTGATTTTATTCTTTCATGTCGTTCTGGCAATGACCACACAGATTATGATTTAGTAATTGGCGGAGTTGCAAACGACAAAGTATTTAATACAGTTGAACTGTTCTTGGATGGACTGATTGACAAATCCGAGGCATTAAATAGACTCAGATATGAAGAAGCTAATCTTCAGATATGCTTTAGAACTGAACTCGCATTACAATTTTTAAAGTTTGAGGGGAGCGAACCGATATGACAGCAAACCCAGTATTGCTGCAAAAAAAATATGCAAGGATTGTGGTACGTCTTGCCGAAAAAGAGAAAGTATCCCTTGCAAAAGCTCTATCACTGTTTTATTTTTCCGATACCTATAATTTAGTCAGTTGTGGCACTTCGGATATGCATTGCATGAGCGACGATTACATTGTTGAAGAGATTCAAGATGAATATCATCATCGAGGATGGCGATATGGCTGTAATTGAATGGGATGCAGAAAACAGGATATCACATGACATAAGGTTCGGCTAAAACTACACAATCAAGGCGGATACCATTGTATCAAATTAGCGTAGTTAGCCACGGCGTCGCAAGCTTCGTATCGCTTGCGGCGCTTTTTTCAAAATCGCCGCTTCACTCGCTCCGCTGCTCCGCCTTTTCCCCCAAAATGCTTTCGCATTTTCGGGGCCCCTTTTTCGGCCCCCGAAGGGGGTCTTTTTCGTTGGTGGAATGACAGTCTGCGGGCTGCTTTCAAAGCGCAGGAAAAGATTTTAAAACGCAGAAAGAGAGACGATTGAGAAAGCCTAAAATTTCGCAAAGGTGAGAGCGCTTTGGATTGCATGTATGCACTATTTCTCCATGAGCTACGCGAGCCAAGCCGCAACGGCGAGCGAGAGCGAATGGCAAGAAATAGCGCATACATTGAGGTTAATTTGCAATATCGGTGAAAAGCGGTTTTGGGGTGCGGCTGTCCGAAACCGACCCCGAGATAGAGAAGTTTGTGGAGATGTGCTTCGACCCGAAGTCGCCGATGAGTGAGAGGCTGAAAGAAGCCTCGATTCGGATTCTTCGGGAGAACGGAAAATAAAATACAGTGCTAATAGAGTCTAACCATAAACTTCGGAATTTTGGGAGCGTTTTTATGATGTACAACGCCAAAGAATCAAAACTTGATATTTCGGGCAGGCAGTTCGATTATATTACATTTGGCAGCGGCGCGAAGCCCCTCGTTATGATACAGGGTCTAAACACGCGCGGGATAAAGGGCTCGGCGCTGTCGCTTGCGTATATGTACAGCCGCGGTCTGCCGCTCAATTACAACAGCGTTCAGCACCTTTTGAAAAACCGCAGATATATCGGGGAGTATACATACCGCGACATTATTATCCCCGACGGCATACCCGCAATCGTTTCTAAAGATGTGTTCGACAGGGTGCAGAACCGGCTCTCGGAAAATAAAAAAGCCCCTGCGAGGCATAAGGCAGAGGACGATTATCTTCTCACAACGAAGCTGTTCTGCGGATACTGTGGGGCATACCTGTGCGGTGAAAGCGGCACGAGCAGGACGGGGGCGCAAGCGACGCCCAAAACTTTGTTATAAAGATTTCTTTTGTCAGCGTCGCTGCGAGCCCGCCTTCGGCGGTCTCCCTAAATCGGCGGAGCGATTCAAATAGCATACCCCGAACGAGCGGTTAGCGAGTTCGCGGGTATACCTTTTACGCGTGGGTCGGCGGGTGGAAACGCACCTTGTCTTTGATCTAACACCATGTTTGATAAAAATTCCCCCTCCCCGCGGGAGGGGGTAGGGGGTGGGCGCAAGCGACGCCCAAAACTTTGCGAAAAAGGTCTTTTTTGTCAGCGTCGCTGCGAGCCCGCCTTCGGCGGTCTCCCAACTCGGGCGGAGCGCTTAAAATATCATTCGCGCAGCGAATACCTTTTCACAGGGGGCAGAGGCTTTTGGGCGGGAATAAGTCTTGCTTTTAAGTTTGTACCCAGTTAATGTGCAATAGAAATGTCCCTTAGCGCAGCGAATACCTTTTTACAGCGGGTGGCTGCGGGCGGGCAAAAGTTTTTAATTTCGCACAAGAAAATGGGAGCAAAAACGCTTTCACTGCTTGTTCCTTTAAACAGCGTCATCAGCTCTCTTTCTCTCTTCGCTCCCCTTAATCCTCTATCCAACCCCGGTTTGCGGTCTCTCCCCCTCATGTCAGTTTGTCAATGATCTTGTACATTAAAAGCAAAGAATTCGTAAGGAGAGAGGAATAGCAACGGCCTCATAGGGCGATTATTGGATCTTCTTTGGTGCGCAGCGAGCTGCGCACCAAAATCTGCGAGAGAATAAAATCTGTGCGCGTCATAGAAGCGCTTTTGATCCTCTCTGTGGCTCCTCTCAACCTTGCCGTTGTGCCGCGGAGTGTAGGGCCGAATAAGCTTATGCCTTATCCCGAGTTTTTTCGCGGTAAGTTCAAATCTTGTCGGTAAGTCTCGTTTGCTGTTTGAAAATTTGTTCGTAAATTCAAATCCGTTGTCGGTCTGAACGCATTCTACCGTCACTCCCTTTCTCTTGAACCACTTGTAGACTTTTTCTAAGAAATCCGCAGATGAATATGTACTCTGTTCCGCATATGCTCCTAAATATCTCAATCTGGTGTATTCATCAATAGCTGTATACTGATACAGTCTTTCCTCCGGATTTGCAAGACACTTCAGAGGAACCACCTTAACGTCTATCTGAACTCGCTCCCCGGGATGTGTCATCTGTTCATAGGGCTTTGATTTTCGCTTCTGTTTAGGCTTTGGGCCCTCTATCATTCCAAGCTTTCTCATGACTCTGTAAAGGCTCTCAGGGCGGCGAGTATAGCCTTTCTTTTTAAGCCTGTACCAAAGCTCGGTAAGACCTAAATCGGGACTTCTGCGATGATAGCGCTTAATCAAAGTTATCTCTTCGGGAGTATGCTCATTTGGGTGATGATGAGGTCTGCGGGACTGATTTACCAATGACGATTCCGTTCCGTCCCAGCGCGTTCTCCAAAAGTAGATATATGACCGTGCTTTATTGTATTTTCTGCTTGCTCGCGATACTCCGTATTTCTCCGCATATTTCATCAGGGATTGACGGTAACGGGCTTCTTGTGTTATAATGTTCATGAAGAATGTGCTTCCTTTCTGGCGGTAGTGATTTGTGGGCTATCTTATCTTACCACACTTGGGCACATTCTTCTTCTTTTTTTATTCTTATTGTACAAGATGTATTGTAGGCGAACACCCCGGTTTGCGGTCTCTTCCCCTCAACTATTGCAAACTCTGCGAAAATGTGTTAAAATGGTTCCGTGAATATGCCGCGGGGCTCCCGCAGCGACTTTTGATTCGGAGGACGTTAAAATGGAAAGACGGGACAAAATCAATTACTATCTCGACATCGCCGATACCGTTTCGGCGCGATCGACCTGCCTTAGGCGCAGATACGGCGCGGTGATCGTCAACCACGACCAAATCATCTCGACCGGCTACGTCGGCGCGCCGAGGGGAAGGCAGAACTGCTGCGACCTCGGGGACTGCGTTCGCGAACGGCTTCAGGTCCCGAGGGGGGAGAGATACGAGCTCTGCCGCTCGGTTCACGCCGAGATGAACGCCATCATCAGCGCCCCGCGCGAAGAGATGATCGGGGCGACTATGTACCTCGTCGGGAGAGAGGTCTCGACGGGGGAGTATATCAAAAATTCGGTCTGCTGCTCGCTCTGCAAAAGGGTGGTCATCAACAGCGGAATCGAGCGCGTTATAATCAGAGACACCGACGCCGACTACCGCGTCATCGAAGTTATGGAATGGATAATGAACGACGAGTCTATCAGCGGCACGAGAGGATACTGATGACCCGAAAATATTATTCGTCATCGCCGGAAGAGACGATAGAGCTCGGAAAAAAGATAGGCGAAAGGCTTAGGGGCGGCGATATAATCGCTTTTCGCGGAGGGCTCGGCGCGGGAAAAACCACCATGACCCGGGGAATAGCCCTCGGTATGGGCTTGCGCGACGAGGTCAGCTCGCCGACTTTCGCCCTCGTCAACGAATATCGCGGAAAGACCGCCCTCTACCACTTTGATATGTACCGCGTAAACGGCGGGTTAGACCTCGACTCGACCGGGTTTTTCGACTATGTCTCGGACGACTGCGTTATCGCCGTCGAGTGGAGCGAAAACATCGCCGACGAGCTTCCCGGCGGCTGCATTGTGATCGAGCTTTCGGCTGTCGGCGAAGACCGCCGCGAAATCACCGTTATCGGAGATGAGAGATTTGATTTTTGACGAACAAACCGCCGTCCTCGGGATAGAGACCTCGGGGAAGATCGCCTCCTGTGCGATAATGCGCGGCGAAACGCTTTTGGCGGAGAATACCTTTTTGACCAAGCTTACCCATTCGCAGGTGATTCTGCCGACCCTTAAGCGAACCCTTGAAGATTCGGGGCTTTCGCTCTCGGATATAGACCTGTTCGCGGTCTCGGCCGGCCCGGGGAGCTATACCGGGCTTAGGATAGGCATAGCCGCGATAAAGGGAATCTGCGCCCTCGGCAAGCCCTGCGTGGGGGTGTCGACGCTTGAAGCGCTCGCATACGGCTGCGCTTCGGCGAGGGGGACGATTATCCCCGCGCTTTCGGCGAGGCAGGGCGTGGTCTATTTCGGGGGATATCTTTCGGACGGCCGCGAACTTAAAGAAGCGCTCGACGACCGAGTCGCCGGAGAAGACGAGCTTAAAGATTTTATTGAAAGCGCTCCGGGCGATATAATTTTAACCGGCGACTGCGCAGAGCGCCTTAAAACCGAGCTTTTTGCCGACAGCGAGCGAGTCCGCCTCGCCCCGCCGAACCAAAGGCTTCAAAGCGCGGCGGGGGTGTGTTTGGCAGCGATATCGCATATAGACGAGGCGGGGAGCGCGGCAAAGCTTTCGGCGAGATATCTTCAGAACACGATGGCCGAAAAGCTTAAGGACAGGGAGAAAGCGAATGAAACGAAAAAGGCTTGACCGCGATATCGGCTGGGGGTTCCAGTATTTCCCGTATTATCAGTTTAGGCTCGAGAACGAGGATTTTTGCGGCCTTGCGAGCATGATCGACCTTGTTTCGGGGAAGTATATGTATTGGCACGACAAAAAGGCGGGCGACATCGCCGTCGCCGGGGCGGGAATGAAGTGGTTGCAGCTTATCCCCGACGGCAAAAGCCGGGCGGTCACCGCGATGTATAAGCCGGACGGCGCTCTTTCGGTCTGTTATGTCGACGTGATCGAGAGGGTTGAGTTCGACCCGGACGGTGTCGCCGCGTTTATAGACAAATATCTCGACGTGGTGTTCACTCCGAGCGGGGAATACACGGTGCAAGACCTTGACGAGCTTACCGCCGCTCTTTTAAGCGGGGACATCACGAAAAGTCAATATGATTCCGCCCTTAAAGAGGGGAAAGAGATAGTCGAAGAGCTTTGCGGGGACATTTCAAAGACCGCAGAACGCCTTGACAGAATACTCTCGGCGGTCAATAAAAAGATAGAGAACGGCGCCGAGCCGATGATGACGAAATATCAAAAAGAACTTATTGAAAGGGGACTTATAAAATGATAGGAATTTCAAACGACCACGCCGCAGTCGAGCTTAAAATCGCGATCTGCGAGCACCTTAAAGAGCGGGGGATAGAGTTTATCGACTACGGCATCGCCGCCGGCGAGAAGATAGACTATCCCGACGCCGCCGAAAGGCCCTGCCGCGATATCGTTGCAGGGAAGATCGACAAGGCGATACTCCTTTGCGGGACCGGGATAGGGATTTCCATCGCCGCGAACAAGATCAAGGGGATTCGCGCTTGCGCATGTTCCGACGCCTTTTCCGCGAAGTATACCCGGCTTCACAACGACGCAAACTGCCTTTGCATGGGCGGCAGAGTCGTCGGCCCCGGCCTTGCATGCGAGCTGGTAGACCTCTTCCTCGACACCGAGTTTGAAGGGGGAAGGCACCAAAGAAGGGTGGATAAGATAACGGAGCTGGAGAATAAGTGAGACAGATTGAAACATATTAAAAATAATTTTCAAACAAAAAGCAGACGTTTTTACGCCTGCTTTGATTTTATTTATAGATGTCTCCTCTGTTGCCGACCGCGATGACATAGACGATAAGCAATCCGTTGTCTGCCGTGTAGATGATTCTGTAATCCCCGACGCGAAGACGGAAGAAACCGCTTCTGCCCTTTAGCGGCTTTATATCGCCGCTGTACGGAAGCCCTTTTATCGCGGAGAGAAGCCGCTTTTGCTGTTGTGGCGGCTGCTTCAGAATAAACTTCTGCGCGGGCTTTTCGATTATAATTTTATAGTTCATCTATGTTGACCCCGCACATTTCGGCCAATTCTTCAAGGGTGACTTCGCCTTTTTCGGTCTCGTTCTCGCTTTCTTTGAGAAGCATTTCGCAAAACTCGTCGTCTTCGGCCTCGTCGGCGGTCAGCCCCTGCAAATAAGCGACTACATAGCCGAGCTTATATTCGGGGACTTTATTCAGCAGGGTCACGGCGTATTCCTTTTCACTCATTTTACCGACCTCCTCGCCTTTATTATACACCCGAAAGCGCCTAATGTCAACATCGGGAAAATATGGCGGCGCCGCTCTTGCTTTATTTTTCTTATCGGTGTATAATATCAAAAAAAGGGGGCGGTGTTTTGAAAGCTGTCATACAGCGGGTGCTCGGCGCGCGGGTGAAAGTCGGCGGAGAGACGGTCGGGGAGATCGGCAAGGGGTTTTTGATCCTTCTCGGCGTGGCCGGGGGCGACGGCGAGGAGCGCTGCGAAAAGCTCGCGCAGAAAATCTCTAAGCTTCGCATTTTCGCGGACGAAGCCGGCAAAACCAACCTCTCTCTCGGCGACGTGGGCGGCGAAATTCTCGCGGTCTCGCAGTTCACCCTTTTCGCCGACTGTTCGCACGGTAACCGCCCGAGCTTTTTCGAGGCAGCTCCGCCCGAGCCCGCAAATAGGCTTTACGAGCGCTTTTGCGACTGTCTTGCCGCGCTTGGGTTTGCGCCGCAAAAGGGCGTTTTCGGCGCGGATATGAAGATAGAAATGACCGCCGACGGCCCGTTCACCGTGATTCTGGAGGTGTGAGATGAACATTCAGATCTATTCGCGCTCAAAGTGCTTCGACTCGAAAAAGGCCGAGCGCTGGTTCAAAGAGCGCAGGATAAAATTCCAGCTTATAGACCTCGATTCAAAGGGCCTAAGCCCCCGCGAGCTTGAAAGCGTTATAGCTTCGGTCGGGCTGGAAAATTTAGTCGACGAAAAATCAAAATCGCCCGAAGCCGCGACTATGAAATATCTTTCGAGCCGCGAGCAGAAAATCGAAAAGCTTCTTGAAGACCCGCGGCTGATAAAGTCGCCGATCGTCAGAAACGGCCGGCAGGCGACCGTCGGCTATCGCCCCGAAATTTGGGAAAAATGGGAATGAGCCCGTCGAAGAGACAGGCTCATTTTTGTTTGACTATCTGAAAAGCGCGCAGGTCCCGCTTTCGCGAAAATATCTTATTTTCGCCTCGATGGCTTCGCGCGATACTCCGAAATATTTCGCGAGGCAGTCGATACAAAGAAATTCGTCGGCGGTTCTTAAAACCATCTTTTTATAGATGGCGATATCGTCCTGCTTGAGTTTTGCGCCGCACTGCTTGCAACTTTCAAAGTTAGACATTACGCCTTTACGAGCTTAACTCTGAACATCTCGCAGCAGTGGGGCTTAAGGTCGGTGCAGTATCTCTCTTTAAAGGTCCCGACTTTTTTGTGGTTCCAAACGTCGTAAAATTCGAGAGCGTAGCCCGAAGCGTAGGGCAGTCCCATATCCCAGAAGTTAAAGCTGAACTGCGCGGGGGTTTCGCCGTCGGCAAAGTTTACGAGAAGGATCGCGTAGTCGCCGTTTTCGAGCGGCTTGACGAGCCCCTTGCAGCTGTCGTTGCACCAGTGGTCGATCTCGATGGGTCCTCTGCCCTCCGGGTCTTGGTTGATGGCGATAACTTCGCTGTTGGTGAGGATCTCCTTCGTCTCTGGGGTCATATTTCTGATATCGCAGCCGATCATAAGGGGAGAGTTCATCATCGCCCAAAGCGAGAAATGAGTTCTGTATTCCTCGGTCGTGCAGCCGAAGCCGCCCTCGGCGATCCACGAGTTGTCGGATTTTCCGCTCATTCCGACGACGAGCATGTCGATGTCGTTCCAGCAGTATACTCCGGATTGGCTCTGTCTCATATTAAGCTGCGAGAGGGCGAGGTTTTTGATGGAATTCCAACTGTCCTGAATGTCGCCGGTCGAGCGGAACATCTGCGCTCCGGTGTTTCTGATCCAGTCGTGAACGCCGTCGTTGCCCCAGTTGCAGGCAGAGAACAAAATGTCGCGCCCGCAGTTTCTAAGCGCCATGGCCATTCTTCGATATAGAATTTCGCCGGGGATTCCCTTGGGCTTGAAGCAGTAGTCGTACTTCAAGAAGTCTACTCCCCATTCCGCAAAGGTCTCGGCGTCCTGAAATTCGTGCTCGAACGAGCCCGGGTGGTTGGCGCAGGTGTGAGTTCCGGCGCAGGAGTAAATGCCGAATTTAAGGCCCTTAGAGTGAACGTAATCCGCGACGGCTTTGATACCGTTCGGGAATTTCTTCGGGTCGGGAACGAGGCGGCCGTTTTCGTCGCGCTCTTTAAGGCTCCAGCAGTCGTCGATGACGACATATTCGTAGCCGGCGTCTTTAAGGCCGGTAGTGATCATAGCGTCTGCCGCGCCTTTTATAAGGTTTTCGTCGATGTTCCAGCTGAAAGTATTCCATGAGTTCCAGCCCATGGGCGGGGTTAAACCGAGATTTTTAGGCATAATGAGATTCCTCCGTCGGATAAATTTAAGCGCCGTGCGCCTGCGAGAATATTATAACAGCGCAGTTGCGATTTGTCAATTAAAATCAGAAGATAGAGGTTAGAAGATAGAAGATAGAAATTAGAAGGAAAGAAAGCGAACCTAAAAGTTTAGGATCAAGCCCTTTTCAAAGGGCTTGCGAGGGTCAAGGGGGCGGAGCCCCTTGTCGCGCTCCGCAGAGCGCGAAAACCCCAAAAACGAAGGCGCTCCGCAAGGGGTGAATTGCGAAAAATAGCCCGGTGGGCTATTTTTGCAAGAGGGGACGCCCTGAAAGAAAGGGCGTCCCCTTACGAAACGCGGCTGCGACAGCAGTCGCGCACCTTAACGGCTCCAATCTTTGCAGAAAAAAGCGCCCATGTTATCTTTTTCAGACAAACTTCAAAAACAACCTCTATCCTCTAACCCTCTAACTTCTAAATTCTAAACGCTTTCTGAACCGCTTTGAGCGTCCCGAGGACGAGAATAGGCGAGTCGGCGGCCATTTCAACGTCGGGCGTTATCATCTTAAGAACGCCGTTTTTGCGCACGGCGATGATGTTCAGATCGTATTTTCTGCGGATATCGAGCTGAACGACGGTCTTTCCGACCCACTCCTGCGGGACGGTCAGCTCGAAGATGTCGATATCCCCCTCGAGCTCGATATAGTCGCGGATATGGTCTGAGGTGCAGCGTATCGCAGTCCACGAGGCGAGCTGTTTTTCGGGGTAGACTACCTCGTCGGCGCCGTTTCTTAAAAGAAACTTCTCCTGAACTCCTTTAGAAGCCCTCGCGATGACCCTTTTTGCGCCGAGCTCTTTCAATAAACAGGCCGTTTCGAGCGAGCTTTGAAAGTCGTCCCCGATGGCGACTATGCAGGCGTCGAAGTTTTTTATCCCGAGCGAATCGAGGAAGGATTTTTTCGTGCTGTCGCCGATCTGCGCGCTCGTAACATAGGGCAGGACGGAATTTACACGCTCTTCGCTGATATCGACCGCCATGACCTCATGGCCGAGCTCGCCGAGCTTTTCGGCGATATGCCGCCCGAACCGCCCCACGCCGATTATAAGAACAGATTTCATATTAAGCCTCCCGTTTAATGCAAATTAAAAATAATTTCTGTCTGATTTCCGACCTCTGATTTCTGCTTTCCGCTTTCCGCTTTCCGTCTTTATCCGACCGTCAGCTTCTCCTGCGGCAGGGTCGAAGGCGCGGAGGGTTTGTTCGACAGCGCCGCGAAGATAAGAGTAAGCCCGCCGACTCTTCCCCAGAACATCAAAAGAATAAGTATCCCGCGTGAGAGATTCCCGAGGGTGGGGGTTATCCCGAGGGTAAGGCCGACCGTCCCGACCGCCGAGGCGGCCTCGAACAGGCAGGCCCCGAGGGGCAGCCCCTCGACCCGGCTTATTATGCAACCGCCGCCCAAAAACAGCCCCAAATACATAGTTAAAATGCTCGCGGCCTGTCTGACCGTCTCTTCGGCGATCCTTCGGCCGAAGAAGTTAGTGTGTTCGCGGTTTCTGAAGACCGAAAAAGCGGTGGATACCGCGACGGCGAGGGTGGTGGTTTTAAATCCGCCGGCGGTAGAGCCGGGCGACCCGCCGACCAGCATAAGCCCGACCATAAGCGCAAGGCCGGCCTCGCTCATAAGATTTAAGTCGACGGTGTTGAACCCCGCCGTTCTCGCGGTGACCGACTGGAACAGCGAAGCCAGAATACGCTCTTTTATCGGCAGGCCGGAGAACTCGAAGAAGAAATATATCGCCGCCGGCAAAACTATCAGCGCCGCGGAGGTCGCGATTATGACCTTTGACTGCATGCGGTATTTTTTAAACCGCCACTTGTTCGTCCCGACGTCCTCCCATGTCAAAAACCCCGCGCCGCCGATTATTATAAGCGACATCACGGCGATGTTTATGACCGGGCTTCGCGCAAAGCCGGTGAGCGAGGAAAACTCGGAGTTTATACCCATAAGGTCGAACCCCGCGTTGCAAAACGCCGAAATCGAGTGGAAAATCGAATACCAGATTCCCTTTCCGACCCCGAAGCTTTTGATAAACACCGGCGACATTATGACCGCTCCGCCGAGCTCGAATATCGCGGTCATCTTTAAAATAAAGCCGGTAAGCCTAACTATTCCGCCGACTTGGTGGGCAGAGATGGCCTCCTGCATAGTCGAGCGCTGTTTAAGGCTTATCTTTTTGCCGGAAAGAGAGGTTATCGCGACGGCGAGGGTGACTACTCCCATTCCGCCTATCTGTATCATCAAAAGAATAACCGCTTGGCCGAAGAAAGACCAATACGCGGCGGTGTCGTGAACTACGAGGCCGGTGACGCAAACCGCGGAGGTGGCGGTGAAAAGCGCGTCCGGAAATGGGGCGCGGACGCCCTCGGCGGTTGCGAACGGGAGCGAAAGAAGAAGGCTTCCGAGCAGGATTGCGGCTGCGAAGCCGAGAATTATTATCCGCGAAGCGGTAAGCTGTTTTTTAAGCAAAGCGGTCACCCCCGATATGCGTATTTAGATTATTTTAACTCTTTTATCCTTTGAAGTCAATACGCAAATAGAAGTTAGAAGATAGAAATTAGAGGATAGAGTTTAGAGGTTAGAGGTTAGAGGTTTGAAATTTGCGGGGCGGGGGAGTTCCAGCTTATTTTGACGGCAAGGCGGTCGCCGATCATTTCGGCGCCGATGCTTCCGCCCATTCGCTCGGTAAGCTCTTTCGCGATGGCTAGCCCGAGGCCGGTCGAATTTCCTGCCGCCTCGACTGAGAAGAAGCGGTCGAAGAGCTTTCCGACGTCGACCCCGCTCAAATTTTTAGCGGTGTTTGAAAATTCTACGCTTCCGTCGTTAAGCATAACCACCGAAAGGTCGCCGTCCGAGTATTTAAGCGCGTTCCCGAGAATATTCCCGAAGACCCGCGCAAGCGCCTCGCGGTCGAGATTTTTGATAACCTTTTCCTCCGGAATCGAAATTTCGGGGAGAATTCCCCGCTCGGTAAGCGCGCCGTAAAGCCCGGCGATGCTCTCTTCCAAAACCGCGCCGATATCGGTCGGCTCGGCGGCCTCGCCCTCGTTTGAAGATATTATGACCGAGTAGCGGAAAAGCTCTTCGGTCAAGCGCTTCATCGCCTCGGTGCGGTTTTCTATCAGCGAGATATATCTTTCGACCCGCTCCGGCTTTTCCTCCCGCTTTAAAAGCTCGAGATAGCCGTAAATCGCAGTCAGCGGGGTGCGAAGGTCGTGAGAGATGTTTGTCACCGCCTCTTTAAGGTCGCGGTCGCCGTTTATATATTGCCGCTCGAGCCGCTTAAGTTCGCGCAGGCGGCGGTTAAGCTCGTCGGCGAGGGCCCGCGCCGCAGAATCCCCCGAATCCACCGAGATAAGGGCGTTGGTGTCTTCATCGAGGCGCTCGGCAAGGTCGCGGCTTATATTTTTTACGCTTTTTCGCAGAGAAAAATACTTCGCGGCAAAGCCCGCCGCCAGCGCGCCGAAAATAACGCATAGTCCCCAGAGCATAACATCGCCTCCGCTTTTGATTATAGAGCAGAAAGGCAGAGATGTCAAATAGAAGATAGAGGGTTAGAGGATAGAGGATAGAGGATAGAGGGTTGGTTTTGTCGTTTTCTGCGATTTTATACGTTTTATTCTTTGTCTTGAAATATTCCGCTAAATATGTTATAATAAAAATATCCCCTCCGAAAAGAGTGAAGCAGATGAAGACCAAAATCAGATTTGAAGAGCTTAAGCTTAAAAATTTCTTGGCGCTGACCCTCGCCGGAATAGTCAACGCGTTCGGGGTCGTCTGTTTTCTCTCGCCGGTAAAGCTTTATGACAGCGGAATCTCCGGCACCGCGATGCTTCTTTCGCGGCTGACCCCTCTCGGGCTGCCGGTCTTCCTTCTTTTATTGAACGTCCCGCTGTTTCTTTACGGCTATAAGCGGCAGGGAGCGGCCTTTACCGCATATTCGCTCTACGCCGTGGCGGTGTATTCTCTCTTCGCGTGGCTGATTTCGGACGTTCTGCCGATAGACGTCTCGTCCTCCTCTCCGATAGCCGGGGCAGACCTTTTGCTCTGCGCGGTCTTCGGCGGAATAATCTCGGGCGCGGGCTCGGGGCTGACTATCCGCTTCGGCGGCGCTATCGACGGAATAGAGGTTATGGCGGTAATCTTCGCGAAAAGGCTCGGGCTGACGGTCGGAACCTTCGTGATGTCTTATAACGTGGTTTTATATGTCATCTCCGGCTTCGTCACAAAAAGCTGGATACTCCCGCTATACTCTATTTTGGCCTATATGGCCGCGCTGAAAACCGTCGACTTCATCGTCGAGGGCCTCGACCGCTCGAAGTCCGCGATGATAATAACCGAGCGCCCAGACGAGCTCTGCGAGGCGCTGATGACCTCGTTCGAGTGCGGCGCGACGAGGATCGCCGCCAAGGGCGGATATATGAACACCGACCGAACCGTCATCTATTTCGTGGTCAACCGCTTTCAGATCGCGAGAATGAAAAATATTATCCACTCCGTCGACCCGAAGGCTTATTTCACCATAAGCGAGGTCGCAGAGGTCTTTAAAAGCCAAAGCGCGCCCCCGGCGACCCCTCCGCCGGAGGAGGAAATCAAAGAAGGACCCGCAAAATCGGAGGAAAAAAGCGATGAAAACGAGCAGGAAAAAGCTTAAAAGGGCTTCGATCGTCGGTCTTATCGTCTCGGCTGTTTTGTGGATAGCCCTTACATATCCGCTTCAAAACGTAACTCTCTTCGGATACTATATCGGCGAGGTCGCGGCTTTTGTCTTGGGCGGAATACCGGCCGCGTTTTTGCAGCTTCGGCTCTGCCTTACCGACAAAGAAAAATGGGTCAGGTGGGTACCGACCGCTGTTGCGGCGGCGGTCTACGTCGCGGCGGCGATATGCTATTTCGCGGGCGGCTTCGGCGGGGAGCTTATGGCGCTGATTTTGTTCGCGGCCTGCCTTGCGCCGACTGCTGGGATATGTATCGGCTGGCTCGCCTATGGGAAGCGCCTCGCGCTGATACCGCTAAACGTCGCGCTGATCGCGTATATGGTTATGAACGGCGTGCCGCTTGCCGCCCGGCCGATTGAGCTTACCGACGCCGCGGCGATATTCTATCTGCTGCTCGGAATTTATTTCGCGATACGCCCGCTTGAAAGGAAGACTGAAAATGAACCCGAAAATTAAGCCGGTCGCATATTTTTGCCTAAGCGCCGCGCTGTGGATAATACCCTCGTATTATCTAAGCGGAACGGTCGTCGGAAGCCTTATTTTTTATATCTTCGGGATAGTCCCCTCGATGTTTTTACAGCTGACCCTTTTCGTCCCGCCGGTCGAAAAGTGGGTCAGATACGTCCCGATACCCGCGATTTTGGGCTTCGGGATAATAGAGGCCGCGATGGTTTTGCGCGGCGGGCTCACCCTTGAATCCCTTCGCGCGGCGGTTTTGTTTATAACCACCCCGCTTATCGGATTTATCTTGGGCTGGATAATTTTTAAAATATACCGAAAAACAAACGGCGAGAAGGGCGATAAATGACCGAAAAATTTATACGGGCGAACCTTAAATATTTAAAGGGGTTTATGACCGAGAGCTCGCTTTCGGCCGCAAGAAAGACCCACGTTCTTTTGGGCGACTTTATGGCCGCCGCCCACGGCGCGGGGATCAGGCACGAGCGCAGGGCGTTCGACCTTTTCGAGGGCGAATGGATAATCCCGAGCGAGGAAAAGCGCGGGGGAGTTATACTCTATCTCCACGGCGGGGGCTATACCTGCGGAAATATCGAATACGCGAAGGGCTTCGGCAGCGTTCTGGCCGACGAATACGGTATTCGAGTGTTTTGCTGCGCCTATCGCCTTGCGCCCGAAAATCCCTTTCCCGCAGCGGTAGACGACGCCGTTTCGGCCTATAAATACCTCGTCGAGAGCGGCTTTCCGCCCGAAAAGATAATTCTTTGCGGAGAGAGCGCCGGCGGCGGGCTTTGCTATGCCCTAAGTCTTAGGCTTTATGAGCTCGGCCTCGGCCGCCCGGCCGGAATAATCGCGATTTCGCCCTGGACCGACTTGACCCTTTCGGGGAGATCTCACAAAGAAAACGACGAGATCGACCCTTCGATGACCACCGAGCGGGTGAGGTTTTTCGCCGAATGTTATTCAAACGACCGCGAAAACCCGCTCGTCTCGCCGATATTTTTCAAAAAAGAAGAGGCCGACTTCCCGCCGTCCCTTATTTTCGCCGGAGGGGACGAGGTTTTGCTCGACGACTCGAAGATCATGCACCGCCGACTTTGCGAAGCGGGGTTTAAGTCCGAGCTTATTATCCGCCCCAACCTTTGGCACGCCTACGTTTTGTATAACATCAGGGAATACCGCAGCGACTACGACCGAATGGGCAGATTTTTAGACAAGCGCCTTCGCCTCGAGGCCGGATATTGGAGCAAGCTCGACAATGCGGGGCTGATTTTTCCGGCGGCAAGGCGCAGGGGGTGGCGAAATATCTTCCGCCTTTCGGCCGACCTCACCGAGCCGGTAGACCGCGACGTTATGCAGACCGCGCTCGAGGCCGCCGTGAAGCGCTTTCCGCTTATATCGTCAAGGCTTCGCGCCGGGGCGTTTTGGTATTATCTCGAAGAGACTTCGGCGCCCGAAATAGTAAAAGACGGCCCGCAGCCGATAATGAACCGCCGATTCGGAGAGGTCAAAAAGTGCGCGATAAGGGTGCTTTATTATAAAAACCGCGTCGCGGTAGAGTTTTTCCACGCCGTCACCGACGGCAACGGCGGGTTGAGGTTTTTGAAGACCCTCCTCGCCGAATACGCTTCGTTAAAATACGGCGCGGATATCCCGAACGCCTGCGGAGTGGCCGACAGGCTTGCCGCGCCCACCCCCGAAGAGCTTGAAGACAGCTTTTTATACAACGCCGGGGCCCTCGGGAAAAAGAGAAGCGAAGGCAAGGCGTATCGCTTGACAGGCGTTAAAGAAAAGGACGGATTTTTGAATCTTACCTGCGGAATTTTGGATTCAAACGCTTTGTTATCGCGCTGCCGCGAGCTTGGGGTTACTGTTACCGCCTATCTCTCGGCGGTTATGATAATGTCGATAATATCGCTGCAAAAGCGTAAAGTTAAAAAGCTTGACAGGCGTTTGCCGGTAAGGGTTCAGATACCCGTCGACTTAAGGCGGCTTTTTGAGAGCTCGACGGTAAGAAACTTCGCGATGGTTGTAAACGTCGGGGTCGACCCGCGAGCGGGGGACTACTCTTTTGAAGAGCTTCTCGGGATAGTCGCCAAGCAGCTCGAGCTTTACGTCACCCCGAAGAATATGCGGGCGGCGTTTACCCAAAACGTCAACGCCGAAAGGCGGCTCGCGATAAGAATAGTCCCGCTGTTTATAAAAAATATCGTTATGAAGGCGGTTTTCGATAGGGTCGGAGAGGCGCAGGCCTGCATAACCCTTTCAAATCTCGGCGAGATATCATTGCCGGACGAGCTTTCGAAATATGTAAAGGCTTTTGACTTTATCCTCGGCCCGCAGGCCGCCGCGCCCTATAACTGCGCGGTCTGCTCATACGGCGGCGAGCTTAGGATCAATTTTATCAGAAGCTCGGAAAGCCCGGAGCTCGAGCGGGAATTTTTCCGAAACCTTGTGCGGCTCGGCTGCCACGTCGCGGTCGAGAGCAATTCGAGACAAATCGCAAAAGAAAGGCTGTGATTTTATGTATTGCGTAAACTGCGGAGTCGAACTTAAAGACAGCGAAAAGCTCTGCCCGCTTTGCGGAACTATGGCGTTCCACCCGGACCTTCCCCCGCAAAACGGCGAGGGGCCCTACCCCGAATATGTCGAGCCGAAAAGGCGGTTCAACCGCTTCGGAACGCTGTTTGTGTTGACTTTCGTATTTTTGATACCGTCGGTCATCGCCCTTCTTATCGACCTTAAGCTGAATTCCGCGGTGATATGGTCGGGCTACGTCATCGGCGGGCTGACGGTCTGCTACACGGCGTTCGTGCTGCCGTTTTGGTTTAAAAGGCCGAACCCGGTGATCTTCATTCCCTGCGTTTTCGTCGCTGCCGAGCTGTTTCTTTTATACATAAACCTCGCGACCGGCGGGCGGTGGTTTTTGTCGCTCGCGTTCCCCATCGCCGGGATTTCGGGGCTTTTGCTCACCGCCGTCGCCGCTCTTTTGAAATATCTCAAGCGGGGGAAGCTGTACGTCTTCGGCGGGGCGTTTATCGCGCTCGGCGGGTTCAGCATGCTGATTGAGATGTTTATCTGCGTAACCTTCAAGCTTAGGTTCATCTTTTGGTCGATATATCCGCTCGTCGCGTGCTCGCTGATCGGCCTGCTGCTGATTCTTATCGCGGTCTGCAAACCGCTCCGCAGCTCGCTGGATAAGAGGTTCTTCATCTGAATCCCACACAAATTTTAACGCCGCGGTTGTTTTCCGCGGCGAATTTTGTTATTTGACCGTCCCTCCCTTAAATCCCGCGCTTATCTCGCTAAGCTCCTTCTTGCCGTCGATGTACGGCCTGTAAAGCTCGAGCATATCCCCCGCGCCGTAAAGGCCGCAGGCCGAGCAGTTCTCGCACTCGTTCGCGTCGCAGAAAAGCCCCTTTCTGACGATCGCTTCCCGCTCCTCGCGGGTGGTGTCTTTGATGAGATATTTCATAATACCGTCTCCTTTTTTCTTTTTTGGATATTATATCACAATATTTTTAGTATTTGCGAAGCAAGACTGATAATTCTGTGAAAATTGAATTTCCGGGCTTGACATCTTGACGAATCGGGAATAAAATAGTATTCGAGGAAAGTTGGATTTTCCGCGAATGAATTTTTTCGACTTCCCCGATATCCGTTTAATAAAGCATATTATATAAAAAGGAGAGTAATTTTATGGCAACTTTGACGAAAAACCCAAATGTCAACAAATGGGTCGACGAAATGATCGCGCTCTGCAAGCCCGCTAAGGTCGTCTGGATCGACGGCTCTAAAGAGCAGCTCGACTGTCTTCGCGACGAGGCTGTCGCGACCGGCGAAATGATCAGACTCAACGAGGAAAAGCTCCCCGGGTGCCTCTATCACCGCACCCTGCCCAACGACGTCGCAAGAGTAGAGGACAGAACCTTCATCTGCTCCCGCAAGAAAGAGGACGCCGGCCCGACCAACAACTGGTGCGACCCGAAGGAGATGTATGCCAAGCTCACCCCGATGTACGACGGCGTTATGAAGAACCGCACGATGTATATCATTCCCTATTCGATGGGCCCGATCGGCTCTCCTCTCGCAAAGGTGGGCGTCGAGGTCACCGACTCTATCTACGTCGTATTGAATATGGCCATCATGACCCGCATGGGCGCCGACGCCTTTAAGAACCTCGGCGACGAATCTAACGACTTTGTAAGAGGTCTCCATTCTAAGGCCGACGTCGACCCCGAGAAGCGCTACATCGTCCAATTCCCCGAAGACAACACCATCTGGTCGATTAACTCTGCCTACGGCGGAAACGTTCTTTTGGGCAAGAAGTGCTTCGCCTTAAGAATCGCTTCCTATCAGGGCAAGAACGAGGGCTGGATGGCCGAGCATATGCTCATTCTTGGCATCGAGAAGCCGAACGGAGAGATCAAATATATCACCGCCGCGTTCCCGTCTGCTTGCGGAAAGACCAACCTCGCTATGCTGATTCCGCCGGAGGGATACACCAAGAAGGGCTATAAGGTCTGGACGGTCGGCGACGATATCGCATGGCTTAAGCCCGGCCCGGACGGCAGACTTTACGCCATCAACCCCGAGAACGGCTTCTTCGGAGTCGCCCCGGGAACCAACGCTCACTCAAACTTCAACGCCCTCGCTTCGACAAGAAAGAACACCATTTTCACCAACGTCGCCATCAACAACGACGATATGACCGTCTGGTGGGAGAAGCTGGATAAAAACCCGCCGGTCAACGCGACCGAGTGGAAGGGGGAAAAGGTCAACGGCCCCGAATATGTCGCCGCCGGCAACAAGCTCGCCCACCCGAACTCCCGCTTCACCGCCCCCGCAGAGAATTGCCCTTGCATTTCTCCCGAATTCAACAACCCGAACGGCGTTCCGATCTCGGCGATAATCTTCGGCGGAAGAAGAGCGAAGACCGCCCCGCTGGTATACCAGTCCTTCAACTGGCAGCACGGCACATTCGTCGGCTCGATAATGGCTTCCGAGACCACTGCGGCGGCAACCGGCGCGGTAGGCGTAGTCCGC
The DNA here is from genome assembly GCA_947627005.1 of uncultured Clostridia bacterium. Classification (GTDB taxonomy): domain Bacteria; phylum Bacillota; class Clostridia; order Oscillospirales; family Ruminococcaceae; genus Faeciplasma. Next base: position 20,386 of record CANQUJ010000021.1, read on the forward strand.
CGCGACCCGATGGCTATGCTTCCGTTCTGCGGCTATCATATGGGCGACTATTGGGCGCACTGGCTTGAAATGGGCAAGATTTTGGGCGACAAAGCCCCGAAGATCTTCAACGTAAACTGGTTCAGAACCGACGAAAACGGCGACTTCATCTGGCCGGGTTACGGCGACAATATGAGAGTCTTAGACTGGATCATCGACCGCTGCGAAGGCAAGGTCGACGCGGTCGAGACCCCGATCGGCTACGAGCCCAAGCCCGAAGACATCAACGTCGAGGGCCTCGAGGGCATCACCACCGAGACTATCGCCGACCTTCTCACCGTCGACAAGAAGCTTTGGAGAGAAGAGGCCGAGGGGATCGAAGAATTCTACAAGAAATTCGGCGAAAAGCTCCCGAAGGAAATGTCCGAAGAGCTTAAGGCGCTCGAATCCCGCCTCGCTTAATTTAATCAACAGCCGTCTCCCTCCCTTTAAACAGGGGAGGGAGATTTCTTGCATTTGTATAAAATGAGAAGTTATTGACTTATTATACTCTTAAATTTCGTCGGAATGACTATTTACATCTTCGGATTTTTGTGTATAATAGTGAAAGTAAGGGCGAACGGCTCTTGTTTGATTCGACATCTTCATGATATAATGTTCCAAGTAAATGGCGGAGTAAGTGAGCGCGAGCGTTCACTTATTTCGCTTTTTCGGCGTTTTTTGGTCGCGGGGGCTTTTCAAAACGATAAAAACGGTGTATAATGGTCTCGGTAAAGGAATGGTGCTTATGCAGAAAATTTTGGGATATATGCGGCGGGCGATAAACGAGTTCGACCTCATCTCGGACGGCGACAGGATCGCGGTAGGCGTCTCGGGCGGGAAGGACAGCCTCGCCCTGCTTTTGGGGCTTATAAGGCTTAGAAGCTTTATCGGGATAGATTACAGCCTTGTCGCGATAACGCTCGACCCTTGCTTCGGCGGGGTCGAGGGGGACTATACTTCGGTCGAGCGAATTTGCAAAGAGGCCTGGGTGGAATATATCCTCGAGCGAACGAAAATCGGCGAGATAGTCTTCGACGTAAGAAAAGAAGAGCACCCCTGCTCGCTTTGCGCAAAGCTTAGGCGCGGCGCTCTTCACAACGCCGCGGTCAAGGCGGGCTGCAATAAGGTCGCCCTCGGGCACCACTTCAACGACGCCGCCGAGACCTTTATTATGAACCTTTTTATCGAGGGCAGGATCGGCTGTTTTTCGCCGAAGAGCTTTTTGGACAGGCGCGAGATAACCGTTATAAGGCCGCTCGTCTTCGCTCCCGAAAGCGAAATAAGGCGGGCGATCCGCCGCGAGGGGATAGAGGTCGTAAAATCCAAATGCCCGGTAGACGGCCACACCAAGCGCGAGGAGATCAAAAACTTTCTCGCCGAGGCGGAAAGGGCGGATCGCGGCTTTACCGACAGGGTTTTCGGCGCGATGCGCCGCGCGGGAATCGACGGCTGGGGAATCAATGACAAAGGCGAAAAGGGGGAATCGGAATGAGACTTTTATTTATCGGCGACGTTGTCGGCGCGGTGGGCTGCCGGTTTTTGGCCTCTAAAATAGGCGGGCTGAAAGAAAAATATAAGGCCGATATCCTCGTCGTGAACGGCGAAAATTCGGCGACCGGAAACGGTATCACCAACGTTTCGGCGGATATGCTTACCCGCCTCGGCGCAGACGTCATCACCACCGGGAACCACGCGTTTAAGCGCCACGAGGCGCAGACCATCTTCGACGAAACGCCCCACCTTATCCGCCCGGCGAACTTCCCGGACGAGGTTTACGGCAGGGGGTATTATATCCTCGATATGGGCAGAACCAAGATCGCGGTAATAAACCTTTTGGGGACGGCTTTTATGGAGCCGCTCGAAAACCCGTTCGACTGCGCGGACAGAATTTTAAAAAAGATAGACGTCCCGAACATTTTCGTCGACTTTCACGCCGAGGCGACCGCCGAAAAAAAGGCGATGGGATATTACCTCAACGGCCGCGTAACCGCCGTTTTGGGAACTCATACCCACGTTCAGACCGCCGACGAAGCGGTTCTTTCGGGCGGAACGGCATATATCACCGACGCGGGCATGACCGGCCCGGAGGAATCTATCCTCGGGGTGGAAAAATCCGCCGCGATAACCAAAATGCGGCTCCACATTCCGGTAAGGTTCACCGAGGCGCAGACGCCCTGCTTTATAAACGGCGCGGTGGTCGATTTCGACGAAAAAACCGGCAGGGCGAGGGGGATAGAAAGGGTGGTCGAGCGATGAAAAAAGCGATAACCGCGATAATAGTCGCGGCTGCGGCGGCCTTGGCGGCGGCGTTCGCGATAATGCTCGCCGGAAGCCTTATAAACAGGTTCTCACCGCTGCCGACGGAATACGAAAATTCCGTCTGGGTCTCGGAAGACGGCGCGTTTACGCTTACGGTCGGGGAATACGACGAAAACACCTATCAATGCCCGGCCGAGATAGTTTACAGATCCCCGAGCGGCAAAGAGGCGGCGTATTCCGCGGTCGGCGCGGAATTGGGGGTCATATCGGTCTACGACGACCCTTCTTTGACGGACGATTGGCTTAGGGTGAAGTGCGACGAATCTTCCTTCACAGCGAGAATAAACCGAACCGCAGACCTCGCCTATGCCGGGGACTATGAAAAGAATCAAGAGATAAAATTCCGCAGGGCGGGGGACTGATCATCGCCCCAAGAAAAGCCTTACCGCCAGCGCGGAAAGAATAAACGCGGAGATATCTCCCGCCAGCGCAGAGCCGAGCGCATGGCGGGTCTTTTTTATTTTTGTCGCGCCGAAGTATACGGCTATCGTGTAAAAAGTCGTCTCGGTCGAGCCCATCAAAACGCTCGCGACCCTTCCGGCAAAGCTGTCCGGCCCGCAGTCTTCAAGAATGTTTTCCAAGATCGCCAGCGCGCCGCTGCCGGATATCGGCCTTAAAATCGCAAGAGAGAAGCACTCCGCCGGAAAGCCCAAAAATTCGGTGATCGGCGAGGCGAGCCTTGAAAGCGCCTCGAGAGCGCCCGAAGCGCGAAGCGTTCCCACCCCGAGGGAGAGAAAAACAAGGGTCGGAAGAAGCCCGATCGCAATCTTAAGGTTTTCTTTCGCGCCCTCGGTGAAGGCCGCGAAAACGTCGACTTTTTTGAAAACTCCGTATAAAAACACGCCCAAAACCAAGGCGGGGAGTATCGCCGAGCTTATGTTCATCGTTTTTTACCCATAAAGCCTATCTCCGCAGCGATAAGCGCGACGACGAGCGAAGCAAAGGACACCGCCAAAACGCAGGGCAGAATCTCCATCGGGGCGGCGCTGCCGGCTTTGGCCCTCATGACCGCGACGGTAGTCGGTATAAGCTCGGCCGAGCAGGCGTTTATCACCGCAAGTTTGACCATATTCGGCGTGGCCTCGGCTTCGGGGCGCTCTTCTTCCTCGAGGCGCTTCATCGCCTCGATCCCGAGAGGGGTCGCCGCGTTGCCGAGCCCCAAAAGATTCGCGCTTACGTTCATCGCTATCGCCTTAAGCGCGGCGGAATCTTTTTTAAGTCCGCGAAAAATCAATTTGAGAGCCGGCCTTAAAAGGGCGGTTAGCTTTTCGGTCAGACCGGATTTTTCGGCAATTTTCATTATCCCGCCCCAAACGGCCATGCCCCCGGCAAGGGTTATCGCCAAGGATACGGCGTCGCCCCCGCAGGAGACTATCGCGTTGGAAACCGCCGTCGTCGAGCCGGTCGCGGCGGAGTATGCGACGGAGACCGAAATCATCAAAAAAAGCAAAATACCTATCATTTTAACTCCTTTTCGGCGTTTTTTGTAGAAAATGTGGGTTGACAAAGCTTTAAAAATATGGTAATATGTCGAAAAACAGCAAACGAGGTGACCGCTTGGAAGTGTGAATAGCTTTGGGTATCTATTTTTGATTCCACCCTGCGCACTTTCAGAACCATCCTGCGCTGACGATTCTGGAGTATTTTTACCGAGCGAAATCGAAACAGAACACATCACTATTTATCAAGGAGGACTATCATGAAATCTACGGGCATAGTAAGAAAAGTAGATGAGCTGGGAAGGATCGTCGTTCCCATGGAGCTTAGAAAGACTATGGACATTAAGGAAAAAGACCCGATTGAGATTTTCACCGAAGGCGACAACATCATTTTAAGAAAATACACCGATTCCTGTATTTTCTGCGGCAACAACGAAAACACCGTTCGCTTCGAGGGAAAGATACTCTGCAAAAAATGTCTCACCAAGCTTAAAGAGTTTTAAAAAGCCCGTTCGGTCATAAAAAGATATGTCCGGCCGAACGGTTATATTCCCGATTTGTCCGCCCTGCGTTTTCGCGGGGCGTTAATTTTTATAAAATCGCTTGCATAAACGCCGGTAATGTGGTAGAATAATCAGAAACATTGTTTTTTATATTTCCCGGGGGTGATCCTTTGATAACCGAGCGCCGCAGTCTTTGCCTCGGCGAAGGGGTCGGCGCGGACGTCACGGTCGACCCGAAGTTTAAATCAAACTCCGTAACCGTTAGATTTTTGACGAAATACGACGATAAAACCGCCGCGGCGCTGTCTTTGCTGCCGAGCTTATTGACCTCTTTCAGCGCGGACTATCCCGACAGCGCGGTTTTAAGCCGAAAATTAAATTCGCTCTACGGCTCGTGGACGAGCGGTTCTTCCCACCATCGCGGGGGAATATACGAAACCGTAGTTTCAATATCATATCTGCGGGACAGGTTCGCCCTTTCTGGCGACAAGGTATCCGAAGAGGCGATTTCGCTTTTTTTGGGCTGTATCTTCAACCCCGCGATAGAAAACGGCGGATTTATAGAAGAAGAATTTAACATAAGAAAGACCGACCTTTTAAATTCCGTCGACGGCGAGATAAACGACAAGGTCTCGTATTCCCTCTCTAACGCTTATAAAACCGCATTTAAAGGCGAGCCCTGCGCCGAGCGCGCATATCATTCCCGAGAGAGCGCAGAGGCGCTCACCCCGCAGTTCGTCTACGAGGTGTATCTTAAGCTTTTAAAAACCGCGAGGGTAGAGATATCTTTTTGCGGAGGGGGAGACTTCGAGCGCCCGATAGAGCTTTTTAAGCAAGCGTTTTCTTATAAGAGGGCATATCTGCCCCCGCCGGAATTTTACAGCCCGAGCCCGATAAAGCCCGAGCCGGAATACAGCACTATGCGGCTTGAGGTTAAACAGGCCGACCTTGTTTTAATCTTTAAAACCTGCGGGGCCGACCGTCTTTCCTGCGAGCTTTTAAGCCGACTGTACGGCGGAACGCCCTTTTCAAAGCTTTTTATGAACGTAAGAGAGCGGCTCAGCCTTTGCTATTTTTGCAGCTCTTCCTATCTCGATTCCAAGGGCGCGATAACCGTAGTCGGCGGGGTCGCACCGGAGAATATTGAAAAGGCGAAGGACGAAATTTTAAGGCAGCTCGAAGAGATCAAAAGCGGCAATTTCACCGACGAAGAGCTTTACGAAACCAAGCTCGCCGCCGCGGATCACAACCGCTCGGTATACGACAGCCTTTCCCGCCTCGGCGAATGGTATTACGTTCAAAAGCTTAAAAACGCCGCCCTTTCGCCGGACGATCACACCGCCGAGATCTTAAAGCTCACCCGCGAGGATGTGATTTCCGCCGCGAAAAGCCTAAGGCTCGATACGGTATTCGTTCTTACCGAAAGGGAAAGCCGAGAAACGGAGAGGATCTGAATTTGGAAAAAAAGCTTATTTATAACGACCGCACCGACGAAAGCTATTACTACGTTAAACACCCCTCCGGGCTAAGCATATACGTTATGCGGCTTGAAGGGTTCGGCGGGACAACCGCCATGTTCGGAACAAAATACGGCTCGATAAATTCCGTCTTCAAGACCGACGGCGACCCGGATTTTATTGCCGTGCCGGACGGAATCGCCCACTTTTTGGAGCACAAGCTTTTTGAAAACGAAGACTGTCAAGCCTTCGAGCTTTTCTCTAAAACCGGCGCCTCGGCCGACGCTTATACGACATTCGACCGAACCGTATACTACTTCGACTGCACCGACAGATTTCCGGAATCCCTCGAAATTCTTCTCGATTTCGTTCAAAAGCCCTATTTCACCCAAGATACGGTTGACAAAGAGCAGGGGATAATCGGGCAGGAGATCAAAATGTGCGAGGACAACCCGTATCGAAGAGTTTACTTTAACCTTTTGGGAGCGGTTTATAAAAACCACCCTGTCAAAACCGAGATTGCCGGAACTGTGGAATCCATCTCAAAGATAGACGCCGAGCTTTTATACCGCTGCTACAACGCTTTTTATAACCTTGAAAATATGGTTCTCGCCGTGGCCGGAAACTGCGAAGTCGACGAGGTCTTAAAAATAGCCGACAAGGCCCTTAAGCCCGGCAAAAAAATCGGGCTGAAGACCTCTTTCCCGAGCGAGCCGAAAGAGGTCGCAAAAAAATCGGTGACCGAAAAAATGTCGGTCGGGATTCCGCTGTTTTCGATAGGCTATAAGTGCGAGCCCTGCTCCGGCGCCGAGATGATAAAAAACGAATACGCTTCGGAATTTTTGATGTCTATGATCTTCGGGCCGACTTCGAGGTTCTTTAAAGAAAATACCGCCTCGGGGCTTATCAACCAAAGCTTCGAGACCGAGACCGACGACGGCGAGGGGTATTTTATGAACGCCGCTTCGGGGGAATCGAACGACCCGAACAAGGTTTTAAGGCTTATGAACCTTGAAATCGAGCGGGTTAAAAAAGAGGGGCTCGATCGAAGCGAGTTCGACGAGCTTAAAAAAAGCAGATACGGTTCGCTTATAAGAACATTTAACAACGTTTCGGCGAGCGCTTCGCAGCTTTTGGTCTCGCATATGGCGGGGTGCGGCGCGTTCGAGCCGATAGATATTCTTGCGGAGCTTACGTTTGAAGACGTCGCCGAGCGGCTCGGCCGACTTTTGGACCCAAAGCGCTGCGCAATCTCGATAATCGAACCCACCGACGACATAAAGGAGAATGATTATGACAACCGAATTTGTTAGAGAGGTCATGGATTCGCAGAACGTCATATACTTTCCGTACTGCGACTGGCTTTTTCCGAACGGGCTTAAAATAAGCAACGTTCTGTTTACCATTCCGTGGTTCAACGGCAACAGCATCGACGTTTACTGGTACGGCTTTTTGATCGCCTTCGGAATGCTTTTGGCGGTGATTTACGCGAGCAGAAGAATGAGAAAATTCGGGCTCGACTCCGACCGCGCGATAGACGTTATTCTGGCCGGCCTTGTCGGCGCGATAATCGGCGCCCGCGCATACTACGTCATCTTCAGCCTTGAAAGATACCTTACCGACGAGGGCGGGCTTGATATCGGCGCGGTATTAAGGATCCGCGACGGCGGCCTTGCGATCTACGGCGGGGTTATCGGCGCGCTCGTCTTCGGCGGAATCACCGCGATGATAAGAAAAGTAAAGCTCCCCCCGATGCTCGACCTTATGGGCCTCGGCCTATTGATCGGCCAGTGTATCGGAAGATGGGGCAACTTCTTCAACCAAGAGGCTTACGGCTCTAAGACCACCCTCCCTTGGGGAATGACCAGCAACACGATACTTAACGGCCTGTATTTCTTCTATAACCCCCAAAACGTCTCTATCATAACCAACCGAGCGAGAGATATGGTCGCCCACCCCTGCTTTTTATACGAATCGCTTTGGTGCCTTCTCGGGTTCCTGATCCTTCACTTCTACTCGAAAAAGTTCCGAAAGTTCGACGGCGAGATATTCCTTATGTATATCGGCTGGTACGGCGCGGGAAGATTCTGGATCGAGGCCCTAAGGACCGACAGCCTCTACATTCCCGGAACTCCGTTCAAGGTATCGCAGCTCGTCGCCGGAACCTGCGTTCTGTTCTCGATAACGATTCTGATCATCAAATACATCGGCATACGCAAAAACGGCAACGTTTTTTATTGCGACACCGAGGAGTCGAAAGAGCTTTTAAGGCTTCGCGACGAAAAATACAATAAAGACCGCAACCGCCGCGGCAAGGGCGCCGACGCCGAGCTTAACGTTCATATCCTCGCGGAGGACGAGCCGGAAGAGACTTCGGCCGAGGGCGCAGAGGAAGCTTTAGAAGAGATTTCGGAGGAAAATTCGGAAGAACCTGCGGGTGAGACTTCTGAGGATTTGCCCGAGCAAGAAGAGGAGGAGACCGGCGATGGCGCAGCTGATTAACGGAAAAGAAATTTCCGCAAAGGTCAAAGAGAGCGTAAAGACCGAGACGAAGGAGTTTATCGAAAAAACCGGCGTAGTTCCGGGGCTGGCGGTTATCCTCGTCGGGGACGACCCGGCCTCTAAAATCTACGTCGGCAACAAGAAAAAAGCCTGCGCAGAGGTCGGATTCAATTCCTTCGAGCATATTCTCCCCGAATCTACCGAGCAGGGCGAGCTTCTCGATCTTATCGAAAAGCTGAATCATGACCCTTCGGTCCACGGGATTTTGTGCCAGCTTCCGCTGCCTAAGCATATCGACGAGCGGGCGATAATCAACGCGATATCGCCGAAAAAAGACGTCGACGCTTTTCACCCTGCGAACGTCGGAAAGATAATGATAGGGGACTACGACTTTCTTCCTTGCACCCCCGCCGGGGTTATGGAGCTTATACATTCGACCGGGGTCTCGGTCGGCGGGAAAAAGTGCGCAGTAATCGGCCGCTCGAATATAGTCGGCAAGCCGATGGCGATGCTTTTACTGCACGAAAACGGAACGGTAACGATATGCCACTCAAAGACAAAAGACCTTGAAAAGGAATGTCGCGAGGCGGATATTCTTGTCGCGGCGGTCGGCAGGGCGAAGCTCATTAAAGGCGATATGATAAAAGAGGGCGCCGTGGTCATAGACGTAGGCATGAACCGCGACGAAAACGGCAAGCTCTGCGGCGACGTTGACTTTTCGGAGGCCGAAAAAAGGGCCTCGTATATAACCCCGGTTCCGGGCGGGGTAGGGCCGATGACGATTGCCATGCTTATGAAAAACACCCTTACCGCCGCAAAACTTTCCCTAAAAGGATAAAAAAATCGCAAAAAGGTCTTTACAAACCGAAGGTTTTGTGATAGAATAATCGAGGCCGATTTCGGCCCGCCTCGGCTTGGTTCGCGGGTCATTGCCGCAAAGCGGATCATACCTTCCCCGTACTATGCCGCAGGATAAAATATTAAGAAAGGGGTATAAATCATGCTTTTGAAAGAAGAAAAAACCGCTATCATCGAAGCCAACAGGCTTTCCGAAAACGATACCGGTTCGCCCGAGGTTCAGATCGCCATATTATCCAAGCGGATCGCCGACCTCACCGAGCACCTCAAGGTCCATAAAAACGACCACCACTCAAGAAGAGGCCTTCTTAAGATGGTAGGTCGCAGGCGCAACCTTCTCAACTACCTCATGCGTACCGACATCGAGCGTTACAGAGCCGTTGTCGAAAAGCTCGGATTGAGAAAGTAATCAACTTTGCGGTCAATAAGGCAGGGTTTTACGCTCTGCCTTTTGATATAAGTCCGCGCAATCGCGGCGCTGCGTTTTCGGGCATCGTTATTTAGTAATAAGTTGAGCGGCCGACTCTTAAATTTTTCTTCGGCGGCCGAATTTATTGCTAAAACGCTGCTTGAAAATGCGGGATCATATTTTACAGGAGGATATAAAATTATGGCAATGTCAGAAATCAAGCAGTTTGACAAGTACAGAAGATTTGAGACCACTTTTGCGGGCCGCCCCCTTGTTATCGAAACGGGCAAGACCTGCGAGCTCTCTAACGGCTCTTGCTGGGTAAGATACGGCGAGACCACCGTTATGTGCAACGTAACCGCTTCATCAAAGCCTCGCGAAGGGGTAGATTTCTTCCCCCTTTCGGTTGACTTCGAGGAGAAGCTCTATTCGGTCGGAAAGATCCCCGGTTCGTTCACCAAGCGCGAGGGCAAGCCGACCGACAAGGCCATCTTGACTTCAAGAATGGTCGACCGCCCGATCCGCCCTCTCTTCCCTAAGGATATGCGGAACGACGTAAGCGTAGTTATGACCGTTTTGTCGGTGGACCCGGACTGTTCGCCCGAGATCGCCGGTATGATAGGAACCTCCGTCGCGATATCCATCTCGGATATTCCGTGGGCCGGCCCTATCGCGGGGGTAAACGTCGGACTCGTAGACGGCGAGATCGTTCTTAACCCCACCCAAGAGCAGAGAACCAAGAACCACCTTAACCTCACCGTCGCCGGAACGATGGAAAAGATCGTCATGATCGAGGCCGGTGCGGACGAAGTCCCCGACGATACCATGCTCGAAGCCATCAAGACCGGCCACGCCGAGATCAAGCGTATGGTCGAATTTATCAACGGAATTAAGGCCGAAGTCGGCAAGCCTAAGTTCGAGTTCGAGTCGATGGAGGTCGACCACGACCTGTTCGACGCTATCGAGGCTATGGTCGCCGAAGACGTTAAGGTCGCCCTCGACGTCGACGACAAAAACGTTCGCGACGCAAGGCTTAACCCGATCATCGAGGCAGTTCACGCCAAGTTCGACGAAGAATACCCCGAAAAGATCGCTATGATCGACGAATGTCTCTATAAACTCCAGAAGAAGATCGTCCGCAACTGGCTCTATGAAGGCAAGCGCGTCGACGGCAGAAGGCTCGACCAGATTCGCCCCTTAAGCGCAGAGGTCGGCGTTGTACCGCGAGTACACGGCTCCGGCCTGTTTACCAGAGGACAGACCCAGGTTCTTTCGATAGTAACCCTCGGCCCGGTAAGCGACGCGCAGAAGCTTGACGGAATCGACGACGAGGAAGAGAAGAGATATATGCACCACTACAACTTCCCGTCCTACTCGGTAGGAGAGACCAAGCCCTCAAGGGGCCCGGGAAGAAGAGAGATCGGCCACGGCGCCCTCGCCGAAAAGGCCCTCGTTCCGGTCCTTCCCTCTACCGACGATTTCCCCTACGCGATAAGAGTAGTATCCGAGGTTCTTTCCTCCAACGGCTCGACTTCGCAGGGCTCTATCTGCGGCTCGACCCTTGCCCTGATGGACGCCGGCGTTCCGATAAAAGCCCCGGTAGCGGGAATCTCCTGCGGGCTTATAACCCGCGACGACGGCTCGTTCCAGACCATGGTTGATATCCAGGGCCTTGAAGATTTCTTCGGGGATATGGACTTTAAGGTCGGCGGGACCCACAAGGGTATCACCGCGATCCAGGTCGATATAAAGGTCGACGGCCTTACCTACGAGATCATCGAAGAAGCCTTCGCGAAGACCCACAAGGCTCGCGACTATATCCTTGACGAGATCATGGCCAAGGCTATCGCCGAGCCTCGTCCCGAAGTCTCCAAGTGGGCTCCCAAGATGTTCAACACCCGCGTGCCCGTCGACAAGATCGGCGACGTTATCGGCAAGAGCGGCAAGGTTATCCAGAAGCTTCAGGCCGACTTCGACGTCAAGATCGACGTCGAGGACGACGGCGCGGTATATGTCAGCGGCCTCAATGCCGACAATGCCAAGGCTGTTATCGGCATAGTCAACACCATCGCCAACGGGCCCGAGATCGGCTCGATCTACCGCGGCAAGGTCGTTCGCCTCATGAGCTTCGGCGCTTTCGTAGAGATCGTCCCCGGTATGGACGGCATGGTGCACATCTCCAAGCTCGACATGCACAGGGTCGAAAAGGTCGAAGACGTTGTCTCCGTCGGCGACGAAATCGTCGTTAAAGTAGTCGAGATTGACGACCAGGGAAGGATCAACCTTTCCCGCAAAGACGCCCTTATGGACATCGCCGCGAAAAAGGCCGCAAAGAGCGAGGAATAATCTAAGTTAGAAAATCGGAGATTTTGAACAATCATTTTTAGGGGACCCCTGCAAGGCGGGTCCCCTTTGCGTTGGGATTTTTATTTCAACGCGGGGTGTGGTGCGCAGAGGGTTAAAGAGAGGGGAGCACGATGTTTAGATAAGGTACAATATCTTTCGCAAAAAGAAAAAGGACAAAAATATAGACATGTCCCCGCACTTCTGGTAGAAT
>CANQUJ010000022.1 GCA_947627005.1 uncultured Clostridia bacterium
CGGGCTGCGGAAAAGAGCCGGTGAGCGACCGCTCGACCCTCGACTTCGTTCGGGATATGGGCCTCGGGATAAACCTCGGGAACGCCCTTGACAGCACCGGAACTTGGTTTGAAAAGACCGTTGAAGCCCAAGAGACCGCTTGGGGCAGCCCGATCATAACCGAAGAGGCGATAAAGGGCTACGCCGCCGCAGGCTTCGGGGTTATGCGGCTGCCGGTTTCATGGACCGTTCTTATGGACGAAAACGGAAAGATCGACCCGGATTTTATGGACAGGGTCGAAGAAATAGTCGGCTGGATATTGGACAGCGGAATGAAGTGCATTTTAAACACCCACCACGACGGCTGGAGCAGTAAAGTCGCCGCGGACCGCGACGGCGGGCTTGAGCTCTATAAAAATATGTGGACGCAGATCGCCGACAGATTCAAAAACTACGGCGAAGACCTTATGTTCGAGTCTATGAACGAAGAGGGGTTCGACAGCCTTTGGAACCGCTACGGCGGAACGAGCGGCAAAAGCGAGGCTTACGCGCTCTTCAACGAGCTGAATAAGACCTTTGTCGACGTTATCCGCTCTTCGGGCGGGAACAACCCCGAGCGCCATCTTCTTTTGGCAAGCTATTGGACCGACATCAACTGCGCCTGCGACGACGAATTTATTCTCCCCGACGACCCGTCCGGAAAGATCGCGATTTCGGTCCACTACTACGACCCCTCTACCTTGACGATAATTTCCGAAGACGTCGACTGGGGCAAGGCGCAGACCGAATGGGGGAGTGAGGACGACCTTAACTACCTAAACGGCCAGATTGACAAGCTGGTCGACAAATTCGTCTCAAATGGGATACCGGTCATAGTCGGCGAATACGGCTGTTTCGGCGAAAATAAATCCCGCGAGGTCATCGAGCTGTGGACCGAATCGGTCGCCGAGGCCGCCTATTCCCGCGGGATCTGCCCGATTCTTTGGGACACTTCGGGGGACGAATACGACCGCAGCGCCTGCAAGTTCCGCCGGCCGGAATTTATCGAAGAGCTTATCTCGATCGCAAAGTAAAAATAAACATAAAAACGCCCCGCCGGTTTAGATCGGCGGGGATTTCGCGCGCATAAATCAGTTTGAGGATAGGTTTTTCGCGGCCTCCGAAAGGCGGTATTCGTCCAGCTCGGCTATGCAGCCGTCGATATCGGTCTTATGCCGCAAAAGGTCGTTAATGGCTTTAAGAACGTCCTCCGCGCTGTATCCGACTATTCTCGAGGCGGCGGTCGAAACCCTTTCGTGCTCGGCTATCGAATCGGCAGCGTCGGTGACCATCTTCGACTGAATGTTGGTGGTCTGCCCTTTAAAGCAGCTTACCGTCGAAATGCCGTCGAAGGCGGCGTTATAGTTTTCGGGCGTCGCGCAGAAGTCGAGAAAATCAAGGGCTTCTTCAAGGCGTTCCCCGCCCTTGCAGACCATCATCATATTAAGGTTTCCGCCCTCATAGGTCCCGCTCTCGGCGGTGTTTAAAAACACCGGCATAAGCGCGAAATCGTCGACGGTGTATTTGCCGTTTTGCTCGAAGTCGGTATAAAACCAAGTGTCCCAGATAAAGGTCATCGCGGACTCACCGGAGGCCATTTTTCCGCTTATATCAGACCACCCGCAGTCGAGATAGTCCGAGCCGAGCCAGCCCTTTTCGGCGGCCTCGGATATCCAGCGGAGCATATCTGCGACCTCGGGAATGTCTTTATAAGAGATCTCGCCGGAATTTAAGCTTTCGAGCAATTCGGGGTCGTCGGCGAAGACCGGGTCGAGCCCGAACTGCGCCATCCAAGAGCAGCCGCCCCCCGGCCAGCAGATCGGCTCGCAGCCCGAATCGCAGAGGGCTTGACACAAAACGTCGAACTCGGCCTGGGTGGCCGCCGGCTTAAGGCCGAGGCTTTTAAGCAGGGTTTTGTTGTAGTAGCAGCCCGAGACGGAATTTTCCCAAAACGGCAGACCCAAAAGGTTGCCGCTTTTGTCTCTGCAATAGGCGTCGGCGCTCTCGGTAAGGTCTTCGGTCCAAGCCTCGTCGTTAAGCATATAAAAATCGTTTTCGACGTCGAAGAGGTCGAGGTCTGAATTGTGGAAGTGCATGAAGATATCCGGCTTTTCGCCGTTTTTAAACTTTTCGGCGGCCTTTATTTCAAATTCCGAGTCTTCAAACGCGATTATTTTGAGATTATTCCCGGTTTTTTTCTCGTAAAGCTCGAAAATCCGGGTCATATAATTCTTTTCAAGGTCGCTCTTTTTGCCCATAACGGTAAGCGTTGTCCCTTTAGAGCCGCCCGAGCAGGACGACGCCAAAGCGGCGAGCGAAAAAACCGCCGCAAGAAGAATTGCTTTAAGCTTCATTTTCAGTCTCCTTATCAGAAATTTCCGGCCGCATAAGCCTGCCGATGAGCTCGCGCATCGCCTTCATATCTATCGGCTTCGCAAGGTGGCCGTTCATTCCCGAGGCGAGCGCGTCGCGAACGTCCTCCGCAAAGGTGTTGGCGGTCATCGCGGCTATCGGGATTTTCGCTGCGTCGGGGTGTGAAGAGGCGCGGATGCGCTTTGTCGCGTCGTAGCCGTTCATGACCGGCATCTGAACGTCCATCAGAATAAGGTCGAACCGGCCCTTTTCGGATTTTTCAAACATCTCGGCCGCTTCAAGGCCGTTTACCGCGGTCTCGCAGGTCGCGCCCTCCATTTCTATCATCTCGGTGATGATCTCGGCGTTAAGCTCGTTGTCCTCGGCGACGAGGAAGTGAAGCCCCTTCATCGGGCTCTCCTCCGGCTCGGCTTCGGGCTCTTTTTCTTCGGAATACGGCTCGAACAGCGGCTTAAGCGCTTCGCGGAAGGTCGACACAAAGAACGGCTTCGGCATAAAAGCGCTTATTCCCGCCTCGCGGGCTTCGTCCTCGATGTCGCTCCAGTCGTATGAGGTCAAAACGAGGATCGGAACATCGGCGCCGATGCGCTCTCTTATCTTTTTGGCGGCGGCGACTCCGTCCGTCCCGGGCATCTTCCAGTCCAAAAGAATGACGTTATAGCCGCTGCCCGAATCGTGCGCCCTGACGGCCTCTTCGACCGCCGCGTCGCCGTCGGTTACAAACGAGACCTCTACCCCTACGTCTTCCATAAGCTCTTCTACGCTGCGGCAGATATCCTCTTCGTCGTCGGCTATAAGCATTTTAGAGACCTTGCCGCCGAACCAAGCCTCCTGCCCCTCGTCTTCGGGGACGGCAAAGGTGAGCTCGACGGTGAATACGCTGCCCTCGCCGGTCTTGCTCTCTACCCCGATGATTCCTCCCATAAGGTCTACGAGGTTTTTGGTGATGGCCATTCCGAGGCCGGTCCCCTGAATTTTGTTAGTGACCGAATTTATCTCGCGGCTGAACGGCGCGAAGACCTTTTTCTGAAATTCCTCGCTCATGCCGATGCCGTTGTCTTTGACGGTGAACCTTAAGGTCGAATACTGGCGGGACTGATTCGGAAGCTCTGCGATGTTAAAGTCTATCTTTCCGCCGTCCTGGGTGTATTTAACGGCGTTTGAAAGAAGGTTTATCAGTATCTGATTGAGCCGCAGCTTGTCCCCGATAAGCCGCTCGGGCGGGTTGCCCTGAAGGTTGATTCTGAAGTCCTGCTTCTTCGCCTTCGCCTGCGGCATGATGATGATTCCTATCTCTTCCAAAAGGCGGGGCAGGCTGAAGCAGTCGACGTTAAGAGAAGTTTTTCCGCTCTCTATCTTGCTCATATCCAAAACGTCGTTTATAAGGCTTAAAAGGTGTTGGCTCGAGGCGGCGATCTTTTTGGTGTATTCCCTGACCTTTTCGGGGCGGTCGGCGTCTTTTTCGAGAAGGACCGAGAACCCGACTATCGCGTTCATCGGCGTGCGTATGTCGTGAGACATATTCGAGAGGAAGTTAGACTTCGCCTCGTTTGCGCTCTGCGCGGCGTTAAGCGCCTCTTGAAGCTTTTGGTTCATCTGCTGCTCGCGGGTGCGGTCGGACATAACGCTGATGTATTTTCTTACGCCCTGCAAGGTCATGTGGTATATCGTCATCTTATACCAGCGGCGCTCGCCGGTAGATTGGTGGACGTATTCACATTCCCAAGAGCTGTTGCCGTTAAGCGGAATTTTTTCGAGCTCGTCCTTCGGGACAACGAAATCGCGGCTCACGGCGCACCTTCCGAGGGCGCGAATGTCCTTCCTCGCGTCCTGTATCGGTATTCCCAAAAGCCGTTCGGTATTAGGGCTGATGTAGTCGACGGTGTGGCTTTCGGCGTCTATCATGACGAAAATATCATCTACGCTTATCGAGAGAACGTCGAACATCTTTTCGCGGTAGATGAGCTCGGTGCGGTTTTTATGAGACTGCTTTCTTGCGCGAAGGATGACCGCGGTTATCGCCGCAGCGCTTATGAGGAGGAAAATAGTCACCAAAACGTAGACGGTTATCTTTTGAACCGACAAAAAGCCCGCGCTGACGGCGCTCTGCGGGACTACGCTCAAAAGAATATAGTCCCGATACCCGATCGGCTGGTAGAGTATGCACTGGCTCTCTCCGCCGATCTCGCACTGTTTAAGCCCCTGCGCGCCTGTCGCCCAGTCTTGGGAGATGTCGGCAAGCTCTCTGTCGTCAAGGTCGGAGGCCCCGCCGAGGTAGGTCAGATAGTTTTCAAAGACGTTCCCGCCCGCTTGGGTAGAAAGAAGAACCTCGCCGCTGCTGTGGACCACGAAGCATTTCGCCTTGCCCGAAAAAGCGTCGACTTTTAAAGAGCTCGCCATATCGGCGTTGTTATAGCTTATCGCGACGGCGAAATACCCGAATCCGCGATATTCGCCCCGCTCGACGGGGGCCGCGAAGACCGTTTGGTCCTGCCCGTCGCCGCTTTCGCCGGACATCACAGGCTTATTTTCACTTAAAAGCTCGGTTCTGGTTTTTTCAAGCCCGCCGGGGATAATCGTTCCGTTTGAAGTCATGCAGGAGTCTTCGGACAAAAAGCAGAACTCGGAAAAGCCCCAATAATCGCGCTTTTCGGCGATGTAGGAGGATATCTCGGCGTCGCGAGTCGAAGGGTCGTTCTGCGCGGCGAAGAAGTCGCCCCATTCGCCCAAAAGGCCCCAATTTCGCTCTACGAAAGCGCCGAAGGAGCGGTTGACCTGGCCGTAGATCTCTTGAAGGTGGTCGGTGCTGTCTTCATAGATGCGGAGCGAAATGAAGTTATAGTATATAATTCCGATAACGGCGACCGCCGCGGCGATTATGAAGACCATAACCGCGGGGAGGAGCTTTATCAAACGTTTTTTCATAAATAAACCCGCCTTTCCGACGGCGAAGCGCCAAGATATAAAGGTTTATTTATTTTAGCATATTCTTGAGGAAAAGTCAAATGTGGAGATGAGGGCTGCCCGAGGCGGGGGAAAGCTAAAAGTTTTCGCTCAAGCCTTTTTCAAAAGGCTGGCAGGGGCAATCAAAAGTTTTCGGTCAAGCCTTTTCCAAAAGGCTTGCGAGGTCGAGGGCGAGAAGCCCTCGTCGCGCTCCGCAGAGCGCGAAATACCCAAAACGAAGGCGCTCCGAAATGGGTGAATTGAAAAAAACAGTCCTGTGGACTGTTTTTTCAAGAGGGAAAGCCCTGCAAGAGAGGGCTTTCCCTTTTAATTCGCGGCTGCGAGAGCAGTCGCGCACCTTAACGTCGGGCTTTCGACTCTTTAACTCGCAGCTCCGGCAGGAGCTGCGAGCCTTGTAATTTGTAATTTTTCGCTTTGCGAAAAATCGGGGAGACCCCCGGCGAAGAGAGCGCCACGACTTTAGGAACCCCCGGCGAGGGTAAACGACGCCCTCGATTTTGGGGGAACCCCCGGCGAGGGTTCCCCCACGCGAAAACTGTCCACAGGACAGATTTTCGCGCCCCCTCCTGCGCTTTTTTAGTCAAGGGGTATTTCGCGCTCTGCGGAGCGCGACCAAAGGCTTCTCGCCTTTGGAATCTCGCCAACCTTTTGAAAAAGGTTGGACCGAAAACTTTCGGTTTAACGCTCTTTTCGCTTTTCCTCATAGCTACACCAACAAATACCCCAGCGCGAGAAGCAGCTTTATGTCCGCGTTGTTGCGGTATAAAACAAAAAGCATAAGCAGTATCAGCGCTTTCTCCGAGTCGATCTTGACGTCCCCGAACAGCGATTTGAAAATATCCTGCCTTTGGGCGGGCTGCGCCGGCCGGGGCTGCTGCGGGCGCTGCGCGCCGGTCTGCCTTTGCGGCGGGGGAGGGGCGCTTTGGGCCTCTTTCGGGCGGTTTACCGCCGTTCGCGAACGGCTTTGCATCTCTCTGAGCCTCGCAAGGGCTTCCTCCTGCATTCTGTTGAAGTCGCCGTTATAAGACGCCAAGAAGGTCGCCCCCCAAAATTCCGCTGTCTTTTATTATCGGCAGCAGGTTTATAAGCTTGAGCATTTTTACCGCTTTGTCTATCTTCGGGCGCTTTTCTTCGCTTAAAAGCGGCCGAAGCGCCATCAAAAACCGAATATTGTCGTCGTCGCCCCCGGCCTCTTTAAGCTTGCCCGCAAGGCTCATAATCGCGCCGACGTCCGGCGCGGGCGAGGGGCTTTCTTCGGTCTGAGGCGGCGGACTCTCGGGCGAAAACCCGAGCATCTGCGCGATCTCGCCGAGCTGTTTGACCGATTCCGGATCGGATAGAACGCTGTTTATTTTTTCGGCGAGATCTTCCACCGAAGCCGCCCCCTTTAAGCTTTATTTTTTGCCGTCGCCGAAAAGCTTCTGCATAAGCTGTTTGGCCTGCGGGCTTGACAGCACCGCCTGCGCGGTTACCGGGTTTGAAAGCGCCGCCGTGAGCTTCTGTTGATCCCCCTTCGGCAGCGTTTCGAGCAGCCTGTCGAAGGTCCCGCTTTTTAGCTCTTCTTTAAGCTTTCCCTCCGGGACCCCGAGCTTTTTCGAGGTAAGGGATACCAAATAATCCTGTTGATTCTTGCTTATGTTCATAATATGTCACTCCGCTATTGAAAAATGGTTTTTTCTGTGATAAAATAAACGCGTATCAATGAAAAAGGGGTGATTTTATGCGGATAATCGCTTTTTCGGATTCGCACCGCCACCAAAGAAGCGTTCGCAGGCTTTTCGAGCAGACCGCCCTTACGACCGACCTCTATATTTTCCTCGGCGACTCGGAGGGAGACTTAGACGAAATCCCGATGCTCTATCCCGACAAAAGGCTTTTGATCGCCGCCGGGAACTGCGACCGCAACTCTACGGAGCCGTTTGTCGGCTCGGTTGAAGTCTGCGGAAAAAGGGTCATCTTCTGCCACGGCCACCTTCAGCACGTCGGGTTCGGGCTTTCGGGGCTTAAAAAGCTCGCGAAAGACAACGGCGCGGATCTCGTTCTCTTCGGCCACACCCACGTTCGGCATTGCGAATACGACGACGGCGTTTATTTCGTAAACCCCGGAAGCCTCGGTCTCCCGAGGGACGGCCTGCCGCCATCATATGCCGCGATAGACGTTCTTCCGTCGGGGATTCTTATCACCCACGCCGAGCTCGATTAGCGCGATTTCACCCAAGAACATTATATGAAACCGGCGGCCGAATGTTGCCGCCGAAAAAAGAAAGGCTGATGAAAATGCTGGAAAATCTTAAAAAAGAAGTCTACGAGGCGAATATGCTCCTGCCGAAATACGGGCTCATCACATTCACTTGGGGCAACGTCTCGGGGATCGACCGCGAAAAGGGGCTTATCGTTATAAAGCCCTCGGGGGTGGAATACGACGAGATGAAGCCGGAGGATATGGTCGTCGTCGACCTTAGCGGAAAGGTCGTCGAGGGGGATTTGAGGCCGTCTTCGGACACCCCGACCCACATCGAATTTTACAAGGCGTTCCCGAACATCGGCGGGGTCACCCACACCCACTCCACCTTTGCGACGAGCTTCGCCCAGGCCGGAAAGCCCGTCCCCGCCCTCGGGACCACCCACGGCGACTACTTCTACGGCCCGGTTCCCTGCACAAGAAAGATGACCCCCGAGGAGATCGCGGGGGAATACGAAAAAAACACCGGCCTCGTCATAATTGAGACCTTTAAGGACCTCGACCCGGACGCGATTCCCTGCGTTTTGGTTCATTCCCACGGGCCTTTCGCCTGGGGCAAGGACGCCGTGGATTCCGTTCACCACTCGGTGATTCTCGAAGAGTGCGCCAAGATGGCGATGTATTCAAAGATCATCAACGGCGGCGAGGTTCCGCCGATGCAGCAAGAGCTTTTGGATAAGCACTACCTTAGAAAGCACGGCGCCAACGCCTACTACGGGCAGGTAAAGAAGTAAAGCAAAAAAATAAAGCGGTCGGGAAAGTTGCTCCGGCCGCTTTTTTCAGTCTTCGATGTATTCGATTATTTCCTCTACCCTGCAATTTAAAATTCGGCAGAAATCGTCTATCTTAAGAGTGCTTATTCCGCCGCCCTTTTTCAAAAAGGCCGCGGTACAGAACTCTCGAAGAAAAAGAAAAATACGTTATTTTTCTTCGCATAACTTGGTAATTTTCACCCCACTTTAAAAAATTCCAACCGAGGATAAAACCCCGATCGGAATTGTTTTATTTGTGATACAGCTTCTGTTTTTGATAAACCGGCTCGCAGGTGACGTTTACCTTTAGCTTGCCGAAGGTTTTAAGGTCTACCGACGAGAGCATAACGCTCGAGTGCATCTCGCACCCTTCAAGTTTTTTAAGCTGTTCGAGGGCGAGGGCGGCGTTTTCGTCCTGCGAGGCGCAGATCGAGAGCGCGATAAGAATTTCGTCGGTGTGAAGCCGGGGGTTCTCGTTTCCGAGGTGGTTCACCTTAAGCCGCTGGATAGGCTCTATCACCGACGGCGACATCAAAATAGTCTCGTCGGGTATCCCCGCAAGGGCTTTAAGCGCGTTTAGAAGCATCGCCGACGAGGCGCCCAACAGCGACGAGGTCTTTCCGGTGACTATTCTGCCGTCCGGAAGCTCGATGGCGGCGGCGGGCGCGCCGGTGAGCTCTGCCTTAGTAAGCGCGGGGCTTACGGCGCTTCGGTCGGCGGCGGTTATCCCCGCCTTTTTCATCAAAAGCTCGATGCGCAGGATCTCGTCCTCGGTTGAATTTCCGAGCATCTTGCCGCATCTCGCCTTGTAGTATCTTCTTATTATCTCCTGCTTCGAGGCCTCGGCGCAGGCTTCGTCGTCGACTATGCAGAACCCCGCCATATTGACCCCCATATCGGTCGGCGATTTATAGGGCGACTCGCCTAAAATCATATTGAATATGGCGTTTAAAACCGGGAAGACCTCTATATCCCTGTTGTAGTTTACGGCGAGGGTGCCGTAGGCTTCAAGGTGATAGGGGTCTATCATATTTACGTCCGAAAGGTCTGCCGTCGCGGCCTCGTATGCGAGGTTTACCGGGTGGTTAAGGGGGATAGACCATATCGGAAAAGTCTCGAACTTTGCGTACCCCGCCTTGATTCCGCGCTTGTGCTCGTGATACAGCTGCGATAGGCAGGTGGCCATCTTTCCGCTTCCCGGGCCGGGCGCGGTTACGACTACGAGCTCGCGCGAGGTCTCTATGTATTCGTTTTTGCCGTAGCCGTCGTCGCTGATGACCCGGTTGAGGTCGGAGGGGTAGCCCTCTATCGGGTAGTGGCGGTATACGGTTATCCCGAGGCTTTTAAGCTTGTTCGCAAAGGCGAGCGCGGCGGGCTGGCCGGCATATCTCGTTAAAACAACGCTGCCGACGTATAATCCGTATGCCCTGAAGCTGTCTATAAGCCTTAAGACGTCTAAGTCGTAGGTTATGCCGATGTCGCCCCTTACTTTATTCTGTTCGATGTCTTCGGAGCTTATGACCACCACTATCTCGGCCCGGTCTTTAAGCTGCAAAAGCATGCGAAGCTTTGAATCCGGCTTGAACCCGGGCAGGACCCGCGAGGCGTGGTAGTCGTCGAAAAGCTTTCCGCCGAACTCGAGGTAAAGCTTTCCGCCGAAGCTTTCGATGCGCTCTTTTATCTTTTCAGATTGCAGACTTAAATATTTTTCGTTGTCGAATCCCGTTTTAATCATATTTCCTCCGAAAATCAAAAAAATCTATACCATTTTAACATTTTTCGGGGCGGTGTTTCAAGGCCTTTATATGACAGAAAAATCCCCTTTGTTTTGGGAATTTTGACCAAAGTCACCACGCCGCCCCGCGCGGCATAATTTGAAGCGTAGATATTTAATCTCTGACTGGAGCGAAATATATGAAAAAGACATTGCTCGTTATGGGCGGGGACAGGCGAATGGAATACGCCGCGGAGCGCCTTGCCGCCTATTTCGACGTTTACACCTACGGGTTTTCGGCGAGCCGGCCGATATGGGAGCTTAAACAGGCGGATATCCTTGTTCTTCCGTATCTCTCGCTCTCCGGCGGATACTTAAACGCGCCGCTTTTAAGCCAAAAGATCCCGGCCGTTTCGGCTCTCGACCTTTTGAAATACGGCGGGGTCCTATACGGCGGCGGGCTTGACGAGGGGTTTTTAAGCTATTGCGCCGAGCGCTGCGCCACCGTCCGCGATTTCTTCGACGACGAAGAGCTTACCCTTAAAAACGCGCTTCTGACCGCAGAGGGCGCAGTCGAAACGGTTTTGAGAGAGACGGATTTTTCCATCTCCGGCTCAAACGTTTCGGTCCTCGGGTTCGGGCGGGTCGGAAGGGCCTGCGCCAAGACCTTTTCGGCCCTCGGGGCGGGGGTCACCGTTTCGGCGAGGTCACATTCGGCAAGAGAGGCCGCCCGGGCCGAGGGGTATCGCGCCAACGACTTTATCGCCCACGGCGCATTAAAACGGGCGGACGTCGTTATAAACACCGTTCCGAGCCTCGTCTTGGGGGCGGGGGAGCTATCGCTTCTAAAAAAAGGCGTCTTCGTTTTAGACCTCGCCTCTAAGCCCTACGGGACCGACTTCGAGTCCGCGAAAGAGCTCGGGATAAAGGTCGAGACTGCGCCGGGACTCCCGGGGAAAACCGCCCCGAAGACGGCGGGGTATCTTATCGCGGAGTCGGTTATAAAATCCGAGGGGGTCTGTATAGATGAGCAAAATTAAGATAGGCTACGCGCTGACCGGCTCGTTTTGCACCTTTGAAAAAAGCTTCGCGGCGATGAAAAGCCTCGTCTCGCTCGGATACGACCTTACGCCGATAGCTTCGTTCAACGCCTATAATCTTTCGACGAGGTTCGGAAGCTGCGAGGAAAACCGCGAAAAAATGCGGGAAATATGTAAAAAGGAGATAATCCGAACCGTCGAAGAGGCCGAACCCATCGGCCCGAAGAAGATGTTCGACCTTTTAATCGTCGCGCCCTGCACCTCGAACACCCTTGCGAAGCTTGCCTGCGGGATCAACGACACGCCGGTCACGATGGCGGTAAAAAGCCATTTGAGGAACTCGCGGCCGGTTTTGATAGCGGTCTCTACCAACGACGCCCTTTCCGCCGCGGCGAAGAATATCGGCGCGCTGCAAAACTTCAAGGGGTATTATTTCGTCCCCTATCGGCAGGACGACATTCTTAAAAAGCCGATGTCGATGGTCGCGGATTTCGGGCTTATCCCGCAGGCCGCCGAGGCCGCCCTTGAATTTACGCAGCTTCAACCGACCGTTCTCGCGGCCGAATAAAAAAGCGCCCATCATTTTGCCCCTCTTCCGCAAGAAAACAAACCCGCATAATCTAACTCAAAGCCGCCAACTTCTGTGTTGGCGGCTCTTGCATTACATACAGTAGTGCGTGCGAGCCGCCGCCTTGAATTTGGCGGCTCTGCGCGATTATGCGGCGCTTTGCGGTGCCCGCAGGGCACCTTTGTTTTCTTTCGTCAGAGGGGCTTTAGATGGGCGTTTTTTCGGTCAGACCGTTACAATGCAGTTTATAAGATTGAGGCCGTTTTCCGGGTCGTCGGCGATGTCGTCAAGCTCTAAATACACCGCCAAAAGCTTTCCGCCCTCTATGATCGCGGCGATCCTGTCCGCAAATTCTATCGCCCTGCCCGAAGCCTCCGGGTCGCCGACGCAGAGAATTTTCTTCTCCGAATCGAAGTATACCGAATTTACCGGGCGGGAGATATAGCAGCCCTCGGCGCCGCTTTCCATGCTCGCGCTTTTGAATATAAGCTCTCTCGCCTCGGCCTTCGGGACGGCGAGCTCGCGCTTTTTAGCGGTGAGCTTTGACATAAATCCGGTGACGTACAGGCAGCGGCCGGTCTCCGGGTCGACTTTAAGCTCGAACCGCCAGTTCCCGGCGAGATATACCCCGAAGCCGCCCTCAATCTGCTCGGAGTAGAGCAGAGAGGTGTTAGACGAAAGATAGAAGTGCCCGCTTCCGCGCGGCCTTTCTTCGCCGGCTTCAAAGGACGCCGAATCGTCCGCCGCAGAATCTATCGGGTCGACCTTTTGCTTCATAACCGAACGCTCCCACAGGGCGGTTATAAGACTTTTCATTTCTCAAAGCTCCCCCTCTTTATACTTTAAAATTATTATATCACTATGCGGAAAAGTTTTCAATAGTTTTGGATAATTTTATATATTTTATACAAAATTTCCGCCCCGGGGAAGTCATATCGACGAGAAAAACCGCCCGCTTTTTCGGCGGGCGGGGGAGCTTTTATTTTATATACGCCTCGAGGCGGTAGATCGGCTGCCCGAGGTCGGAAAATCGCTTTTCGTATTCGGTCACGATATTGCCCTCGAAGCCGCTGCGGTGAAGGTCGAGGCTTATGTTTTTAAGGGTGAAGCCGCTCTGCGAAAATTCTTCTATCGAAAACTCGAAGAACTCGCGATTGTCGGTCTTTTGGTGGATCTCCGCGCCGTCTGCGAGGAGCTTTTTATATATTTCGAGGAATTTTCGGTGGGTAAGCCTGTGCGCGGCGTAGGATTTTTTCGGATACGGGCAGCTGAAGTTAAGGTATATCCGCGAGATCGAGCGCGGGGGAATGTATCTTTCAAGATATTCGGCGTCGCAGCGCAAAAGCTCGACGTTATTAAGCCCGAGGGCGATCGCCTTTTCGGCCGCGTCGACTATAATGTTCGAGGATTTTTCCACCGCCAAGATGTTTATATCCGGCTCTCTTTGCGCAAGCTCACAGCAAAATTGGCCCTTTCCCGCGCCGATTTCGAGAACAACCGGGTTTTTGTTCCCGAATATTTCTTCGTAGTCGAGATATTCCTTCGTCTCGACCGCGCGCTGAAAGTGGCGGTCCTCCACGTTTAAAACCAAAAGCTTTCCGCTTGCCCGACATTCGGCCACGCGCTCGTCAAGGCGGGCCTTTCGTCTCATTCTCACGGCTCTACCTCGATCCCGCCGAACGGGCGGATATTCAAAACGTGGCAGCTTCCCTCGCCGAAGACCTTTTCTATTCCCTCGACGAAGCATTTAAGCGATTTGTTCGGAACGAACGCCTGAACGGTCCCCGCGAAGCCGCCGCCGTGGACCCTTGCTGCGCCCTCGCCCTTTAAAAGAGATTTCGCGAGGTATATCGCGAGCGAAACGCCCTGCTCGCCCGGGTGGGCGCTTGAATATACGTTTTGAAGATATTTGTAAGAGCTCTCGCCGGAGCGGTTTATGACCGAGAGGAAGCCCCCGAAGTCGCCGGCCTTAAGCGCCTCGGCCAGCTCGTCGACCCGCTCGTTCTCGTCGAAGAAATGAAGCGCGCGCAAAACCGCCCTGTCGCCCGCCTTTTCGCGCAGCGCGGGGATATTTTCTACTACCTCTTCCCGCGAAAGCTCTCTAAGGCAAGGCTTACCGAACGCCCCCGCGACCGCCTTCATCTCTTCCGGAATGGCGGCATAGTCGGGCGTAAGGTCGGCGTGGCTGCCCTTGGTGTCTATAATGCAGAGGCTGTGGTCATAGGAGGAAAGGTCGAACGGAACGGCCTCGATTACCGGCGCGGCGGGGTCTTTGAAGTCGATTTTAGTGAATCCGCCGACCGAGCTCGCCATCTGGTCCATAAGGCCCGAGGGTTTTCCGAAGTATTCGTTTTCGGCGTATTGCGCGATTACGGCTATTTCTTCGGCCGAGACGGCGCCGCCGTTGTAAAGTCCGCTCAAGATCGTTCCGACCAAAACCTCGAACGCCGCCGACGACGACAGCCCCGAGCCCTTTAATACGTTGGAGCGGGTAAACGCCTTAAATCCTCCGACTTTCAGTCCGCGGTTCTCAAATCCCGCCAAAACCCCGCGAATAAGCGCCGCAGAGCCGTTTTTTTCGGCCTCGACGACCGAGAGGTTTGAAAGCTCGATCCTGTCTTCGGGGTAGCCCTCTGATTTAACCGAGACTATTCCGTCGTTTGTCGGCAAAACCGCCGCGATAACGTCGAGATTAACCGCCGCCGCGACGACTTTCCCATGGTTGTGGTCGGTGTGGTTGCCGCAGATCTCGGTCCGCCCTGGGGCCGAGAAGAACCTCGTCGGCTCGGCGCCGAAATGCTCTTTAAACATCGAGACAAGGCCGTCAAAGCGCTCTTTCGGGCAGCCGGCCTTTAAAACTGAAACCTTTTGCATATTTATCCTCCTGTTTTTAACCGAGGCGAAAAGCCCGTTTTATCTCTTTTTTGCGAACAAAGTGTCGTATTTCGCGGAGTGGTAGTGGACCGACATCGCAAGCCCCATCGTTACGGTAGAGGTCAGCATAGAAGTCCCCCCGGCCGAGACGAACGGCAGGGTTATCCCGATCACCGGCGTTATTCCCATCACCATTCCGATATTCAAAACGCACTGAACGAAGATATAGGCGAAAACCCCTACGCAGATATACCGCCCAAGGCCGTCGCCGGAGCGAAGGCTGTTTCCCAAAAGGCGGAGGCATATAAGCCCCAAGAGAATTATAAGCCCGAGGCAGCCGATAAACCCGAGGGTTTGGCCGATATAGCTGAAAATAAAGTCGTTGTGACTTACCGGGACGTAGCTGTAATCGCCGCCGAAGAGCCCCTTGCCCCTAATTTGGCCCGAACCGAGGGCGATTTTTGCGAGGTTGGTCTGATAGAGCATATCCGGCGTGGCGTATTTTTCGGGGTTGATGATCGCCAAAATTCTGTTCTTATGAACCGGCTGGAGATAGTTGCTCCACATAAACCATATCGCTATCGGAGAGAGTATCCCCGCGCCCAAAATGTATTTCCAGGATATCCCCGCGCAGAAGAGTATCGCCAAAAAGATCGCCGCGAAGACGATTGCGGTTCCGTCGTCGCCCTGAAGCATTACGAGGCCGATGGGTATCGCGCCGTGGATACAGAGCGCAAGGATATTGAGCGGGTTGTTGAAGATATCTTTGGTGCGGTCGCAATGATAGGCGAAGGAGAGGATAAACGCGGGCTTTAAAAATTCCGCCGGCTGCAACGAAAAGCTTCCTATCGCTATCCAGGCCTTGTCGTCCGCGCCCTCAAGCCCGGAGCGCCCCAAAGAGGTAAAGGTAAGGCAGGTGAGCCCGACCATCAGTGGGAAATATATGAACCACAGCTTGGAAAATTTTCGGTAGTCCCATGCCGCGATGACGAGCGAGGCGGCTATTCCGATCATAGCGGCAAGGGCTTGGGTGCGGTAATCCGTATAGTCCAGAACCGCGTTGGTTATCGACTGCGTTTGGCTGTTTTGGACGAGGGAATATAGGATCACAACGCTGAAGCCGCAGACGAGAATGGTTAAAATCAAAAGAATTTTATCGAGCCGGCGAAGATAGCGGCCTATCGCGCCGAATATTTTTTTAACCAACCCTGCCCGCTCCTTTCGTGATCATGGATATTTTGATTATATCACACCGCGCGCGAATTTTCAACCGCTAAAAATAAAACTTCAAAAAGCTCTTGCAATTTTCAAAATCTATGTTACAATATAATTAAGAGAACACCAAGCTCTTATACTTAACCCTTTTATAAAAGAGGAGGCGACACCATGGCTTTTAAAATCACCGATGAGTGCATCAAGTGCGGCGCCTGCGCGGCCGAGTGCCCCGTTTCCGCCATCTCCGAGGGGGACGACAAGTTCGTCATCGACGCGGACACCTGCATCGCCTGCGGCAACTGCGCGGCTATCTGCCCCGTTTCCGCCCCTACCGAGGAATGATCGCTTAAAAAAGTCCCTCCCCGTCTACGGCGGGGGGATTTTTCTTTTTGCGAAAAAATCATCAAACAGGCCGAACCCGAAGAAAATTTCGCCTAAAATTCGCTATTTTTTCGCGAATAGCTATTGATATTTTCTGCGGGGTTTGATAAAATGTACTTTGTAATGTTTTTGTAAAGGCGGCGGCGCGGTGGCTATCTTCACATTTGAAAGATACGAAAAAAAATATCTCATATCCGAAGAACAGGCCGCCGAGCTTATAGATTTTTTCGTCAACGAGCGGGGCATGAAGCTTGATAAATACTGCGTCGGCGGAAAGGTCTACGGGATATACAACATATATTTCGACGACGACGAGAACTCGGTCATAAACAATTCGCTTTCAAAGCCAAAATACAAAGAAAAGCTTCGCCTTCGGGGGTACTCCTTCCCCGAGACCGGCGAGGAGACCGTTTTTTTAGAGCTTAAAAGAAAGATCCGCGGGATAGTTACAAAGCGCAGGGCGATATTGCCCTATAACGCCGCGATGGCCTTTGTATGCGAGGGCGTTCGCCCCGCGAGCGACGACTACTCTTTAAATCGCATGCTCGACGAAATAGAGTATTTTCTTAACAGAAAAAAGGTTTCGCCGAAGGTTTTTATAAGCTACGAGCGAATCGCGATGACGGACAGGCTCGACCCTTCGTTAAGAATAACCTTCGACAACAACATTTTATCCCGAAGATACGACGTCGACCTTTCAAAAGGCGGCGGGGGGGAGCCGCTATTAAATCCCGGCGAGCGGCTTATGGAGATCAAGTTTATCCACGCTCCGCCGAAGTGGCTTTGCGACCTTTTAACCCAAAAAAAGATCTTTATGACCCACTTCTCAAAATACGGAAACGAATATTCAAGGCTTCGAGGGCGGGAATTTTTACATCTTGACGATCGCGGCCGAATCGAAAGGAAGCTTTTAAAATGACAAAATTCTTATTTCCCGCCATCGGCGGAGTAGAGCTTAACGCCAAGGGCGTATTGACTTCTGTCGCGATGGCCTTGGTCCTCGGTCTTGTTTTAAGTCTCGTATACCTCTATACCAACCGCAAGAGGGGGTATACCTCCGACTTTCCGGCGGCGATAGTTCTTCTTGCGCCCCTTATGGCGAGCGTCATCTTTTTGGTCAATTCAAGCGTTGCGGCGGCGGTATCGCTCGGCGGCGCGCTCGCCCTTTTAAGAATAAGAAGCAACCCGCGCGACACGATGGACATTACCAGCCTTTTGTTCGCGATAGTTATAGGCATAGGCTGCGGAACCGGCTACTACGGCGTTTCGATAGTCATAACCCTTATTCTCTGCGCGATAATGGTTATTTTGTCGACCGTCAAGTTCGGCATCCCGAAGAAAAATCTCGCGACGGTAAAGATTTTCATCCCCGAAGACCTTAACTTCGACGGCGCGTTCGACGACATTTTGGATAAATACACGATAGACTGGAACCTTAACCAGATCAGAACCTCGGATTTCGGCTCGGTATACGAGCTTAGATATACCGTCACCCTTTCGGACAAGACCGACAGGCGCGAATTTATCGACGCGATAAGAACCCGCAACGGCAACTTAGACGTAGTCATAACGTTAAGGGACTACGATTCCGTTCCGAGCGGAAAATAAGTTTATTCGGCTGCCCGCAGCGGCAGCTTGTTTTATTACTGTAAAGGAGAAAAGACGACATGATCACCCTTTTTAACGACGGCTGGAAATTCGCCCTCGTCCCGGTCGGGGGGATTCCGAAGGAATCCGATTTCAACGAGGTCGACATTCCGCACGACTGGCACATCTTCGACTCAAAAAACCTTTATAAAGACGGCGACGCCTATTATTTCAAGCGCTTTAGCGTTTCAAAGCCCGGGGGGAGGGTATTCTCGCTTCGGTTCGAGGGCGTTTATATGGATTCGGAGATATACCTTAACGGCGAGAAGATCTTCGAGTGGAAATACGGATACACCACCTTCGACGTCCCGCTTATCGGGCTTAAAGACGGCGAAAACACAGTCGCCGTAAGGGCGAGATTTCAAAACCCCAACTCCCGCTGGTATTCCGGCGCGGGGATATACCGAAACGTTTGGATTCGAGAGACCGGCGAAAACCGCATAGCCGACGACGGAACCTATGTGGTAAGCTATATAGAGGGGTCTTCTTGGCGGACAGAGATAGACGCCGAGGTTATCTGCAACGTTCCGGCGACTGTTAAACACACCCTTTTCGACGCCGAGGGCGAGCCCGTTTTAAGCTGCAAAATGCCCTTCCCGGAGGAGACTGAAAAGGTTTCGCAGAGCTTTGAGATAGAAAGCCCCAACCTTTGGAGCGTTGATTCGCCATATCTCTATTCTCTTCTGACCGAGCTTATAATCGGCGACGAGACGGTCGACAGCAGATTCGAGAGAATAGGATACAGATATATCCGATTCGACAAAGACAAGGGGTTCTTCCTTAACGGCGAAAACATCAAGCTCAACGGCGCTTGCATGCACCACGACCTTGGGGCGCTCGGCTCGGTCGTAAACCGCGCGGCGACCCGCAGGCAGCTATTAAGCCTTAAAGATATGGGCGTAAATTCTATAAGAACCTCTCATAATCCGCCGTCGGTAGAGATGATGGAGCTTTGCGACGAGCTCGGCATACTTATCGACAGCGAGATGTTCGATATGTGGGAGCTTAAAAAGACCGACTACGACTACGCGAGATTCTTTAAAGAATGGCACGAGCGGGACGTAAGAAGCTGGATTAGGCGCGACCGCAACCGCCCGAGCGTTATTATGTGGAGCATAGGAAACGAGATCTACGACACCCACGCCTCGCACCACGGAGTCGAGATCACCAAAGAGCTTTCGCGGTGCGTTCGGATAGACGACTATAAAAACGCCCACCCGATTACCATAGGTTCGAACTATATGAGATGGGAGGGCGCGCAGAACTGCGCCGAAGAGATCGACCTTGCGGGGTATAACTATACCGAGGCGATATATGACGAGCACCACAAGGCCCACCCGAACTGGATAATCTACGGATCCGAGACCGGCTCGACCATTCAGTCGAGGGGGATATACCACTTCCCGGCGGCCGTATTCGCCACCACCCACGACGATTTGCAGTGCTCGTCGCTTATGAACTGCGCGACAGGCTGGAGCGCCCCGACCGCGGAATACAACATTATCGAAGACAGAAAGCGCCGCTTCAGCCTTGGGCAGTATATCTGGACGGGTTGGGACTATATCGGAGAGCCGACCCCTTATCAGACCAAAAACTCATACTTCGGCCACTCCGACACCGCGGGCTTCCCGAAGGACACCTACTACGCCTATAAATCCGAGTGGAACAAATCGGCCGAGCCTTTCGTCCACCTCTTCCCTTATTGGGACTATAACGAGGGGCAGCTTATTGACCTGTTCATATTCTCTAACTGCGCGAAGACCGAGCTGTTCGTAAACGGAAAGTCGCAAGGGAGCTTTACATACGACCGCGAAAATGGCGACAAGCTTTCCGGCCGCTGGCAGGTTGAATATCACAAAGGCGAGATAAAGGCGGTCGGATATAACGAGGCGGGCGAAAAGGTCTGCGAAGAGATAAAAAAGACCTTCGGCGACCCGGCGAAGATAGTCTTAAAGCCGGATAAAACCTCGATATTCGCAAACGGCGAGGATATGGCGTTTATAGAAGTCTCGACGGTCGACAAAGACGGCAATGAAGTCGAAAACGCGAGGAACAGGATAAACGTGGAAGTCTTTGGCGCGGGGCGGCTTGTCGGGCTTGACAACGGCGATTCGAGCGACTACGAGCAGTATAAAGCCTCTTCAAGAAAGCTCTTTTCCGGCAAGCTTTTGATAATGATCGCCGCGAAAAAAGAGGCGGGAGAGATTGAGGTTAAGGTCTCTTCCCCCGGGCTTAAGACCGAAAGCTTGAACCTTCGCGCGATTGCGGCAAGGGCGAGAGAGGGCGTTTCCTGCTCCTACGAGATTCCTGCGGGCGAGCCGAAGGACGACGTAAGCGTAAGAAAAATAGAGCTCACCTTAGATTCAAAGACCCTTACCCCCGAAAACAAGAGCGTTTCGGTAGTAGCGAAGATATTCCCCGAAAACGCGACATATACCCTTGACGACGTCGGATTTAAAGCGGTCACCCAAAGCGGAGTCGAGACGAATCTTCTCGAAATCGAAAAGACCGACTTCGGCGCGAAGATAACCGCCCGGGGCGACGGCGAATACCGCCTTAGGGCATACTGCAAAAACGGCGGCTCGGCCGAAGAGGTCGTCTCGGAACTCGAGATGGAAAACAAGGGCTTCGGCCCCGCAAGCTTTAACCCCTATTCCGAAATCGTAAGCGCTTCGCTCTGCTCAAACTCCGACGAGCTTCAAAGCGTTCTCGGCGGCGGTGTTTTGACCAAAGCCGGCTCGGTCGTAAGATTCGACAGCGTAGACTTCGGAAAGACCGGCTCGGACGAAATCGAGATAGGGATATACACCTACAACGAAGAGGTCATCCCGGTCGAGCTTTTGGACGAAAACGGAATCGTCATCAAAACCCTCGAATTTCAGTCCAAGACCGAATGGAACACCTATAAATACAACAGGTTCAAGCTTCCCGAGCGGCTTAAGGGCACCCGCGGCATAGCCTTCAGATTCGGCGAAGAGCTTAGATTCAAGGGCTTCGGGTTCGCCTCGCCCCGCCGAGCGGGGGAGGCTATCCCCGCGCTTGAAAACGACGGCGTTTACGGCGATTCGTTTAAGATCGGCAGCGATATGATCGAGGGGATAGGCAACAACGTAAGCGTTCTCTTCGGCGGAATAGACCTTTCTGACGGCGTTTCGGCGGTAGAGATCACCGGCAGAACCCGCAACGAAAACGACACCATTCATTTGAGATTCTCCGGCGAAGAGGCGAGGATAATCGAATTTAAAAAGAGCGACGGAATAGTCGCGCGAAGGTTCGATATCTCGCCGGTAAGCGGAAAGAAAGACCTTTCGGTGGTCTTCCTTCCGGGGTGCGACTTCGACTTTAAAGAGATAAAATTCATAAAATAATCGCAAAAAGAATAAAAAAGCGGCTTCGGGACCCGAGGCCGCTGATTTTTTATAAAAATTATCTTCCCACGATTTGGTAGGATTTATCGGTATACTGCATAAATTCGATCTTGTTGCCGTCCGGGTCATGGGACCACATCTGCCAGGTGTTGTCGATCCCGAGCTCGGGCGAAGAATCTATCGGCGCGCCCTTTTCTTTAAGCTCTTTTTCGGCCTCGAAGATATCCTCGACTATCAGCGCAAGGTGCTGGTAGTTGAACTTGTCCCAATCCGGAAGCGAGTATTCCTTGGCGTTCTCCGGGTCGAAAAGCTCGATGAAAAGGCGGTCGGATATCTGCATATAGACTATCCATTCGCAGTCTTTTTCGGGCAGGGGAGTACCGTCGGCGCGGTCGGAATATTTAAGTGAAAACTTTCTCTTAAATTCCAAAACGTCGCGATAAAACGCCTCGGAGCGGTTAAGATCCTTGCATTTAAACGCAAGATGGCCGAGTTCTTTGACTTTCATAAGCGTCTTCCTTTCTTAAAACAGGGGTCAATAGTCCAAAAGGTGTTTTTTCCATCTGCCAGATAAAAACGCCGCAACGTGAACGAGCATACCGACTATCCACGAGACCAGAAGCGATATCGGTATGCAGCGATAGTCGCCCATGGGAAGAACGTCGGTTTTTGTAAGCGCCGCAAGAAGATATGCGAGCGGAACGCGCAGAATAACGGTCGTAAACAACGATATCCACATCGGGGTCATAGTGTCGCCCGCTCCGCGCATAACCCCCGCGAGAGACTGCGTAACCCCCATCGCGACATACCCCGCCGCGAGTATGCACATCATTCCGAAGCTCATTTCGATAAGGGCTTCGGTGTCGGTAAACAGACCCATAAGCTGGTGGCCGAACAAAAGTATCAGCCCCAAGAAGAACGCCGAGACGGATACCGCCATAACCGTACCCTGAATGGTCCCGCTCTTAAGGCGGTCGTATTTTTTAGCGCCGACGTTTTGGCCGGTATACATAGTCATCGCCTGGCCGAACGAGAAGTTGGGCATCATCGCAAAGCCGTCGACCCTCATGACTACAACGTTCGCGGCCATAACGGCGTCCCCGAAGCTGTTGGTAAGCCTTTGAACGGCGAGCATCGCGAACGAGAATATCGCCTGGGTAAGCCCGGAAGGGACCCCGAGGCGGAGAGTCTCTTTGGCAACCGCGGTAAGCTTGAAGTATTTAAGCTTGATGTCGAATACCTCGCGCATGTGGAGCATTTTTATGTAGCAGCAGATCGCGGAGATCGCCTGCGAGATGACGGTCGCGAGGGCCACGCCGAAAACCTCGAGCCCGAAGACCGCGACGAACAAAAGGTCTAAAACAATGTTAAGGCTCGCCGAAATCAGCAAAAACCCGAGGGCAGAGATCGAATCGCCCATTCCGCGCAGAACGCCGGAGAGAATGTTGTAGTAAAAAGTCCCGACAATGCCGATAAAGCAGACCAACAGGTAGTCGCGGCTCCAGCGGAAGATGTCGCCCTCCGGGGTGTCGAGCGCTTTAAGAAGCGGGGTGGTGATGACCGTTCCTATCGCCATTATTATCGCCGAGCCGAGGGCGGTCAGGGTTATGCAGTTGCCGATAGTCGTAGAGAGCATTTCGCGGTCGCGCGCGCCGAAATATTGAGAGACCAAGATACCGACGCCGGTTGAAAGGCCGATCATAAGCGCGAGCATAAGGTTTAATACCGGGGCCGCCCCGCCGACCGCCGCGATGGCGCCGTCGCCGACGTATTTTCCGACTACGATGGTGTCGACGGTGTTGTAAAGCTGCTGGGCGATGTTGCCTATGAGCATAGGTATCGCAAATTCGGCTATTCTGACGGCCGGACTTCCGACCGACATGTCTTTAGGTGAAAAAAACTGTTTTAAAGTCGACGAAAACGAACTCATTTCAAACTTCCTTTTTATATGATAAAGCCCCATAACTCTTGTCATGAGGTCTTTTATCAGTATACCACCGATATTACGATATGTCAAATCGCAAAAAGCCGATATTATCCGACTCAAACCGGCGGTTTTTGTTGAATCTATTAAAGCCCGAGAATCTCTTTAAGCTTTTCCGAGAGCTGCGCGGCGGCCTTTTCGTGGGTGGCCTCGGTCGGGTGCCAGTCTGCGGCGATGCCGTCGGCCTCGGACTGGTTGTTGAGCTTTAAGGTGAAAACGTTATTATCGCCGGTCTGCTCGGAATAAAGCTTTACAGCCTCTTCGACATAGGGGAAAAGGTCTGCCCCCATAATCCCGAGGGCGCAGAGGATGGGCGCTTCGGGGTTCTTGCTTCTTATAGTCTTCAAAAAGTTTATGTATTCGTCGCGAAATTCTTCGCAGCGCTCGGGGATATTCTTGCAGTAGCTTGCGTCGTTTGTCCCGAGGTTTAGAACGATCGCGTTCGGAAGGCGGCCGAAGCCCCATTCTATCTCGGAGGGCTTAAAGCCGTTGTTGTCGTTCCAGCAGTAGCCCATTTTGGTGTAATACTGCGGCAGAGACTGCTCCGGCACCTTTTTTTCGCCGTCGCTGTATCCAGAGATTATTCCGTAGCCGCTGAACGAGACCATCGACCAGTCCGCCCCGAGGGCTTTGGCGGTTTTATAGGCATAAGCCTTTGTAACGTCTTCGGTTCGGGTAGAGAAATGGTGGTTGCGGTCTTCGTCGTCGACCCCGTAGCCGCAGGTTATCGAGTCGCCGATAAACTCTATCAAAAGCTCGCTGTCTTCGGCGGGCGAAATCTCTCCCCCTTCGGCCGAAATATCGGTTATCGCGATGGTAGACATCGGAGATTCGGAGAGTTTTACGACCGCGACGTCTGCGAAAATCTCGCTTTCGGATTTAAATACCTCGTAGGTTTCGGTCGGGCTGTCGACCATATCGTCGACTACGCGTTCGCCGTTAAGGTATATCGCGACTCGCGCGTGGTCGTCGAGTCGGGAAGAGTCGGCCGCAGCGGAGTCGCCCGAAACGGTTACGGAGCAGGCGGTGCCGGTGAAGGTAAATTCGACGCCGCTGCCCGAGAGGGCGCAATACGCCGCGCCGTCGGAATAATAGACCCTGCCGAGCTCTTTAAGATTTTTTTCGTTTACGGTGTTTTTCATAGAAATCCCCCCGAAAGAGCAGCCCGAGGCCGCCGAAGTTATTATCAAGGCCGAAGCCAACGCCGCGAAGCGCCTAATGTTCAATGCGAGCATCCCCTTATTTAGCGATGGAATTATTTTAGCACACTTTAGGAAAAAATGCAAGCGGAGGGGAGAGAAGAGATGTGGCCAAGGCGGCCACATCAAGAAAACAGAAGTCAGAAGTCAGATATCAGAATTTCAAGGTGTCGCCTGCGGCGACGATTTTAAAAATAATGAATAATGCGGGCGATTTAGACACTCCCGGAGAGAAGAGCGCATTTAAAATTTGCATGGACATAGATGAGAGGGTTTTTGCCCGCAGAAACGTTGTTAAAAGGTATTCGCTGCGATCATATAATCAAAGCGCCATCGAAAGTTACCAACTGTTGATAAAATTATGCCCGCCCGCCGCGGCCCTCGTTAGAAGGTATTCGGCTAACGCCTCATACTATTTTTAGACGCCTACCCCCTGCCCGTTTAACAAACTTAAAGACGTGCGTATGGATTTTAATCAATTTTACCTACGAATCGGTAAAATATCTCTATTTCTTGGGTTCTGGTGCCGTCAGAATCTTTGACAGCTTCGTGTACGACTATCTTTTCAATCAGCGTGTTGAGCATTTCGGCAGTCAGCTCCGTGGGTTCGGAGTATTGCTTGATTAAAGCAATCCACTTTTCAGCGTTGGCAGTAGCTGCTTTTCGGCTGCAAGGTCAGATTTGAGTTTATCAATCCTCTCAATCAATTCTTGTTGCTCTGCCTAATACTTCTGTGATAATATTTTAAAGTTGTACTCCGTAATATGCCCGCTCGACCAGTCCTCATACATTTTCGTGAACAGTCTGTCTACCTCTGCCTTGCGTTTCTCCGACTTGGTAAGCTCGGCAGACTGCTTATTATAGGCTTTTGCAGCTCTTTATCGCTTGTCTTAAGCAGTCTGTTCAGAAGCTCTTTCTCATCTGTATGCGCCTGATAAATCCAGTCTTGTAACCTCGCAAGGACATAGGCATAAAGCACATCATACCTGATATAGTGTGCAGAACATCTTCCGCCGACTTTTCCGAGTTTCCGAAACTGCGAACAGCTATAGAATCCCGTCGAACAAGTCTTATATTTTCGCTCGGCATAACTCATCGACCAACCACAATCTGCGCACTTCACAAGTCCCGCGAAAATCTGGGTTTTGCCCGACTTCATAGGTCGTCTGCGACTGACAATCTGCTTTTGAACCTGATTGAAAATGTCTTTGGAAATAATAGGCTCATGGGTATTCTCGACGCGAAACCATTCACTTTCTGGACGGCGAATACTCTTTTTGTTTTTGTAAGATACGTTTGTCTGCTTGCCGTGGACGCTGTTACCGATGTACGTTTCATCTTTCAGAATGTCACTCACGGCGCGAATGTTCCATGCATAAGCCTTTTCCGCAGAAGCATTTTCGTAAATTTTCGCAAACTGACCATACTTTTTGTAGTTGAAATATCCCGGGGTAGGGATTTTTTCAGTTGTAAGTGCACGAGCTATTTTCCCTGCGCCAGCACCATGAACTGCAAGATCGAAAATCTTTTCAATTATCCAAGCCGTATCGGAGTCGATAGCGAGTTTGTTCTTGTTCTCTGGGTGGCGCATATAACCGAGCGGTGCAGTCGTAAATGTTCTCTCGCCTGCTGCGAATTTCGCGTGCAATGCTGCCTTAACCTTACGACTGGTATCTTTTGCCATAAATTCATTAAATAAATTTTTGAATGGTACAAAATCGCTCAAGCCTTTATCCGTATCTTCATTGTCGTTTACCGCGATATAACGGACGTTCATTTCTAGAAATACAAACTCAAGATAATAGTCCATTGTGACGTGTTCTCTGCCAAATCTTGACAAATCTGCTTGTGTCAAGTAAAATCTAAAAAAATATTTATTTTTTGATCCGATTACCCCGCAGCTTAATGCAGGATAATC
>CANQUJ010000023.1 GCA_947627005.1 uncultured Clostridia bacterium
GGAACTTCTCATAATGCAAATTATCGGCAAGGAAGACGAAACCGACATTCCGTTTGTGCAATCTCTGGGCATCATTTTCTATACCCCCTGCCTTGCATACCAGAGCGGGTTTTAATAATAATTTAGAAATGACTTCAACGATTAACCCTTGATAAACTCCCACTCGTCCATCTCAAACTCCCCCGACATGACAAAATACACGTCGTGAACCTTTTTTATTTCAACCTCGTCATACACCGCCGTGAAATCGTCGCAATCAAAGGAAATGACGGCGGCGGGCTCGCTGTGAAGCTGTCAAGGCGAATTTCTATGCAGCCCTTGCCCCTAACGCTTGCCGCGAAAATCTCGCTCCCGCCCCCGCCTTTGAAATCGACGTTATTGAGCGCGGTAGCCGCAGGGCGTGCTCGGCGAGATGAAGCAAACCGTCCCGGGCCTAACGTCGTATTCCCTGCCGCGAATTGTGAGGAGCGCGTCGGATTTTATCAGGAGAAAAAGCCACGCCCCCGGACCGTTCGGGTTATCCGCGCAGAAGTTGTCTTTATGACAGTAGTTGTAGCCGATCGCACCGATTTTTATCATCTTTGCCTTCCGGGAAGTGTAGTTTTTATTATTATAAAACTTTTTAAAAGGGGCGTCAATGATAATCGAAGGCGAATACGCGGGTTCTATTGCTGCGATTTTCCGGGATTGTCACTATTTGGACAAGGATAAGATGAAAAAGACCGGAGCAGATTAGCTTCGGCCTATTGATTGAATAAAGAAAACACCGGCACGGTCGGCGGTTGTGATTCTATCGCCGCTTTCAGCTGTCCAAAATTTCTGATACTAAGTCTTTCAGCTTATCGCTTTTGCAGTCCGCGAAGAAAAGCTCTCGCACGCTCTTTCGGTCGAGCGCGCCTTTAACGAGCTCGCGGTCGAGATCGCGGAGAATTTCATCAAGAGGGCGAAAAGCCGCGGCGCGGACGTCGTCCAAAATCCGCTTGTTTCGCTGCTCGGGCTCGGCCCGCTCGCGGGGGTAGCCCTGCCCCGAGGGCTCGCCGAAAAGCTTCTCGAAGATGTACTCAAGGTTAAGCTCGCCGCCCCAGCCAAAGCCCTTGGCAAAGGGTATCGCGACCGCGTTGCCGTCGTTTATCTGCGCGAAGGTGTAGGCGTCGAGAGGGTCCTCGATATGCCCGCAGATCACGC
The DNA here is from genome assembly GCA_947627005.1 of uncultured Clostridia bacterium. Lineage (GTDB taxonomy): Bacteria > Bacillota > Clostridia > Oscillospirales > Ruminococcaceae > Faeciplasma. Next base: position 1,186 of record CANQUJ010000023.1, read on the forward strand.
CCGGAAAGCTGTTGCAGGCGAGCATCGCGCCCTCGCCGGTGCCGCAGCCGGTGATAACATAGTCCGCCGCCCCGCTGTTAATAAGCACCGCCGCCAAAATTCCTATCTGAACATAGGTCAGCTGCACGTCGTCGGGGCTGAACATTCCGTAGTTGCGAACGGTGTGGCCCATCGGCTCGACGGCCTTTTTAAGCGCTTTTTCGATGAGCTCGTTCTTCGCCGCCTGGCTGTTTTCCGCAATAAGTGCAATCTTCATAATCATTCAACCTTTCTGTATTCCGATTTCTGACCTCTGATTTCTGTTTTCTGTCAGGGTTGTTTGCCGATGTATGCCAAAATCCCGCCGTCGACATATAAAATCTGGCCGTTGACGAAGTCCGAGGCCCGCGAGGCGAGGAAAACCGCCGCACCCGCAAGGTCGCTCGGCTCGCCCCACCTCTCTGCGGGAGTTTTTGAGATGATGAAGCGGTCGAAGGGGTGGCGGGCGCCGTCGGGCTGAATTTCGCGAAGAGGCGCGGTCTGGGGCGTGGCGATATAGCCCGGGCCGATGCCGTTGCACTGAATGTTGAACCGCCCGTATTCCGAGGCGATATTTTTCGTGAGCATTTTCAGCCCGCCCTTTGCCGAGGCATAGGCAGAGACCGTTTCGCGGCCGAGCTCGCTCATCATCGAGCAGATGTTGATGATCTTTCCGCCGCCCCGCTTTATCATATCGGGGATCACGGCCTTTGAGCAGATAAACGGCGCGGTGAGGTCGACGTCGATAACCTCGCGAAAATCTTCGGCGCTCATTTCGGTCATCGGTATGCGCTTGATGATCCCCGCGTTGTTGACAAGGATATCCGCCCCGCCGATCTCGTTGATCATCTTCGCGACCTGCGCCTCGTCGGTGACGTCGCAGATAAACCCGCGAGCCGAAATCCCCCTTGCCGAGTAGCCCTCGAGAGCGGTTTTTAGGTGCTCCTCCGAGCGGCAGCAAAAGGCGATTTCCGCCCCCGCCGAGCCGAGCGCCTCGGCTATCGCAAAGCCTATTCCGTAGGCCGCGCCCGTCACGAGCGCCGTCCTGCCCTTAAGCGAAAAAAGTTCGGTGATGTTCATAATAAGTCCTCCGCACTGTCAAAAAAGTTCCTAAGTTCGTCAAGATTATCGCCGAGAATCCCCGCGATTTTGTTCGCCATTCTCTCGGCGGCGAGCTCAACATTCAACGCAGCCGCGCCGCTCACCATAAAAACGTCTCCCTCCCGCAGAGCTTCAGCGCCGCCTCGGTCAAAAAGTAGTCGCCGTAAATTATCGCGCCCTCGTGCCAAGAGTCGTGGTAGGCGGCGGTGCATTTTTCAAGGATATTGTCGCAGTCGAGGTCGAATCGGCAACGGTTTTCGATCAGCTTTTTAAGCAGCGTTTCCGCCGTTTCGCGGTATTTTTCCCCCGCGAATTTCGACAGCTCGATAAGCCCGCAGGCGGCGATCGCCGCGGCGGTAGAGTCCTCGTAACCGGGCTCGGGCGGCTGGTAGAAATCGACCGGAATAAAGCCGCTTTCGGGCATTCTCGCGACGAACCTGTCCGCGATTTTTATTGCCGTTTCAAGGTACTCCCACTTTTTTGAGTGAATGTATGAAAGCGCGAATCCGTACAGTCCCCAGGCCTGCCCACGTGACCAGGACGAGCCGTGAGCGAACCCCTGGCCGCCGTGACTTCTTAGTCGCGCGCCGCTTCGCGGGTCGAACTCAACAATGTGGCAGACCGAGCCGTCGGGCCGCACAAAAGCCCTCATCGCGGCGTCGGCGTGGGCGATCGCTATCTGCGAAAAGCGCGGGTCGTGAAGAATTTCCGCCGCGACATAGAGCAGCGGCAGGTTCATCATGCAGTCGATGATCGCCCAACCCGCCTTCGAGCCGTCGCCCGAATCGTTCCACGCGCGAATGAAATTTCCCGCAAGATTGAACCGCCCCGCGAGGTCGCTCGCCGCCAAGACGAGGCGGTTTTTCGAGGCCTCCGAGCCGGTCAGCCGCCAATCGGCGCCGGCCGTCATCAGCCAGCGAAAGCCGCCGTCGTGGTCCATACCCCGACTGTCGAGAAAAACGCGGTCCAATTTTTGTTCGATTTTCTCGGCGATTTCGCGCAAGTTTTCGCCGCCGAACGCGCCGTAAAGCTGCCAAAGTTGGCCGGCCCAAAAGCCGTTCGTCCACCAAGAAATGTTGCCGGTTTGGTCGTCAAAGCGGCCGTTTTCGGTCGAATAAGGTATCTTTTCGGCGTTTTCGGCCGCGACCGCCGCCGCTTTTTTATAGATTTTCTCGGCGACTTCCCGCCAATATTTTTCTTCCATACGCTCGCCTCCGTCCGGTTAAATGGTAACATATCCGGCGGGAATTTTCAAAAGAAATTGTTGATTTTTTCTGCGAAAATGTGGTAATATTGTATCAGCGAGGGGGCAAACGAATGAGATATAATCAACAAAAAATCAAGGAATTTTTGTCGGATATGCCGAAAAACAGGCTGCCGCAGGGGCTCTCGAAAAGCCTTGAAGAAAAGCGGCGTGAGATTCTTTCGCGCAAGGTTTATGCCGACTATCTTGCAAAGATCCGCGCTAAGGCGGCGGAGTACCGCGAAACGCCGATCGAGGCGCTGAAATTTTCCGAATTTCGGCTTTTCGCGGACTCGGGCGACCGCGAGACCTATCAAAAGCGCTATTTTGCGCGGCACGGGCGGCTCGCGTGCTTGGCGCTCGCGGCCTGGCTTTGGCAAGAAAAGGAAGATATTTCTGCCCTCGAGGACGCGATTTGGGCGATCTGTGACGAGTATACCTGGGCTCTTCCGGCACACATTTGGGGAGATTTTGACGAAGAGCGCCGACCGACTATTGACTTATTCTCCGCAGAGACCGCTTCCGCGCTTGCAGAAATCTGCGCGATGAATGAAAGTCTGCTGACCCCGGCGGTAGTAAAGCGGGCTCGTGATAATATCCGCAAACGCGTTATAGACCGCTATTTGACCGACAGCTTCGGCTGGGAGACCGCGCAAAACAACTGGTCGGCCGTCTGCGGCGGGGCGGTCGGCGTCGCGGCGATGTATCTCTGTGAAATTGACGAATTGTCAGAAATCATATTTAGGCTCCAAGCCGCCATGGAGAGCTACGTTTCCGGCTTCCCGGCCGACGGCGCCGGCACCGAGGGGCTGTCGTACTGGTCCTACGGCTTCACGTTTTTCACCGCCTACGCCGAAATGCTGCACAGATTGAGCGGCGGCAGAATTGACCTTTTCGCAGACAGTCGGGTCAAAAACATAGCTCTGTTTCAACAAAAGGCTTACTTCACATTCGGAGGAAAAGTTAAATTCGGCGACTGCTCCGAAGGCGATATTTCAAGATGGTGGGGGCTGACGTCTTATATAAAATCGCGGTTTGACGAAGCCGAATTTTTGCCCGGGCCGCTTCTCCCGAAATTTGACGGCGACCCCTGCTACCGCTGGGTCGGGATCCTTCGCGACCTTGTTTGGAGCACCGATAATAAGGTTAGCGAAAACAGTTATCATACTTACATTTTTCCGGACGCGCAGTGGTTTGTTTCGAGCGGTGCGAATCGCTCCGGAATCGCGGTAAAAGGCGGTCACAACGGCGAAAGCCACAACCACAACGACGTCGGGCAGGTCGAGTTTTACCTCAACGGCGACGAGGTTTTGATCGACTACGGCAGCGGAATTTACGACCGCGAGTACTTCGGCGAACGGCGCTACGAGCGGTTCGAGTGCGGTTCGCAGGGGCACAATCTTCCGATTATCGGCGGTCAATTCCAGCGCGCCGGTAGGGAGTTTTGCGCAAAAGATGTCGCGATAACCGATTTGGGAATCACTATGGATATTGCCCCTGCCTACGGTTTGGACTGCCTGAAAAGCCTCGTCAGAAAGGTTAGCTTTAATCAATCTGACGGCTCGCTTTCTTTAGTCGACGAATTTGATTTATCGTCAGATAGAGTAAAGATAGTCGAGCGGTTTGTCAGCTTCTCGAAGCCCGAAGTCGAAGGGGATAAAATCCTTCTTCGCGGAGAGAACGGCAGCGCGGCGATGGGCTATTCCGCAAAAGATTTCGACGTGCTCCTCGGCGAAAGGCCGGCCCCGAGGCCGCAAGATTCGCGGAAAATTTATGTGATTGATTTTTCGGCGAAGGTGCCAAGTGAGAAGGTGTGGTTCGAGATAGAAATTTCCGGGTCACAATGATTTTTTATGAAAAGCGCCCCCTGCGAGCTTGACAGGAAGCGCTTATTTACTATAAATAGGGCGAATTTGGCGCAAATTACCCTTCAAAATACTTCCCTATCTCCCTCATTCTTGCCTCCTGCTTGACGTGGAACGGGCAGCGGCTCTCGCAGTGTCCGCACTGCAAACACGCGTCGGCGCGAACGGGCAGTTTTAAGTAGTGCCCCTTCGCCATTTCGTCGCCGGCGAGGGCGAGGTCGTAATACTTGTTGATCAGCCCGACGTCGAGCCCCGCGGGACAGGGCTGGCAGTGGTTGCAGTAGACGCAGATCCCGTCGGCGTCCTGCGGCGTGAACTCGCCGATTACGGAGTAATCACGCTCCTCGGGCGAGGAGGTCACATATTTGAGAACCGTTTTGAGGTCGTCCATATTCCGCACGCCGGGCAGCACCGTCAGGACGGCAGGGCGGTCGAGGGCGTACTGTATGCACCGGGTGTGAGTGAGCGCGCGCTTGAACATCGAACGCTTTGCATCAAGAAGTTGACCTCCCGCAAACGGCTTCATCACCGAAATGCCCACGCCCATTTTCTCACAGTCGCGGTAGAGCGCGGCACGCTCGCCGACGCCGCCGATGGCATACTCGCCGTTCCGGTAGTCGTAGGACGGGTTGATGCTGAACATGAAGATATCCACAAGACCTGTTTCGAGGATTTTTCGGGCGATTGCGGGGTTGTGCGATGAAAAGCCGAGGTGACGTATCACGCCGTCCACCTTGAGGGATTTCATATACTCCCACAAGCCGCCGCTCATCACGTCGTTAAGGTCGTCCTCGTCGTCGACGCAGTGGATAAAGCCGACGTCTGTGTAGTCGGTTTTAAGCAGGCCAAAATTCCGCGCGATTTGCCGCTTGATTTCGCCGAGGTCGCGCGTCCAGCCGTATTTGCCGCCCGCGTAGACTGCGCCGAAGTGCATTTGGGTGATAACCTTCTCGCGCCGACCCGAAAACGCCTCCGCGTAGGCGTACCACGGCGCCTCTAACGACGGCGCAAGGTCAAAGTAGTTGATTCCGTTTTCGATTGCCGCGTCGATGACTGCGGTCATTTCTTTCTTCGTTCCCGAAAGGCTTCCCGCCCCGAGCCCGATAACGCTTATTTTTTCGCCGCCGTGCGGCAGTGTGCGGTATTCCATAGTTCACTCCCCTGTCGAAATCGTAATTGTGACGTCGCCGCCGCTCAAAAGCTCCGCCATTTCTTCGGCGGTCTTGCCGGTGATATGCCCGAGGCGGGTGTACGCCCACGAGTTGGAGCCGTAGAAGACGACGATCTGGTCGCCCGAGTAGAGTACAATGTCCCCTGCCTCGGTTGTGGTCTGCACATCGTTCCGCGGCAGGCTTTCGCCGAGCGAGCCTACCTGCTCAAAGCCGCCGTACATCGACATCTCGATGACGAGCGGTCCAGATTCGGAGAGTTTTGTGAGCGCCTCAACCGACTCGTTGTCCTCCCATTCGACCTCAACCTCCGCGTCGCCGATTAACATTTTCAGTGATTTTTCCTGCATCAGTTCTATCTCCCCCTCAAAATTTGTTGCGTCAATGTTTTCCGTATCGGTGCTGCTTTGGGCGATCTCTTTTTGAAAAGTCTGCGCAGAGTCTGACATATTCTCATCACCGCAGGCGGCCGGAAGGAGAACAAAAGCAGTCGCAAAAAGTAAAATAATGAATTTTTTCATAGCTCACCCTAACTACTATACAATTGAATTATGTGTTTGCCAATGCAGCATACTTTTCGGCTTATTGCCCTGCACTGAAATTATATCACATAAAAATAAAGAAAGCAAGCCGACTGACGATTAGCGCTTGGTGCGGAATAAAAGCGCGCTCACCCCCATATACATTACTAAAAAGCATTTGGGAGTGAGCATATTGAGCGCAATACCGAGGGACTGCGAACGACCCGTAATTTTAGGAGAGTACATCATCGAGCACAAAGCGACCGTCAGACAGACGGCGAACGAGTTCGGGATTTCCAAGAGCACAGTGCATAAAGACGTCAGCGAACGATTGAAAAAAGTTAAGCCGTCGCTATATAAGGAAGTCCGCGTTATTCTGGACATCAACAAGCAGGAGCGCCACATTCGCGGCGGAGAAGCGACGAAGCAAAAATATAAAGAGCTTTCGGGGATAAAATAAATCTTCAAGACGGTTCGGCCTCGGCCGGCCGCCTTTTTTATTTTTTGGGCGGAAGCTCCCCCCGCCCCGCCCGATACCCGTTTTTTCACCGACTTCTTCTCTCTGCCTTTCGCCTCTCGCTTTTTTCCGCCGACTTCAACTTCCGCCATCTGTCTTCTGCACTCTGTCCCGCCATGCTTGCCATTTTATCATCTTTATGCTATAATAATCGCAACTCGGTGGCAGAGCCGGGGCTGCAAAGTCGGCGGACCCCTCGACTAAAAAATCCCCTCGTTTGAAAGGAAAATCGCTATGCTTGTCGGCGTCGAACATATATGGAAATATTTTGAAGCTGATATCCCGATATTGGAGGATATAAGCTTTTCGGTCGAAAGCGGCGACAGGATCGGCCTTATCGGCGTGAACGGCTGCGGAAAGACCACGCTTTTGCAGATCCTCACCGACCGCATAGGCTTCGACCCAACCCCGGGCGGGGACGGCGCAGTAAACGTCGCGAAAAGCTGCCGGATAGGCTATCTTGAGCAAAACAGCGGTATGATAAGCGATAACACCGTCGACTCGGAAATGCGCCGGCCCTTCGCTTCGCTCGAAGACGAATACCGCCGTATCACCGAGCTTGGGGAGAAGATGCACGCCCTTTCGGGCAAAGAGCTTGAGGCCGCCTCGGCGGAATATTCCCGCCTTAGCGCGCACTTCGAGGCGAACGACGGCTATCTAATCGACGTTAAAATCTCTACCGTTCTGAACGGAATGGGCTTTGGGGGGATAGACCGCTCGCGGAAAATAAGCTCTCTTTCGGGCGGAGAGCGCACCCGAATGGCGCTCTGCAAGCTTTTGCTCGAGTCGCCGGAGCTTTTGATTTTAGACGAGCCGACCAACCACCTCGACCTCGATTCGACGATGTGGCTCGAGGGGTATCTTTCCGACTACAAGGGCGCGGTGCTGGTGGTTTCGCACAACAGGTATTTTTTGGACAAGCTCTGCACCCGGATATTCGAGCTTGAAGACCGCAAGCTTAAGATCTATAAGGGCAATTACAGCGACTTTTTAAGGCAGAAAAAGGCCGACCTTGAGCGGCAGGAGAAGCTTTACGAACAGCAGCAGCAAAAAATCAAAGAGCTTCAATTTTACATCGACAAAAACCGCGCCTCGGCGACTTCGGCAAAGCAGGCCAAGAACAAGCAGCATATGCTCGACAGGATAGTCGAGGAAGGGGTCGAGAAGCCGAAAAAACCGAAAAAGCCGCCGAAAATAAGGCTTGAATACGACATCGTCCCGCCGAAAGAGGTTTTGATTGTTAAAAACGTCGACGTAACGGTCGGCGAGGGCGGCGGCAAAAAGACCCTTATCGAGTCGCTCGACTTAGAGCTTAGGCGGGGCGAAAAGGTTGGAATAATCGGCCCGAACGGCGTCGGAAAATCCTCGATTTTAAAGACGATCCAGGGGATAAACCCCCACGAGCGCGGGCAGATAATCTGGGCGTCGAACGTCAAGATCGCCTATTTCGACCAAAAAAACGAGCAGTTAGACCCGCGCCGAACCGTCATCGACGAGGTTCACCGCCGATACCCGCGAATGACCGACTTAGAGGTTAGGACCCTTTTGGGCGGCGTTCTTTTCAGCGGAGAGGACGTTTATAAGCCGGTCGGGGTAATAAGCGGCGGCGAAAAAACAAAGCTCAGTTTCGCGATAATGACCCTTAAGCGCGGAAACGTCCTTATTCTCGACGAGCCGACCAACCACCTCGATTCGATAACCTGCGAAGTTCTCGAGTCGGCGCTTCGCGACTATGACGGCACGATGCTTTTGGTCTCGCACGACAGATATCTTTTAAACAAGATCGCGACGAGGATAATCGAGGTCACGCCGAGCGGAATAAAAAGCTACGACGGAAGCTTCGACGACTATCTCGCCGTGAAAGATCTTGAAGCCGAGGCGAAGGCCGCCGCAGCTCCGCCCGAGCCGAAAAAAGAGCAGAAAAAGCAATACAGAACGAAAGAGCAGCGCTCGGCCGACGCAAGGCGAAAGCAGGAGATCAAAGAGCTTGAAGACGGCATCGAGGCGCTTGAAAGCGAGATCGGCGGAATTGAGGAGGACATTCAAAGCCCCGAGATCGCCGCGGATTACGCCAAAATGAGCGAGCTTTGCCGCCGGCTTGACGAGGCCAAAGCCGAGCTCGAGGAAATGATGGAAAGATGGGTGGATTTAGAAGATAGAGGATAGATTTTGTTTTTGCGGTTTTGTTTGAAAAAGGATAACATAGAAGCTTTTTTCTGCAAAGATGGGCGCCGTTGTGGTGCGCAGCTCCTGCCGGAGCTGCGGATAAAAGTGACCAAAGCCCGACGTTATGGTGCGCGACTGCTCTCGCAGCCGCGAATATAAAGGGGACGCTCTCTCTTGCAGAGCGTCCCCTCTTGCAAAAATAGCCCACCGGGCTATTTTTCGCAATTCACCCCTTGCAGAGCGCTTTCGTAAGGGGCTTTCGCAGCCTGCGGGCTGCGACAAGGGGCTCCGCCCCCTTGACCCCCGCCAACCTTTTGAAAAAGGTTGGATCGAAAACTTTTAGTTAGCTTTCTATCCTTTTAACTTCTGATTTCTGACTCTCTGATTTCTGTTTTCTAAAAAAGCAGCCTTGCGGCTGCTTTTTTCTACATCTCTGCTTTTATCTTCGCGATAAGCTCCTTCGCGAGGGCGTCTATCGCTTTAAAATCCATCGCGGAGATGTAATGCTCCTCAAGCTCGTCGTGGACCGATTTCGCCCGCGAAAGCGCTTCAATCGCTGCGAAAATCAGCTCGCGCTTGGCGCTCGAATCAAAGAGAAACCTGCGGCGGCGCTCCCGCAACATATCGCGGTTATAAAACCTAAGCGCGTTTATCTTCGATACGCTCTCGCCCGAACAGGTCTCCTCCGAAACAAGCGCGATCCTAAGCTCGGGTATCGCGACATGCTCGTATACGCAGCCGCTCATAAAAACGTTTTTCGAGGCGACAACGTCGTATCCCGCCGAAGCCGCGGCCGCCGAAATCCCCTTTAAAAGCCTGTCGCAGACCGCGTAATACGGATCGACTACCGCGTACTTCTCATACCCCTCAAAAGCGGCCTCTTGGGTCATTACCCCCTTCGGGGTTATCGAGGTTATCTGCCTAAGCGATATCTCGCCCCGCCCTCTGCCCGATTTCGGCAAAAGCTTCGCCGAAAGCCGGACGATAAAGCCGTCTAACTTGTCGTTAAGGGCCGCCGCCTCTCCCGCAGCCATAATGTCGTCGTTAAGGCTGCAAACCGCGCCGAGATAGCGCTTAGACCTGTCGTGGAGCTTTTTGTTTCCGTCGGTAAGCGCGACTATCTCGGCCGCGCTTTTTCTAAGCTCCGCCGCGTTCCAAAATCTCCCGAGGTCAACTATCCTCTCCCTCGCCCCGGGGTATATCGGCTCGAAGACGTGCGGCGCCGTGCCGTCGACCATAATTATCCCGAGCTTCCTAAACAATACCGCGTCAAGGGAATCCGGGTCGCTCGAACAATAATAAAGCTCCGCCTCGTCCAAGTCTGAAAGCCCCTCGGCCAGCCTTTTCATAAGGGTGGATTTCCCCGTCCCGGGGCCGCCCTTTAAAATATAGGTGACAAAATCGCCGGATTTTATGTAATCCCCGAAGTGAGTTTCAAAGCCTGCGGGCGTCGGGCAGCCCAAAAAATACTTTGCGTTTGACATTTTCTTTCCTCCGTGTTCAGTTTTTATATAATATGGTTCGGGGGAAGAAGTTGTGAAAGCGCGTTTTTAAATAAAAAATCCGCCTCTTCGACTGTCGAAAAGGCGGTTTTTGATCACAAAATTCAATTTTCGGGGTTCTGCTCCGGCGCGGCTGCCTCTTCGGGCTTAGCTTCGGGCGAGAAGGCCGTTCCCTCGCGCGACTCGGTTTGGGTCTGCGGAGGGGTAGATTCGACTTCTTCCAAAGACTCGCCGTTCATAAGCTTTACGAACTGTTCGCCGTTGATTTTTTCATGCGCGATGAGATATTCGGCGACCCTCGTAAGCTGCTCTTTATGCTCCGAAAGAATCTGCTGCGCGCGGTCGTAGGCCGAGTGGATTATAGCGCGCATCTCCGAGTCGATCTCGGATGCGATGACTTCGGAATAGGTCTTTGAAGAGGTATAGTCGCGGCCGAGGAAGACCTCGTTGTCGTCGTGGCCGTATACCACAGGCCCGAGCTTATCAGAGAAGCCGTAGCGGGTTACCATATTTCTCGCGGTGTCGGTCGCCCGCTCGATGTCGTTCGAGGCGCCGGTAGAGATATCGTCCAAAATAAGCTTTTCGGCCGCCCGCCCGCCGAGCAGAACGACGATCTCTTCGTTCATCTCGGTCTTAGAGATATAAGACTTGTCGTGCTCAGGCAGGGCCATCGTATAGCCGCCCGCCATTCCGCGGGGGATTATCGAAACCTCCGAGACCTTGTCTTGGGTCGGGCAGTAGAAGTGGCAGACCGCGTGCCCCGCCTCGTGATAGGCGGTAAGGCGCTTTTCTTCCGGCAGCACCACCCTCGACTTCTTCTCCGGTCCGGCGATGACTTTTATCGAGGCGTCGTTAAAGTCCTGCATCGTAATGGCCTTTCTGCCCTTTTTGACGGCGAGCAGAGCGGCCTCGTTCACGAGGTTTGCAAGGTCCGCGCCGGTAAACCCGACCGTCGCGGCGGCGACAGCCTTGAAGTCGACGTCCGGCGCTATGGGCTTGTTCTTTGCGTGAACGTAAAGAATCGCCTCGCGCCCGCTTATGTCCGGGTAGTTGACGTATACCTGCCTGTCAAACCGGCCTGGTCTTAAAAGGGCCGGGTCCAAAACGTCGCGGCGGTTTGTGGCCGCCATGACTATGACCGATTCGTTGATGGTAAAACCGTCCATCTCTACAAGAAGCTGGTTAAGGGTCTGCTCGCGCTCGTCGTGCCCTCCGCCGAGGCCCGCGCCCCTGCGGCGGCCGACCGCGTCGATTTCGTCGATAAAGATTATCGACGGCGCGGATTTTTTCGCCTGGTCGAACAGGTCGCGAACCCTCGCCGCACCTACGCCGACGTAAAGCTCAAGAAAATCCGAGCCCGAGATCGAGAAGAACGGAACCCCGGCCTCGCCTGCTACCGCCTTTGCGAGCAGCGTTTTACCGTTACCGGGAGGGCCCACCAAAAGAACGCCCTTGGGTATCTTTGCGCCGATATCCTGGTATTTTTTAGGGTTCTTTAAAAGGTCGACAATCTCTTGAAGCTCGGCCTTTTCCTCGTCCGCCCCGGCGACGTCTTCAAAGGTGACCTTATTCTCGCCGTTTTCGCCGACTCTTACGTTGGCCTTTCCGACCGAATTTATCTTTCCGGCCGAGGATATGCTTCGAGACATCGAGATTGCGAGGAAGACCATCACGCCGATCATCAGAAGGGTCGGGATAAGGTTAAGCCAAAGTGAACTGTCAGAAGCCGGAATCTCGTTATAAACGAGGGGGGCTTCGGGGTGGGCGTTGTTGTATGCGACCCGGTAGTTTCCGCCCTCAAAGTGGTTCCCTTCGCCGAAAAGCTCGGCATAAAAGATGCTTACGTTCGGAATTTTATACTCGTAAACGGTCTCGTCGCCGATAAGGCGGTATTTAAGGTTTCCCGATCCGAGATTTACCTCAAATTCCGCGACCTCCAGCCTGTCGAAACAGCCGATGACTTCGGAATACGCCGGAGACTCTCCCGATGAGAGAAGCCCCCTAAGCCCGATTACGAGAATTACTGCGATGAGGGCGGCAAAAAGAGCGTATGACAGCAGCCCCCTTGAATTTTTACGAATCAAATGTATACCCCATTTCGGATTAAAAAATCTTAAAGAATAACTTCGCCGACGAAATCAAGATTGCGGTATTGCTCGTTATAGTCGAGCCCGTAGCCGACGACAAAGCGGTCTTCAATAGTATAGCAGCAATAGTCGGATTTTATGTCGACCGTTCTGCGGGCGGGCTTGTCTAAAAATGTAACTATCTTGACGTCCGCCGCGCCGCGGGTCAAAAGCATCTGTTTTAAAACGCTTAAAGTCTTGCCGGTGTCAAGAATGTCTTCGACGAGCATAATCGTCTTCCCGGCAAATTCCAGATGGGTGTCGAGCTTGATGTCGACAACTCCCGAAGAGGTAGTTCCGAAATAGCTCTTCGCGCTGATAAAATCCATCTTGATGGGAAGGTCTATCGCGCGGACGAGGTCGGCCATAAATATGAACGAGCCCTTCAATACGCCGATGAGCAGAACGTCGCGGTCTTTAAAGTCTTCGGTGATCTTCGCGCCGAGCTCTTTGACCTTTTTCGCTATCTCGTCTTTGGTTATCATAACTTCAACGCTGTGTTCGTATTTCATTTTCCGTCTCCTTCTTGTGCGTCTTTAATTTCTATTTTAACCGCGGAAACGGTCTCGCTTCCGCAGCAAACGCGCTCGCTGACTCCTATATTTTCGACAAAAATCGCCCCCTCGCCGTCTGCGATAACTACCGCCCGCCGCCTTTGCTCCGGGCTTAGATCGCTAAGAAGCTTTTTTACGACCGACGAGAACCCCCTTCCGGGAAGGCGGATCTTTTCGTTGCCGATATAGTTCCGCCAAACCAAATTCCCCGCTATTTTAGCTTCGTCGACCATAAATTTTAACTCGCTTTTGTTAAAAAGCGATATGTCAAAGGGTGAAATTTTTGTGACAATAAGGGCTTTTCCGCCGTGCTCCGCCCCGGAATCAAGGTCGAGCGGATACTCCCGCTTTTTTGGAAGCTCTCGCTCGAAGGTTATTTTGCCCCCGGCGGAGTTTATGTAAACGCCCTTTTTGATATTTATTCTTCCGCCGAGGCGGATAATTTCCTTCACTGCGGTTATTTTTTCAAACGAGGGCTCGATGTTTTCGCTCTTCAAAAGCTTAGAAACCGCCCGAGAAAGAGCGGCGTTGTCTTCGGCGTCTGTAAAGTCGTATACCTTGCCGGACGAGTTTTTCAAAAGCTTCTCCGCGCCGGATTCTATATACAAATCGTCCTCGATAAGCGCGGAAGATGTGTTTATAAAAGACTTTTCGAGGTTCGGGTTTATCTTTTTAAGCTCTGGGATTACCGAGAGCCGGATGATATTTCGCGAGCAGTCGGGCTCCAAATTGGTAGAGTCGGTGACAAAGTCTTGGCCTTTACAGCTAAGATATTCTTCGATCTCCTTTCGCGCGCAATATATCAGTGGGCGGATTATATTCCCCCTAACCGCCGGTATCCCCGCAAGGCCCTTTGTTCCGCTCCCTCTGATAAAATTCAAAAGCGCGGTCTCCAACGAGTCCGAAAGGGTGTGAGCCGTCGCGATCTTCGCCCCGCGCGAACGCGCCCCAAGCGCGGAATATCTAAGTTCTCTCGCGCCGAGCTCGATAGATTTGCCGGTCTTCTCGCAATAGCCGCGAACGTCGACGCTCTCGACGTAAAGTTCTATGCCTTTACTCTTGCAGAGCTCCTCGCAAAAGCGCTGATCCCTAAGGGCTTCCCCGCCCCTTAAATTGTGGTTTACATGAACCGCGAAGACTGAATATCCGAGCTCCGCCAAAGACAGAAGCAGCGCCGTGCTGTCGGCCCCTCCCGAAAGGGCGACGAGCACCCTCTCGCCCTCTTCGAGCATTTTATACCGCTCTATCGCGGCCTTAACCTTTTCAATCATTTTCCCGTCTCGAGTCAACGCTTCGGAACAGGGTGTATTCTCCGAGATAAGCAAGGTTCACGGTCCCGGTCGAGCCGTGCCTGTTCTTTGCGATTATACACTCCGCCGCCGATTGGTTGGGGTTCTGCTTGTCATACATCGCCTCGCGATAGATGAACAGAATAATGTCGGCGTCCTGCTCGATCGAGCCGGATTCTCTAAGGTCCGAGGGCATCGGGCGGTGATCCTGCCTCGATTCCACCGAGCGGTTAAGCTGTGAAAGCAGGATTATCGGAACGTTTAGCTCCTTCGCCATAAGCTTTATCTGCCTCGTGATCTCCGAAACCTCCGCCACGCGGTTATTGTGCATATTCGGCGACTCCATCAGCTGCAAATAGTCTATGACCACAAGCCCGAGGTTGCGAAGCCTTCTAAGCTTAGCCTTGATCTGCGGAACGTTAATCCCGGCGGTGTCGTCGATATATATGTTCATCTGCGAGAGCGAATCCGCGGCCTCGGCAAGCTTTATCCACTCGTCCGAAGAGATCATTCCGCCCGAAAGCGAGCCGTTCGGCACCAGCGACTCCGCCGAGAGCATTCTTGAGGCGAGCTGCTCTTTAGACATTTCGAGCGAGAATATCGCTATCTCCGACTTCGGGCTTTTTTTCGCGACGTTCGCCGCGATATTTACCGCAAAGGTGGTCTTTCCGGAACCCGGGCGCCCCGCGACTACGATGAGGTCGGATTTATTCAGCCCCGAGATATACGAGTCGAGCCCGGAATAGCCGGAGCGCAACCCGCGGTATTCCTCTTTGTCCTCGCCAGAAAGCTTTTGTATGCGGTCGTAGGCCGAAACGATGATCTCGCTAAGCTTGGTAAGGCCGTCTATCTGCCGCCCCTGCCGAATGTCGTATATCTTCTGCTCGGCAAGGTCTAAAAGCTTCTGCGCGTCTTCCCCGCCGTCCGCCGCAGATTCGATGATCTCTTTAGAGGCGTTTATAAGCGAGCGAAGAAGGTATTTGTCCTCGACTATCTTGCAATAGCTTGAAAGGTTCGCGACGGTCGGGACGTTTTCCATAATCCCGGTGAGATAGGTCTTCGCCATCGCCGCGGTCTCGAATATCCCGGAGTCGACCGATTCGTTCACCACGGTGATTATATCCGCCGGCGCCCCGCCCGAAAACATCCGTATCATAAGCGCGAAAAGCTCGCGGTGCTGTTCGCGATAGAAACATTCCGGCCGCAGGGTTATAAGAACCTCGGCCAAACTCTCGGGGCTCAAAAGAAGGGCGCCGAGGACCGTCTGCTCTGCCTCTATGCTGTAAGGCGGCTCGCGGCCGATAAGGTCCGCCGCCGTAAGTGCTGAATTAGCGGGCATCTTCCGCCCTCCGTTCTTAATTATTCTTCGGGCGACACCTTAACGGTCATCTTTGCGATAACGCCCTGGGTCATCTTGATTTCGGCCGAATAGTCGCCGTAAGCCTTTATATCCGAGCCCAAAACTATCTTTTTCTTGTCAACTGCTATTCCGTAGCTCTTCTCGATAAGCTCGCTTACCGTCGCCGCCGTGACCGAGCCGAAAAGCTTTCCGTTCTGCCCCGCCTTGGCCTTTATCGTTATTACCCCGCCGTTAAGCTTTTTCGCGGCGGCCTCGGCCTCGCTCTTCGCGACTTCGAGCCTGTGCTGCTCCGAGGCCTTCTTTCCGGCAAGGTCGTTTATATTCTTCGCAGTGGCCTCGATCGCGAAGCCCTTCGCCAAAAGATAGTTGCGGGCATAGCCGTCGGCGACGTTTAAAACGTCCCCCGCCTTGCCCGAGCCTTTAACGTCTTTTATAAGAATTACCTTCATATTCAAGTCCTCCGTTTTATTTTTATATAAATTCCGTTATGATTTTATCAAGAAGTCTTCGATGGCGTCTTTGACCTTTTGAACTGCGTCCTCCACCGAAAGCTCAAGCTGCGCGCCGGCCATAGTCTGGTGCCCGCCGCCGCCGACAGCCTCCATAATAAGCTGAACGTTGAACGAATCCATCGACCTCGCGGAGATATAGCAAACTCCGTCCATTTTATAGAACACGAACGAAGCCTTGACCCCTTCTATCCCCAAAAGCTCGTCTGCCGCTTGCGGGGCCGCAAGCCTAAGCTCCGGCGCGTTTGAATCCGTTGTAGCTATGGCGCAGCCGTGGAAGAGCTTTGCCGACTGGATCAGTATGCTCTTTTCTCGATAGGTGTCGAGCGAGTCGGCGAAAAGCTTTTTGACGGCGACGGTATCCGCCCCGGATTTTTTAAGATACGCAGCCGCTTCAAAGGTCCGCGCTCCGGCCCTCATAACGAAGTTTTTGGTGTCGAGCATAATTCCGGCCATAAGCGCCTCGGCCTCCGCGACCGAAATGCGGCACTCCCCTCCGAAATACTGAATAAGCTCGGCCGCCATCTCGCATGCCGAAGAGGCAAAAGGCTCGTGGAAGAAGACCACCGCGTTGTCTATATGGTTCACCATCTTGCGGTGGTGGTCGATAACGACTACCTGCTTCGCCTGCTCGTAAAGCTCTTTAGAATCCAAAATGTCGGGGTTGTGGGTGTCGCAAATGATCAGAAGGTCGTTCTCGCTAAGCTCGAGTCGGGCGTCGCCGATAGTTTTAAAATAATCCTGCCCGCAGCGCTCGCCGATATAAGAAATAAGCGATTTGCAGAGATTTTTTTCAAGGTCCAAAACGCACCAGGCGTTTTTGCCCATGCTTCTGAACGCCCCGCAGAGCCCCACCGAAGCGCCGAGGCAGTCAAAGTCCGCAAGGCGGTGGCCGGTTATGTATATGTTCCCGCAGTTCGAGGCGAGCTCTTTAAGCGCGGCGGCGATAATTCTCGTTTTAACCCTCGCCGACTTTTCGATCCCCTTCGATATCCCGCCGAAGAATTCAAAGCCGTTTTCGGTCTTGACGGCGGCCTGGTCTCCTCCCCTGCCGAGGCACATATCAAGCGCCTGCCTCGCGAAAAGCTCGCTTTCGGCAAGGGTCTTCCCGCCGCGGCCGACCCCTATCGAAAGGGTGACGTTCGACCTCTCTCCGAGGCTTATCGAGCGGGCTTCGTCCAAAATGTCGAATCTGCGCTCAATCATCGGGGTAAGGTGCCGCTCTTCTATGACGCAATAGAAGCGGTCGTTTGATATCTTGTGGATAATTCCGTTGGTGTTTTCGATAAAATGCTCGAAGAGTTTTTCGATCTGGACCCTGAAGCCGGCCTTGTCGCTCTCTTTGGTGTTCTGAAGGACCTCCTCGTAATTGTCCACCGCGATGAGCATAACGGTCTTCGCGCTCGCCTTGTGCTCTTGTTCTAATGCGACGTAGTCGCTTACGTCGATAAAGCTTACGACCGAAAGCCCGGTCGATTCGGAAAGAGTGGCGGTAACGCGGTAGTATTTGTCGAGAATCTTAACGGTCGCCCCGCCGTCGGCATAGATTTTGGATACGTTTGACCCGACAAGCTCTGAAAGCTCGATTCCGTAAACTCTGTCCTCCCCGAAGATATTGTCTTCAAAACAGCGGTTATACCAGATTATCCGGCGGTCGGAATCCGCCAAAACTATCGGCTCGGGGTATTCGTAAAATTCCTCCCGCGCGGTTTTAACTATGTCTCGGTCGATGCCGGTGACGTATCTTGTAACGTTTCGGCTTATAAGGGCGGTCATCGCGAAGATCACGACGTTGCAAAGGGCGACAAGCGCCGAAGCGGCCGCGGCGGTATAGCTTTTGTTGAAATAGAAGATGACCATAGCCGCGCAGGACACCGCGAACAGCGCCAATACCGGTATCCAAAGAATATGAAGCCGCTTTTTCATTCTGCGTCAGTCCTTTCTTGTGCGGCGGCCGCCGCCGGTTAAAATCGTCAGATGTCCATTATATCCGGGATTACCATCGGGCGGCGCTTGGTTTTAGAGAAGAAGAAGTCGCCCAGCTCGTCTCTCAGTTTGTTTTTGATGGCGTTATAGTCGTGCCTTGTCTTCAATTCGTCTTCGCAGACCGATTTTGCGAGAACCCTTGCCTTTTCGATAAGTTCTTCGCTCTCCCGCTCGTATACGAACCCGCGTGAGATTATATCCGGCCCGGAAAGAAGCCTGCGGTCTATCTTGTCTATCGTAAGGGTGACGACGATAACGCCGTCCTGCGCAAGGTGTTTGCGGTCTTTAAGAACCACCGCGCCTACGTCCCCGACCCCGTATCCGTCGACCATAACCTTTCCCGAAGGGACGTTTCCGGCTATCTTTATCTTCTCGCCGTCAAGCTCGACTATATTGCCGATATCCGCGATCATGATGTTTTCTTCGGGGATCCCGAGCTCTTTCGCGGTGTGCGCGTGGCGGTCGAGATGCTTAAATTCGCCGTGGACCGGCATAAAGAACTTCGGCTTTGTAAGCGCGAGCATAAGCTTCTGCTCTTCGCGGCAGGCGTGCCCCGAAACGTGGACCTCGTACATTTCTTCGTATACTACCTCGGCCCCCAACTTTAAAAGCTCGTTTACAACCCGCCCGACGAACTTTTCGTTCCCGGGGATAGGCCGCGCCGAGATGATGATATAGTCGTTTTCGGTGACGCTGACCTGGCGGTGGTCGTTAAGCGCCATTCTCGTAAGCGCGCTCATCGGCTCGCCCTGGCTTCCGGTCGTGATCAAAACTATCTTCTCGTCGGGGTATGAGCGCATCTTGTCGATGTCGATCAAAACGTCGTTCGGAAGCTTAAGGTAGCCGAGGTCAACCCCAAGCTTGATGACGTTTATCATCGAGCGGCCGAAGACCGCAACCTTTCTGCTGTATTTCGCCGCGCAGTTTATTATCTGCTGAATCCTGTGGACGTTAGAAGAGAACGTAGCTATAATTATCCTCTTCTTCCCGGCCTTGTTGAACAAATTGTCGAAAGTTTCGCCGACTTTTCTTTCCGAAGGCGTAAAGCTCGGTCGCTCCGAGTTGGTCGAATCGGACATAAGCGCCAAAACCCCTTCGTCGCCGAGGGCCGCAAAGCGGTGCAGATCTATAATTCCGCCCTCGATAGGGGTATAGTCGACCTTAAAGTCGCCGGTGTGGACAATTGTCCCGAGCGGGGTTTTGACCGCTATCGCAACGGCGTCGGGAATGGAGTGGTTCACCCGGATAAATTCTGCGGTAAGCCCGCCGAGCCTTACGGTCTGCCCCGGAGAGACGGTGTTAAGCTTTACCCCGCCGAGATTGTGCTCTTTAAGCTTTGATTCCAAAAGCCCGAGGGTAAGCTTGGTCCCGTAAATCGGGACGTTGAACTTTTTCAAAAGATAGGGTATCCCGCCGATGTGGTCTTCGTGGCCGTGGGTCAAAAGGACGCCCCTGACCTTGTCTTGATTCTTTTCGACATAGGTAAAATCGGGTATGACGATATCCACCCCGGGCATTTCGGCGTCGGGAAAGGTCATTCCGCAGTCGATGATAACGATGTCGTCGTCGGTCTCGATAAGATACATATTCTTGCCGATCTCGTTAAGCCCGCCGAGGGCGATGATTCTCACCGGCTTCGCAGAGCCGTTCTTCCGCCTGTTTTCGATATGCTTGTTGTTGTTCTTCGGCTGCTCCTGCTGCGGGGGTTGGATTGCCGCCTGCGGCTGCGCGGGCTGCTGCTTTTGGGGCTGCTGCTTTTTTCTTAACGGAGACTGCTTCTTTTTCTGCTCCCGGTTATTTTTGGGCTGCTCGCGACTGTTTTTAAACGGGGCCTTGCCCTTTCTTTGGTTCTGATACTGCGCGGCCTTTTTTGAAAGGGGCGGCGCCGAGATCGCGGCGGCAATAGCCTGATCGAGCGCCGAACCCTCTTGGTTCTTCTGCTCGCCTTTGCGGGGCTTTTGTTGTTTGTTTTTAGTGTTAGCCATAAATTCCTTTCGTCTTTCTTAATGTGTTATAATCAAAACGCACCGCCTGCGTTTTTAAGTTCTTGATCGCGAATCGGGGCTATGTATCGGGGCGAGGCCCCGCTTTTGCCCTTTCGGGCATATTCCCCTAAAATAAAGTTTTAAATAATTGTACTACAATCGGGCGCTATTGTCAAGCGCGGCCTTTAACTTTCGGGCGACGTCCGCCGAAAGCTCGCTCGCCGCCTCGGCCGAGACGGATTCTATATAGACCGAGACCGCCCTGCCGCTTTTAAGCGGCCTTACGAACCCCCTTGCGCCGCCGTTTTCAATAGATACCTCCGCCCCGGCCCTCGCCCCGCCGAAGCCCTCGCTCATAAGCTTCGGAAGCCCGCCCGGCGCCTCGATTATCCTCTTCGTATACACCACCTTCGGAAGCTCGTCTATCGCCGCCGAAAGGGATATCCCCCGCTCGGTGACGTATCTTATGACCTCGAAGATAAGCTCTATCGGGTCGCAGCAAAAATCCGAAAGCTGCCTTACCCCGCCCGAGCGTATCGCCGAGCAGCGGTATTCGGCGGCAAGGCTGTCGCATGAAAGGGGCGCCCTTTGCGGAAGCACCACGCTTTTTTTCTTCTCGAACCGCGACTTGCAGCAAAGGATTATAAGGCTTTCATAGGGTATCACCGACCCTTCGGTCAGCGCCGAGACTGTCCTTCTGTCCGAGGCTATCGTAAGCGCAGCCTTTTCGCCCTCTCCCCCGGCGTATAAAAGCGAAAATATCTCCGCCTCGCGAAGGCTTTCGGTTTTTACAGAGGCGTTAAGCTTCGGCTCTTTCGGCAAAACCTCTTTGATTGCGCGAAGATAGACGTCCGAAACCGCCGAGCCGTCAAGAAGCTCTGCGCGGCGCTCGGGGGTATTGAAATCCCGATTTCGGTAAGCCTGCTCGATTTTTCGCTCCTCCGCCCTCGAAAGCTCGAGCGAGGCCGAAGACATAAGCCTTATGTCGCCGTCGACAAAGATAAAGTGCGAACATTCAAGCCTTCGCGAACAAAAAACCGTCTCGCCGAACGAGGCGTTTTTAAGCCGATACACCGCCGTCCCGACCTCGCGGAATCCAAGCTCAAGCGCCTCGGCCCCGGGGCCGTCGCCGCCTATCGCTATCGCCGAAAGCTTAAGGGCGCTGCCCGCCGCCATCGCAAAGCTTAGGGCCTCTCTAAGGTCTTCCGCGCCGCAAAGCTCTCCCCTGTCGCCGAATGAAAGCGAGGCGAACTTTCCGCCCGAAACGTCGGTTCTTATGATAGCCCCGTCGGGTATCTTCGTCCTCGGGGCGACTCTTGCGCCCTGCTCGACAGTCACGTCCCTGCCGACGACGCACCCCTCGCCGAGGGCGGAAAACCGCTTCATAATAAGCCCCTCGCCGGCGGCGACGTTTTCACAGACGACCGCTTCGCAGATATCCGCGTTCGGGGCGATGCATGCCCCCTCGCAGATTATCGAAGATATCACCCTCGAGCCGCCGCCTATCGCCGCGCCCCGCTCGACGGAAGACCCGCCCGAGACGACGGCCCCGCCCATAACCGAGGCTTCTTTGTCGATATACGCCGGCTTTCCCTCGCGCTCAAGGGTCTCCCTCTGGCATTTTATAAGCGAGGGAATGTCGCCGATGTCGTACCAATAGGTTTTGTCGATATAGGCCGCAAGCTTTTTCCCCTCCGACAAAATCGCCGGGAATACGTCCCGCGCAAAGTCGGTGTTTTCCCCCTCGGGGATTCGCTTTATGATCTCCTTCGAGATGACGTACGCCCCGGTGTTGGCAAGGTTGGTGATACATTCGTCGTAGCCCGGCTTTTCGATAAACCCGGTTACAAACCCCTCGCGGTCGACCGTCATAAGGCCGTATTCCCTCGGGTCGTCTACTTCTCGGGCGACTATCGTAACGTCCGCCCCGCTGCGATAGTGAAATTCCGCTATCGCCTTAAAATCGAAGCCGCAGACTCCGTCGCCGCTTAAAACCATAACGTCGTCGCCGTTCCAGGCCGACCTTACGCACCCCGCCGTGCCAAGGGGGTAGTCCTCTTTGAAATAGCCGAGTCTGATTCCGTATTTAGAGCTTTTAAGCCGCTCTTTAAGCTTTTCGGCCTTATACCGCGAGCATATCGCCGCCGAGCGCGCGCCGCTTTCGCGAAGCCCCTTTAAAAGCCGCTCTATCGCGCTCTCTCCCGAGATTTTGACAAGCGGCTTCGGGGTCTCGGCGGTAAGCGGCCTAAGCCGCGTTCCCTCGCCGCCCGCAAGAATAACAGTTTGCATCTAAGCCCATCCTTTCGCGAAGATCGCATTTTTGATTACAGACGGAATTATTTTTCCCGAAATATTCCGGTATAAACAGAATAGGGCTTGATCGCCGCAAAAAAAGTCTCTTTTAAGAAGAAAACCCCCATGCGTTTAAAGCATGGGGCGTTGATTTTCTCCCGCCGGTTTAGGGCTTATATTCGGCTATCGCTTCGATGATTTCTTCGCCGAGCGCCGGCCTGCCGTAAAGGGTCCCGTCCGGGCAAAGGCATACCGCCCTAACGTCGTTCGGGTCCTGCTCATAGGGGTTTATCGGCTCGCTCTCGCCGCCGAAATATTCCGAAAGATTTTCCTTCGCCGCGCCCTCTTTAAAGACTATGTTTCCGCTCGCCTCGGGTATTCCCATCGCCTTGAAGTCTTTCAGCGCCTCAAAAGTCTTAAGGTTATAAGGGTTGCGGTCGGTTTTAGAGACCAGCCACGCCGGGTTGAGCTTTATCGGAATATCGAGCGAAATAAGCTCTCCCGCGAAGAGCTTTACCGGCCCTGCGGGTATGACCTCTTGGTGGAAGGAATCGACCGAAAGAAGAACGCCGTTCACCCCGCAGCGCTTTAAAAGCCGCGCGGTCTTTTTAATCTCCTCCTCGTCGTTCGAGAAAAAACCGTTAGTGATGATCTGCCGCAGCTTGACGCCCGAATTTTTCGCGGCCTTCATTATTTTCGCGACCTCTTTTGCGAAGATGAGCGGCTCTCCCCCGAAGGCCATGACCGATTCGATGTCGTATACCGCCGAGGCGTATACCGCCGACTTCGCAGCGGCCTCGCCGTCAAGCTTAAAGCCGCGGTCCTTTCCGGCCTCAGAACAGTGGCGGCAGTTTCCGGTGCAGGCGTAGGTCATGACAAATTCCAGCCGCGAAAGGTTTTTGTGGTATTCGTTTTTCTGCGGGATATCCCCCTTAAACCACGCGCATGAGAGATTCGGGTTGGCCTCGTCGGCGCTCGAAATAACCTTTGCGACAAATTTCGCGTAGCCCGAGTCGACCGAAAAATCTGCGTTTTTGATTATTATAAGCCCGCTGTATTCGTTCAGACAGTCGTAAAGCGCGTCTAAATTTCTTCCGTAATAGCCCGGAAATTCCAAAGCCTCGGACAAAATGTCATGCGCCGCTTCGCGCTCGAAAAGAAAATTAAAATCAATTATCGCCCTTTTCACCATATCACCTCGTAATCTTCGGTAACTTCGACCTCCGAGAAGGTCTCGTAGTGGTCGCGGGTATAAAAATACAGCCCGTCGTTTGAAAATACAAGCCGCCGCGACCCGCGCGAATAATAGCCGTCGGTGTCAATGTCGCACTCGGTATATTCCCTGCCACGCTTTTCGGGGAGTATCCCCTCGCGGTTAGAAAAGCGGTCGCCGCCAATCGCCGCGCCCGAAAGGTAGTCCTCGACCGAGCCGCCCTCCCATCCAAGCTCGCGCGCCTCGTCTTTGGTGATGTAGTTCGGCGGCAGCTCGCCGTATAAAACGAGATATAAAACCACGTTTTCAACGTCGTAGTAATACTCCCCCTCAACCGGCAGCCAATCCGGCAGGGCCTCGCTCTCCGCCTCGGTCGGCCCCGTCTCTTCGACTTCCGCCTCGGTGGGTTCGGCCTCTTCGGGCTCGGTTTCTGCGGGTTCGGTAACTTCCGGCTCGGTTTGAATGGGTTCGCCGACTTCGCTTTCCGCCGGCTCGGTAAGCTCCGAGACCGCCGGCGCCTCCGGCTCTAAAAATCCGCCGGAAGCCCCCTCGGGCTCGTATGCCCCGCAGGAAACAAAAATCAGCAGCGATAAAAATATCGGTATAAGCTTTTTAAACATAAGCGCTCCTTCAATCGTCGATTTTTATAAAGGCCGAAACGGATTCGACATGTTCATCATTGTCCAAACTCAACTCCATATCCCCCTCAATAATGGGGAGCATGAATTTCATGGATTTGAGCCATTGACCGTTAGGCTGCCTGTCCTCAAAAATCTGTATCTCTGAAATCAGCGATTCCATAAGCTGCCGCCTCTCTACATCATTCATCACTTTGTAGAGCTTATCAAAATAAATCAGCACCTTGTAAATATTATCGCCGGTGATCTTCTCCGCTTCGATTGCGGTCTTTTTCGCCCTTGCCTCAATGAGCCGGGACTCTGTTTCCTCTATCTTGTCATACATCCGATAAAGCCGGTCATCGAGGTCTGCCTTGCGCCGGATATAGTGCCTGTCATCCGGGTCGAGAGCATCAATTTCTTCCATGATTTTTGATTTGACAGAATAGCTCTGCCG
>CANQUJ010000024.1 GCA_947627005.1 uncultured Clostridia bacterium
TTCGCATCTCCTTTGTCAATTTATTTTGTAAAACAAAAACAGCCCCGATGACAGGACTGTTTTTCAAAGCAAAAATCAGGCATTTACTACCCGATTTTATTTCCTATAGCCGCTGCGCAATGCGGCTTTTTTACTGTTCACACTCTCAAAACTTCTTCCAGCAGCTTTCCTTCATAAACTCCTTGATTTGCGGAACATTCCGACCCTCATAATAGTCAATAAGCATTTTCTTGAACTCCGGAACGCTATCTGCCGGTATAACCAACAGTCCCTGACCCTTTGAAATAAGGAAGTGATTTGCGAATATTACCGAAGCTCTTTTGTTGCCGTCGATGAAGATCTGCGTTTTCATACAGTAAAGGCAAAGCTCGACTGCGACGTCTATCACGTTATCTGAGCTGCCGACTATTGAATTGAGCTTTTCCTTCACATCAACCTCAATAGGGAGCGGCGGGACATAAGAACTGCCGCCGATTGTCACGGGAACGCCGCGAATTCTGCCGCCGTCGTAAAAGAAGCCCTCGTTGACGATCCTCGCTATCCTGCAAAGCAGACCGTAATCACTGTTGCAGAGAATCACGTCCTTGTCCAGAATAAACTCCCATGCGTGTTTGAGGTTGAGTATTTTCTGAACATCGTTTGCTGTCATTCCGTTGACGGTGCCGCGGTCGATGATGTCCTCGGTCTGGGGGAAAGATGTAGCAACACCCTCCAAGATAGCCTGATCATAGATATTCACCTTCATATTTGCGCGCGCAAAGTCGAGATTTTGCATAACCCGCACGTCAATTCCGCCGCTGACATATCCTGCTGCCGCCAGCTTTCTTTCAACTGCGCGAAGCTCTTTGTTCAGAGCCTTTTCTTCGGCTGAATTTCTGAGCAGCAGCTGATAAAGCTCGTCGCTGTACTCGCCGGCATAAGTCGAGGTCAGCTTTCCGGCGACGCGCTTGCGCATATACAGATAGCTTTTTTCTTTTATCTTTTTGACCTCCGGCGAGCCGCTGTAAGGCAGCAGCTTTATCCTCGCCAGAATGTCCGCTCTCTGCTGTAAAAGCTCAAATCTGTCATCGGTCATTCGTGACGCCTCCATCTCTTAGGGAACTAATTTGCAATTATTATAGCACAATGTTCCCTAACCGTCAAGGGATTTTTGACACATCGGGCAACGCAGTAAATTTAAGCGCAAAAGCTATGATAGCTGCGACTTATTTTTGCCTATTTGGGGTGTCCTATTCGTACAGCTTATCCGTCAAAAGTACCTCGTAGTAGTAAAGATACCCGTAAGTCTCATCCTCCACGGCGAACACCGCCACGCCAACGGCTCCGAGAGTCGGATCCATAAGCACCCGCCAATGACCTGCGCTGTTGCGAAAGCTCTCAATCATAACTTCCGGGTGAGTAGAATCCATCCTCCCGACCGTCTCGCCGGCGTTCTCCCTGTAATATATCTCGTACTGCTCGCCGGTGGCATAAGTGCCGTAATATCCGGTCGGAATTCCGTAACTGTACTCGGTACAGATGCTGAGATAGGACAGACCGTCAGGGCGGGTATGATCGAACCGCGTCGGCAGTTCCTCGGCTCTTATCTGCGCCATTTCCTGAATAACGGGACCTGTCACGAGAGCGCAAATTCCGGCTTTCTCACGTTCACTATTCAACAGTTCCAAGAACTCCCGTGCCATTTCCGAGACATCTGCAGGCTCGGGTACAACCTCAGTTTCCGGTTCATCTGCGATAATTTCGATTGTGGTTGCTATTGTTGTACCTGTTGTATGAAGATATTCCCTGATGATGTCTTCGTTATTTAACAGTTCTTCCGCCGAGGCAATGTCATAATACCGGCAGTCATCGTCGAAGTACATAATTCCCGAAAGTGGGAAGTAAAAAACCTCCGAAACATCTCCCAAAGACAAAAACTCGCTCCGCAGGCCTTGTCTTAGCTCACGGAGCGAGTGGTATTTGTCTTTCAAAATATTATTTGTGATGTTATCTTTGATACGCAGGTCAAGATCTTCAAGTGCTTGGATTGTCATATTCAATTCAAACAAAGAATTCAGCGGCGAAAAGATTTTCGCGAGGTGTCTGTCATACTCAGTATCGCCTGACATGGTGATTCTGATCGGGCTATCTTCCTTATTTGACAGCTTAATCTGTGAAAGATTTTCGGGAACACCGATATGGAGCAGATAGTCACGAATCGCTTCCGAGAAAAAGGGTGTTTTTATCTTGACGCTCTGCTCGGGTGTTGTTAGGTTTACATATAGCATATACCCTCCTTTCGGAAAAATAAAAAAAGCCAAGCTATGATAGTCATAACTTAGCTTGGTGATTATTCGATTTCAAACCCGTTGGATCCGGTTCATTTCCTTTCAGCTGCTCGACTTCATCTATAAAATTACAAGCTGAAATTACATGCAAAAAATCCCGCAAACGCTTTGTTTACGGGATTTTACAGGGTTTCATCTATTTTGACCCTTAAACTTGGTGAGGATAATAGGACTCGAACCTATGACCCCCTGCACGTCAAGCAGGTGCTCTACCAGCTGAGCTATACCCTCGTGACAACATTGTGATTATATCAAATCACAATGCCGTTGTCAAGCTTTTTTTGAAAATTTTAAAGCCTTTGTGTGACAAAAATGTCGTAAACCGCTTTGACCGAGGTCTCGAAGTCCTCGCAAGTGACCCCGACGATGACGTTAAGCTCGCTCGAGCCCTGGTCTATCATCTTAACGTTCACCTTCGCGTGGGCGAGCGCCGCAAAAATCCTCGCCGCAGTTCCGCGCTGGGCCTTCATTCCCCTTCCGACGACCGCCAAAAGCGCAACGTCGCGGTCTATGTCTATCTTGTCGGGGTGAACGTCGTCCTCGATCGCTTTTATGATCATCTGCTCCTTCGCCTCGAACTCGTCTTTGTGGACTATAATGCTCATCGTGTCGATACCCGAGGGCATATGCTCGAAGGAAATTCCGTTGTTTTCAAAAACCTCGAGAACTCTTCTGCCGAATCCGAGCTCCGAGTTCATCATATCCTTTTCGATCGTGACCGTAACAAAGCCCTTTTTGCCGGCGATTCCGGTGATGACATACGGGCTCGAATCGAGGGGCGCCCATTCGGTAATCATCGTTCCGGCGTCTTCCGGGCGGTTGGTGTTTTTTATGTTTATCGGGATTCCCGCCTGCCGGACCGGGAATATCGCGTCTTCGTGGAACACCCCCGCGCCCATATACGCAAGCTCTCGCAGCTCGCGATAGGTTATCGATCTTATCGGCTCCGGGTCGGGGACTATCCTCGGGTCGGTCACGAAAAAGCCGGAAACGTCTGTCCAGTTTTCGTATAAGTCGGCGTTCATCGCGGCCGCGACGATAGACCCGGTGATGTCAGACCCCCCGCGTGAGAAGGTTTTAACGGTGTCGTTCGGCATCGAGCCGTAGAACCCGGGTATAACCGCGTTGTTAAGCTTTTCAAGCCGCTCTTTGACCGCCCTGCAGGTCTCTTTAAGCATAAGCTTGCCGTCTTCGCCGAAGAAAATAACGTCCGCGGCGTCGATAAATTCAAATCCGAGGTAGTTCGCAAGAATTATTCCGTTTAAGTATTCCCCTCTCGAGGCGGCATAGTCCCGCCCCGCGCGGGCAAGAAAGCTCATCCTTATGGTCGAAAATTCGCGGGTAAGCCTATCCTCTATCTTAAGCCCGAGCTCTTTGACTATGTCCATATATCTCTTCACTATCGCCTCGAAGAGCTCGGTAAAGTCGCCCCCTCGGGCGGCAAGGTCGTAGCAGGCGTAAAGCATATCCGTAACCTTGGTGTCTTTTGAAAATCTCTTTCCTGGCGCCGAGGGAACAACGTATCTTCGGCTTTCGTCCGCCTTGATTATATTCGCTACTTTTACAAACTGGTTTGCGTCGGCGAGCGAGCTTCCGCCGAACTTCACTACTTTGGTCTGCACAGCTCATATCTCCTTAAATGGTCTTAGTACATTATATTATCCCGAGCCGCTTCCGTCAATCCTTTATAATAACGAAAAAACCCCGCCGCCGCGGGTGCCGTTTTGTGAAAATAGAGGATGAAATCAGAAAACAGAAACCGGAAATCAGAAGACAGACAACGCGGAAATATGCAAATTTCCGATTTCCGACAGTCTGTCCTCTGTTTTCTGTTTTCTGCTCTCTATTGATTCTCCGCCGCTCTGACCGCCTCGTGCATCGCGGTTATCTCGTTCAGCGCCTTTTGAAGGGACTTCTCGGCCTCTCCGAGCGCGGAATTAAGCTTGTCGGTCATCGCCCTTCTTATGCTCAAATCCATCGCCTTCGCCTGCGCCGTAAGGTCGTTCGCGGCCTCCTGTGCCCGGGCGACTATCTCGCTCTCGGATACAAGCACCTTCGCCCGCTCCTCGGCCTGTTTGATTATTTCCTCTGCCTGCGCGTTGGCGTCGGTCAAAATCTCGGACCTGTCGGCGACCATCTCTTTCGCGCGCTTGATCTCGGTCGGAAGGTTATAGCGGATATTGTCGATATATTCGCGGAATTTCTCCGCGTCTACCATGCATTTTTTGTTTGAAAAGGGAACGGTCACCGATTTGTCGAGCAAATCGTCCATCATCTCAAGAATTTCGTCAATAGTCATTTTAAAATACCTCGCTTTTCGTTATCTCTGCGGCCTAAGCCGTTCTGCTATTCTTTCGGCGATCTCGGGCGGGACGAAGCCCGAAATATCTCCCCCGTATGAGGCGATATTTTTTACAACGCTCGAGCTTACATACATGTTTTCCGATTTTGTGACCATAAAAACGGTCTCGGCTTCGGCGTAAAGCTTGCGGTTCGCAAGCGCCATCTGAAACTCGTATTCAAAGTCGGTCATCGCGCGCAGGCCCTTGACTATCGCGCACGCGCCGATCTCTCTGACATAGTCCGCCAAAAGGCCGTCGTGGGTTTTGACTTCTATGTTTTTAAGGTCTTTGGTAACCTCTTTTATAAGCTCCGTTCGCTCTTCGGCCGAAAAGCAGGGCCGCTTTTCATAGTTGGAGGATACCAAAACTATCACCCTGTCGAAAAGCTTAGAGGCCCTCGTCATAATGTCCAAATGCCCAAGGGTTACCGGGTCGAAGCTTCCGGGGCATACTGCAATCCTTTCGCTCATTTCATTCTCCCTCCCCGACCGTATAGGTCGTCAGCGCGACGGTTTTCCCGTAGCGATATTCCTTCTTTTTGATCAGCTTTCCGACCCTTTCGGGCATATCAAGCTCGGCCTCGTGCTCGCAGACAACTATTCCGATCGGCGAAATTTTTTGTTCGACAAGCGGAAGGACTTCGCCCAAAAGCCCTTTTGAGTAGGGCGGGTCTAAAAGGGCGACGTCAAATTCTGTGCAGGACCGCAAATAGTCCGCCGCGTCGGCGTTCAATACCGCCGAAGACCGAGAAAACCCGCAGCTTTCGACGTTTTCTTTTATGATGTTTATCGCTTGGCGGCTGCGGTCGATAAAACAGCAGCTTTTCGCGCCCCGGCTTAAGGCTTCTATCCCAAGCTGGCCGCTTCCGGCGAAAAGGTCGACGACGCGGGCGCCGGCGAGATCGAACTGTATTATGGAAAATATTGCCTCTTTGACTTTGTCGGTAGTCGGCCTGACTTCCGAGCCCTCAAGGGTTTTAAGGCGCTTTCCCCGCGCCGTTCCGGTTATGACCCGCATATCGCGCGCTCCTTTTTAATAACGCTAAGGTTTATTATAACCTTAAAAGCCCCGCTTGTCCATAGTCTTTGAAAAAATTTCGCCGAAATATGTCATTTTATGTTCGCAATAAACCTCTCGATGACCTCTTCGGCCTTTTCCTCGCTTATTTTCATAACCGCAGATATCTCCTTCGCGCTCGCCTCTTTAAGCTCCTGCTTGGTCTTAAAAGCCTTAAAAAGCGCCTGCGCCTTTTTCGGCCCGATTCCGGATATCTTAGTAAGTTCGCCCTCAAGAAGCTTTTTGGCGTGCTTTTTGGTCTGGAAGGTTATGGTATAGCGGTGGACTTCGTCCTGCAAGCGGGTCAGCATATTGAAGACCGCGCGGTTTTTCGAGATGATTATCTCCTCGCCGCTCGGCGAAACGACGGCGCGGGTGCGGTGCCTGTCGTCTTTAACAAGCCCGAAGACCGGGCAGGATACGCCCATATCTTTAAGCATAGGCGCGACTGCGGCGACGTGCCCCTTTCCGCCGTCAAGGAAGATAAGGTCGGGCATTGTCGCAAAGCCGGTGTCTTTGCAGTCGGGGTCGAAGTAGTTCTCGAATCTGCGGCGCAAAACCTCTTGCATAGAGGCGTAGTCGTTTTGCTCATAGACGGTCTTTATATTGAATTTTTTGTAGTATCTCTTCGCGGGGCGGCCGTTGTCCAAAACCACCATTCCGCCGACCATATCCGAAGAGCCGATGTTCGAGATGTCGTAACATTCGATGTAGAGCGGCGGCTTTTGTAGTCCCAAAAGCTTGCCAAGCTCTTCAAGCGCGGCGATCTCTTTCCCGCTTCTTCCGACCGACAGCGAGAGCTTTTCGGCGGCGTTAGAGGCCGCCATTTTTGAAAGAGAGAGCATCTCGCCCCGCTTCGGGACGTTTATATGGACCGCGTGGCCGGATTTTTCGCGGAAATATCGCTCTAAAAGCTCGGCGTTTTCGATCTCTTCATCGAGATAAATTTCTTTCGGTATGCGCCCGCCGACGTCGTAGTATTGGGCGAGGAAATCCTCGCGGGTGTCCGAATCCTCCTCGGTCTCGCCGAGAAGAAAATCCGACTTGTCGGTAAGCTTGCCGTCGCGGTAGTTTATCACCGAGATACAGCTTATTCCGGCGTTTCGCGCAAGGGCGAAAACGTCGCAGTCGGGAATATTTTTGTCGAATACCTTCTGGCTTTCGGCGGCTTTTGAAATCGCGGCGATTCGGTCGCGAAGCATAGCGGCCTTTTCAAAATCGAGGTTTTCGGCCGCCTCGTTCATCTGCGCGGTAAGGCTTTCGACCGAAGCGGTGCTGCCCGACTTGATGTATTCTATCGCCTCGTCGATTATCGCGCGGTAGTCCTCTTTTGAAAAACAGCCCCGGCAAAGCCCGATACAGCGCTTGATTTGGTAGTTCAGGCATGGGCGCTCTTTGCCGAAGTCCCGCGGGAAGACCCGCCGGCAAGTCGGCAGCATAAACGCGCGATTGACCTCTTCGACTGTCTGTTTTGAGGTGAAGCTTGAGGTATACGGCCCGATGAAGGTACCATCCCCCTTTTTCTGCATTTCGCGGGTGATCCGAGGATAATCCTCGGCCGAAATTTTGATATAGGTATAGCCCTTGTCGTCCTTCAAAAGAATGTTATACTTCGGCTTGTGCTGCTTTATAAGCGAATTTTCGAGAATAAGCGCCTCGTATTCCGAGTCGGTGACGATAAAGTCGTAGTCGTAGACGTTCGAGACCATCTTCGCGACCTTCGTAAGGTGCTCCGAATCGCGGAAATAAGAGGAAACGCGGTTGTGAAGGTTCTTCGCCTTGCCGATGTAGATTATCGTCCCCGCTTTGTTGCGCATTATATAGCACCCCGGAAGATGCGAGAGCTTTGAGGTTTTTTCGCGAAGATAGGGTAGCCGCGGGTTGTCTTCGATGGTTACGCGCATTTTTCGGGGCTCCTTTCCGTAAAAAAATTCGGGGCTGCGGCGGCGATTTTTCGCGCCGCTGGCGGCGCCCCCCGCGGGCCTCGCCCGCGGGGGAAAAGCGGCTCCGCCGCTTTTAAAATCGCCCGGGGCAAAAGTGCGGGTTTTAACAAAGCTTTCTCGGAGAAGAAAAAGCAGCCTGCTAAAATCAAAGCAGACTGCAAAAAATCGGCGTTTCGGCGGGTGTGCCCCCTCCCGCATTTCTTTTGACCCAAAGGGTGCGTAGCAGCACGGTCTCTACTTCGAAACGCCTCTTTATTGTACTTTGATTATAGCATATTTATTCGCGGTTGTAAAGGGTTTTACAGTGAATTTTTAATTTTTCGAGATTCTTTTCACGCAGTCTGTAAAAAGTCATTACCGAGTTTTTTAGATTTTCGCCGTCCGTTTTCATAGATAAGCGAATAATAACATTCATATTCGAGCCTTTGATTCTTTTTATATAAAATGCGGTTAAATCATTTTTGAAATCTTTCAGAATCAAATCCGGATCGGATATTATGTCGGCGGCAAAAGCTTCAAAAAGTTCGGCGTCCTCAATATGGTGCGTGAGAATATGCTCAATTCTTTCAAAGGTGACAATTACTTCGGATGTTTCAAGTTCTCCGAATTCTCCTTCGATAAGTTTAGGGTTAAGTTCACCAAGCGAAATGTATTCAGACATTGTTTTTTAATTCCGCTCAATCTATCGTCACCTTTTTCATTTTCTGCTCTTTTAAGGGCCTGTCGCGGAAGTCCGTCTTGGTCGCCGCAATCTCGTCGACTACCTCTATCCCCTCGACCACCTTTCCGAAAGCCGCGTACTGCCCGTCAAGGTGCGGGGCGTCTTTGTGCATGATGAAAAACTGCGACGAGGCGGAATTGGGGTTCTGCGACCTCGCCATCGAGATCACCCCGCGGGTGTGCTTAAGGTCGTTTTTAACGCCGTTCGCGGCGAATTCGCCCTTGATCCTCTCGCTCGAGCCGCCCATTCCGGTCCCCTCGGGGTCTCCGCCCTGGATCATAAACCCCTCTATGACCCGATGGAAGATAAGGCCGTCGTAAAAGCCGGATTTTACGAGCTTTTCAAAGTTCGCGACGGTTATCGGCGCAACCTCGGGATAAAGCTCAAGCTTGATTTTTTTGCCGTTTTCCATTTCGATAGTTACCATGATCGCATATCTCCTTTGATTTTATTTTCAGATTCCGCCCGCTTCGTCCGGGTCGATCTCAACAAATCCGTCGGGTATCGAGAAATCCATCGACCCGACCGAGGTATCTATGACCGAGAAGTTGAAGAGGTCGAAATAGCTTTCGTCCAGCCCCCTGTCGGCGACTTTGATCCCGCCGTCGTCCGAAAAAGTCCAGGTAGAGGTCAGCCCCATCGAGTCGACGGAATAAACCTCGATAAGCTCGCCGTTTTCGTATGACGAGGACAAAAGGGTATACATCGAAGGGTAGTAGCCGAAGTTAAGACCGTAGTCCCCCTCGTCGTCATAGCTGTAATAAGTTCCCTCGTCAAGGTCCATAACCG
Organism: uncultured Clostridia bacterium; assembly: GCA_947627005.1. GTDB lineage: Bacteria > Bacillota > Clostridia > Oscillospirales > Ruminococcaceae > Faeciplasma. Next base: position 9,179 of record CANQUJ010000024.1, read on the forward strand.
TGACCCTTCCAGCGTGGACTACGGTTCGCAGATTGTCGTTGATGTAAATTCTGTCGCTTCCGTCGATGTAAAATTCGCGCTCGACGCTGTATGTGTTTTCGCCGTCGAAGGAAGACACCTGAACGAATTTGACATGTATTTTGTCCGAATTCAAAAGCTTAAGATATGTCATCGCCTTGGTCTCGTCGTCCGCCGTCTCGGTCTCTTCGATTTTTTCCGGCTCGCTGTTCTCCTCAATTTCCGAAGACTGTTCGCTCTGCGGCGTATCGTCGGTTTCCGAGATATCCGACGGCCCCTCGCCTATTTCTTCCGAGGGCTCGGTCGGCGCGGTGGGATGAACGACGTTGTCCGGGACGTTCGCCTCGGTCGGCGCGGTCTGCTCCGGCAGGCCGGAACCCGCCCCCTCTCCGCTCTGAATTTTATCCGCGCAGCCCGCAAAAAGCAGCGCCGCGATTATCGCAACAACCGCCGCATAAATTCCGTAAACCGGCATTTTCATATAAAACCAATCCTTTCTCGGGTATCCCCTAATTATATTTTACCACATTTCGCCCGACATTTCAAGGCAAAAAATCATCTCGTTGAAATTTCCGCGCCCCGCGCGATTTTAAGCTTTTTTGCGATTTTTTGCATATTTTCGCGCCGTCTGCAAAGAATATTCGCGAAAAAACTCTTTGGAAGTGATATAAATGTCAAAAAGATCGGGGCGTTCGACTATTCTGCCCGAAAATTCGATCTCGGTAACCGCCTTTGCGGCAGTCGGCGGAAAGAAAGAGGGCGAGGGCCCATACGGCCGCTGCTACGACTATATCGACTCGGACGACTATTTCGGCCAATCGAGCTTCGAGCTCGCCGAAAGCGCAATGCAGGGGCTCGCCCTTCAAAATCTTATAGAAAAGCGAAAAATCGAGCCGGAAGACCTCTCGCTTATCCTCGGCGGCGACCTTTTGAACCAGTGCATCGGAACAAGCTTCGGGATCTCCAACTTCAACCTGCCTTTTTTGGGAATATACGGCGCCTGCTCGACTGTTTCGGAGGGGCTTTTGCTCGCCTCTCTTCTTGCCGATTCGGGGGCTGCCGACATCGCGGCGGTCATAACCTCTTCTCATTTTTGCACCGCCGAGAGGCAATATCGCTTTCCGCTCGAATACGGCGGGCAGCGAACCCCGACCTCTCAATGGACCGCGACGGCCTCGGGCGCGCTGACCGTCGAGCGCGGCGAAAACCCGCCGTTTATAAGGGCGCTGACCGTCGGCACAGTCGCCGACAAGGGGATTACCGACGCCAACAATATGGGCGCTGCGATGGCCCCGGCGGCATATTCCACTATATCCCGGTTCTTTAAAGACACCGGGCTTTCGCCTAAAGACTTTGACGCCGTAGTCACCGGAGACCTCGGAAACGTCGGCTCGAGGCTGCTCTGCGAGCTCGCCGAGCGGGACGGCCTTAGCCTTAAAGATCTTCACCTCGACTGCGGGCGAATGTTATACGACCAAAAAAACCAAGACGTCCACGCGGGCGGCTCGGGCTGCGGCTGCGCGGCCTCTATGCTGTGCGGGTATTTCCTGCCCGAAATAAAGTCGGGCCGGCTTAAAAACATTCTCTTCGCGGCCACCGGCGCGCTTTTAAGCACGACCTCGAGCCAGCAGGGAATGAGTATTCCGGGGATATCCCACCTCGCGTGGATATCGGCGGAGAAAGGAGAGATTTAAATGTCCTATCTTTGGGCGTTTTTGGTCGGAGGGCTTATCTGCGCGATCGGGCAGATTCTGATCGACTATACAAAGCTCACCCCCGCAAGAATACTCGTAAGTTTCGTGGTCGCGGGGGTGGTTTTGGGCGGAATAGGGGTATACGAATATATCGCCGACTTCGCCGGCGCGGGCGCGAGCGTTCCGCTGACCGGCTTCGGATATCTTCTTTCAAAGGGGGTCCGCGAGGCGGTCGACGAAAAGGGCTTTTTGGGCGTCTTCACCGGCGGACTTACCGCCTGCGCGGGCGGCGTCGCCGCCGCGATGACCTTCGCCCTGCTGATGTCCGCGCTCTTTAAGCCGAAGAGGAAGGAATAAGGGGGAATAAAAAATCCGCGGGAGCGGATAAAAGGGTTCAAAACTCCGCGTTTTGAGCCCTTTTTTTGATAAATTTTTTCTATGACGGCTTGCTCCGCCGAGTTTTTAAATCAATCCCCTATTTCCCGCTCGCAGCTTTGCTTATGCCGATTCTTCTCGCGGCGGTGGCGATAAATTCCGAGTTGGTCGCCTTGCCCTTTTCTTGGCTGATGGTGTTGCCGAAATATTCTTTCAGCGTGTCGATATCAGCCCTGCGGAAAGCGATTTCAATGGCATTTCTTATCGAGCGCTCGACTCGAAGCGGAGTGGTGTTATTATGCTGCGCGATTTCGGGGTAGAGACGTGAAGTCACCGCGCGAAGATATGTAGGGTCACGGTAAACCAGCGCTATTGCGTCAATTAAAAACGCGTAGCCGTTGACGTGCGCGGGCACGCCGAGGGCAAAGAGGGTCATACAAATCTCGCGCAAAAGCGCGGGTTCAAATTCTTCGAGCATATTAAGACCTCCAAAAATTTTTCTTAATTATACATCAAGCCGCTGGGCGCGAATGTCGAAAAATGTAAAAACGGCAGAATTTTGTAACAATCTACAAATTCTGCCGAAATTTTTGTCGAATTTTACGCCCAGCCGTGCTTACCGTAATACCTCTTATGGTTCACCATTATGACTTCGCGGATGAACTTGAACATTGCGCGTACGTCCTTTGGGTCGGGCAGGTGGACGTCGTTGCGGAATGGAAAATATTTACAGAGAAGCTTGTCCTCGTTGCAGTTGCGGACCAGTGCTTCCATGCAAAATTCGATGCTCTTTTTGATGATTGCGGGGTCTTCCTCGCGCTCTTCGGCGATGTCTGCGTAGATCTTTTCGAGCGGTTCGTCGAGGTATTCGGGGTGATAGATGCTGTCGAGCATGACCATTCGTAGGCAGAGGCAGCCGTGGCCGATCGCGTAGACCCCGAAATCGTACATCGCGGTGAGGTATGAGAGATTCTCCGGCGTGCACTCGCGGGCCTCTTTCGGCAGCCTCGGCCGGGATTCTATCTCTATCATTGTCATTGCGATTCCCCCAAACATTTGTTTTATACGTTAATGATAGCACGCCGCCGCACATTTTTCTACACTATCGCGCAGAAATGAGCGAAAAAGCAGAAAATTTCTTCGTTGTGCATAAATTTGAGGGGAAAATTTGGAGAAGATGACGAAGGAATTTGCATAAATTTTACATTTTGGGAAGATTAGGAAGTGGTTGGAACGGAAGACAAGCAGGGTGAATTTTGTGAGATTGAAGGAAAAATCAAGAGATAGAGCGGCTTTTGCTAAATGATTCTATGGGCAATTATCGAGCTTCCCAAAAGAAATATTTTAAAATCAGACAAAGGGTTTTTGGCAGCCCTCAAACCTGCCCGCAAAAAAGAAATCAGACATCGCCGACAAGTGTAATTTTGAAATAAAAAATGCGTTACGCCCATATTCCCCCGTGCGAAACGCAAAAGCCCATTGACAGATTCTCCCATAACAGGATTTCTCCGTCTTCGGCGGTCTCACAACGCGAGCGGAGCGGTTCAAATAGCATACCCCCGAACGAGCGGCGAGCGAGTTCGCGGGTATACCTTTTATGCGCGGGACGGCGGGAGGAAAAGCTCACTATTTTCAATATCCCACAGCGTTTGATAGAAATCCCCCTCCCCGCGGGAGGGGCAGGGGGTGGGCGTCTAAAATAGTATGAGCGAAGCGAATACCTTTTAGCAAAGGGCCGGCGGGCGGGTCGAAATTTACCAACAATCTATGACTTTTGACGGCGTTTAAAATGTCCTTCGTCTCCGCCAAGTACCTTTTAATCGGGGCTCCGCCGGGCGGGAATTTTATTTTTATGCCGTTTTGCCGCTTATGACTCAATTGTCTTTGCCGCGGACCTTTCCCCCTAATCGCTCCCCCAAAAAAAGCCGCCCCGAGGGGCGGCAATTTTGATTCTTACGCTTTTCCTATGCAGCCGAAGATTTCCATCTTCTCTTTGACAGTCGCCTTGATGGCTTCGCAGCCGGGGGCGAGGACCTTTCTCGGGTCGAAGCCCTTGCCGACAAGGTCTTTGCCCTCTTCGATGTACTTCCTCGTCGCGGCGCTGAACGAAAGCTGGCACTCGGTGTTTACGTTGATCTTCGCGACGCCGAGCGAGATCGCCTTCTTGATCATATCCTCGGGGATACCCGTTCCGCCGTGAAGAACAAGCGGCATGTCGCCTACGGTCTTCTTGATGCTCTCTAAAACGTCGAAGCGAAGGCCGGGCCAGTTCGCGGGGTATTTCCCGTGAATGTTTCCGATTCCGGCCGCGAGCATGGTAACGCCGAGGTCGGCGATCTGCTTGCATTCCGCAGGGTCGGCACATTCGCCCATTCCGACTACTCCGTCTTCCTCGCCGCCGATAGCGCCGACTTCCGCCTCAAGCGAAAGACCTAAAATGTCGCAGGTGTTGACAAGGGCGGTGGTAAGCTTTATGTTTTCTTCGATGGGATAGTGCGAGCCGTCGAACATTATCGAGCTGAAGCCGGCGTTGATGCAGGCTTTCGCGCCTTCAAAGGTTCCGTGATCGAGGTGGAGCGCCACGGGAACGGTTATGTTAAGACCCTTTAACATTCCGTTGACCATACCTACGACGGTCTCGAATCCGCACATATATTTTCCCGCGCCTTCCGATACGCCTAAAATTACGGGGGCTTTAAGCTCCTCCGCGGTCTGAAGTATGCACTTGGTCCACTCCAGATTGTTGATGTTGAACTGACCGACGGCATAGTGGCCGTCGCGCGCCTTGTTGAGCATTTCCTTTGCCGATACGAGCATAGTTTTTACCTCCAAGAAAATATTGCTAACTAATAGCTTAAACCCATTATAACCGATTCGGCGAAAAATTGCAATAAATATTGCATATTTTTTTGGCACAACTTTACTTGCGTATTTTCAAGCCCTTCGAGGAAAAATATTTGAGAAAAAACTCCTTGAAAGGAAGATAGCAATGAAAACAACACTTTCGCGCCGCGGACTTATCCGATTCGCCTCGTTTATGACGGCGATAGTCGCGGTTTTGGCGATATCGAACGCGATGTATATGAAGAAGATAAAGCGGCTCGAATATTCCGTCGAGGCGGGCTATGGCTCGGCGATAGAAGACCTTGCGCAGAGCGCCGACAAAATAAGCTCGATACTTTTGAAGGGAAGCTACGCCTCTTCGCCCTCGATGATGACCCGCCTTTCGGGCGAACTCACCGAATGTTCCGGAAGGGCGAAGTCGGCGCTTCAAAGCTTGCCGGTATACGGCATGAGCCTCGACAACCTTGAAAAATTCTTCTCGCAGGTCGGAAACTATGCCCGCTCTCTTTCAAAAAGGGCGACCGCCGGCGAAGAAATTTCCGCAGAAGACAGAGAAGCCGTCAAAAAGCTCTGCGACTGCGCCGATTCTTTGAGCGAGAGCCTTTGGGAACTTCGCGGAAAATTTATGAGCAGCGACTACACCCTCGGCGAGCTTTTCAACAACCTTGACGGCGCGGCGAGCGGGTTTATCTCCGACGGCTTTTCGGGGATTGAGGACAACCTATCCGAAATGCCCAAGCTTATCTACGACGGCCCTTTTTCGGACCACATTTTAGAGCGAACGCCCGCTATGACCGCGAACGCGGAGGAAGTTGAAGTCGGCGAGGCGATGAAAAAGGCCGCCGCGGCCCTTGATACCGAGGAAAAGAGGATATTGCGCTGCGAGGCCGAGGAAGAGGGCAAAATGCCGTCCTATTGCTTTTACAGCGAGGGCGGGCGGTGCGCAGTCTCTAAAAGCGGCGGGTATATCGTATATTGCATTAAAAGCCGAGGGGTAGAGGACTCCGCGCTTTCATGCGAAGAGGCCGTAAACCGCGCCGACGAATATCTTAAAGCCCTCGGGATAGAGAATATGGAGAGCACCTACTACGAATGTTATAACAACGTCTGCACCGTAAACTACGCCTATACCGCCGACGGCGTGACCTATTACACCGACCTCGTCAAGGTTGCCGTCGCCCTCGACGACGGCGAAATTCTCGGGTTTGACGCGCGCGGCTATCTCGTCAACCACCGCGAGCGCAGCTTTGAAGACCCCGCCTATACCGAAGAAGAGGTTTTGGAAAACGTCTCCGGCTCGCTTAGGGCCGAGAGCTGCCGCCTCGCGGTCATACCGAGCGATTCGGTCGAAGAAAAGCTCTGCTACGAGATAAAATGCAGCGACGGCGAGCGAAACGTTCTGGTATATGTAAACGCGGCGACCGGCGAGGAAGAGGATATTCTTCTATTGATAGAGAGCGACAGCGGGGTTTTGACGGTATAAACCCGAAGATCGGGGAAAATTTCGGCGGCTTTCGCTTTTATAAGGCGGAGGCCGCCCGCTTTTTTATACAATATATACAAGAGCGTCGCCGAAAATTTGGTATTGCTATTTGTGGCAAAATGATATATAATTTAAAATAGCGTTGGGTTTTATTGTAGAAATCCGATAAATTCAAAGCCTTAAACAAACCCGAATGGAGAGATCAAATTGAAAAACTACGACAGCTCACACATCAAAAACATCGCGCTTGCGGGCCATTCCGCTTCGGGAAAGACTTCCGTCGCCGAAGCTCTGCTTTATAAAGCCGGAGCGACCGACCGCCTCGGAAAAACCCTCGACGGAAACACCGTTTCGGACTATACTCCCATCGAGATAGCGAAGAAATGCTCTATATATACGTCGCTTTCCTTCTATGAGCGCAACGGAATGAAGGTAAATATCCTCGACACTCCCGGCCTGTTCGACTATGCGGGCGGACTTGTTGAGGGCGTTTTTGCGGCGGACTGCCTTCTTATAACCGTCTCGGCGAAGTCGGGAATACATGTCGGGACCAAAAAGGCCTACGACGCCGCCGTCGCGCACAAGACCCCGCATATGTTCGTCGTCACCAAGATCGACGACGAAAACGCAAACTTCTCGAATGTACTTACAAATTTGAAGACCGAGTTCGGCTCTTCGGTCTGCCCGCTCGTCGCGCCGATCATCAAAGACAGCAAGATAGTCTCGTATTACGACCTTCTTGCCGGAAAGAACTATAAATACGACGCCAAGGGCAACCGCGTCGACGCCGGCGAACCCGACCCGACCTATCGACTCGACGGCCTTATGGAGGCCATAGCAGAAGCCGTAGCCGAGACCGACGAGGAGCTTATGATGAAATTCCTCGACGGCGAGCAGCTCACCCATGACGAGCTCGTCAACGGCGTTCACAACGGCATCATCAACGGAATGATCACCCCGGTGACCTGCATCTCGAGCGTTGACCTTGCGGGGGCGGACCTTTTGATGGACCAGATCGAAAAGCTTCTCCCCTCGCCGCATGAGACCGCGGGGATAGTCGGAAAAGACGCCGACGGCAACGAGGTCAAGGTCACCTACGAAGCCGGCGACCCGCTTTCCGCCTTCGTATTTAAGACTGTCGCCGACCCGTTTGTCGGAAAAATGTCATTTATAAAGGTCATGAGCGGCAAGCTTGAGAGCGGAAAAGAAATAGTCAACGCCACCACCGGCGGGACCGAAAAGGTCGGCAAGCTTATCGACTTGGTCGGCAAAAAACAGATAGAGGTTCCCTTCGCCGGCGCGGGCGATATCGTCGTCGCGACAAAGATGTCGGTCAACACCAACGACACTATCTGCGATTCTTCGCGGGTCATCTCGTTTGAAAAGCTCGTATTCCCGAGGCCCTGCTACTCCGTCTGCGTAAAGGCGAAATCACAGGGCGACGAACAGAAGATCTCCGGCGCGATGCAGAGGATTTTGGAAGAAGACCAGACTTTAAGCTACGCCCAGGACGACACCACCTTTGAGCAGATACTCTCCGGCCTCGGCGAGCAGCACATCGAGTCGACCCTTTCTAAGCTCAAGACCGGCTTCGGGGTCGACGTAGTCACCTCTACCCCGAAGGTATCTTATAAAGAGACCATTCGCAAGAAGGTCAAGGTCCAAGGCCGTCACAAGAAACAATCCGGCGGCCACGGCCAATACGGCGACGTTTGGATAGAGTTCGAGCCCTGCGATTCCGACGAGCTCGTATTTGAAGAAAACGTCTTCGGCGGCGCAGTTCCCCGCAACTTCTTCCCCGCGGTAGAAAAGGGACTTCAGGATTGCATGAAAAAGGGCGTTCTGGCGGGATTCCCGGTTGTCGGAGTTAAAGCGACTTTGGTCGACGGCTCCTACCACCCGGTAGACTCCTCCGAAATGTCCTTCAAGCTCGCGGCTTCGATCGCCTTTAAAGAGGGCATGAAGCAGGCCCAGCCGGTTCTTTTGGAACCGATAGACATGCTCACCGTCACCGTCCCCGACGCCAACACCGGCGATATGATGGGCGAGCTTAATAAGCGGCGCGGGCGCGTTTTGGGAATGAACCCCGCGAAGAAAAAGGGCCTTACCACCATCGAGGCAGAGATTCCCGAGAGCGAAGTCCACGATTTTGCGATGCTCGTTCGCCAGATGACCAGGGGCGAGGGCGAGTTCACCCTTGAAAAGCTCCGCTACGACCAGCTCCCGCAGATGCTTGTAGACAGCGTTATCGCCGCCTATAAGACCGACGAAGAATAATCTCACGGTATCAATATGCAAAACCCGCCCGCTGTTTCGGCGAGCGGGCTTTGTTTTGAGAGTTTATATGCATATTATGCAGCTTTTATACAAAATATATGTCAATTTCGCCTTTAAAATCGCCCGATTGCGTTGAAAAATACATATTATACATAAAATTTTCAGTTTTGCGGATTAAGCCCTTGACAACCCGCTTCAAGCTGATATAATAGGTGTGACAAATTATAAGACTCCGAAAAGAGGGGCGAAATTGAAACCGAAGGTATTTATCGACGGCGCCGAGGGGACCACCGGCCTGCAGCTTAGAACTCGGCTTTCGGCGCATAAAGAGATTGAGCTTATCGAGATCTCGGCGGACTTGAGAAAAGACCCGCTCGAGCGAAAAAAGCTTATAAACCAAAGCGACGTTACATTTTTGTGTCTGCCCGATTCGGCCGCGAAAGAGGCAGTCGGGCTTATCGAGAACCCGAATGTTATAATAATCGACGCCTCAACCGCGCACCGAACCGCCGAGGGCTGGGCCTACGGCTTCCCGGAGCTCAGCGAGAGTCACCGGGCGGCGATAGCCGCCGGGAAAAGAATTGCCAACCCCGGGTGCCACGCGACAGGGTTTATCGCGGCGGTGTATCCGCTTATATCGCTTAAAATCGCGCCGAAGAGCTATCCGTTCGTCTGCCATTCGATTACCGGTTACAGCGGCGGCGGAAAAAAGATGATCGCCCAATATGAAGACGAAAACCGCCCGAACGAGTTCAAAAGCCCGAGGCAATACGGCCTTTCGCTTTCGCACAAACACCTGCCCGAGATGAAAGCGGTAACCGGAATCGACCGGCCGCCGATTTTCAACCCGATAGTCGCGGATTTTTACAGCGGCATGGCGGTGAGCGTTCCGATATATACCTCGCTTTTAGAGAGAAAGCTTACCCTCGAGGGGCTTTATAACGAGCTTTCGGAGTTTTATAAAAACAGCGCTCTGATATCGGTCCGGCTTGCGCCCGAAAGCGGGTTTTTGCCGGCGAATAAGGTCGAAAAGACCTGCAAATTAGAGCTTTACGTTATGGGCAACGACGAACAGATCACCCTTTGCTCGGTGTTCGACAATCTCGGCAAGGGGGCTTCGGGCGCGGCGGTACAGAATATGAATATCGCGCTCGGGATACCCGAGACCGCTTATTTGGAAGAAGGAGACAAGCTTTTATGACATTGAAGAAGATATCCGGCGGGGTTTGCGCGCCGAAGGGCTTTAAGGCCGCGGGGATGCACTGCGGAGTACGCAAAAACCGCGATAAAAAAGACATTGCGATGATTTATTCCGAGGTTGAATGTCAGGCCGCCGCGATCTATACCCAAAATAAGGTATACGGCGCGCCGATAACCGTCACCCGCGAAAATATATCGAACGGAACCGCGCGGGCGGTGATCTGCAACAGCGGCAACGCCAACACCTCTAACGCCGACGGAGTAGAAAAGGCCCGCGCGATGAGCGACCTTACCGCAAAGGCCCTCGGGATAGATTCAGGCGACGTTATAGTCGCCTCGACCGGGGTCATCGGCCAAAGCCTCGACCTTGAGCCGATTTCATACGGCATAAGCGAGCTGCCGAAGCTTCTTTCAAAAGACGGCGGAACCGACGCCGCGCAGGCTATCATGACCACAGACACCAAGGTAAAAGAGGTCGCGTTTGAATTTACCGTCGGCGGAAAGACCGCCAAAATAGGCGCTATCGCAAAGGGCAGCGGAATGATCCACCCGAATATGGCGACTATGCTGTCGTTTATAACCACCGACGCCGCGATTTCCGCGCCTATGCTTCAAAAGGCGCTTAAATCCGTCGCGGACAGGACCTATAATATGATCTCCGTCGACGGCGACACCTCGACTAACGATATGGTCGCCGTTATGGCATCCGGCCTTGCCGAAAACGAGCCGATAACCGCCGAGGGCGAAGATTACGAGGCTTTTATGGCCGCTCTCGGGGCGGTCGGCGAATATATGGCCCCGATGATAGCCGGCGACGGCGAGGGCGCCACAAGGCTTTTGATCTGCAACGTTTCGGGCGCGCCCGGCCTTGCCGCTGCAAAAACGATAGCCCGCGGGGTCATAGCCTCGAGCCTTGTTAAGGCGATGTTCTTCGGGGCGGACGCCAACTGGGGCAGGCTTCTTTGCGCGATGGGCTATTGCGGGGCGGAGTTTGACATAGAAAAGGTAAGCATTAAAATGTCGAGCGCAGCCGGAAGCGTCAAGGGCGTTGAAAACGGCTTCTGCATACCCTTCAGCGAGGAGGAAGCCAAAAAGATCCTCCTTGAAAAGGAGATCACCGTAGACATAGAGATGAACCAGGGCGATTCCTCGGCGACCGCTTGGGGCTGCGACCTTACCTACGACTACGTTAAAATTAACGGCGATTACAGAAGCTGACGTTCGGAGGAATTTCAAATGAGCGGGAATCTTACAACGAATTTGCAGGCGCAGGTTTTAAGCAGCGCCCTGCCCTATATTCAGAAATACACCGGAAAGGTCGTAGTCGTAAAATACGGCGGCAACGCGATGATCAACCCCGAGCTTAAAAAGGCGGTTATGAGCGACATCGTTCTGCTCTCGCTTATCGGAATAAGGGTGGTGTTGGTCCACGGCGGCGGGCCGGAGATTACCGAGACCCTTAAGGCCCTCGGGAAAGAGAGCAAATTCATCGGCGGACTTAGATACACCGACGGCGAGACCGCCGAGGTAGTACAGATGGTCCTCTCAGGCAAGACCAACAAAAACCTCGTCTCGCTTATCGGCCAATGCGGCGGAAAGGCGCTCGGATTCTGCGGAATCGACGGCGGAATGATTAAATGCAAAAAGCTTGACAAAGGGGCGGACCTCGGCTTTGTCGGCGAGATTGTAGATATCAACCCCCAGCCGATAGCCAACGCGCTTTATAACCGCTATATCCCGGTCATCGCGACGGTCGGATTCGACGAAGAGGGGCAGGTTTACAACATCAACGCAGACACCGCGGCGGCCGAGATCGCGGCGGCCCTCGGGGCAGAAAACCTTATCGCGCTGACCGACATTCGCGGGCTTATGAAAGACGTGAACGACCCGGATTCGATGATACCCGAGGTGAATATATCCGAGATCCCCGAGCTTATCGAAAAGGGGATAATCTCGGGCGGAATGATACCGAAAGTCGAAAGCTGCGTCAAGGCCCTGAACGAAGGGGTCAAAAAGGCGGTTATGATAGACGGCAGGATCGAACATTCGATTCTTATCGAGATGTTCTCGGACGAAGGCATCGGAACGCTGTTTACAAAATGATATTTTTTGAGGAAAATCGACAATGAGTAATTTTGAAAAGATTCAATCCCGCGACAAAGAATACGTCGCGAACACCTACGGCAGGTTCCCCGTCGCGATAGTAAGCGGCAAAAACGCGACCTGTTACGACGCCGACGGCAAAGAATATATCGACTTTACGAGCGGGATAGGTGTAAACTCCCTCGGATTTTGCGACGACGGCTGGATTAAGGCGACGACCGCCCAGCTTTCAAAGCTTCAACACATCTCAAACCTCTATTATACCGAGCCATGCGGCGAGCTCGCCGAAATCCTCTGCAAGCGCACCGGGCTTAAAAAGGTCTTCTTCGCCAACGGCGGGGCCGAGGCCAACGAGGGCGCCATCAAGTGCGCAAGAAAGTATTCCTTCGACAAATACGGCCCCGGCCGCTCGAAGATATTGACCTTGAAAAACTCCTTCCACGGCCGAACCGTCACCACGCTTTCGGCCACCGGGCAGGACGTTTTTCATAACTATTTCTTCCCCTTCACCGAGGGGTTTGAGTTTATCGAGGCGGGGGATATCGAGGCGCTTAGGGCGAAGTCGGCGGGCGTTTGCGCGCTTATGATCGAGCTTATACAGGGCGAGGGCGGCGTTTTGCCGGTCGACCCGAAATTCGTCGAAGAGGCCGCAAAATTCTGCCGCGAAAAGGATATTCTTCTTATCGTCGACGAGGTTCAGACCGGTATCGGCCGGACCGGCAGCCTTTTCTGCTTTATGCAATACGGAATCGAGCCGGATATAGTCACCGCCGCCAAGGGAATAGGCGGGGGGCTTCCGCTCGCGGCGGTTTTGTTCGGCGAAAAGACCGAGAGCGTTTTAAAGCCCGGCGACCACGCGACGACATTCGGCGGGAACCCGGTCGCCTGCGCGGGCGCGGCGGAGATTATGAAGCGCCTGGACGGCGAGTTTCTCTCAAAAGTCGCCGAAAAAGGCGAATATTTCAGGGAAAAGATATTAAAAATGCCGCATGTAAGCGGAGTCGCCGGAATGGGGCTTATGATAGGGATCGAGCTTGCGGACGGAATCAAGGCGGCCGACGTCGTCAAAAAGGGGATCGAAAATGGCGTTCTTCTTTTGACCGCGAAGTCGAAGGTAAGGCTTCTGCCGCCGCTGACCGCGACCTATGCGGAGATAGACAAGGGCCTCGCCGCACTCGAAGAGGCGCTGGCCGAGAGTTGAACAGAGAACAGAAAACAGAGGGCAGACAGTACGGAAATTTGCAAAAATTCGATTTCCGACTGTCTGTCCTCTGTTTTCTGTCTTCTGCACTTGACACTTTCGCAAATCGCGGGTATAATAAATCCGAATATAATCTTTACGGAGGTATCACCATGGCAATAAAACAAACCACCATGTCGCGCGAGGGCTTCACCAGACTTCAGGAGGAGCTTGAAAATCTTGTAACCATAAGAAGAAAGGAAGTCGCGGAAAAGCTTAAAGAGGCCCGCTCGTACGGCGACCTTTCCGAAAACGCCGAATACGACGAGGCCAAAAACGAGCAGGGAATGCTCGAGGCGCAGATAGCCGATCTTGAAATGATCATCGCGAACGCCGTTATAGTCGACGACGACAGCTTAAGCCTTGACGAAGTCGGAATCGGCTCGCTCGTCAAGCTTAAAGACTTCGACCTCGACGAAATAGTCGAATACCAGATAGTCGGCTCGACCGAGGCCGACCCCGACGCCGGCAAGATCTCGGACGAATCGCCGATAGGCAAGGCCTGCCTTAAAAAGCGCGTGGGCGACGTTTTCGAGGTCGACGTGCCGGTCGGAACCTTAAAATTCGAGATACTCGACATCAGCAGATAAAAAACGGGAGAATTATATGACGGAAGAGATTTTAAACCCCTCGGCCGAGGAGCGCGAGTTTACCGGCGAGGAAATAAACGAGCTCAAGAAGATCAGAACGGATAAGCTTGAGGCCCTTAAGGCCGACGGCAAGAACCCCTTTCTGATCACGAAATTCGATTGGAATATTTTAAACACCGACCTTAAGGCGTATTATACCGCCGAGGAGGAAAAGGCCAAAGATGCCGCCGGCGGCGACGAAGAGGCCCTTTCGGCCGCGCTTGAAAAGATAAAAGAGAAAAAGTGGCGGATCGCCGGAAGAATTCTCTCTCGAAGAGATATGGGCAAGGCGAATTTTATCGACGTTCAAGATTCGACCGAGAGGATTCAGGTTTACGTCCGCTCGAACGACGTCGGCGACGAGGTTTTCGCCGACTTCAAAAAGTGGGACATCGGCGACATCGTCGGCATCGAGGGCTTTGTATTCAGAACCCGCAGGGGCGAGATATCGCTCCACGCGACCGGTATCACCCTGCTCTCGAAGTCGCTGCTGCCGCTGCCCGAAAAGTGGCACGGACTTAAAGACCGCGACACCCGCTATCGCCAGCGGTATGTAGACCTTATCGTCAACCCCGACGTCAGAAAGACCTTTATCACCCGCTCGAAGATAATCAGCGCGATTCGGCGCTATCTCGATTCGCAGGGATTTATCGAGGTCGAGACCCCGATGCTCGTTCAGAACGCCGGCGGCGCCGCCGCAAGGCCGTTCGTCACCCACTTCAACGCCCTCGGCGAGGACTTTAAGATGAGGATTTCCCTCGAACTTTATCTTAAACGGCTTATCGTCGGCGGGATAGACAGAGTCTACGAGATCGGCAGAGTTTTCAGAAACGAAGGCCTCGACACCCGGCACAACCCCGAGTTTACGCTTATGGAGCTCTATCAGGCATACACCGACTACCACGGAATGATGGACCTTACCGAGAACCTCTACCGCCACGTCGCGAACGAGGTTTTGGGCACTACGCAGGTCCCATGCGGCGACGTTATAATCGACCTCGGCAAGCCGTTTGAGAGAATCACGATGGTCGACGCGGTGAAAAAATACGCCGGGATCGACTGGAACGACGTCAAGACCGACGAAGAGGCGTTTAAAATCGCCGACGAGCGGCATATCGAATATGACAAAAGCCGCCACAAAAAGGGTGATATTCTGAATCTTCTCTTTGAAGAATACGTCGAGGAGCACCTTGTTCAGCCGACGTTTGTTATGGACCACCCGGTAGAGATCAGCCCGCTTACAAAGCGCAAGCCGGACAACCCCGACTATGTCGAGCGGTTCGAGATGTATATAAACTGCGGCGAAATGTGCAACGCATACAGCGAGCTTAACGACCCGATAGACCAGCGCGAGCGGTTTATGCGGCAGGAGGAGCTTTTAAAGCTCGGAGACGAAGAGGCCAACTCTATCGACGAAGACTTTATGCGCGCCCTCGAGATCGGCATGCCCCCGACCGGCGGCATCGGCTTCGGGATCGACAGAATGATAATGCTGCTGACCAACTCGAGCGCGATAAGAGACGTTCTGCTCTTCCCGACGATGAAATCTTTAAACTGAAAAGTCCGATAAATCGACGTTTGTAAGGAAGGATTCCCGATGAAAATATTCTGCGTATGGGAGCACAACGGCGGCGACAGCCTTTTGTTTGCGGATAACTTTGTCGGCGCGTTTACTCGCGGGGCCTCCGGGGATTCGGCTCTTGAGAAAATGCCGGCCGAAATAAAGTCTTATATCGACTGGAAAGGCGGCTTGACGCCCGA
The DNA here is from genome assembly GCA_947627005.1 of uncultured Clostridia bacterium. Classification (GTDB taxonomy): domain Bacteria; phylum Bacillota; class Clostridia; order Oscillospirales; family Ruminococcaceae; genus Faeciplasma. Next base: position 24,803 of record CANQUJ010000024.1, read on the forward strand.
CGCTTTTGAATGTGAGATCGTTCAGGAAAAGCGATCCGATCTGACCGTTTCAGACGCCGATTCGGACGTCATCTTTGATTCGGAGAGAAAAGAACTAAGCCTCGCCGAATATTCGGAATTGAAAGCGCTCGCTTTAAAATCGGCGCGGGACTTTTTGACACTGTATCAAGCCGTGCCCGATAAAAATAAAAGCTGCCTGCCGGGCCGAAAAACTTTTTACGGGCAGGCGCCGCGGACAGCGCGGGAAATGTATGAGCATACCAAAAACGTCAACGAGTATTATTTCGGAGAAATCGGCGTTCCCGCGGATAACGAGGGCAATATTTCGGAATGTAGAGAGCGCGGGTTCGCAGCGCTGGAAAGCCGGCCGGATTTTCTGAAAAATACGGTCTGTCTCGGAAGCTATGACGAAGAGTGGTCGTTAAGAAAGGTCTTGCGGCGCTTTATTTGGCACGACAGGATCCATGCAAAGGCGATGTACCGAATGGCTGTAAAGACTTTCGGCGACAAATCCGTTCCAAACGTGTTTCGGTTTACTATATAATCGGATTCTTGAGTTGTAAGCAGGCAGACCGCATTTAAAAGTCACGACGATGAAGTCGCCGGAAAATAACAGCCCTTTCTCCCCCGCCCCGGCGGGGAATTTTTTGCTTCTTTTGCGCTTTTTGACAAGAAATCCCCCCAAATCTTAATAAAATGTAGAAAAAATATTTACAAATCATTTAAAGCGTGATATAATAAATATCGTTATATACGCGCGTTGCGCGAAATGTAGCAGGATTTTTTGCAAAGTCTAATGGTGTGATGTCAATAGTGCGATGATAAGAAATTTTCAACAATGGACATCTAAAATCGGGCAAA
>CANQUJ010000025.1 GCA_947627005.1 uncultured Clostridia bacterium
TCCTCTATCTAATAACTATAATTATACAACTTTTCGTTGAATAATTATACACCTATTTTTAGAAGATAGGCTCATTTATTAACCAAATTCTATTATACAAGGAGATTGGAAAAGCATGACTAAAATTGATAGATTCATTCTTTTGATTCAGCTTAAGATTATCGGAGCTATAAAAGATTTTCTCACTGATGAGAACGGCGATACTAACTTTGTCGCAATGATTATCATTATTGGCATAGTGATTGCACTTGCTGCTTTATTCCTTGCGTTTGGCGAAAAAATCATGAACACAGTTTCTAAGAGTGTCGAAGAGTGGCTTGATAAGATTCTTCCAAAGTGATTATCAAGAACAGGAAAATTAGGGGGTTTCAATGTGATCTTAGGTATTTGCTGGTTTTTAGCAGCAGCTTTGTCAGCTATTTTGACAATAAAGCTTTATCTTCCAAAACTTTTAAAGCGCAGCAGATTCTATGACTTTGACGCCCCCGAAAGTTTTCCTAAAAGAAAGTACGCTCCGAGAATTCTTGTCAATTGGCGAATGTGGGCTATGGTTATCATTCTTGCCACTGTAGCCGGATTAAGCGGATACAATGCAAGTAAAAGCAATCTTGACCTTACCGCTGTTTTAAGGCTGAGTACAGCTGTCGTTATTTTCCCATGTGCAGCAATTACAGATATTGAAACTGAACTGTTGCCTAATTTTTTATCGGCGGTAATGATTATTTCGAGAATTATTTTAGCTGCTGTAGAATTTTTTCTCAATCAAAATAAAGCGCTGACCGGCATAATTAGCAGTATGATTGTCCTTATAGTATGTTTTGTATTCCTACTTATCATGTCAGTAATTACTCATGGAGGATTAGGCGGCGGCGACATAAAACTCTTGGCGGCAACAGGTTTTTTATGCGATATTGCGATTGCTATAGGCACATATATTATAGGATTGTTTTTATGCGCTTTGGTATCTTTGATTTTGCTGATTTCAAGAAAGAAAACTGTTAAGGATGTATTACCATTGGGGCCTTTTATTTGTGCTGGATATTTTATTTCCGTTATTTTAATGTAAGAAAGAGAGAAACATATTGAAACAGACGACGCTTGTTATTGTTTTATTAACTATTCTGATGATCTTTGGGTGGATAAGTGTTATAAACACTGACGATTCAGAAATCCAAGCGGAATATGAATCCCATATGAATCTGGCAGAGACTTGTATGAGCAAGAAGCTGTATCAACGTGCTATTAGGGAGTATACTCAAGCAATAGAAACACAAAAGACGAAATCTGCGATTGACGACAGGTTGTATGCATACAGTCTTAGATATGAAGAAACAGGCAGCATATACGATGATTATGTTTCTGCCCTAAAAGAAGCAATAAGCGATTATCCCGAAGAAACTGATTATGTAATTCAGCTTTCGGATATTTATTTTGAAAATGACGATTATGTTTTGGCATATAAAATGCTGGAACGTTTAGTATCTAACGGCACTGATGATGCTGAAATTTTGGAATATCTTCGCAAAGCAAAATACAGCTTTGCTCGCAGCGATAGAAAATGGGAAAATATAAAGCCTTGTATAAATGGTCTATATGCCGTGTATAATGCCGGCTTTTGGTCGTATGTAGATGAAACCGGTTCAAACTATGATGATGGCTTGTATTTATTTGCAGGCTCATGCGGTGAAAACGGAACCATTCTGGTATCCGGAGATTCTGGGAGCAATCTTGTTGATGAGGATGGGGTACTTGTCGGAATACCCGAAATCAGTCCCGAGGATGCCGGAATATTTTCAGAGGGACTTATCCCGATAAAATTCAATGGCAGTTATTCATATTATGATTCTTTTGGTGATTATAGTTTTGGAAATTATCAATTTGCCGGTTCTTTTAAGGATGGAGTTGCTGCTATAGAAAAAGACGGCAGTTGGTACTTTATCGACAGTAAAGGCGATTATATTTCTGATGACAGGTATGAAGATATTGTTTTGTCCATTGACGGCAGTTGTATTTTTGACGGAATTAAGGCAGTAAAAACAAACGGTAAATACAGTTTGATTATTGATGGAGTGATGACAGGAAGCTGGGATGACATGGATGTTATCACAGACGACGGAATAATCGCAGTAAAATCCGGAACCCTTTGGGGCTATGTGGACCTTTCCGGAAAAGAAGTTATTGCACCGTCATTCCAAGAGGCGAAAAGTTTTTCAAATGGGTTAGCCGCAGTATACAATGGAGAATTATGGGGATTTATTGATGAAAGCGGCAAGGTAGTAATAGACTATCAGTTTGAAGACGCTGATTATTTTAACGACAGTATGGGCTGTATGATAAGAGCAAACACTGGCCTGTGGCACATGATATCATTGTATAATCCATGATTTAATATATATCATCTTACAGGAATTTAAGTGGGTGTTGCAAATGAAAAGAAATGAAAGCGGAATGATACTTCTTGAAGCAGTATTCTGCATGATAATAGTCGTTATAGTTATGCTGATGATATTAGGCCTTGGATTCGCCGTGTATCAGCACGCAGTAGTTGAAATTGTGGCAAACGAAACCGCAGAAGAAGTTAGCAAAACATATAAGCTGCGCAATTCTCCGAGTTCTTCCGATATTAATGATATTGATGTTACAACGCCTTCGATGTACAGATATGTTTTTTCAGAGAAAAAGTATACTTCTAAAGCTGTCTCTCGGGCTAAGCAATTTGCTGAAGAACGAATAGGACTCACTAATCTTGCCGAGAAGAAAAATGATATGAATATTTCGGTGGAAGTTATTAGGGATTCAGTTGGAAGACGCCATTATCAGATAACAGTCAGCCAGAAATACGGTTTTCTTGCAGGAAAGCTTTTGCAATCAATCGGGCTTTGGGAAGAAAAAACAATATCTTGTACAGTGTACTCTGCCGGAGTAGATGTTTCACATCATGTGAACGCCATAAATAATTATAAATATATCGTAAATGAATTTAAAGAGCATTCTAAGTTTGTTGATACAGTAGATACAGTCTATAGTCTCCTTCATACTGTATTTGACAAAGATGACGATAAGCAACTTGATGAAATCAATTCTGGCAATAAAAGTGAAAGCGAGGATCCGTCATCGGGCAGATTCTGATGTCAATCTATGAACAAGAGGAAACTTAAATGAGCCGCAAAAAGGTAATCAAAAAACGTATAAAAGAGGTCAATAAATGGCTTCATAAATATATAAACGGCTGGAAGGGTTCGGTGTCAATTTTTCTGGCGCTTATAACCACGCCGTTTCTTTCAATAGCTCTGGTAATTTTTGAGTCTGCGAGATATCAAAGCGTTGTTGAAATGATGAATGAGCTTATTGACAGCGCAGGTTTCTCGACGCTTGCTGAATATGATACATATCTTGAAGATCGGTTTGGTCTGCTTGCTACTGCCCCTGTTGGCACCTCAGGAGTGAATACGACAGATGTCAACAGCAGGTTCAGGGGATATCTCGCCAACAATGTCGATGTCCTTGGAAACGGAGTCACAATAAAAAACTCAAGCGCTTACGGAAAATACGCTCTTTCGGATACCGCTGTTTTAAGAAGCCAACTATTGGAATATGGAGAGGTTAGCGCGACTACGGAGCTTGTAACTGAGGGTTTTGACATTGATGTGCTGATTGATTATTTAATGGGTGCAAACGAAACGCTTAAAAATATTGAAAAGAGTGTAAAAACCATCAATGCCGGAGCTGACCTTGGCAAAGATTTTGGCAACATTCTGGATTCCATTGGAGACTTAAAGGAGCTGGGTTCCGATTTCAAAGAAAGTAATAAGGAATATAAGGAAGCATATGCGGAATATTCTGACAAAGCCGATGAATGCAGCAAAAAGCTTGAAGGCGCGAACGATGCGCAGCGGATTTCAGACGCTTTGGATATCGTTAATGAGAGTGCATCGATCTATAAGGAAAAAGCCTCGGACTGTAAATCTGCTATTTCCAAGATTAAGTCGAAAATGGGCACGCTAAGAACTTCGTTGGATAAAATCTTAGAAGATATTCAGAATTTGAAAGACGGCATGAACGAGCTTTCTTATGACGAAAGAGATCCGGCAACCAATGAACCTTTTGAGTTTAATCTGACAAATGATCTGTCAGATAATCTGCTTGCGATGATTGATCAAACCTCTGACAGTTTTTCAGAATATGAGGTAAATAAGTTTTTTGATAAATGCAATACTGCTACAGCGGCGCTGGGTGAGCAGATAACCCTCCTGAATGGAATAGGCAGTAAAACAGATACTGATATAGAATCCGAGATACTGAAACCTGTGGATATGGATTTTGCTGGCGATGTAGAGGATTTAGCAGATATGGCGATTAAAGATGCAGATGCGCTCAGTCCTGCACCTGCAGCGTTAGATTCAGTGGTGAGTCTTCTCAAAAGTGTGATGGATTCTCTTAACGAGACCACTTTATTTTATGATCTTAGACTTGATGCTAAGGTTTCATCGGAATATTTGTATTCACACGGCGTAGCGCCCTCTTTGGCGTCCGTGATGTTAATGGCCTCTATACAGAGCATGCAGCGGGCAGGAGAAGACTATGGAGATGCTATAACAGAAACGAATTTTTTAAAACGAGTAATCCAAAAAGTTAAAAGTATTGTTGATCTCATAGCGTCTGCAGCAGAGTTCATTGCTGCTGTAGCAGGAGCGTTGATTGATCTTTCATTGGGTTTGGCTGACTTTGCAATGATGTCGAGCGATGACCAACTGCAGCACTTCATTCTTTACTCATATGGTGCTTACAATATGCCGAATCGCACTACATATGAAGCCGGCAAAGGCCTTTCCGGATACAGTTTCAGCAAAATATACGAGCTTGCAGGAGGCAAATATGATTCTCCCAAATCAATTATTGACACGTTGACTGCTGTGCAACCTACTGTTCCGCAGTCGCCGCAGCATCGGATGTTCAGGGGCGCTGAAGGCGAGTATCTTTTGTCCGGAACAACAGATGAGGCTGGAAATCAGCAGGCGGTGTTCTTTCAGATATTTTTGCTCCGCTTATTTATTAACTTTTGGTGCTTAGCAGCTTGCCCTGAAATACCAAAAGAAATTTTTACTTTTATACTGTATGTTGTTGTCGAATCATTTTTAGATACATTTATTCTTGTCAACGGTGGAGATGAATATCTAATAAAGCTGAGTCCGGATGTAATATACACTTCAGCATCCGGATTTACGACTCTTTTGAAAGATTTTGTTAACACCTCCTCGGCTTCTGAGAATTTAAAGAAGTTTCTTACAGGAAAGAGAACAAAAGAAGAAAAGGAGCTCAAGAACGCAGACAAAGGCAAGCCGCCCAAGGGGCTATTCAGTTGTTCTTACTCTGAACATCTATTGCTTTTACTTATATTCTGCACTCCTGAATCTTCATATCTGCAAAGAATGCAAAATTTAATTCAACTTGAAGCAGCTGAGAATTATAAAAATACGGCTTCCTTCAGGCTTTCAAATACGTATACATATGTGGAAACAAATGTTGATTATCAATTGAATCCGCTTTTCAAGCTGGATTCTTTGACGGGAAACGGACTATTAGAAAGTGTTTCAAGGAGATATCATGGATACTGATACAGTCACTAAAAATGAACATGGCACATTGACGCTTGAAATGAGTATTGTTCTTCCGATTTTTATATTTATGTTTTTATTTATATTTGGTATGTTTAATATAATAATCGCACAGAACATGATAACCCACGCTCTTGTACAAAGCACTATGAGTGTTTCATTGGATCCGTTTTTGCTTGAAAGATCCGAACTCATTGGAGAAACGGCAACAGAGATTTCAAGCGGGCTATCCGATGTCCTTTTACAGTTTATTGCTATTCCATCTAGAGACAGTGAGTATTTTGCGTCTAACAGCGATTGGTATAAGTTTTATCCTGATGATACAAAAGTAATCAAAGAGAGATTTTGCGCTTATTTTGCTGGTGGAAGTGAAAGGGATGCAGATACTAAGCTTTCAGATCTTGGCATTGAGAACGGTATCGACGGTATTGATTTTACTGTAAACGTAAGTAATAAGATTATGTCGGCCACAATTGAATATGAGTTGAACCTGCCGTTTAACTTTTTTGAAGTTGGAAAGATACCTATCAAGCAAACAATAAAGCAGAGATTATGGCTAAAATAGAAGGGAAAAATATTATGGATAATTTTTCATATGAATCAATCTTAGGAATGGCATACCTTGTTTATAATGTTCCGCAAGGTGAAGATATTGATGATGTAAGCATAAATATGCTAACGCGAAATAAGGTTCCAGGTTTTGCACCTGTTATTTATTCTCAAATGGATAATGAGCGATATGTTAAATATAACATTTCGGGAAAAATATCTGCGAGAGATTTCTTAATGAAAAATGTAACTAAAAAACGCCTTATCGGGCTTTTGAAAGGCATTTGTCAAGCAGTAATTTCTTCAGAAGATTATATGATAGATGAAAGCAGCATATTGCTTGATCTTGGATATATTTTCACTGACTTGTCAACCGCGGATACTTCGCTGATTTGCGTACCTGTCGTCGGATTTAAATCCGAAAAAAATGTATGTGAATTGTTAAAAGAAATCGTCTTCACAGCGAAGTATGATTTATGTGAAAGTAATGAATATGTAGCTACAATAATAAATTATCTAAACTCGATAGGCTTATTTACACTTAACGGTTTTTTAGACACGCTCTCGCAAGTCTATAACGAGAGACCTCGGCCTATGAGCCCTGTTGAAAGTGTTCTTCCTAAGGCTGTTACGGTTATTCCGCCTGCTCAACATGTTGCTTCGCAGGGAGTAAATATGTCATCAAAAACGGAGGAGATTAGGCTCGCCCCTGCCTCTATTGATTTCGAACTAAATAATTCGCGGCAAAACGGTTCTGCTCCCACTCAAAAGGAAATTTCACTGTGGTATTTGTTGCAGCATTATAACAAAGATAACGCGATGATGTATAAAAAGCAAAAGGAAGAAAAGAAATCTTCAAAAAATAATTCTTCAAAATCCGGAAAAGGCAGCAAGACTAAAAAAGAGCAGTATAATCCGGGTTATAATATTCCGTCTAAGCCTTCATCAAATCTACATATATCAGATGATGAAATAAAGCCAAGTATTGAAGCAAAACCTTTATCTTTTGCGCAACATCATGTGCAGTATAATGAGGCATCCGAAAATTTCGGCGACACCGTATTCGCAGGAACAGACGATGACGATACCACTCGTTTTGACGATAGGAGTTCTCAGCCTTCAACAATTTCTCCCACCCTTATCCGCAAGCACAACAATGAGCGTATTCGGATTGACGCGCCGGTGTTCAGAATCGGTAGGGACAGCAGCTTCAACAACTACGCTGTTACCGACAACCGATACGTCGGTCACACTCATTGTCACATAATCTCCCGCGACGGTGAATTTTTCCTTGTCGACGACAACTCGAAGAACCATACATATCTTGACGGCGCTCAGATCCCCCCAAGCACCGAGATTAAGCTTTCGCATGGGCAGAAGATAAGGCTTTCCGACGAAGAATTTGAATTCCTTTTGTATTGATATTGATATGAGATTTTACACAGCCTCCGCTACCGATATTGGTACAAAGAAACAGATAAATCAGGACAGCCTTTCTCTCAAAAGCTTTATCACCCCTATAGGAAACGTCGCGCTCGCAGTTTTATGCGACGGCATGGGCGGACTGTCTCACGGAGAGATTGCAAGCCGTTTAATAGTGTCTGCATTTGAAGATTGGGCAGAGCTGAATCTTCCTATACTTGCACAAAGCGAAATTTACGACGGCGATATTCGCAGACAGTGGACGGAAATAATTGAGTCCCAGAATAATGCCATTCGCTTATTTGGCGAGCAAAACGGATTTAAAATCGGCTCGACCGCAACGGTTATGCTGCTTACGGAAACAAGATACTATATCCTAAACATCGGCGACTCGAGAGCATATAAAATCAGCGGCGTCGGAGTTACGAGAATAACCGCAGACCATACGGTCATCGAAAACGAGATCAAACTCGGAAATATGACCGAGGCGCAGGCTATGAACTCTCCTATGCGTTCCGTGCTTACAAGATGTATAGGAATCTCGGATTCGGCGGAGCCTGATATGTTTTTCGGCGATATTGAGCCGGAGACGGTTTATCTTCTGTGTTCCGACGGCTTTAGGCATCTGATAACGGAGGAAGAGATGAAAACCTCGCTGCTTATTTCCGCAAAGAGTCAAGATCCGGAACATATAGAAACCGGAATTAAAAATCTGATAGACCTAAATAAGGCAAGGGGAGAAACCGATAATATTTCGGCAGTGGCTATATATGCAAAATGAAGAGGAATTTGTATTCAATCATTTTTGCGGGACTCATGAACCGCAACGGCAGATAGAGAAAATTATGAGGCAGCAAAGGTTTTCGCATGTTTATTGATATATTTATAATAGTCGCTGCGACGGCTTTTCTGACGCATTAAAAAGAAAATTAAAAGAGGCAAAGAAGAAAAACGATATTATAAGCGAGGAAGAGAAATCCAAATGATATTTTACGGTGAAGCTTTGTTAAAGCTCGGAATATTGATAATAATTGCAGCAATTTGCATAACGGTATTATTTGCGATTATAAGTATATTGAGGTCTAAGGGAATTAAAAACCGCCTCGCGGAAGAATACGGCGAAAAGCCCGATAAATAGCGGGAGTGTATCATGTCGGAAATAATAGCTTCAACTTACGAACTTATAGGTCGGCTCGGCTCCGGCGGCGGGGGAACCGTTTATCTTGCAAACCATTTAAGACTCGGAAAAAAGGTCGTTCTTAAGGCGGATAAAAGAAAAATAACCACACGGCCAGAGCTTTTGCGGCGCGAGGTCGACGTTCTTAAAGAGCTTCACCATGAATACATACCGCAAGTCTACGACTTTTTCGTCGAGAATGATACCGTCTTTACCGTCATGGATTATATCGACGGCGAGAGCCTTGATAAATATCTTAAGCAGGGCTTTATGTTCGCACAGTCGCAAATAATAAAATGGGCAATTGAGATATTAAAGGCGCTTAGTTATCTTCACAGCCCTACCCACGGAGACCCGCCGAGGGGATATGTCCACAGCGACATCAAGCCCGCAAATATTATGCTTCGGCCGAGCGGGGATATATGCCTTATAGATTTTAACATCTCTCTTGCGATAGGAGAGGAGAATATCGTCGGCGGAAGTCCGGGATATGCCTCTCCGGAGCATTACGGACTTGATAATTCTTTCAGCGGCAGAACGGAGAGCCTTGCCAAAGAAGACGTGACCGCTACCGCATATACGGACGACAGAACATTGACTATGCCTATGCCCGCAGCGGCTTCGGGTTCTGCCTCTTCCAAAAAAATCGTCGTCCCCGACGCCCGCTCCGACATCTACAGCCTCGGCGCTACGCTATATCATCTTCTTTCCGGCAGCCGCCCCGCAAAGGACGCAAAAGAGGTCGAACCAATATCTAAATCCGAATTTTCCGCGCCTTTGGTCGATATAATCACCAAGGCGATGAACCCGAACCCCGATTTAAGGTATCAGTCTGCCGACGAAATGCTTCGGGCGTTCTACGACCTTTGGGATAAAGACCCGCGCGTTTTGCGGCAAAAACGCAGACTTACAGTCGGCTCGGTTGTTCTTTCGCTGATGTTCATAGTCGGCGGACTGACCGTTTTTGCCGGGCTTCGTCAAATGGAGCGTCTGCAAACCGCACAGGTTCTGGCGGCGGATTCGGCCTTTGCGCTTTCAACCGGCGATGTTCGGTCCGCGCTCGACAAGGCTCTTTCTGCCCTTGTCGACGGCCCCGGTCCGTTCGATATTCCATACACTCCCGAGGCGCAGCTTGCTTTAACGAACGCTCTTGGCGTGTACGACCTGTCCGACAGCTTCAAGCCGTATGCGACAATAAATCTTCCCGCTGCGCCGTTTAGGGTCATGAAAAGTCCTGACGAGACTAAACTAATTGTCACATATGCATATGAGCTAGCGATTTATGACATACAGTCGGGCGAGCAGATTGCCGCGCTTCCTACGCTTGAATCTGCGCTTTGCGAGGTCGAATTTCTGAATGAGAGTGAACTTTTATATGCCGGCGCAGAGGGCCTTACAGCCTACGATATTTCCTCTTGTAAGACCCTCTGGACAGCCGCCCCCGCAACAGCGATAGCCGTTTCGGGCGACAAGACTATGGCTGCGGCAATATATAAAAACGAGAGCAAAATCAACTTTTATGACGCCGCGACAGGCGATCTGATTTCATTCAGGGAGCTCGATGGGCATCTAAATATCCCCGAAAACGACCGCTTTGCCGATGCTATGCGCGACGTATTCGAGCTGAACAGCGACGGCAGCAGGTGCGCGGTCAGCCTTACGGACGGGGCGCTGTGGGTGCTTGATATCTATAACAAATTTAACGATCTATATATCTATGAAACGTCGGATTTCACGGTGTTTGACGGCGAATTTGCGGGCGATATTTTCGCCTATTCCGCATACGGAAATAAATCGGTTTTCGGCGCGGTAGACGTTAAAACCGGCAGAAAATTGGGCGAACTGAACGCAAACGCGCCTATTTCGGTATCAAATCATGCCGGAGAAATCTACATAACGCAAAACGACACGGTCGTAAAAATCAACATGACGACCCTTGAACAGACTCCCGCGGCATACACCGAAAACAAGGACGTTACGGCGTTTGACATTTCGGACAAATATGTTGTTTCCGCAACCGGCGACGGATTCTCGGTATTCAGTCTCGGTGCGGGGCTGGTGCAGTCTGAGGAGCGTGAAGCTGCTCCCGATTTCGTAATTACCGCCGGGGATTACATCGCCCTTGCAAACCGAAATTCAAATATTATTGAGATATTGAAGCTTAAAGACTATGGCGACGCGAAACTTTTGGAATACGACCCGAGGCTTGAACACAGCGAAGCGCGGCTTTCTTCGGACGGTTCCGTTATGCTTTACAGCGTGAAAAACATTACCGTCCTCAATCCCGACGGCAGCTCGAGAACGACAGTCGAGCTTGAGGACGGCGATAAGATTTACGATCAGCAATATCGCCACGATGGGGATTATCTTGAGGTGACGTATTACAGCGGAAAAGTCGTGAGCTATTCCGCAAAGGACGGAAAAATCATATCCGAGACCGAGATCGCGCCTCCGGACGAGAGCCTTTACGAAGAATTTGAAACGGAAAAATACATCGTCAAGGCGCCTTTGCACGGCGCACCCGAGGTCGTAAACAAAACGACAGGCAAAAAAATCGCAGAACTTAGGGTCGACGATTACCTGACCTATATCACAGAAACCGACGGGTACATTATCGCGCAATATGTTAGGACAGACGGATATTTCTATGGAGTGTTGATGGATCAGGACTTGGGCGAAACAGCGATCCTCCCGAGGCTTTGCGATATAAGCGGCGACAGGCTGATTTACGACTTTCCGGGCGGAAACATCAAAATCTCGCCGATTTACAGCCTTGAAGAGCTTAAAGATATGGCGAAAAAATACGGTAATTAAGCGACAGCTTAGTTTATAGGTTCACAACTATATTGAAAGGACGGTTTTTAAAAAGATGAAAACCAGAAAGATTTTGGCGGTTCTTTTGTCGATTGCAATGCTTTTTTCGCTCATGACCCAAGCGGTTTGGGCGGAAGACGAGCAGAGTGTGGCGGGGGACTGCCTTGAAGAATCTTCGGAAGCGGACGAGTTGCCGGAACTTCCGGATATGAATTTAAGCGCTGAAAACGATACCGGCTCCGATACGGGCGACTTCGACGCGCAGAACGACGGCCTCGTCGAAGACGGCGCGGAGGAAGAGGCTGCCGAACCGGAAAATTCCGCGGATTTGCAGCCGGAAATAATTCCCGGTACGGTTCCGGGCGACGACGGCGGGGAAATATCACCGATGAGCCTTTTGCCTCTTCGTACTGTCAACGCTGCGGTGACGCTTGACAGAATCTCAAATTGTCCGCCCGAACTCGAGTCGGTTTCGCCTTATGCGTTTTATGTCAGAGAAGTATTAACCGAAGCTATTATGAAAACCGGCGGATTTATGCCGATTGACAACGGCTCCGGCGAAGTGATTATGTACGCCTCGGAAGAAGACAATTATGTTCAAGTCGGTATGGACGATATAGTCGAGCCGTCAGAACGATATATTTCTTCAAATTACGATACAAATAACCGCTGCGCCTATGTAAGCTTTATCGTGGGTGACGGAAATCAGCTTAATCCGAACAACATAAGGTATGAAATAACGATTGAATACATACTTACCGAAACCGATTTCTTTAAAGACTCTTCGATGGTTATATTCAATCAAAGCGGTGAAGAGCTTAACGTTGCAAACTCTTTCGCGTATTTTGCTGACAATATGGCGGGAACGTATTATACCTCTTATTGCTATGTTTCCAAGAACGCCCTTGAAAAAGGAGGGTATCCGAAGACGCTTATAAAGCTCGGCGAAAAGTACGGTTCCGCAAATGTAGAGGTATATACCGGTTTTGTTCATTCCGATGCGGATATCGGCGACAAAGAAAATATAGCGTCTAAAATATTATATAACAGCGCTTCTAAAGAGCCGGTAGATCTTCTTCACTACGATTACGACAGCGGCGAAGGAATCATGGTAAGCTATCTCGACCTTACGTTTGTTTTAACGGAGGCCGACGGAAGCAAAAAATATATGGTTGCGCAGTATAACGTTTACATTGCCGATAATGCGGTAAGGCTCGGAGCGGACGGAAATTATACTTCTATGGAGTATCTTTATAAATCCGCCGACGATCATTCTTATTCCAACGCTTTTACCGACGGAAACTACGGCATCGTTCGGTTCCCCGTAGGGATGTATTCCTCTTTCGACGAGCTTGATATGAGGCTGTATGCGTACTATGAGGATTATATTAAAGATAATTCTTCCGGCTCGGGGGTTTCGGATCTGTCCAAGATTGATTTCGCCTGCTTTGGAAATTACGAATCCGAGGAAGCTGCGATTGCGGCGGGCGCTGAAGACGTTAAAAACGATCTTTTCGGCGGCAGATCGAGCGCCGGTAAATTAGACTTTTCTCAATTTGACGAAATTGAAGCGTTTCTCGAAGACGGAACGAAAGTCAGAGCCAAGGTGATAAACGTAACGGTTACGGACATTTACGGATTCACCTACAATCTGCCTTATTATATCGCTTTGGCGGAGAGCCTTCCTGAATCTTCCGCCGATCCCTACGGCGACGCTTATTTCAATATAACCGGCGTTATGAAGGCGGACGGTTCCGAAGAAAGGCTTTCTATGTATAAGGCCAGATTCGTAGACGACAGTTACAGCCGCAACGGCTATCGGACCGTATTCCTTCTTGACAACGGCCAAGCTTATGAGGGCGGCGAAATTATCCCTGTATTCGACGGCAATAACGTTCACATGGATAACGCGTTCATTGCCGACGCGTCCTCTGCCGGCGACGATATTCAGATCTCCGGCAAATCCAAGGTTATTTTCAAAGACGGAAAGACAGTTCAGTATGCCGTTAAATCGGGCAGCGAGAATTCGCGCTATTATTGGGTGACATATCTTACTCAAACCCGCGGAAGTTCTAAGTTGTTTGTAAACGCCGCAAGCGATGAAGAAGATAAAGTAGACGGTGAGTGGACGAGAGAAATATTCTTTAACGAGGATTTCGGGTATAATCATGACATTTTAATCGCCAACACCGGCGATCAGCCCCTTACGGGAATAACGGTCTCGATTAAAGACAACAAGGGAATAGACATCGATCCTTACTGGACGGTTGCAAGCGACGCGAGCGCGAACACTCTCGGCGCCTTTACCGATACCGAAAGCCGTAGCGGCGGTTATGAATTAAAGGGCGAGCTTGACAATTTGGCGAAGATTCGCCTGCTTCCTTCGCTGGTTTACGAAGACGTTTACGACGGGCTTTATAACGAGAGCGGAGAGGCGTTGTACGAAAAGGTCCGCAATATAAACTATTTCGGCGAAATTTCCGGAACGCTTGTAATTTCCGCGGATGGAAACGAACCTGTCGAGATCAAACTTACGGGTATCGCCGGAAAGCCCAAGATAACGACGGAGGGAGTTCTTAACGGCGTAAAATACGTTCCGTATTCTTGCTTTATCATGACAAACTCCAAGTATGATTCCGGAAATATGAAATTCAGCATTGTAGACGGCGCTCTTCCCGAAGGCATAGAGCTTTTGCCGGACGGAGAACTTTACGGAATACCGACGGTTGCAAACGACGAAGAAGGCTACACGTTCACGGTCGAAGCGAGATATGTGGGAACCGCCCCTCCGAATACCGATATTTCGGAATATGTGGATTACAGAACATACAATATTAAAATCGCGAACAACGACGACGCAAACGTCGACGCGGTCAACACCGAAGAAGGGCGCGGATATGTTCTTAAGGACAGAGTTTCAAAGTATGTTACGGTATATTACAGCGGCGTCAACGGCGATGGCACGCCCATAGTCGAAAAGATAGAGATCGACAGCAATTTGTTCCATTCGGAAGGCGAGCTGGGAGAATTCAAGGAGTTTTATATTGACGGAATCAAACTTGAAAAGGGTGTAGACTATACCGTGGAAGAGGGCTCGACAAAGATTACCGTTCTCGCTCAAACCTTCAGCCATATAGGTCTTAGCGACAAAACAGTCGCGCATACTCTCGCGGCGGAATTCAGAAACGAAGACAGACAGCTTAAAGATTCCGCGCAAAACGTTTATCTCGAATATATCAAATATAAAGAGCAGCAGAATCAAGGCGGCTCTTGGGGCGGAGTTTCCGGAAATTATCCCGCGTATACGGAGCAGGTTCCCGACGAAATCGAATCGGTAAATGTCATAATGACGTTTTTGGATGTAAGCGGAAGCTCGGTTCCGAGCCTTAAGCTGGAGCTTCATTCAAAAGTGCAGTTTGCGTCCACTGACGACAGCGGAGACGTTAAATTCGACGGTGTTGAATTCGGTCGGCATACGCTTTACGCAACGGATACAGCCGTAAATAAAACCGTATCGAAAGAGTTTACCTTAGTTTCGGGCTTCGGTGCGGGTTTGGACGGAGACATAGTTACCGCGGAAGTAGGGCAGACCGTTCACATCATATTCGAATATGACGGCGATAGCATCAGAATACTGGGCGCCGAAACCATGGTCGACGTTCCTACCGAGGCAAAGGCCAACGAAGACGAAGTTCAAAACGTAGACGTTTCCACGGCCGATTCCGAGAGCGGGGCCGCAGAGAACACCGAGCAGGAAAAAGACTTTGAAAATCCCGGAACCGGCCTGGTTTTGGGACTTGTACCCGCTACGATTTTGGCGTGGGCGCTCGTATTTATCAAAAGACGATAAAGCCGTAAAAGGGGCAGGCTTTCGGCCTGCCCCGAATTTTCGGAGGTAGAAATGAAATCCGAACAAAAGCTTCCTTCCGCAATCCCGCTTTACGCAATATTCTCCGTATCGCCGTTCGTAATAGGGATATATTACGAATGGCTTTCCTGCGCGGTTTCGATTTTATTGATTGCATATTTGCTGTACTGCGCAATAAAAACCGGAAAAATCGCGATACCAGTAACGCCGCTTATGGCGGCTTGCACGATTATAGCGCTGTTTTTTGCGATAAGTATTCCTTGGGCGGTAGACAGAGGAATGACCGTTTTCGGAACGGTAAAATTCTTGCCGCTGCCGTTATATTGCGCGGCGTTATCTCAAATCGAAGCGGAAAGAAGAAAAAGCCTGTTAATGACAGTACCGCTCTCGGGAGCGGTTATGACCGTATCTTCTTTTGCGCTCGGCTTTGTCCCCGGCCTTTCGAGATATTTTCTTGTCAGCGGGCGTTTATCCGGCTTTTTTCAATATTCCAATACCTTTGCGGAATACCTTTTCATAGGACTGATAATAACGGTTCTCGGATATAAAAAGTTAAGATATCAAGCGCCGCTGTGCGCTCTGCTGCTCTTCGGAATATTGATGTCCGGCAGCCGCACCGTTTTTATTCTTTTGGCGCTTTGCGTTTTTCCAGCCGTGTTATTCCTTAAGAACAAAAAAGCGAAGATTATTCTTTTATCCGTATTTGCGGTTTTAACCTTTTCCGCCGGCGCGTTCGCCGTTATAATCGGAAGACTTGATACGATAGGCCGGTTTTTAACTTCTTCGTTCGATTCAAGCACGTTTTTGGGAAGGATTCTTTATTATAAAGACGCACTTCCGATTATTCTTAAGCACCCGTTTGGCCTTGGATATATGGGCTACTATTTTCTTCAAGACAGCTTTAAGACCGGCGTTTATACGGTCGTTAACATTCACAACGATTTTTTGCAGCTTCTTCTCGATATAGGTTGGATACCGTTTGCCGTGTCCGTTTGGGCGATAATAAGAGCGTTTAAAAACAATTCACCGGTTTCAAAGGCCGTTATAGCTGCGATTTCGGCACATTGCCTTTTGGACTTTGATTTGCAATATATTTCCGTATGCTTTGTGCTGATAACCGCGATGAGCGGCGATTTTGAAAAGAGCTTTTTCGTTCGGTCAAAATCCGCGACTGCGATTTTCTGCGCTCTATGCACTGCTTTTTGCTTCTATTTCGGGATGGCATCGGGGCTGTATTATTATAACGAGTACGGTTTGGCCTCCAGCATATACCCCGCGTACACCTCGGCTTACATAGAAGAGATATTGCGGGCCGAAAGTATCGACGAAATGGATATGCTTGCCAATGAAATTATGAAATACAACGAAAGCGTTCCGATTGCATACAGTATTAAAGGCCGAGCGGCATTTGCGCGCGGAGATGTAAACAACATGATAAAATACATGCGGCAGGCCATTTTTCTTTCAAGATACAGGATCGACGAATACAGAGATTATAGAGACATGCTTAAATACGCGATAGCCGCTTACGAAAATTCCGGCGATACTCAAAGCGCGGACTATTGCCGGAAGTATCTCGAAGAAATATACGCCACTTTGAAGCGCGTCGAGCAAGAGACTTCGCCCCTTGCATGGAAGATATCCGTTAAGCCGATTTTAGAGCTTGATTAGAAACGACTTCGGTTTTAATTTGTCGCTTTTGCATCAAACGCTTTGCTTTTCCGCTCTCTCATCTCCGCGTAAGTTTTCGCGATGACCGCCGCGGAGATCAGCGTGGTGAGAATGTCGGCGGCGGGCATCGAATAGAGCACGCCGTCAAGCCCGAAGAACCTCGGCAGCAGAAGCGCGAAACCGACGCCGAAGAGTATCTCGCGAACCCTGAACTCGGTTTGGTGACGCCTTTTCGGCTTTGGCTGAGCCGCCGGTTTAACAACTTTGCAAATCATTGAGTTATTGTCCCGCGAGTGCGGGATTTTTTGTTTTTACGCTTTTGTAGCTCACTTCCACTGCCCATAGAATCATTAGCAAAAACCGTACTTCTTCTTGACATTTCCTTTGATTTAATTGCATTTTCTCCAAGCGAGGTCCGCTTCAAGCTCTGCCATATCTTACCAAAATGTAAAATTTATGCAAATGCTTCCCGTCATCTTCTCCAAATTTTCCTCTCAAATTTATGCACAACGCAGAAATTTTCGGTTTTTTCGCGTGCTTCTGCGCGATAGTGTAGAAAAATGCGGGGAAGCGTGCTATCATTAAAATATAAAACAAATGTTTGGGGGAATCGCAATGACAATGATTGAGATAGAATCGCGGCCGAGGCTGCCGAAAGAGGCCCGCGAGTGCACGCCGGAGAATCTCTCATACCTCACCGCGATGTACGACTTCGGGGTCTACGCGATCGGCCACGGCTGCCTCTGCCTCCGAATGGTCATGCTCGACAGCATCTACCACCCCGAATACCTCGACGAGCCGCTCGAAAAAATCTACGCAGACATCGCAGAGGAGCGCGAGGAAGACCCCGCAATCATCAAAAAGAGCATCGAATTTTGCATGGAAGCTCTGGTCCGCAACTGCAACGAAGACAAACTGCTCTGCAAATATTTTCCATTCCGCAATGACGTGCATCTCCCCGACCCGAAGGATGTCCGCGCAATGTTTAAGTTTATTCGCGAAGTCATAATGGTCAATCACAAGCGCTATTACGGCAAGCACGGCTGGGCCTAAAATTCGACAAAAATTTCGGCAGAATTTGTAGATTGTTACAAAATTCTGCCGTTTTTACATTTTTCGACAAACAAAAATTGCTCAACGAGGTATAATAAAATAAAAATTTTGGGAGGTTTTAATATGCTCGAAGAATTTGACCCCGCGCTTTTGCAGGAGATTTGTATGACCCTCTTTGTCCTCGGCGTGCCCGCGCACGTCAACGGCTACGCGTTCTTGATCGACGCGATAGCGCTGGTTTACCGCGACCCTACCTATCTTCGCGCGGTGACTTCTCGTCTCTACCCCGAGATCGCACAGCATAATAATACCACGCCTTTGCGAGTCGAGCGCTCGATAAGAAACGCCATCGAAATCGCGTTCCGCCGAGCGGACATCGACACGCTGAAAGAATATTTCGGCAACACCATCAGCCAAGAAAAGGGCAAGGCGACAAATTCCGAGTTCATCGCCACCGCAGCGAGGAGGATAGGAATAAGCAAAGCTGCGAGCGGGAAATAGGGTGAAATTAGGCAAAAAGCCGGGATCAATGCCCCTCTTCCACAAGAAAACAAACCCGCATAATCTAACGCAAAGCCGTCAACTTCATCGTTGTCGGCTCTTACATTCATACAGTAGTGCGTGCGAGCCGCCGCCTTGAATTTGGCGTCTTTGCGCGATTCTGCGGCGCTTCGCGGTGCTCACCGAGCACTTTTGTTTTCTTATGTCAGAGGGGCAAATTCCCGGCTTTTAAAATCCCGTCATTCCTTCCCGGCGGCTTCGAGTGCCTCGGCGAAGCCCTTGCCGTTGTAAATCGTCATGCCGTCGAAGACGGAGCCGTTTGAGGCGATCTCTCGCCCGCTGCCGGCGGCGGCGAAGGTTATTTCGAGCGGCGAGGGGTTGAACAGCAAAACAACCCTGCCGCCCTGCGCGAGGTATTTTTCGTCGAGCGGCGGGATATGCTTCGCGCGCTTAAACGGCGCGAGCTCTTCTTCCGCGAAAACCGGAAGATAAAACTTAAACACTCTAACGAACCACTCGGGGCTGACGAAGCAGTAGTGCCGCTTTCGGGCAAAGCAGGTCACAATTCTGACTATAAAGCGATCGCCGCCGGTCTCGATCAGGATATCCGGCTTTTTCGAGAATTTTATCATCGAGGCGAAAAACGGCCTCGGGGTATCAAAAGAAAAGCCCCGCTTTTTGCAGATTTTAGAGAGCTTCAGATAAAGCGAGGCGCGAAGAATAACCGCGCGGACTCGGTTGTAGACCGCTTTTGCGACGAAAAGAGCGAGCAGAAAGAGCAAAATCACATAGAGCCTCATGAGTCAGCCCCCATAAAAATAGTCGGCGCGCCAATAGCCTTGGGCGAACAAAACCCCGCAGAGCTGCGCCAAAGCGGCGGCCGCGGCGGAGAATATCAGCCCGAGCGGAACGCCGAACCTATCGAAGAAAAACCCGAGGGGCGATAAGCTTCCTCCGCCCAAAAGCCGAATCAGAAGGCAGACCGCGACTATCCCCGCTGTGGCCGCGATATCATAGGCGAGGTACAGAGAAAGGTGGTATTTTAGGGCATCGCGGGGGACGATCGTTCCGCCGGTGTCGTGAATAAACCTTTTTTCGCGGTTTTTAAGGGAGACGTTTGCGGCGCAAAGCCCAGGGAACAGGCCGGCCGCCCCGCAAAAGCTTTTTATCGCGGAGTATATCGCATCGGCCTCGTATTTTTCGCCGATATTTGTCAGCGCGCGGTTTATTGCGGGCGAAACCGCGGTCGCGACCGGGATCAAGACCCACACCGCGAAGACGTATATCGCGAAGCCGAGCGCCGCCCCGAACAGAACCCCGAAGATTATCAGCGCAAAAACGTCGACCGCGCCCTCGATAAAGGCCGGGCGATTTTTAAATTTTTGTTCCATATTCCCTCTGTTTAGTCAAAGTTCGTATTCTTTCAGGGTGCAGTTGGGGTGTTTATAGTCGTAAAATTCCGCGTTGGTAAGGTCTTCAAAATATGAGTCTATGACCCTTAAAACGCCGTAGTGCGCGACAATGAGCAGAGTTTTATCGGGGTATTTTCCCTTGATGTCATCTAAAAGGCCGTAGATTCGGTGAGCGAGTTGGAGGGTGGATTCGCCGCCCGGGCAGCGCACCGCGAACTGTTTTTTACACTCGATAAACTCCTCGCTGCGCCAGTCGCTGCCCTCGAAGTCGCCGTAGTTTTGCTCGATGAGCCGCTCGTCGACTTCTACCCTCGCGCCGATTTTTTCGGCGACTATCTCTGCGGTCTCCTTCGCCCTTAAAAGCGGCGACGAGATTACGATCTCTATCCCGAGGCCGGCGGCGTTCTTTGAAAGTTCGAGCGCCTGCGCCCTTCCCTCGTCGGTGAGTTTTGCGTCGGTCCTTCCGCAGATTTTGTGCAAAATATTGAATTCGCTCTGCCCGTGTCTTGTTGTATAAAGCTTCATTTCGGCCTCCTTGAAATGTCGGTTGAGTCTGAAAATTAAGAAAAAATTAAGCATTGCAGGATTGATTTGCCATTTTGCCGATGTTATAATTTTAGCGGGGGGTGTTGATTTGAAAAAATATCTAAAACTTGCCGCTGCCCTTGTCGCAGTTGCGATGATTCTATGCTCATGCGGGTCGAGCATCAAAAGCGCGGAAAGCGCCCTTCGGCGGACCTTCTTTTGGAACTGGACCTTGAGGGGCTATGAGCTCATCGACCTTGAATACGACGCCGAAATGTCTCGGAGAGAGTTATATGACCTTGAAGACGGCGAGGACGTCGCGATCTTTAAAACGACATTCAAGACCCCGCATAATACCGAAGGCAGCCTAAGCCCCGACCAAATTTATACCGGCTGGACTTGGGAGCTTAGGCGCGGAAGACATTCGGGCTGGAAGATAGTCAACTACGGCTTCGGATGATCAAATTTTGTCGATTTTTATGAGGTTGGTGTTGCCCGACGTGCCGTTGGTCATTCCGCCCGTCGTGACTATCGTGTCGCCTTTTTTAAGGTCGAAGGTCTCGCGGGCGTTTTGCTTTGCGGCATAGAAGAGGACGTCGGTCGAATCGAATTTTTCGCATATTTTCGGCGTAACTCCCCATGAGAGGGCGAGCTTGCGCCTTGTTTTTTCGCTTGTGGTAAGGCCGAGAATGTCTACCGGGCATCTGAATCGCGACACCATTCTTACCGTCGCGCCGGAAAGCGAGCAGACCGCCATCGCCTTTGCGCCGACGTCGATAGCCATTCCGCAGGTCGCGTGAGAGATCGCGTCGACGGTGTTGTGAATCCTGAAGTCGGAGGTTCTGAACATCGAGGCGTAGTCGATCCCGCGCTCGGTCTCTTCGGCGATTTTGGCCATAGTCTTAAGCGCCAGAACCGGGTATTGGCCGGCGGCGGTTTCGCCCGAAAGCATTATCGCGCTTGAGCCGTCGTAAATCGCGTTCGCGACGTCGGAAGTCTCGGCCCTCGTCGGGCGGGGGTTGTGGATCATAGATTCGAGCATTTCGGTCGCGGTGATGACCCTTTTGCCCAAAAGGCGGCACTTTGTTATGAGGTTTTTCTGGATCGCGGGGAGCTTTTCAAACGCGATCTCGACGCCCATATCGCCGCGGCCTATCATAATTCCGCCGCAGAGCTCGACGATCTCTTCGATGTGGTCGACGCCCGACTGGTTCTCGATCTTCGCGATTATGTCGATGTCGTCGCCGCCGTGGGCCTCTAAAAATTCCTTGACGTCCAAAACGTCCTGACGAACCGAAACGAACGAGCAGGCGATGAAATCGACGTCGTTTTCGATTCCGAACAAAATGTCCGACTTATCCTGCTCCGAGAGAAAGACCTGTTTTAAGACCTTTCCGGGGAAGGCCATCGACTTGTTGTTTGAGAGCTCGCCGCCCTCGCGGACGACGGAGTGGATCTCTTCGCCCTCGATAGAGGTGACTTCAAAGCGCAGCAGGCCGTTGTTTAAAAGAATGGTGTCGCCGACCGAGAGGTCGTGGGCGAGGCCCTTATAGTTGACCGAAACGCGCTTTTCGTCGCCGACTATCTCCTCGGTCGTGAAGGTGAACTCGTCGCCCGGGTTGAGGAAAACCTTGTCGTTTTCAAACTTGCGAATTCGGTATTCGGGGCCCTTGGTGTCGAGCATGATTGCGACTGGCAGGTCGAGCTCTTCGCGCAGGCGCTTGATCAGCTTGATTTTTTCGAGGTGATCCTCGTGGGTCCCGTGGGAGAAGTTAAGCCTTGCGACGTTCATTCCCGCGAGCATCATTTCGCGCAGGGTCTGTTCGTCCGAACAAGAGGGGCCTATCGTGCAGATTATCTTTGTTTTTCTCATTTCGATACCGTCCTTTCGGAAATTCAATCAACAAAAGTATAGCATATTTTTGCGGGGCGTGTCAATCTTCTTTCGCCTAATTTCGGTCAAGGCGCCTTGGCGGGGGCGAAGCCCCCGGCTCCGCGCAAGCGCGGAGTCGCTCCCACGCCGCGGGGCGGCGCGGGTGGCCGCGCCCTTCGGGCGCGGCGGGCTTCGCCCGAGCAGTCCACGATTCGTAGACCGCGTTCTTTCGCCCGTGGGTTGACTTCGGTGCGAGGGCGCGCTATGATAGCCGCAGGAGGTGTCGTTTATGGACAGTGTTAAATTCGGTGCGTTCATCGCCGAGACCCGAAAGGAGTGCGGCATGACCCAGCAGGAGCTCGCGAAGAAGCTATCGGTGACAAATAAGGCGGTGAGCCGATGGGAGACAGGAGTTTACTTTCAAAAAGGTGACTGAAATTTGCACCCATGTTAATCACAAGAACAAGCCTTTCAGAAACCGCTGAAAGGCTTATTTTATGGGCTTTTACAGTAATCTTCCTTTCTCAATCCAATAATTATCTGATTTCAGTTGTTTTAGAAATATTTTCAAAACATCCCCGCTCCCCTGCGTTATGCAGAACCCGAGCGGGGATTTTTTGTTTCAAGATGACAGGAGGAAATTATGGCAGTATTTCGTGTTGAAAAAACAAAAAACTATGCCGTGATGTCAAAGCACCACTTTCAAGACAAGAGTACCGCGATTGGCTGACATCTCAGCCGCCCGAGGAAATCTTGAATCACGCCTATGAATACTCGGTGAGAGAGGATATTCTAATGGCGGTAGAAGATATGTCCTTGCCTGCGGACAAGGTGAAGGCTCTCCTATCCTCAAATGCTCCTCTCGATGAGATTTATAACGACTTTTCTCAAATTGAGGGCGATCATATGGATATAATCCGCGGCTGCATTGAAACGAGGGCGAACGAT
This sequence comes from uncultured Clostridia bacterium, assembly GCA_947627005.1. Lineage (GTDB taxonomy): Bacteria > Bacillota > Clostridia > Oscillospirales > Ruminococcaceae > Faeciplasma. The sequence continues at coordinate 23,429 of CANQUJ010000025.1, forward strand.
CTGATTGAGGAGAAATACTGCGACGAAGCGGCTTTGAGAACTCCGCTCGGCTTTGTAGAAGCTCATCGGACCGACGAGGGAATCAACTTTACTATCTATGACATCAATTTCAAGGCTGTGGATAACGGCGTCATGGAAAACAGCCGTATTTCAGCATATGAAGCGGCTGAAAAGGTTTGGCTCGACAACGGACTTTCAAACATCATGATAGCCGACCGCGAGGAGCTTTTGCAAAAGGTGCAGGAGGTTGAAAACAGCGGCAAGATTGACGATTTGGAGGAAGAAGCACCGACATTTCCACCTGTTTACGTCGAAACCGGCGCGTATGCAAGGGACCACGGCGAGCTTGACGCTTACAGAGAATCCGCAAAGTTAAATAGGGAATGCGCTCATGCTATCAGCGAGTATATTTCGGATAATTACCGCGACAACAAGCTTGATGACAGCGGTATTAAAGATGTCATCGACAAATTCGGCGCGGATAGGGTGCAGACAGTCCTTGCAAATACTATTCAGCAAGCGGATTGGGACAGAAGATATTCTCAGGATAATAAAGCGTGGGCGAATACATTCCCGGCTCTGCCGGACAACGTATATGACCGCGTAACAAGTCACCCCTGCCTTGTGGACGGTTTGACGGATATGGTTCGCAGACAACTCCGCGAAGCTGAAAAGACCACCGAGAAGCCGTCCATTCGGGAACAGCTCAAAACGATTGCGAAAGAGATTGAACCGAAAAAGCCGAAAACAAAAGTCCCCGACAAGGGACTTGACATCTGAAAGGAGAAGCTATGCCCACAAACGAAGAAAAAACAATCCCGATAATCTCCGAGGAACAGCGCAAGCAGTCCGCGAAAGAACAGCAGGATTTTGAAGTCAATATGAATACTGAAAACCTTTCTGTCAAAGGCTTTCTCGGCACTTGGCACACAGCCGACAGCATATCCGTCAGAGGTGTGGACTTCTTCCTGATGAAAAACGATACATACGAAGATATGGCAAACATCGTGGTTGACGGAAGCGGTCGGCTTGTTCTGAATAATGTCTATGACGGATTGGACGAGCATACTCTGGAGCTGCTTAGGCAGGAGGTTATGGCTGTTCCGAAGCTGCCCGATGATACTATTTCAACAGATGATATGAAGTCATACGGCTACTCTTGGGGCGGTATGCTGCCGATGAACGAAGCCACCGCGCTTGAAGTTATGCAAAATTGCAACGTCTTTTTGCTGTATTCCGACAACACCGAGAGCATGGCGACGGACAAGGCGCAAATAGCCGCTCATGCCGCAAAAGGCGGGATTTTCGGCGTAGAAAAGGTCGAGTGGATTCAGCAGCTTGAAAAAGAAAATTATCTCAAATTCGCCGAGATGTCTACCGAGGACGATTACGGAATGATTGACGGAATAATCAACAACGGCAAGAAAGACAAGGCTGAAAAACCGTCAATCATCGAAAGGTTGAAAGCAGCGAAAACAGAGTTGCCCAAGGCTGAACCCGAAAGGGCGGTGAGGGATTTATGAGCAGAAGCAAGCACTGGAAGTCCGAATGGGAGATGTTCATCGGCTCGGACGGCAGACGAAAGTACAACCTCCTTTGCAAGAAATGCGCCCGCGAATGCAAGCAGAGGTTTAAGGCGTTTGTAGTGGATTGTCCGAGTTACATCTCAAAGCGCAGGCAAGGCTGATTTTAATGTAGCAATATGTGTTGAAAATCGGCAAAAATCTGCGCTGTGAGGCGTTCTGGAGGTGGGGGTAGGGTAATTTCATTATTAGGCTGAAAAGCGGTTTTGTGTACGAAAAAAGGTCAAAAACAACACTTTTTATCCCCGGTCGGTTATCTTAGGGTATCGGTCGGGGATTTTCATCTTTATTGCAAACCAAACTGTTGTCAGATTGACCAAAAATCAGCTATAATCAAATAACAAAATCGTCAAATTCGACATA
>CANQUJ010000026.1 GCA_947627005.1 uncultured Clostridia bacterium
ACAGGCGGAGACAAACATTTCTGTAACGGCTGCTTGCCGCAGGATGAATAAATAACAATGCAAAAATAATGTAAAAAACAAAATCAGCTTCTCTTTTTGCGGGGGGGGGTACAAGAATACGGAGTCACATTGACAAAGCTTGAAGATGTCAAAGACGCTGATTGCGTAATCGTTGCGGTCGCACACAATGAATTTAAGAAGATAAGCTTAGAAAATATTAAAACGCTGTATAGAAAGAACTGCCCTTATCAAAATGTTTTAATAGATGTTAAAGGAATTTTCGGCGTGAAAGACTTAAATGATTCCGGAATAAAATGGTGGAGACTGTAATAGAGCTTTGATATTTTGCAGAATACCATGGTATACCGCACCTTAAAATATGGCAATTTCTTTTATGAGTATTGTAGGAGATTTGGATCTATGAGTAAGCCGGATAAACTTTCCAATAAAATGTGGGGGGGGGTAAAACTAAGATATGGTATATTTTATATCTTATGGTGGCGGCACATCTTCCCGAATCAAGGAGGATGAGATTCGCAAAACGGCTTCGCAATTTCTTTGCGAGACAAATTTGCAAGGAAGTACACCCCACTTCGAATATAGAGAAGAATGCACATTTTAATCCACAGGTTTCGGTAGGCGAGTTTTCTTCGATCGGAGTGTCGTGCGAATTGGATGGACCGGTTACGATCGGAAAGTATGTTATGATGGGACCCGAAACTGTAATATATACAAGAAATCATAGATTTTCTTCGTTAGATATGCCCATGTGTCAGCAGGGATATGACGAATATAGACCAGTAACAATAGAGGATGATGTCTGGATCGGCAGACGTGTGATTATTTTGCCCGGAGTGACGATATCACACGGATGTGTTTTAGGAGCGGGCGCTGTCGTTACAAAAAATACGGAACCGTTTGGTATTTATGGTGGCGTACCGGCAAAAAAGATCGGATCAAGAGGTGATTATAAATCAAAATGAATTTGCTTTTACTGACGAAGTGCTATCCGTTCGGGAATGCCGAGCCATTCCTGGAAAACGAGATTTGCATTCTGGCAAACGCATTCGATAGGGTTGTCGTCATTGCATGTGAAGCGACGGGAGAAAAAATATGATCCGCGTCCTCCCTTCAAATGTCAAAGCGTACCGTGTCGATCTTAGCTCTAAAATAAAAGATGCAATAGGCGGGCTTGGAAACATATTCTCGTCCTGCACTGAGGTTAGGGAGGAGAGAAAAAACGCCCGCGGAGCAATTAAAAAATTGTTCCTATATTATTTTGAAAACAAATGCCGAAGGATATATAGGACAATAATTGAAAATAATTATTTAGAAAGCATAGAAAATACGTCTTTCGTTCTATATAGCTATTGGTTTTTTGCGACCGCTCGGATCGGTACACTTATTAAGGAAAAATATAAGCCAGTATATATGTTTTGCCGTGCACATGGATATGATTTGTATGAAGAAAGGAATCAGATGAATTATATTCCATATAGATACTTTTTTTGAAGTCTTTTGATAATGTATTTCCTTGCTCAAAAAATGGGACAAGCTATTTGAAGACCCGTTATCCTGATTACTCAGAGAATGTAATGACCTCGCTGCTTGGCACGACTGATCATGGTATCGGACAAGGCAGTAGTGACGGAGTGTTCAGGATTGTCAGCTGCTCAAGACTCGTCCCGTTAAAACGTGTTGATATGATAATAGATGCGCTCGGAAAGCTTGATAAAAACGGCTTGAAGATCGAATGGACCCACATCGGTGGAGGAAGTGAATACGGGAGACTTCTGAAACTTGCTTCCGCAAAGCTCCGCAATATTGTTTATAACTTTACGGGATACCTTGAAAATAAAGATGTTATAAAAATGTACATGGATAAGCCGTTTGATTTGTTTATCAACGTAAGCAGCAGTGAAGGGCTGCCTGTCTCCATCATGGAAGCCATCAGCTTCGGGATCCCGGTCGTTGCCACGGATGTAGGCGGAACAAGTGAGATCGCAGCGGATGGGATAACGGGCAGATTGATCAAAGCAAACTGCACCTCAGATGGACTGTCTGAGCTGATACGAAGCATTGTCTGTGGCAGCGAACAAATGCCGGACAGAGGATCATGCAGAAGGTTTTGGGAAGATCATTTTAAAGCGGCAGCAAACTATAGTGCATTATGTGAATTTATTATAAAGCAGTGCTCGAACAGGGAGGGAAAAAATTCATGAAATTGAAGGGCAAGGTCGCTTTGTTCCGCCGATGGATCGGAATGATCGTCGGAAGCAGCAATTTGGCTATAAAGCAAGGCGTGGGGAAGTATTATAAGACGGATGATATTGCGGGGTATTATAACGATTTAACCGGAAAAGTAAATGATAAGACCGTTCTTGACGATCATGGAATACCTATGATTCTTGTTGACGGGGGTGAAAAAATATATTTTCCGATAAGTGTTTTTCAGTATTCGCTTGGACTGTGGGATATGTACCTTGAAAGAGGAGATGAGGAGAAAAAGGAGCGCTTCTTAAGCTTGAGTGAGTGGGCTTTAAACAATCAAAGAGCCGATGGCTCGTGGGACTGCTTCGGGGCGATCAAATATTCAATACATTTTACGGTTTCCTCCATGGGACAGGGAGAGGGTATCTCGGTGCTGCTGCGAGCATATAAACTGACCGGAGATGCAAAATGGCTTGAGGCATCAAGGCGCGCGGTGAAATTTATGATGATCAGGCTTGAGGACGGCGGGACACTTCTTGTTGACGGAGAAGATCATTATTTTGAAGAATACCCGGATATGAGCGGATATAAGCGAACGATACTGAATGGATGGATTTTCTCTTTGTTCGGGATATATGATTATTTAAAGACAGAAGATGATGAGAAGGTGCGCTCAGTATTTGAAAAAAGCGTTGCGACGCTGAAAAGACATCTGCCGGATTACGATGCCGGCTATTGGTCATTTTATGATAGGACAGGAAGGGTGGCAAGCCCTGCATACCACGAATTACATATCGCGCTGCTACGTGTCTTTTCGGATATTACAAAAGACGGTTTCTACCGTACATATGCCGACCGTTGGGAAGGCTATTCCCGAAAGAAGTTGAACAAAATGCGTGCAATTGCGAAAAAAGCAATTCAAAAACTCAAAGAGCCATCCGAAGGCATAGTTATTCAATAGCAATTGTAAAGAAGGGACTGCAAATAATGGGAAATAAATCTCAAAAAAAATACGATGAAGTTGATGCCCATAAAATAATATCATTTGATATATTTGACACCCTTGTTTTAAGGGATGTTATAAGTCCGTCCGACATCTTCGATATCGTAGAATATAAATATAATAAGCAATTTTCCGATAAGAAACTTTGCGAATTTAAAGCCATGCGGATGCAGGCCGAAAGAACGGCCCGTGAAAACAAGAAAAAGGAAATATTGTTAGACGAAATATATCGGGAACTTGAGCCGAAAATTGCCGAAACAGACCTGTTAAAGCAAATTGAAATGCAGGCAGAATATATGTTTGCCGCTCCGAATATTGACATAAAGAAAATATATGATTATGCAAAGCAGCGCGGCAAGAGGATCATTTTGGTAAGCGATATGTACTTGCCGAAAAGTTTAGTCGCTTCTATTCTGCAAAAATGCGGATATACTGGATACGAAAAGCTTTATCTGTCATCCGATCTTGGTGACAGAAAGAGAAACGGAGCGTTGTTCCACCGCGTTCTGAATGATTTAAAATGCAGTCCCGGAGACATATTGCACATAGGGGACAATATAAAAAGCGACTACAAGGAACCCCGAAAATTGGGGATCAGTGCGATTAATGTCCCATCCGGGAAAAAAGAATTGTACCATTATAAACAATCAGGCTTTAACATTCAAAAGATCCCAAATAATGTATTCACAGCGTTTGTATATAATCGGACAGCGTCGCTGCCCAATCAGGCAATGTATATCGGATATACGCTGCTTGGACTTCCGCTTTTTGGTTTCTGCCAATGGCTACATCATCAGACGGAAGGGATGCAAAAATACTTTTTAGCGCGGGATGGATTCTTAATCAAAAGCGTGTATGAGATCATGTATCCAGACGAAAAAGAGCAGATTCATTATTTGTATATATCCAGAAACTCGCTCCGTCGACCGAACATTTATGCAGGCGTACCGTATGAGGTCATGGTCGAACAAATGCAAAAAATAAAAACTTATTCCGCCGATGATTTTTCTGAACTTTGTTATGTAAGCGAACAAGGCAAGGAGTATCTGCGCAGTTACCGAGAAACGCTTCAGCCGGTTGAAGGGCGCGATAATTTGATGAAGTCGGACGCGTATCGGCAATTCTTCGAAAAAATCAAGATTATAGAGAACGCGCAATATAAGCAACAGTACGATGACTTGAAAGCTTATTTGAAACGAGAGAACTTTTCCGGTAGAGTCGCTGTTGTCGATGTCGGTTGGCGCGGTAGCGCTCAGATCAATCTCCAACGAATTTGCGGGGAAGTGGTCGATATAATCGGTTACTATTTCGGAGTCGAGGATTCCGTCGCCCTTGATTCTTTTGATAAGAGTAAGATGAAGGGCTATTTCTGGGGATGGGATAAGACAGATCGCAAAATATGCAATGGTATGCTCAAGGGCGGCAAGGGCGTTTTTGAGTGCATGTTTTTGTCGGATGAGGGAAGCACCGTTTCTTACGGAAGGGACGACGGGGGGAACCCAATCCCTGTCCGCAGTGAAGACAAGACGTTGCGGCAGCAGCAGATCGTAAAGGATATTCAGAATGGCGCGGTCAAATTCGCGAGAGAATTTGCGGAACTTGTTTCATGGCTTCCGCTGTTTCAGGCTGAGGATGCGGCAAAGGGCCTGCTTGATTTTATCATTTATCCGCAAAGGAAGGATACATCCATAGGAGATATTCTAATCGATAATTTTCATATCGGTTATCTGGCAAAACCGAATTCGATTAAGGCATATCTCAAAAAACCGACGGATTTGTTCAGAGACTTGAAGCATTCAAGCTGGAAGATAGGCTTTTTGCGGCGATTATTGCCGATGAACCGGTGCATGCAGTATGCTTTCAACGCATATTATCGAAGGATATTTGGTAAATAAAGCTGTTAGAAAAAGATATTAAGGAGAAAAATAATTGTTTCCGTATATTTTTACTTATTCAATTTCCTGCTTCGTGCTATACATAGGTTTGAAAATTAAAAAAAATAATCCAATGCGAGTGCTCTTAATTTTTATAGCCTTGTTATTTCCTGCGTTTCTCGCCGGGCTAAGAGATGGTTCTGTCGGGACTGATACCTTAACACTTGAACGTTTCTTTGAATATTGCAAAGAAAATAGCTTTTCAAAAATATTTGCAGTAACAGATTATGAAGTAGGTTTCAAATTATATGTTTATGCAGTTGCATCTGTCGCCAATAATGTATTCTGGCTACACTTTGCAATATAGTTTTTTGTTGTATTTTTTGTATGGAAAGCGATAGATGAAAATGTTGTTGAACAATATAAAGTTTTCGCTATGCTTTTGTACTACATATTGTTTTACAGCTATTCACTCAACATGATTCGTCAAATGATGGCAATGTCAATATTATTGTTCTCATATAGATATATCAAGCAAAAAAAACTATTGAAATTTATATTATGTGTAGTAATATCATTCTTTATTCACAAAGCTTCCATTATTGGACTGGCCCTATATCCGATATATACTGTGTGCTTGCAAAATGATGCCATAGAGTTACAAAAAAAGAATAGACTGATGGAAAGTTCATTATTCAAACAAATTATTTATCAGTGCCGTTATTTTTTGATTGCACTTGGTATTCTTATGGCGTGTCTGATTGTCTATTACGCTCGAGAAATTATTACTTTTGCGCATTTTTATTTTGACGACTATTATCAAATATATTATGACAGTGGTTCAAGTACCACGCGTTATATGTTGTATATGGTTGCGTTGCTTATTGTTACAGCTTATACGCTACAATTTAAGCATACTGAATATCTCTATTATTTCGTAATATTTATATTGGGTTTGATATTATATCAATTCAGAACAGTAAGCATGCACGCCTATAGATTATCGTTCTTTTTATCATTTTATATTATAGTTTTAATTCCTCAGGTGATTTCTCTTATAAATAAAAAGTCGAATCGAGTATTGGTTATTTCAGCGGTATTGATAATAGTCTGTATATATTCATATGACTATTTTGTCTTAAGAGGATATAACAGGACATATCCATACATTTTTTCGTAATCGTTATTGCTTTTATTATAATGCACACAAAAACGCCTGAGAGTATGATTTGTAAGTTCAAGCCACATTATAGGCGAAAATAAGTAATGAAAATCCAAGGAGAAATCAATAAATATGGAAGAACAATTAATATCAATAATCGTTCCTGTTTATAACGTGTCTGAATATTTGGAAGATTGCTATCGGGCTATTGCAGATCAAACATATAGGAAGTTTGAAATTATTTTTGTCGATGATGGTTCAACAGATGGTTCAGGTGAGTTATGCGACAGATTTGCAGTGGAAAACAGCAGAGTGCGTGTCATTCACAAAAGGAACGGTGGGCTTTCAAGCGCAAGAAATGCTGGTCTGGAAATCGCGGAAGGAGAGATTGTTTCCTTTATTGATAGCGATGACTATCCGAGAAATGATATGCTCGAAAAATTATTGCGTTGTATGAATAAATATCAGGTCGATATAGTATGTTGCGATTACTCATCGAATGAACAGCGGCAACATCTAAGTGGATCTGCTAAGTTGCTCGGAGCCGATCAGGCGATATCAATGCTTCTTGATGACGAAGGATATCGTTGCTTTGCATGGAATAAGTTATACAAAAGGAGTCTATTTGAAAATATTAAATATCCTGACGGGGAACTGTATGAAGATATTAAAACAACCTATAAATTATTCAAAAAAGTGCCAGAGATTTGTTATCTAAAGGAAGACTTATATTTTTATAGAATACGTGAAACCTCAATCACCGGAACAAAATTTTCGTCCAGCAGTAGGGATCTTATTAAAGCGATAAATGCCGTTATGGATGATGCGAACGGGTGGTTAGACAGGAAGGAACGTAACAGGCTTATTGCCGGATATATTTATTATTATTTGGGGTTCATCAAAAAGTCCATGATGGCTAATATGGAAACCTCGTATGATATAACACATTTGAAAAAATGTATTAAAAATAATGTAGGTAACATCTTACGTTCAAATGGGATCAGTAAAAAGATAAAACTTGAAATATTGCTATTTGGCATTACACCTAAAGGGTTCAAGAAGTTATTAAAGAAGAAAAACTGATATTGGCAAAAAAACAGTATATGTTTACAGACTGCATAGGAGATGAAAAATGTCAGACGGTCGTATACCGAAAACAATCCATTATTGTTGGTTTGGCGGAAATCCTTTGCCGAAACTGGCGCAAAAATGTATAGAGAGTTGGAAAAAATACTGTCCCGATTACAACATCAAGCGGTGGGACGAAACGAATTTTGATCTTGATTGTTGTGACTATGTGCGAGAGGCCTATCAGGAAAAGAAATGGGCATTTGTCAGCGACTATGCACGGTTTAAGATACTCTACGAAAATGGTGGAGTTTACTTCGACACTGACGTTGAGCTTATAAAGCCCATAGACGACATTGTCGAAAACGGAGCGTTTATGGGGCTTGAGGAATCAAGCAAAGTAAGTGTTGCAACAGGCCTTGGTCTGGGAGCAGAGAAGGACTCATTTCTACTTGCGGAAATACTTTACAACTACCATCATTCCCATTTTGAAAAAAACGAGAGTGGGTCCTATGAAACCGTAGTGACAAGAGTGACAGATATTGTTTTGAAACATGGTGATATACAGCCAAATGAGATAAGCGTTGTTGCAGGAATAAGAATTTATCCCACAGAATACTTTTGTCCATTGGATTTTTACACGGGCAAAATGACAATAACAAACAACACTCGTTCCATACATCATTATACAGCGAGTTGGTGCAATAAAACGCAAAAAAGAATTTTATCTATAAAAAAACGATTTGCAAACCATTCACGTTTCGCAAAACTATTAGTTATGCCGTTGCATGGTTTTGACGTTTTACATAACTATGGCTTAGGAGAGTTTGTAAAGCGTTTATCGAAAAAGATACACTGAATAGTGAGACAAATAAGTTATATAAGAAAGCAAACATCGTAATCATTTCCTTGTCGAATGGGGAGAGCGAACCATTGAAATCGTTAGCTAAGAATTCAATTTATAACATCATATATACAACCGCCAACATTATTTTTCCATTAATATCTTCAATGTATGTGTCAAGGGTATTGATGGCTGATGGTGTTGGTAAGGTCGCATATGCACAAAACTTGGCATCATATTTTGTTATTCTTGCTGCGTTGGGTACACCGGTATACGGAATAAGGAAGATTGCAGCGTATCAAAATGATCAGCAAAAAACGAATCAGTTTTTTACGCAGTTATTTGTAATCAACGCCATATCAACCGTCATATCATCGGCTGCATATGTGATATTCATCTTTGCGATAAAAGGCTCACAAAATGAGTCAATCCTATATTTGTGTGCGGGACTCCAACTTTTTTTCAATTTTTTCAATATTGATTGGCTATACAAAGGCAAGGAAGAATACGGCTATATTACGCTGCGAAGTATATTGATCAAGATACGGTAGTCAATAAAGACAGTAACACAGGATTATCTGATACACGTAATGCAGGATTATTAGTAGCAAAGGGAGATTATGTGTTGTTTGTTGATTCAGATGATTATTTGGAAGAAAATAGTTTAGGCAAATTAGCTGTCGAAATACAAGAGCATCATCCAGAAATATTATATTTCGGGTATGTGTTAGAAAATGATAATTCAAAAACGTTTACCTATAGTTATAAATGTAAAAAAGATAAGCTATATGAAAACTCAAGCTTTGTGAGAGGAGAGTTAAGTAATAGAAATATTCCTATTCCCGTCTGCTTTGCTTGCTATAATGCTAAATTTATTATGAATAATAGATTAATGTTTGAAGTGGGGATATTACATGAAGACGTTTTGTGGTCGCCGCAAGTCGTATATAAGGCCAAAAGGGTATATACTTCAAGCTTGTGCATTTATCATTATGTTTTAAGACAGAATTCTATATCCCAGAAAAAAGTGCTAAAAAATGGCATGGATTTACTTCATATTTGCGACCGATTGGATATTTTTTCTGGCTGCATAGACGATAATGAAATTAAAAAGTATTTTTTGAATTATATTTCAATGACATATATGAAATCGGTAGCAGTAAATTTGCTTGCTTATAATTCAACTGTAAAAATAGATCGATTTTACCCGCTGAAACGAGTATGCTTTTTTAAAGATTATTGCAAGGCTGCTGTTTTTTCGCTTAGCCCGCGACTATATACAAAGATTTATATGTTTATTAAAAAAACGATGGGCAGAGAAGTGTTATGATTTTATCATTTGGAAAATTCAAAATTTCGCATTTCGGCATAATTAGAGTTATTTTTATTATAAATTCTTTTGTTATGTTGCTCAAAGATTTAATTCCTTCAATGGAAGCGTTGAGTTACATTACAGATGTATTAAATATTGTCTTTATTTTTATGGCAATAAACAAAGTAAAGAAAAGGCATATTTCAAAAAGAATTGTGGTTCCATTTGTAATGGTTATAGCATTACTTAGTTATGATATTTTAGAATTTATAATTTATCATAAAAGTTTACTGCTTTTTTTGTGGGGGATAAGACAAAATTATCGTTTTATAGCATTCTTTTTGTCAGCGATAATATTGTGTGAAAAAGATGATGCGGATGAATTTTTTAATTTACTGATAAATATTCTGTCGATAAATTTCGTTGTTGCTGCAATTGAGGCTGCTTTAGGACTTCGGCAAGACCGCTTAAGCGGCACATTCGGCATAAATGCTGGCTCAAACGGCAGCACTAATTTGTTAATTGTCATATGTTTAGTATCCCTTATTATTGATTATGTTTATTTGAATATCAGCGCAAGGAGAACAGCGTTTTTTGTGGCGGGAATTATTATTTGGGCGGCATTAGCAGAATTAAAGTATTTCTTTATCCTTGCGGCGATCATTATAGCTTTGACTGCTCTGCTATCAAAAAAAGTAATAAAAGAATTTATAATGTCGCAATAGTTGCTTTGATAGGAATAATCGGAGGCACTATACTTTTAGGAGTAATAAGTCCATATTATAAGGACTTTTTTACAGCAAAAACAGTAATTTCTTATGCCCAAAATATTGGAATGGGAATTGGTGGATATGGAAGGTTAAACGCTATCCCCAAAGCAAATGAAATCTTTTTCAATAAAAACAATACTAATAGAACTTTTCGGAGTGGGAATCGGAAACGCTGAATATTCGAGTATTTCTTTTTTAAACAGTGAATTTCATGATAGATTTTTTATGTATAATTACGATACAATTTTTTATTCTATGGTATATATTGAACGTGGATGGGTTGGATTGGTGTGGTACGTTTCTGTCTTTGTGCTTGGAATTTCAATTTGTATAAAGAAAAGAAAGGCATGCAGTGTTTATTATAAGCCATTATACGATAAGGCTCTTATATTATATGTAGCAGCCTTATTTTTAATGATATATGATGATTCGCTTAGAAGAGCATTTGGCGGATATGCAATTTGGTTTATATTGGCAATACCATACATTTGTATTAAGTGCGAAGAAAAACAAATAGGCTGGTATTCGATCGATTACCTTAAGCATACTGCCTAAATGTTCCACTTGGAAAGGAATTATTATGATTCCCAAAATAATTCATTACTGCTGGTTCGGCGGAAACCCTCTTCCCGAACTTGCACAAAAATGTATTGATAGCTGGAAAAAGTACTGCCCGAACTATGAGATAAAGCAGTGGGATGAGACTAACTTTGACGTAAATTGTTGTGAATATGTCCGAGAAGCATATGAAGCCAAAATGTGGGCGTTCGTCAGCGACTATGCGCGCTTCAAGATTCTCTATGAAAACGGTGGAGTTTACTTCGATACAGACGTTGAGCTTATAAAACCTATTGATGACATCGTAAAAAATGGGTCGTTTATGGGGCTCGAGGAAGCAAGCAAAATTTATGTTGCCACTGGACTTGGTTTGGGTGCTGAAAAAGGATTATCTCTGCTTGAAGAAATACTTGACGACTACTATCATTCGCATTTTAAGCTTGACGAAAATGGTGCATATAAAAAAACTGTTGTCACACGAGTAACTGACATCATTATAGAGCGTGGGATAATTTATCCTGACAAAATAACCGAAGTTGCCGGAATAACGATATATCCACCGGAATATTTTTGCCCGCTGAACTATTATACCGGTGAGATGAAAATTACTGAAAATTCTCGGTCTATTCATCATTATATGGCAACTTGGACAAGCAAGTGGGAGAAGCGAATAATTTATATAAACTGAAAGTTTGCTGAACATAAAAAACTGACGCACTTTTTAGCTTTACCTTTGCGCGTAATGAATAAGTTTGAAAAGTTAGGACTTAAAGAGATTGCTCATTTTGCTATTGGTAAATTAAAAGCTTATTTGAATTTTTATATATAATTCTTATCACATTACAATAAATATTTGAAGATTTGTTACATGATATCAGTGACAAGAGCAGTTATTATAAGTAAATAAAGGCAAAGATTTTACCGCTTTTGTTAAGAAATACATTTTCTTATAGAAGTGGCATCTGCACATTATATAATAACTCTTATGAGCACTAATATATCTTAACAGACATGTATCGCCTAAGATGGGTTGATTTACTATATGTACATATAGATATATGAAAAACTATATGCGGAATATTTAATAGTAAAATTAAAATCAAAATTGAAATCGATTACAAATCTATGGCATTGCTTTATGTGTATATGCGTGAAAAGCTGATGGTCAGATTCTTTATGGTCTTGAACCTTGGACATGGTGATTCATGCAGACTATTCTTAAGCGGTTATATTATTTGCTAAAAACCAAATATATGGCAGGTAAAAATCGAAAATATAATAGAAATTAGTATAAGGGGCTTATTATGCTAACAAAAATTAAAGAAGTACTAAAGAAAAACGATAAGGTTTATGTTTTTTTAAAATGCATAGGGAGTATCAATAACGCTGATTTTCTAAAATTGATAAAGTGTTATTACGGCTGGTCCAAAGAATCTGCTAACTTTGCTCCGCTGACCATCGAACATTTAGGCGGCAATCACCCTGACAGATTGATTTATTTGATTTATTATTCCGAGAATGTTATGGGCAAAAAATTGAGGGGACATAGCGGAATGTTTGCAAATATTAGACGTGTTTTAGAGTGGCTCAACTTTGCCGACATTTTAGGAATGACGCCAGTAGTTATGTCAGGCAACAGCGATACTTATTATGATGAAGAAATGGATCAAATCACCACAAATGTGTTTGAGTATTATTTTAATCCGGTATCCGATATAAGGGTCAGTGAAGTTAAAGATTGTTACAATGTAGTCAAGCATAGATATGGTCATTCAAATTTTTATATGAAACACGGTTGTGATAAAGATTCATATAATGTAACTGAAAATGAAATAGAAAGATTGGGCTATTTATATAAAAAATACATTCATTTAAACAAAGCATCTGAGGAATATATAGATAATGAAATTTCTGAATTACTATGTAATAAAAAAACATTAGGTTTACATATAAGAGGAACTGATTATAAATTACACCTTAAAAATCATCCTAACTATATTTCCTGCAATGAGTATATAAGCTTAGCTAAAAAAATAGTAGTTGAGAATAATTTTGAACAGATATTTCTTGCTACTGATGACTTAGAAATCCTAAATACCTTTCAGAGAGAATTTGAAGGCAAACTGGTGTACTATAAAGATACTTTTCGTACTACTGGGAAAGAGGGCACTCATAATACGCATGATAGCCGCCCGCTTCATTATTACAAACTTGGACTCGAAGTATTGCGCGATGTTTACACACTTGCAAATTGCGACAGCTTGGTTTGTGGATTATCGCAAGTGTCTTTTGCAGCAAGATATGTGAGTATTGCACTCGGCAGAAAATTTGATGAAGTTGTAGTTTTAAATAATGGGATAAATGAAAGCAATACAAAATTAGCAAAAAGGAAAAATAAAACGCTATCCAAGACAGGAAATGTTGAATCATGACCTCCACTAAAACCCTTAAAAACAGCATAATCTCTGTCATCGGACAAATCCTGACCCTCCTTCTGCAGTTCGTCAACCGCCGCATATTCGTAATGTTTTTGGACATCGAATACCTCGGCTACCAGAGCGTTTTCGGGAACATTTTCTCTATCCTCTCGGTTGCGGAGCTCGGCATCGGCGGGATAATCTCCTTCCACCTCTACCGCGAAATCGTGACGGACAACAAGCAGGAAATCGGCAAGCTGATGTACCTCTACAAGTGGGTATACCGCATTATCGCCGTCGCGGTTACAGTGCTCGGGCTTGTCGCCTGCGTCTTCGTGCCGTATATCGTAAACGACGCTTCAAAAGACGTCGGGTACCTGTACACTGTGTACTTTTTGCAGCTTGCGGGAATGGTCGCCGGATATTTTCTGTCATACCGCAGAACAATCCTCGCCGCCGACCAGAAGGAATATAAGACCGTTCAGATAGATTTAATCACCAATATTTTTATTGAAATAATCAAGCTCTCAACGCTGGCTGTATTTAAAAATTACATATTATATTTAACGATTCAGCTGTCCACCTCCGTCATCGCAAACATCGTTATTCTCATCGTCACCAACCGCGAATACCCCTATTTAAAAGATAAATACAAGATAACCCGCGAAGACATCGACCGGCGAAATATGATCCCGGACGTCAAGAATTTTTTGGTGCATAAGGTGGCCTACGCGATCTACGGCGGGACGGATAATATCGTCATTTCAGCATTGTGCGGAATCAAAGACGTCGCGCTTTACGGCAACTATTTTGTTCTGAAAACCGGCGTTTTGAATGTCTTGTTTTATAGATTGCTGAACCCCGTTCAGGCGGCTATCGGCAACATCGTATACAGCGACCGCGGCAAGGACGAGCTTTGGAAGCAGTTCGAGATGTTCGACGTTTTCAGCTTTTTCTTCGCAAGCTACATCAGCGCGGGATTTTTAGTCTTCTTCCAGCCCGCGATCCAAGTCTGGCTCGGTAGCACCGAATATCTTCTGCCGTATTCGTTTGTAATCGCATATTCGCTCACAATATATCTCGGCGCGGTGTGGGAGATCGTCTACAAATACCGCAGCGTTTTCGGCGATTACAGGCAAGACCGCAACTGTATGCTCCTGTCGGCAATTTTGAATATCATCGTGTCGGTAGCGCTTGCAAAACCTTTAGGCGTGACCGGCGTTCAGATCGGCACATTTGTGGCGTATCTGCCCATCGCCTACGGCAGAATAAGATTTGTGGTAGGCGGCTTCTTCGGGCAGTCGGTCAAGAAATATCTTCTGAAACACGCGGGATTATTCGCGGTCGTACTCGTCGAGGGCGCGGCGGTGCATCTTCTGACGAGAGATATGCCGGTAACGGTCGGCGGAATACTTCTCAGATTTTTAGTTTGGGGAATCGTGCCGCTCGCTGTAAATTTGCTTATATATTTCCGCAATCCGCATTTTAAGGATATGTGCGGCTACTTTAAGAACTTGTTTAATATAGTTATGAATAAAATCACACACAGGAAATGAGGTCACCCCATGAAAAAAGCCCTAATCACCGGCATAACCGGCCAGGACGGCAGCTATCTCGCCGAATTTTTGCTTGAAAAAGGCTACGAGGTCCACGGCGTAACCCGCCGCTCGTCCATTTCCAACACCGGTCGAATAGACCATATAAAAGACAAGCTCACCCTGCACGACGGCGACCTTTCGGACAGCTCGTCGCTCATAAGAATTATTGCAGAAGTCCAGCCCGACGAGATATACAACTTAGCCGCGCAGAGTCATGTTCAGGTCAGCTTCGACGTTCCCGAATATTCCGGCGACGTCGACGCAATCGGCACTCTGCGGATCTTAGAAGCCGTGCGGATACTCGGCCTTACGAAAAAGACGAAGGTCTACCAAGCCTCGACCTCGGAGCTTTACGGCAAGGTCGAGGAAGTCCCGCAGTCCGAGACCACGCCGTTCCACCCGTATTCGCCATACGCCG
The DNA here is from genome assembly GCA_947627005.1 of uncultured Clostridia bacterium. Lineage (GTDB taxonomy): Bacteria > Bacillota > Clostridia > Oscillospirales > Ruminococcaceae > Faeciplasma. Next base: position 15,236 of record CANQUJ010000026.1, read on the forward strand.
TCGCGAAGCAGTACGGCTTTTGGATAACAAGGGAGTATCGCGAGGCTTACGGAATGTTCGCCTGCAACGGAATTTTATTCAATCACGAATCCGAGCGGAGGGGCGAGAATTTCGTCACCCGAAAGATAACGATTGCAGCCGGTCGAATCGCCGAGGGGCTGCAGGATCATTTGGAGCTTGGTAACTTAGACAGCCTCCGCGACTGGGGCTATGCGAAAGACTATGTCGAGTGTATGTGGCTGATTATGCAGCAGGACAAGCCCGATGATTTTGTCATCGCGACGGGCGTTCAGCACACCGTCCGCGACTTTGCGGAAAAGGCGTTCGCCGCGAACGGCATACATATCCGTTGGGAGGGTAGCGGTCTTGACGAAAAGGGATATGACAAAACTACCGGCAAAATGCTTGTCTCGGTCAGCCCGAAGTTCTACCGCCCGACCGACGTCGTAAACCTTTGGGGCGACCCGACTAAGGCGAAGACCGTCCTCGGCTGGAACCCGCAGAAGACGAGCTATGAAGAGCTTATTCGCATTATGGCGGAACACGACAGAAAAATGGCGAAGAGGGAGAAAGCGGCCAAGTTCGCGGAAAAGGCATAGGTGAGAATATGATCGAAGTTGAAAAAACAAGCCTTACCGGGGTTTACCTTGTCAAGCCGAAAGCTCATGAGGACGCGCGCGGAAACTTTTATGAGACCTATAACGAAAAGGATTACAAGGCGAATGGGTTGACGGCGGATTTTATTCAAGACGACATTTCCTGTTCTGTAAAAGGTGTTCTAAAGGGTATGCACGGCGATCCCGGAACATATAAGCTTGTGCAGTGCGTAAGTGGAAGCGTTTACGCCGTGATTTTAAACTGTGATGAAGCTTCGCCCGATTTCGGCAAATGGCAGTCCTTCATTCTTTCCGATGAAAACAAGTATCAACTTTATATTCCGCCGATGTACGGAAACGGATATTATGTGCTTTCGGATAAAGCGGTTTATTCGTATAAGCAATCCACCTATTACGGAGAATTCAAACAGTTTACATATAAGTGGAACGATGAGAGATTTAAGATCGAGTGGCCCGCCGAGGCGACGGTAATATCTGAAAGGGACAAATGATGAGTCTTTACAAACTTTTGAACGTGGATTTTGAACACGAAGATGACCGCGGCAAGCTCGTACAGCTCGCTCATAGCGGCTATAAGCAGGTAAACATTCTTTACAGCAACAAAGGAACGCTTCGCGGCAGGCATTATCACAAGATTTCAAGTGAAGCTTTTTATGTGATATGCGGCAGCGTGACCGTCGAATTGAGCCGCGACGGAGCGACGGAGCGAGCGATATTTAAAAAGGGAGATTTCTTCTTGATTCCGCCGCACACCATGCACAGCTTGGCCTTTGAAGAGGACTGCATTATGGCGGCAATGTACGATATTCCCGTTGAAAAAGAAAACAAGGAGAAGGATATATTTAACTAAATAAGGAGAAAAAATGTCAACCAAAATATACCTTTTAGACTGCACCCTGCGAGACGGCGGGTACATAAACGACTGGGAATTTTCGCGAGGGATATATGACGCCGTGTCGTCGGAGCTCCAGCTCGCAAACGTTGATTTCATCGAGCTCGGAATCATGGGTTCGCATGACGCAGATCACTTCAAGACCAAATTCCGAAGCATTGAAGAGATACCTATACCCCAAAAGATCGGCAGATCGCTCTTCACGGTGATGATGACTGGTACAGAATATAAAAAAATGACCGTTCCAAATCATTCGGAACAAGCTGTGGACGCCCTGAGATACGCATTTTTCAAAGCCGACGTAAAAGAGGCGTTGGAGCATATGCAAACGCTCAAGGAAAAGGGCTACAAGGTCTTTGCCCAGACGATGGCGACTTTTCAATATTCCGAATCCGAGCTGACCGCGTTGGTAAAGGAAATTAACAAAATAAAGCCCTATGCTTTTTACATTGTGGACAGCTTCGGCACGCTTTATCCCGAGGATATCAGGCGGCTGTATCATGGTGTGGATGATGTTATGGATAAGGATATTCTCTTCGGGATTCACGCCCACAACAACCTGCAAATGGCGAACGCAAACGCGATCACATTCATAACCGAAGCAAAAGGCAGGAATATCATCGTCGACGGTTCAATTTACGGAATGGGCAGGGGAGCCGGCAACGCACAGACCGAGGTTTTGATGCACTATCTCAACAAGGACGGCGTGATTTACGGTGAGGACATGGTCTGGCAGCTCTATACCGATTGGTTTGCGGACATAAGAAAGCAGTTTGACTGGGGCTATCTCCCCGAGCAGTTTTTAGTGTCGAAGTATAAGACGAATCCGGCGTATGTCTGGTACTTGTCCAGAAAAGGAATAACGGATTTTCATAAAATAAAAGAAGTTCTTGAACAGATACCCGAGGAGAAAAGGTATACGCTGTTTAAGGACGAGGTGGAGTCAATTATCACAGACTTGCAGAGTGAAAAATGCTGATTTAGGAAGAAAAATATGGCATTGGAAGAAGCATAAATCTGCAGTCATCGTTATACAAAGCTGATATTCTATACTATCAAGTATTCACATTGTAGATTAAGTACTAATATTTAAAGATTATGGATCAAGTTTAATAGTTACAGACTTATTGAAAAGCGGTGTTAAAAACTATGGAAAACATTATAAAATCCGATATACAAACTATTATGGACAGTCCCTGGATTGATTGGACACTGTTTGACGGCAAAACCGTTTATATTTCGGGAGTTTCGGGTCAAATAGGCAAATATTTGATTGCGCTCTTCAGCACTTTGTATAAAAAAGGAATCCGCGTGAAGGTGATCGGTCTGTGTAGAAACGCAAATAAATTAAATGAGTTCTGTTCAAAATATGATATCGAATTGAAGCGGGAATATGTAAACATCATAGAGCATGATGTCAGAGAATATCTATCCATTTCGAACACGATTGACTACTATTTTGTGGCGGCAAGCCCGACAAGTCCGAAATCATATCAAGAAACCCCTGTCGATGTATTTGAAACAAACTTACTCGGCGCGTTGAATATTTTCAAAGCTGCCGCAGAGCAAAATTATAAGGATTCAAAAATAGTTGTCCTTAGCTCCAGCACGGTTTACGGGAATTGCGGCGAGGGCAAGGCTGTTGATGAAAACACGTTCGGCAGTTTTCATCCGCTCGACATAAGGGCAAGCTACGGCGAATCAAAACGCGCCGTGGAAACGCTTGCTATGTCATATGTAACGCAATACGGCTTGGATATTAGAATCGCAAGAATAAGGAGAATATACGGTCCCAGCGTTAATTTGCATGATAGTTTATTCGGAAAGCTTTTAAACGCTGCTGTAGTAGGTGGGGAAATGAAGCTTTACAGGGGCACCGAAATGATACAGCCCATTTATATTTCGGATGTAATTTCCGGGCTGATTACTGTTTTGCTCACCACAAAAGAACCGGGTGCAGCCTATAATTTGTGCGGCAGCGAGGTTTTGCCGATGGACGAATTGGCAGAAATGATTCAAAAAGCATCGGATGGCAGTTTAAAGATCGAATATGTTGACAGAAAAAACATAAATGATAATGTTAGAACTTCTGAAAAGAAAAATGTAAATAACGGAATTATGAAAAACGATTATTTGCGGATGTTCGGCTGGGAATGTAAAATTGCTTTAAGCGAAGGAATACAAAGGACTATCGCCGCATTGAAAAGAGAAATTAAGTTATGAACATCATCCTTCTCTCCGGCGGGTCGGGCAAGCGGCTATGGCCGCTGTCGAACGACATTCGCTCGAAGCAATTTATTAAAATATTCAAGCACGGCTCGGGCTACGAGTCGATGGTCCAGCGGGTCTACCGGCAGATTTTGTCGGTCGACGGTTCTGCCTCCGTCACCGTCGCGACGTCCAAAACTCAGGTCTCGGCGCTTCACAATCAACTTGGCGAGAACGTCGGAATCTCGGTTGAGCCCTGCCGGCGCGACACATTCCCCGCAATCGCTCTCGCGACGGCGTATTTGCATGACGTCAAGGGCGTATCCGAGGAAGAGTCGGTGGTAGTCTGCCCGGTCGACCCATATGTCGACGACGACTATTTCGAGGCGCTGAAAGAGCTCTCAAAGCTGGCGGACAAGCCCTCGGCAAACCTCGTTTTGATGGGCGTCGAGCCGACATATCCCTCCGAAAAATACGGCTACATAATCCCTAAAACCTCCGAAAGCGTTAGCGAAGTCAGCTCGTTCAAAGAAAAACCCGACTCGAAAACCGCCGAAAAATACATTTCCCAAGGCGCGCTTTGGAACGGCGGGGTGTTCGCGTATAAAATCAAATATGTGCTTAATAAGGCTAAAGAATATCTCGGCGCGAGCGACTATAAATCGCTCTTTGAGGGCTATGCCGACCTCCCGAAAATAAGCTTCGACTACGCGGTAGTCGAGAAGGAGCCGAGCATTTCGGTTATGCGGTTTTCGGGCGAATGGAAGGATCTCGGCACTTGGAACACCCTAACCGAAGCGATGGAAGAGGCCGTAGTCGGCGATGCGATGATGAGCGAAGACTGCGAAAACGTCCACATCATCAACGAATTGAGCGTGCCGGTGCTCGCGATGGGGCTTAGAGACGTCGTGATCTCCGCGAGCCCCGAGGGGATTTTGGTTTCAGACAAGATGCAATCAAGCTACATAAAACCGTTTGTGGATAAGATTGACCAGCAGATTATGTTTGCCGAGAAGAGTTGGGGCAGCTATCAGGTCGTGAACGTCGAGCCGGAGAGCCTTACGATCAAAGTCACGCTGAACCCGGGGCAGGGGATGAGCTACCACCTGCACCGCCACCGCGACGAGGTCTGGACTGTGATTTCGGGCGAGGGCGAGGCGACCGTCGACGGCAAGACCTTAGCGATTCGGGAAGGTGATGTGATCCGCCTGCCGAGGGGCGCGAAGCATACCGTCAAGGCCAGAACTGTGCTGAAGATTATTGAGGTGCAGTGCGGAAGGGAGATCAGTGTGGGGGATAAGGAGAAGTATGAGCGAGATTAAACCGAGAAAAAAGTATATTGACGCAGTAAAAGGCTTTTGCATAATTCTTGTGTTATTTAGCCATGCAGGAGGAATACCAATAATTGGTGGCGTGCTATGCGCTTGTTATATGCAAGTATATTTTGTTGCTGCCGGAATCACATACGCTGACAGAAATGACGAAACTTTTGGACAGTTCGCGCTGAAAAAAGCCAAGCGCCTTCTTGTACCTTATGCAGTATACGGAACGGCATTGTGGATCGTGGACTGCATTTTTGGAAAGCTGACACCCCCGGAAATTCTGCGGGGGGTAGGAATTGTATATGCAAGACATTGTCTGTTCCTCTATCAAGGGCATCAAGACAATCTGTTCTTGCTTGATAATATGAACGGGCCGCTATGGTTCTTGCCGGCTATTTTTATTTCGTATATACTGTTTTGGTTTATAGTTAAGTCGGACAAAAAATTCAGACCGTTTATAGCAGTGGGATATATAGTAATAAATATCGCCACAGGCTTTTTACCCATACTGCTTCCGTGGAGCTTAGACACCGTTTTTATTACAGCGGATTTAATGTATTTCGGTTTTTTGATGAAACCGTATTTGAAGTATATAGAGCAGCTTGATATAAAGAAAATGTTCCGCCCGAGGGCAATCGGCTCGATAGTTGTATTCGCCGGAATATATCTTGTCTGCGTCAAGCTTTGCGGAGGAATAAACACTTCGGTTAGAATTTTCGGAAGTCACGGCATTTTAAGCATTTTGATATACATGATAGTCGGAGTGTTCGGCACAGTTCTGTATCTGATGGGATTTGCGATAGCGGAAAACACGGAATGGTTAAGTTGGATTTGCAACGCTTTCGCATATTTGGGTAGGCATACGATGGTGCTTTTGGCAACGCATAGGGCGGTATTCGCAATAGTAGATTACGTATTCGGAGCTCTTCAACTTGATTTAGGCTATACACAGACGCTGATAAAGGTTGTTGTTGCAACAATAATCGGTATGATTCTGGAGAAAGCGATAGAAAAAGCCGGAAGTAAGAGCGAAATAATTAAGCTGTTGGGATAAATCATACGCATAATAAGCACGGTTCACTATGAATATCTGCTGAATGATAACAACTTAATTTAAAGGAAGATGGGATAATATGAGCAATGGAATGACACTGAAAAATTCAGCGGGGGGGGGTATAAACAGAGAAAGCAGTATAGAGCTTTTAAAGATAATTGCTATATTTGTGATTATTGTATCTCACGTTGTTCAAGCTCTCGGCACGGATTATGGTTCAAACACCTATAACGACTATATAATAGTACTTGAGAATTCAACTACCGACACAACAACGCTTATTTTAAACCTGTTAAGATATTTCGGCGGCATAGGAAATAATATTTTCTTTATATGCACGGCTTGGTTCATGATTGACAGAGAGCCGAGGCCTAAGAAAAAAATATTATCTCTTATATTAGATGTCTGGGCAATATCCGTAATAATGTTGATTTTCGTATTCAGTTTAAGAAAAGGCGACATAGACGGCAAATTGTATTGTATTATAAGCAGTCTTTTCCCGGTTACATTCGGTAACAATTGGTACATATCCTGTTATATTTTGTTCTGCCTGGTGCACCCATATCTTAATTTGATTATAAGAAATTCGGACCGGCGAAGTCTGTTTCGTATAGCCGCGGTGATGTCGGCTCTATATATAATAGCTAATTATTTTATTCATACTTTGTTTTTTGCGTCGAGGATAATAATTTGGATAGCAATTTATTTTTTGATAGCATACCTCAAAAGGTATACAACTTTTATAAATAGCTATAAGAACAACATTCTTATGCTGCTTACCGGCTTATTAGGAAATACTTCCATTATATTATTAACGAATTATTTGGGGCTAAAGTTTGATATGTTTAGCGACAAATTGCTTTATTGGCATCAGACCAGCAGTCCGTTTTTGATTATGATTGCGTTTAGCTTATTTAACATATTCAGACGATTTAGTTTCAAAAGCGCTTTGATAAACCGCATATCAAGCTTGTCGTTGTATATATATTTATTCCATGGAAACGCTTTGCTTATAACATATTGCCGTTCCGCAATGTGGCATGAAATTTATATTAGATTCGGACATGACCATATACTTATTTGGGTGCTTATATATTCCGTTGTTCTTTTCGCATTATCTGTACTTGTCAGTATGATATATCAAAAAACAATTCATAAATTTGTTTTACTTACTTTAGATAGAGCTTATCCTGTGATGGATAAAGTATACTTGAAAGCAGAAAGCTTTGTACTAGGGATTAAATGATTGAAATTTTAAATATCAAACCAACCGCGATATAAGCAGAAAAATTACTTATAATGGTTCATAAAAGGCAGTTCCGAGCCTTGCATAGTTCATTAGTTTATGACACTTTGGCGGCTCGAAAATATATTTTTATATATAACTATCACCTTTTTGCAGAATTAAGTGAGGGAAATAGCTGTATATAATTGATCAAAGAGGTTTAATATGTATGCATTTAAATCACTAAGAAAAAGCTCTAAGCAACCTGTGGCTGACTGTGCTCGCCGCCTTGCCGTTTTGGGCAACGTCTCCACACAATTTCTTGCCGTTGCGATCCGCGGCTACGCAGCCCTCGAAAACCTCCCGCTTTCGGTTTACGACGCCGACTACAACCAAATCGACGCGCAGCTTTTAAACCCTGCCTCCGAAGCCTACAGCTTTGAACCGGACAGCATACTCCTGTGGCTCGGGACGGACAAGCTCTATGAGGAATTTTTAGACCTGCCGCTTGAAGCGCGTTCCGGCTTTGCATCGTCAATAATGCAAAAAATCACGATGTACTGGGACCTTATAGCTCAGCACAGCAAGGCAAATATCCTGCAAATGAACTTCACCGAAATCGACGACAAGGCGCTTGGAAACTTCTCCTGTAAGGTTAATTCCGCGTT
>CANQUJ010000027.1 GCA_947627005.1 uncultured Clostridia bacterium
CCTCGGCATGCCGAGGGTGATAATCCAAAAATTTTACTTCATTCTATGGGAATTTGCGAAAAATACTTGACATTACCGTTCGCGGCGGCATTTTCACGCTTACGCGCTCAATGCCACCGCTCATTCACTCCGTCGCTCCGGCTTTTCCCCAAAACGCAAGCGTTTCGGGGGCCCCTGTTAGGGCGGGCAGATATGCCCGAGAAGTGCGAGCGGGAAGAAATAACGCATACATTGGAGTCCGCGGCGTCGCAAGCTACGTATCGTTCGCGGCGGCATTTTCACGCTTACGCGCTCAATGCCACCGCTCACTCGCTCCGCTGCTCCGCCTTTTCCCCAAAAATGCTTACGCATTTTCGGGGGCCCCTAATTCTCGCGGGTTTCGTTTCGTTCGCGCAAAAAAGCAGCCCCCTCAAAGGGTCTGCTTGTTTTTTTCAAACTTCTTTCTAAGCTTTTTTGAAAGCCCGGGGGTCGGGGGCTTGGGGCGCTTGGGCGGCGCGGCGGAGCGCTTTTGCGCGGTGAAGACGAAATACCCGCCGCGTTCGGCGATCTTCACCCCGCCGAAGACGGCGCAAAGCTTGTTTTTATACCATTCCCGCCGCTTCGCGACCATAACCAGCCGGCCGCCGAGCTCGAGCCGCCTAAATCCGCCCTCGATAAACCCCTTTGCGACCGAAAAGTCGGCGTGATAGGGCGGGTTCGAGAGGATAAGCGTGAATTTTTCGTCCGGCAGGGCCGAAAGCCCGTCGCCTTGATATATTTTTATTTTGCCGACGCCGTTGCGCTCGGCGTTTTTTCGCGAAATTTCAACCGCCTCGGGCGAGATATCGCACATCGAGACCCTTTCTTCGCCGACTGTTTTTGCGCAGTATATCCCGACGATCCCGCAGCCGCAGCCGAGGTCTAAAACCCTGTCGGCGGGAAGAATTTCGGTCTCTGCGAGCATCGCGAGGGTTCCGCTGTCGGCCGATTTCGGAGAAAAAATCCCCTCGGCGGTCTCGATTTCAAGGCTTATTCCGTTGATTTCAACGCAGTACATTTATCCTCCCGAAAAAAGCGGAGCGCAGCGAAGGCCGCGCTCCGACATATTTACATAACGGCGCTCGCGTCGACGAACAGCTCGCGGGGGCCGTCGTTTTTCTTGGCGGGCTTGGGGGCTTCCTTCGGCGCAAGGCGCGAGGCGAAGAACTTGGTCGCGACCTGCGGGAAGAGGGCGTAGCTTAAAACGTCTTCCTCCGAGCCGTTGAACCCGGGGACGTTTTTGCACTCCTCGCGGTATTTTTCAAGCTCGGGCTCCAAAAGGTCGGCCGGGCGGCAGGTTACGATCTCTTCGTCGCCGATGGCCTTTTTGCGGACTTCCTCGTTGACCTCGCCGGGCAGGCGGCCGTATTCGCCGCGCAGAAGGGCCTTGGATTCTTTGGTGAAGACCTTGTATCTCTCGCCGGAAAGGACATTCAGAACCGCCTGTGAGCCGACTATCTGGCTCGTGGGGGTCACGAGCGGGGGATAGCCGAAATCGCGGCGAACGTTGGGGACTTCGGCCAAAACCTCGTAGTATTTGTCTTCGGCGTTGGCCTGTTTAAGCTGGCTGATGAGGTTAGAGAGCATTCCGCCCGGGACCTGATACATCAGCGTCTTCGTGTCGACGTTTAAAACCTTCGGGTCGAGGATACCCTCGGCCTTAAGTTTGTTCGCGACGTTTCTGAAGTGCGCCGCAACGTCTGAAAGGGCGGCAAGGTCAAGGCCGGTGTCGCGGTCGGTTCCGGCGACTGTCGCTACCAGCGATTCGGTGGCGGGCTGGCTGGTTCCGTTGGCAAGAGGGGAAAGCGCGGTGTCGACGATATCGACCCCCGCCTCGGCGGCCTTAAGATAGACCATATCGCCGGTGCCGGTGGTGTTGTGGGTGTGAAGGTGGATAGGGATCTTTACCGCCTCTTTTAGCTTTTTGACGAGCGAAGCCGCATCGTAGGGAAGAAGCAGGTTCGCCATATCTTTGATGCAGATGGTGTCGGCGCCCATAGCCTCAAGCTCTTTCGCGAGGTTTACGAAGTATTCCTCGTTGTGGACCGGGCTGGTGGTATAGCTAAGGGCGGCCTCGCAGATCCCGCCGTACTTCTTGGTCGCGGTTATGGCGGCTTTAAGGTTGCGGGTGTCGTTTAAAGCGTCGAAGATTCTGATTACGTCTATGCCGTTTTCGATGGATTTTTTAACGAAAGCGTCGACAACGTCGTCGGCGTAGTGTTTGTATCCGAGAATGTTCTGGCCCCTGAAGAGCATCTGAAGCTTGGTGTTGGGCATAGCCTTTTTGAGGGCGCGGAGGCGCTCCCAAGGGTCTTCGTTGAGGAATCTCATGCAGGAGTCGAAGGTTGCGCCGCCCCAGCACTCGATAGACCAATAGCCGATTTTATCGAGCCTTTCGCAGGCGGGGAGCATATCTTCGAGGCGCATTCTCGTCGCGGCCTGGGACTGGTGAGCGTCGCGAAGAATGGTATCGGTTATTTTCAAAGGGTTTTTAGCCATAGTTACCTCCTATATAATAAAAGGTTTGCAATCAAAAAGTTTTCGGTCAAGCCTTTTTCAAAAGGCTTGCGAGGGTCGAGGGGGCAGCGCCCCTTCGTCGCGCTCCGCAGAGCGCGAAACTCCCAAAACGAAGGCGCTCCGCAAGGGGTGAATCCCAAAAACAGTCCGGCGGACTGTTTTTGGGAGAGGGGAAGCCCTGAAAGAAAGGGCGTCCCCTTTTAAATCGCGGCTGCGACAGCAGTCGCGCACCTTAACGTCGGGAAAAAGAACTCTGTCTCGATTTGCCACAATCTGCGGCCTCTCGCTATATCACCCCAGCAGCGAGATGAGCACGCCCGCGGCGATAGCCGAGCCGATAACTCCGGCTACGTTCGGGCCCATAGCGTGCATAAGAAGGAAGTTTCCGGGGTTTTCCTCCTGCCCGACCTTCTGCGAAACTCTCGCCGCCATCGGGACGGCCGAAACGCCGGCGGAACCGATGAGCGGGTTGATCTTTTCTTTTAAGAACAGGTTCATAAACTTCGCCAAGAGCAGTCCTCCGGCGGTGCCCATTCCGAAGGCGACGATGCCCATCAAGATGATCTCAATCGTGCGAAGAGTGAGGAACGTAGAGGCGGTGGCGGTCGCGCCGACCGAAACGCCGAGGAAGATGGTAACGATGTTCATAAGCTCGTTCTGGGCGGTCTTGGAGAGCCTGTCGCAGACGCCGGATTCTTTAAGAAGATTGCCGAGCATAAGCGAGCCGATGAGCGGACCGGCCGAGGGGACGAGAAGGGTCACGAAAATGGTTACGATTATCGGGAAGATGATCTTTTCGGTCTTCGAGACGGGCCTAAGCTGCTTCATGACGATGGCGCGCTCTTTTTTGGTGGTGAGGGCTTTCATGATGAACGGCTGGATGACCCCAATCAGCGCCATATATGAATACGCCGCTATCGCTATCGGACCCAAAAGCTCGGCCGCAAGGATCATAGTCGTATAGATAGCCGTCGGGCCGTCAGCGCCGCCGATTATTCCTATCGAGCCCGCCTGTTGGGGGGTGAAGCCCAAAAGCGAGGCGCCGATGTAGGTCACGAATATGCCGAGCTGCGCCGCGGCGCCCAAAAGCATCGACTTGGGGTTGGCGATGAGCGGGCCGAAGTCGGTCATCGCGCCGACGCCGATGAAGATAAGGCAGGGGTATACGCCGAGCTTAACGCCGAGATATAAGACGTCGAGAAGCCCGGGGGTGACGGTCTGACCCAAGAGAGAGGCCATTTGGTCGAGGATATTTTGCGATACCCCCGAGGCGGCAAATTCGTCGATCATCTCTTGAGTTATCGCGGCGCCGCCGAAAATGTCCCAATGAATATGCCCGCCGGCGAACAAAAGCTCGTGGAACATATTCGCGCCGGGGAGGTTGGTTAAAAGCATGCCGAAAGCGATCGGCAGCAGAAGAAGCGGCTCGAATTTCTTGACTATCGCGAGGAAAAGAAGAATCCCCGAGATTACAAGCATTATGAGCACGCGCGGATCGTCGCCGATGAGGGCGAAGCCGGTCGATTTAATAAAGTCTAAAATCGCGTTCATTCCGCACCTCTGTTATTCAACGGTGCAGAGCAGGTCGCCGGTCGCGACGGTCGAGCCCTTAGATACGGCTACCGAGGTGACTTTTCCCGCCTTGGGGGCCATGATCTCGTTTTCCATCTTCATAGCTTCAAGGACCATAAGTACGTCGCCCTTTTTGACTTCCTGCCCGGCCGAAACGTTTACCGAAAGAATGTTGCCCGGCATAGGCGCGGTGATCTTTTCGCCGGCACCGGCGGGGGCGGCGGGCTTTGCGGCGGGAGCGGCGGGCTTTGCGGCGGGAGCGGCGGCGGGGGCTGCCTTGACTTCGTTTGCGCCGATCTCTTCTACCGAAACCTCGTATACGGTTCCGTTTACATTAACACGATAGTTCTTCATAATTTACCTCCGATTAAGATATTCTGCGAATTGATTTGATTCTGATAGCCTCGACGCTCTCGCCGAGCTCTTCCGCGATGACGGCGGAGATCGCCGCGATAAGCTCGCCTTTGTTTTCTATCGAAGAAGGCGAGGCGGGTTCGGCTTCGGGCTTTTCGGGCTTGGGCGGCTCTGCGGGCTTGCGGCCTTCAAAAAGCTTTATCACCGCGCCCATGACGTAGCATATCGCGATGATGCAGATAAGCCCCACGAAAACCGTTCCGAGACCCATTCCGATGACAAGACCCATAGAGGGGTTGCCTGCTGCCAAAACAGTCATAAATCAGCCTCCGATACATAAATTTCATCAGACCGTGAAACGATCCAAATTAAAGACATATTACCACAAAACAAACCGGATTTCAATAGGCATTATGACAAGATTATATCGACCGAAAAAAATAATTTCGGCAATCTTTTAAAAAAGAGTGGAAATCCGCGCGAAGAAGTGATATACTGTATCGTGAACTTTTATTTACGGAGAGAATTATGACTACCGAGATTTGCGGACTTAAAACGGAATACATCGAGCGGGGCGAGGGGGATATCGTTTTGATGCTTCACGGTTGGGGAAGCCGGGCGGGGCTTTTTGACGGTCTTATTGACCTCTGCGCGAAAAAATATCGCGTTCTGGCGCCGGATATGCCCGGCTTCGGCGGGACCGAAGAGCCGAAAGAGCCTTGGGACGTTTCAAAATACGCCGATTTTATCCTCGAGTTTTTAAAGCCCTACTCCCCGAAGTCTGTGATACTCGTCGGCCATAGCTTCGGCGGGCGGGTCATATTAAAACTCGCCGAGCGCGACCTGCCCTTTGAGATATCGAAGATAATTCTGATCGACTCTGCGGGGATAAAGCCGAAGCGCAGCATTAAACAGCGCGCAAGCCTTTTTGTCTATAAAACCGGCAGAAGGATTATGAGTCTGCCGCCGCTTAAGGCGCTCTTCCCGAACGCGGTCGAGAATATGAGAAAAAAGCGCGGCTCGGCCGACTATAACGCCGCTTCGCCGATTATGCGGCAGACGCTTGTCAAGGTCGTCAACGAGGATTTGAAGCGAAATCTTCCGAAGATAAAAGCCCCGACTGTTTTGATTTGGGGGACCAACGACGCCGCCACGCCGATATCGGACGGCGAGATGATGGAAAAGCTGATTCCCGACTCGGGGCTTATAAAGGTCGCGGGGGCGGGGCATTACAGCTTTTTGGAGGCCCCGGAATACGTCGCGCGGGTGGTCGCTTCGTTTTTGAATATAAAGGAGGGATAATATGGAATTTTTCAAGCTGATTTGCGCGATAATCGCGGCCTTTGCATATTTCGCGGCGGCCGCGCTTTCGCTTCGGCGGTTTATTCATATGTTCCAGCTGAACTCCTATAAGCCGAAGGTTCAGAAAAAGTGGCTGAAAGAAAACGCAAAGGGGTTTTATCTTTTAAATCTCGTATCCCTCGCGATAGGATTAGTCTGCGCTGTTCTCTCGCTCCGTCTGCCGATGAGCTCAATCGGGCAGGGGGTATTGCTTCTTATAATCTCCGCGCCGCTTGCGGTCTGCGCGATATATAACCGCCCGAAGCCCGCGAAGATTCCTTTAAAATACACCGCCAGAATAAAGCGCCTTATCGCGACCCTCTGCGTTATATATCTTCTTCCGGCGGCGGCGCTTTTTATCCTTTACGATTGGGGCTATACCGTCGTCTTCGCGGCGATTTTCGCGCTTTGGGTCCTAATGTCGCCTTGGGCGGTTTTGCTCGCGAATTTGATCAACCGCCCTATTGAGCAGGCCATCAACCGCCACTACATCAACGACGCGAAGAGGATTTTAAAAGACTGCCCGAACCTTACGGTAATAGGCATCACCGGCAGCTTCGGAAAGACCTCGGTCAAATACTTTTTAGACGAGCTTTTGAGCGTTAAATTCAACGTTTTGAAGACCCCGGGGAACTTCAACACCCCGCTCGGGGTTGTAAAAACCATTCGCGGAGAGCTTAGGGCGACCCACGACGTTTTTCTCTGCGAGATGGGCGCGAAAAACGTCGGCGACATAAAAGAAATCTGCGATATAGTTCACCCGAAGCACGGGATAATAACCTCGGTCGGGCCGATGCACCTTGAAAGCTTCGGGAATATCGAAAACGTCAAAAAAACCAAGTTCGAGCTCGCCGATGCCCTGTCGGAGGACGGCTTTCTCTGGCTCAACTGCGACAACGAATACATTCGCGACGAGGCGAAAAACAGGCGCTGTATCGCCTACGGCATTGATTATAAAGATGGCTACCGCGTTGAAAATCTTAAGGTGTCATCCCTCGGCTCGGAGTTTGAGGTGGTCTCCCCCTCGGGCGAGAGCTGCGCTTATAAAACCAAGCTTATAGGCGAGCACAACGTTTTGAACATCTGCGGGGCGATCGCCGCGGCGAACACCCTCGGGATATCCCTTATCGAGCTTAAGTCGGCGGTAAGGCGGCTTGAAAGCGTTCCGCACCGGCTTGAACTTAAAAACAGCGGGGACGTCACAATAATCGACGACGCCTACAACTCTAACCCCACCGGCGCGAACGCCGCCCTTGAGGCGCTTGAACAGATGGACGGATACAGAATACTCTGCACCCCGGGAATGATAGAGCTCGGAGAGAAGCAGTATGAGCTTAACTTCGCGTTCGGCGCCAAGGCCGCCGGCTGCTGCGACTTTGCGGCGATAGTCGGGAAGACTAATTCCGGGGCGATAATCGCGGGGCTTAAGTCGGCGGGATTCAGGGACGAAAATATTCTTGCGGCGGAAAGCCTTTCGGCGGCGATGAGCGAAATCTATGCCTTGACAACCGGCGGAAAAAGGAAGATAATACTTCTTGAAAACGATTTGCCGGATAATTATTGACTTAGGAGATGGTTTTATATGAAGATAAAGGTTGCGCTTTTATTCGGGGGGAAGTCGGTCGAGCACGAAATTTCGGTTATTTCGGCGCTTCAGGCCGCGCAGAGCCTTGACCGCGAAAAATACGACGTCATACCGGTATACATATCAAAGAGCGGAGAGATGTATTGCGGGGAAAGAGTCGGGGATATAGAGGCTTATAAAGACATAAAGTCTCTCATTTCGGAAAGCTTCGAGGTCTGCTTCGCAAGAATTTCCGGCCGCGCGGCGATTATCAAGACCCGCCCAAAGCTTTTTGAAAAGCCGCTCGTCGATTATATCGACGTCGCCCTGCCGGTTGTTCACGGAACAAACGTCGAAGACGGCACCGTCGCGGGGTATCTCAATCTTATCGGCGTCCCCTTCGCGGGGTGCGACGTTTTGTCCGCCGCCCTTTCGATGGACAAATACGCGATGAAGCTTATTTTTAAAGAGAGCGGGATACCGGTTTTGGACTGCGCGATCTGCGACATTGCCGACTATTCGGCCGACGATACCGCAGCTATTGAAAAAATCGAAGAAAAAATCGGTTACCCGATGATAGTCAAGCCGGTGAATCTCGGCTCGAGCGTCGGGATATCTAAGGCAGACTGCCGCGAAAAGCTCTTTGAAGCGCTTGCCGAGGCGTTTTTATACGCCAAGCGGGTTTTGGTCGAGCGGGCGATCGTCAACCTCACCGAAATCAACTGCTCCGTCCTCGGCAACGAGCGCGCGGCCGAAGCTTCGGTCTGTGAAAGGCCGGTCGGCAGCGACGAAATTTTAAGCTATGAAGACAAATATATCGGCGGGTCGAAGTCTTCAAAGGGCATGGCTTCGACCAAAAGGGTGATCCCCGCAGACATCTCGCCCGAAAACACCGAAAAAATACGCGAGCTCGCGGTAAGGGCTTTTAAGGCGCTCGGCTGCTGCGGGGTCGCGAGGATAGATTTTATGATCGACAACGACTCGGGCGAGATATATCTCAACGAAATAAATTCCATCCCCGGGTCGCTATCGTTCTATCTGTGGGAGCCTGCGGGGGTGAAATACCCCGAGCTTTTAGACCGGCTTATCTCTCTCGCCCTCGAGCGGGACCGCGAGGGAAAGAAGATAACCTACGCCTTTGACACCAACGTTCTTTCGGGGGTAAAGCTCGGCGGGCTTAAAGGCGCAAAGGGTAAGGCTTGAACAATCGAAAATAAAAAAACGGAGCGGGGATCGCCTTCCCGCTCCGAATTTTTTGCTTTATTTGTCCACAAGCTGCAAATCGTAGAGCTTTTTATAAAGTCCGTTTTGCTTAAGAAGCTCTTGGTGGGTGCCGCTCTCGTGAATCTGCCCGTGGTGCATAACTATGATTTTGTCGGCGTGCTGAATAGTCGAAAGCCGGTGGGCGACCATGATCGTGGTTCTGCCCTCCATAAGCTTTTCGAGCGCCTCGGTTATAAGCCCCTCGGTTTCGGTGTCTATGTTCGCGGTGGCTTCGTCCAAGACGAGGACGGAGGGCTTATATGCGAGGGTTCTTGCGAAGCTTATAAGCTGGCGCTGGCCGGCCGAAAGGGTGGATCCGCGCTCGGTTACGGCGGAATCGTAGCCGTCCGGCATCTTTTCTATAAACGTGTCGGCGCGGACGGTTTTAGAGGCCGCCCTGACGTCTTCGTCGGTGATATCCGGGTTCCCGAGCGAAATGTTCGACTTTACGTCGCCGGTGAACAGGAATACGTCCTGCTGGACTTGGCCTATCGCGCCCCTTAAAACGTCGGTGTCGACGTCTTTGATGTTTATTCCGTCGATCAAAATTTCGCCCTTCTGAATGTCGAAATATCGGCCTATAAGGTTCAAAATCGAGGTTTTGCCCGCGCCGGTCGCGCCGACGAAGGCGATTTTTTCGCCCGGCTCGATGGTAAAGCTTACGTCTTTAAGAATATAGTCGTCCTTTTCATATGCGAACCAAACGTTTTTGAACTCGATCTTTCCGGTCATAGGCGGGGCGACGGGGTTTTCGGGCTTGACTATCTCGGGCTTGACGTCGAGAACCGAAAAGACCTTTTCGGCCGAGGCGAGCGAAGACTGGAGAGTTCCGAACTGCTCGGCAAGCTCTTGAATAGGCTCGAAGAACGAGCTTATGTAGCTTATGAAGATAAACAGCGTTCCGAGGGATATCCTGTCGGTCAGAACGAAATACGCGCCCACCGCGATGACTATCACCCTTGCGATTATCGAAACAAGGAAGATAGCGGGGCGGAATATCGCGAAGATCATCATTTCGCGCCAGCTTGCGCCGAAGAGTTCTGAGGATTTTTTCTCGAATTCGTCGTATTTTTCCTTTTCCCTCGCGAAGATCTGTATAAGCCTCATTCCCGAGATGTGCTCGGAAAGAAAAGTGTTGAGTTCGGTGATCTTGTTTCGGGTAAGCTGATAAGCCTTTCTTGAAACATGGCGGAAGTAAAACGTCAGAACCCCGACCACCGGAAGGAGCATAAACGAAACGGCGGTCATTCCGGGGCTTCGAGAGAACATTATCACCGCGTAGCCGCCGATCATTATGACGTTTCTGAAAAGTCTTACGAGAATGGTCGTGAACAGCTCGTTTATCGACTCGGTGTCGTTCGAGACCCTTGTGACAAGCTTTCCGACCGGGGTGGTGTTGAAGAAATTGAGCGAAAGCCCCTGAATGTGGGAATAGACCTCGGTCCTCATATCGTAGATTATCCGCTGGCCCATTTTTTGAAGTATCCAGGTGTCCGCCCAGTTTAATACGAACCCCGCGAGCAGCACGGCGAGATATAGCGCCGAGGCGCGAAGAATACCCGAAAAGTCGGATTTTCTCAATGTTTTCAGCTGCTCTTTTTCAAGCGGCACGCCGGAAGAGCGTGAGTCTATAAACTCTTTGACCATTTCGGCGTCGGCCTCTTTAAGTTCGGCGGTCTCGGCGGCGGTAAGCCCCTCGGCCATATAGTATTCGTCTTCGTAAAGAAGGATTTGGTAGTATTTCGGCTCCGTAGAGGATAGGGCCTCCTCCGAAAGCTCGCCGTAGCAGCGCTCGAGCCTTGCGCCGTTATAGACCGAGTCGCCAGACTCGCTTTCTATATACGGTTGATAGTAGCCGTTGATGTAGTCGTCGATGGCGTCGCCGATTATAATCGGGCGGTAGAGCTCTACCACAATGATGAACAAAACAAGAACGGTCGCCGAAAGCATCGCCCACTTGTGGGGCTTAAGGTATCCTAAAAGTCTTTTCATACCGTCGCCCCCTTTGCGGAAACGCTGTCGATATCCCGGCGAATCGCGGCCTGCTGTTCGCCGATCTCGGCCTCGAGCTGCTGCTTTTCAAACATTTCGGCGTAAATTCCGCCCTTTTGCATAAGCTCGCGGTGGCTGCCGATCTCCGCCGCAGCGCCGTCTTCCAAAACCATGATGACGTCGGCGCCTTGAATGGTCGAAACCCTGTGCGCGATGATGATATTCGTCTTCCCCGCGCGGGTCTCTTTGAGATTTTTGAGAATGTGCTCCTCGGTGTCGGTGTCCACCGCCGAGAGCGCGTCGTCTAAAATAAGTATCGGCGCGTCTTTGATAAGCGCCCGGGCTATCGAGCTTCGCTGCTTCTGCCCGCCCGAAAGGGTAACGCCCCTCTCGCCGACTACCGTTTCGTAGCCCTCGGGGAACTCGATGATATTGTCGTGAATACATGCCGCCCGCGAGGCTTCGACTATCCGCTCCATGCTCTTTTCGTGGGTGCCGAAGGCGATATTAGAGGCCAAAGTGTCCGAAAACAGGAAGTTATCCTGGGGAACGTAGGCGATATTCTCTCTTAAAGTGTGAAGCGGAATGTCGTTTATATCGGTTCTGTCAAGAAGTATCATGCCCGGCTTGGTGTTGTAAAGATGGAGCAAAAGATTTACGAGCGTGGATTTTCCGTTGCCGGTTCGGCCGATTATCGCAAGGGTGGTTCCGGCCGGAACGTCGAGGCAGACGTCTTTTAAGGTCGGCTCGCTCATACCTTTATGTATAAAGGTCAGATGGTTGAAGGTTATGTTCCCCTTAAGCTCGGGGACCGGCTTGGTCTTTTCGCCGTCGGCGACTTCGGGCTGCTCCGCGAAGACCTCTTGTATTCTCTTTGCCGAGGCGAACCCTTGGGAGAACATATTTATCGCGTCGCCGCAGGCTATCATCGGCCAGACCAGCATATTGACGTATTGATGAAACGCCACGAACCGCCCGAGGGTTATATCCCCGACGAGGGCGAGATAGCCGCCGTAGATTAGCGTTATAAGGCTCGACGAGCCGATGACTACCGTTAAAAGCGGGTTGACCACCGACTGCCAGCGGGCGATCGAAAGGTTTTTATCCATGGCGTTTTGGTTGGCCTTGGCAAATTCTTTAAGCTGCCGCCTTTCTCTTACGAACGCCTTGATGACCCTTATTCCCGAAAAGCTCTCTTGAACGAAGTCGGTCAAGTCCGAGACCGCCTCTTGGCGTTGGCGGTATTTTCCGTGCATGACCTTGCCGTAGTAGATCTCTCCTACCATTATTATAAGCATCGGGACGAGGGTCATCAGCGTAAGCTTGACGTTGACGTATACCATCATCTGAATGATTACCATAAGCGCCATAACCGTCGCGTCGAATATGCTTATTATCGCCGGGCCGATAGACATTCTTATCGAGTTTAAGTCCGAGGTAAAGCGGGTCATAAGGTCGCCGGTCTTGTGAGAGTTGTAATACTCTACGTCCATCGTTTCGAGGTGGGCGAACATATCGTCGCGGATCTCTTTTTCGATGGTTCTTGCCGAGCCGAAGAGAAAATATCTCCAGAAAAATCTTCCGATCGCAAGGGTAAGGCCGAGGGCGAGGATCTTTAAAACGGTTATCATGACCCCGTTCATATCCATCGTTCTCGCGGTAAGGCCGTCTGTGACCTCGCCGGTAAGCTCGGGGATAAACAGGTTGGCGTAGTCTACGATAAACAGCGTTATTATCCCGAGAATATATTGCCACTTGTGGCGTTTGACGTATGTCATCAAAAATCCGAGCGGTGACACGGAAAAACTCCTTTCAATGTTTCAATGTTATATACCTTTTAAATAAAAAAACGAACGCGTCTATTATAATGCTTTCGGTTTTATTTTGCAACCCCCTTTTTTAACGAAATTCCGTGCGCCCCATAAGGACAGACTATTCTTTAAAGCGCGGCAATATGCAAAAATATGAATAATCTTTCAAAATTCGGTATAATACGTCCGCGCAGAAAAAACTTTTGTCTTTTTCTGCGAAGATTTCGGTCCGACCCGCGCGAAAACGCGGCATAAAACAAAGCTCTTGAAATATCGCCGTTTTGCTCGACTGAACTTTTGTTAGGCGGTTTTTAACTTTTTCTAAGCCGAAATATTATAGAAATTGCTGTCAGACGGGGGGCGAAAGAGGGAAAAAACAGTGCAAAATTACAAAATCCGCGAAAATCTATTGACAAAGGTTAGCGCCGTGTATTATTATGCGTATAAGCTTATGATTACCCGAAATGTGTATCGGGGTCTAAAGCGCAGCATACGGTTTATTTCCGTAACCTTTTAAAGGAGGCAATTTTTAATGAAAAAGCTTTTAGCCCTGCTGCTTGCCGCTTGCATGCTCTTCTCGCTTGCGGCCTGCGGCGATAACGGCGACACTCCCGCTGTCAGCGGCGATCAAGGCGGCAACGCCGTTCCCGATGGCGGCAACGTAGAGCCCGCCGTTGAATATCCTACCTTCGACCTCGGAGCCGTCGATCTCGTTGAAGCCGAAGTAGGAGAAGACCAGACTGTCGGACACGACAGCTTTGCCGGCGAAGCCGGAAAGGACTACACCGACCTCAAGGAGTACACCTATAACGACTACACCGCGGGCAACCAGAACCTTAACTTCAACCCCATTTCATGGGAGACCAA
The DNA here is from genome assembly GCA_947627005.1 of uncultured Clostridia bacterium. Lineage (GTDB taxonomy): Bacteria > Bacillota > Clostridia > Oscillospirales > Ruminococcaceae > Faeciplasma. The sequence continues at coordinate 13,300 of CANQUJ010000027.1, forward strand.
CGAGGATTCGGCCATCTTCGGCTACACTACGTCGTCTCTCTACGACTGGCGCTTGAACTCCACCAAGGACGGATGGTCCATCGTTCCCGAAATGGCGGCCGGTCTTCCGGAAGACGTTACCGCCGACTATGTCGGTCGTTTCGGAATCCAGGAAGGCGACGACCACAGAGCCTACAAGATCACCCTTAACCCCGACATCTGCTGGCAGGACGGCACTCCGATCACCGCCGACGACTACATCTATACTTGGCAGATGCAGCTCGACCCGATCCAGGCCAACAGAAGAGCAGACTCTCTCTACGCCGGCAGCTATGTAATCTCCGGCGCTAAGGAATACTTCTATCAAGGCAAGTCCGCTTTCTCGAGCTTCGATTCTTTGGGAACCGACTACGCGGGCTTCATCAACCAGGGCCACACCGACGACGACGTATACATCGACCTCGCCAACTTCTGGGGCATCGCCTATGAAGACGGCACCACCTACGGCAAGATCACCGATGAGACCCTTATCCGCGACCCTGCCGTCGAAGAAGGACAGGACGGGGACTACGTTTCTCCTAAGTACCTTTGGGACAACTACCTCGGCCCGAACGGCGCATATGCCGGCACCGGAAACGACACCCAGTTCGTCGGCTCTCTCCAGTCTTACGAAGCCAACTACAGCTGGGACAATGTAGGTCTTTTGAAGACCGGCGACTACGAGATCGTTCTCGTATACACCAAGCCGCTCTACTCTCCCGAGTACTACATTCCTTACAACGTATACGACTTCCTCATCAACAGACCTCTCTACGAGTCTCTTCTTAAGTACTACGACGCCAACGGCAACGAAGTTCCCGCCGGCGATCCTTCCGCCGTTTCCACCACCACCACCTACGGCACCACTCCCGAGACTTATATGGGCTACGGTCCTTATGTTCTCACCACCATGGAGCTTGACAAGCAGATGGTCTACACCAGAAACGAAAACTGGTGGGGCTATAAAGACGGCAAGCACACCGGTATGTATCAGACCGATAAGGTCGTTGTTTCCGTAATACCCGAGCAGGCCACCGCTCTTCTCGCTCTTCTTAACGGCGAAATCGACGGCGTAGGTCTTACCGCGGCCGATATGGAAAAATACGGTTCTTCGGATAACATCTACTACACTCCCGATTCCTACACCACCAAGCTTTCCTTCAACACCGACGAGGCTTCCCTCGCCCAGAGAGGAACCCAGGTTTTGGGCAACCTTAACTTCAGAAAGGCCTTCGGTCTTGCGATCGACAAGGCGACCTTCGTCCAGTCCTTCACCGCTTCGGCCCAGGTCGGACACGGACTCCTTAACTATATGTACCTCTACGATCCCTTCTCCGGCGGAGTTTACAGAGAAACCGAAGGCGCCAAGAAGGCTATTGTAGACCTTTACGGCCTTACCTACGGCGAGGGCGGCGACTTTGACACCCTTGACGAGGCTTACGACGCCGTTACCGGCTACGACCTCGACCAGGCTCGCCAGCTTATGGCTCTTGCCTATGATCAGTGCGTCGCCGACGGCTCTTACACTCCCGGCCAGAAGGTAACTCTTGACATTCGCGTATACTCCACCGACGAGACCTATGTCAACATGTTCAACTTCTTGAAGGACGCTCTTGAGAGCGCTTGCGTAGGCACCGGCTTCGAGGGCAACGTAACCCTTTCGATGACCGCCGACGCCGACTACTACGAGACGATGTATGCCGGCAACACCGACGTTATCTTCACCACTTGGGGCGGCGCCGCTTCTTCGCCTTACACCATGCTCTATGAGTGCTACTGCGACGCTTCCGACGGCTCCGGCAACCAGATGGAATACGGCTTCGATACCTCTAAGGTTATGGTAACCATCGAGCTTAACGGCCACGAGTTCACCAACAACCTCCAGGCTTGGGCCCTTTGGTGCGACGATTCCGACGCCGACGCTAACCTCGTTTCCAACGACGGCGAGCTCACCCTCGGAATGTTCAGCACTTACGACAACGTAACCCGTTCCGAGATCTTCGGCAAACTCGAATATGCCTACCTCGCCAACTGGACTACCGTCCCGCTGTATTACAGAATGTCCGCTTCTCTCCTTTCCCAGAAGGTCAACTACGCCACCAGGGAATATGTTGACATGGTCGGATTCGGCGGGCTTCAGTACGCGACCTACAATTACGACGATACCGAGTGGGAAGCTGTTAAGTCGACCCTTCAGTACTAATATTTAACTAAATATTAGTTCGTAATTTCAGATTTTTCACGGTTTGCAATCACGGACGCATAAAAGCGTCCGTGATTGTGTTAATCGCACTTTAGCGCTATAAACGGCGTAAGTCGTTAATATAGATGATTTCCGACGGCGGCGGAACGAAACGTCCGCTGTCTGTGGATATCGCCACCCACAAAACATTTGCAAAGGACGGTCTTGCTTATGGTAAAATATGTTATTAAAAGAATCGTTCTGATGATCTTCACCTTTTTGGTCATCGCAACGATGTGCTTTGTGCTCATAAAGCTTCTGCCGCTTCCCGCAATCAAGTCGCAAGGGCGCGACGTTGAGATTATTCTCATGCGGCGCGAGATGATGGGCTACAACAAGCCGATAATGGTCCAGTATTATCGCTACTGGAAGAATGTTCTTCACGGCGACTTCGGCGTCGGCGAACAGATGTATCCCTCGCTCGAGGTTGCGGACATTATGATGCAGAAGATGCCCTATTCCATCGTATTGAACCTTTATTCGATACTGATAGCGATACCAATCGGGCTTTTGTTCGGGATTTACGCGGCGCTGAAAAAGAATAAATGGCAGGACCACCTTATTTCAACGGCGGTTATGATATTCATTTCGGTGCCGAGCTATGTTTACGCGTTTTTGGTTCAATACATACTCTGCTTCAAATTGGGCGCCTTCCCGCTTACCGCCGCCTCGATGGAAGAGGCTAAGTCCTTCTTCAGCTGGACTATGTTCTACTCCCTCGTCCCCGCGATACTTTCAAGCGCGTTCGGAACAGTCGCCGGGCTTACGAGATTCACAAGAGCCGAGCTCTCCGAAGTCCTTACCGGCGACTACTTGCTTTTGGCGCGAACCAAGGGCTTGACGAGGTCGCAGGCGATCGTAAGGCACGCTATGAGAAACGCGATGGTCCCCATTCTGCCGATGATCCTCGGCGAATTTATAGGGATCTTGGGCGGTTCGCTTATCATCGAGAATATATTCGCGATCCCCGGCATAGGTAAGCTTTATACCACCGCCATCAACGTTCGCGACTATAACTTCTTCATGGCGGACACTTTCTTCTATACTCTGATAGGACTTGCGTCGGGCCTTGTTATAGACCTTAGCTACGGCTTCATCGACCCGCGCATCAAGATGGGAGAGAGATAATATGGAAAACAAGATCAATATTCCAAAGGAAAAGTTTGCTTTTGCAAAGCGCGAGGGCAAAATATCGGATAAAAAGCTTGAGACCAAGCCGATCGGCTCTTTTAAAGACGCCATGATCCGCTTCCGCAAGAACAAGTCTTCGGTCGTCGCGGCTGTAATTATCCTTATCCTGTTCCTCTACGCGTTTATCGTTCCCTTCATCTCGCATTACAGCGTAAACTTCCGCGACGGCTACTATAAGATGGTTCTGCCCAAGTGCAACGCGTTCGCGTGGCTCGGGTGGGACGGCTGCAAGGTTCAGAACGAGCCCCAGGCCGGATACGACTACTATTCCTCCATCGGAGTAGAATACGGCTCGTCCGCCGTCAAAAAGCTTAAAGGGATAAGCTACGACTCGGACGGCAAGCCGAGATACAGCATATCGGTAGACTCGTACGAGAGGGTCGGCTTCGCCTATTGCGACCTCACCTCGGACGAATACGAGGCGCTTAAAAACTACCAGAACGAGAGCGGGATACAGGTTATGTACCCGATGCCGGTTACATATAAAAACCAGTTCAAGGCGATCTCTTCCCCCGCGAACATCTGGTATAAGCTTGCCGACGAAAGCGCGACCTCTACCGGCGCGGCGCTTAACCACAATGCCGACGGCACCCCGATTTTCGAAGCCAACTATATGATTTCGGACAATCCCGAATCCGGCAAGTACGACAGCATTAAGCTTCCGAGCGACACCGGCGGGGCGAACGGCGACGAATGGTATGTATACGCAGTCCGCAACCAAACCGGCTACCGCGTAAGGGTTCTTTATAAAGAATACTACTTCTATAAGAACGGCTTCTATGCCAACCACCTGTTCGGAACCAACCAGCACGGCCAGGATATCCTCGCATGCCTCGCAAGCGGCGCAAGGCTTTCCTTCATTCTTGCAATAAGCGTATCTATCCTTAACTTCATCATCGGAATAATCTACGGCGCGATAGAGGGCTATTACGGCGGCGCGATAGACCTTATTATGGAGCGTATATCCGACGTTTTGGCTTCGGTCCCGTTCATCGTTGTCGCAACGCTGTTCCAGCTGCACTTGGCCGAAAAGGTCGGCGCGGTGTGGTCGCTGCTCTTCGCGTTCGTACTGACCGGCTGGATAGGCATCGCCTCAAGGGTAAGAACCCAGTTCTATCGCTTTAAGAATCAAGAATATATCCTTGCGGCAAGAACTCTCGGCGCTTCGGATAAGCGGCTTATTTTCCGCCATATCCTTCCAAACTCTATCGGAACGCTTATCACCAGCACGGTTCTGATAATCCCGGGGGTCATCTTCAGCGAGTCGATGCTCTCTTATCTTAACATCGTAAACCTCGAGCTTTCAAACTTCACCTCTATCGGAACCATGCTTTCAAACGGCCAGCCTTACCTTAACAGCTATCCGCATATAATTCTTTTCCCGGGCGTGTTTATCGGTCTGCTTGAGATCTCGTTCAACCTCTTCGGCAACGGTCTGAGAGACGCCTTCAACCCGTCATTGAGAGGAGCTGATGAATAATGGCGACTGAGAAAAAGCTTGAAGTAAAAAATCTGGTCATATCCTTTAAGACCAACAACGGCAAGGTTCAGGCCGTCAGAAACATAAGCTTCGACCTTTATAAAGGAGAGACCCTTGCCATAGTCGGCGAATCCGGCTCGGGCAAATCGGTAACAAGCCGCGCGATAATGGGAATTTTGGCCGGAAACGCCATACCCGAGGGCGGAAAGATCCTTTACGGCGACAAAGACCTTATGAAGATCTCGGAAGAGGAATTCCACCGTATCCGCGGCGACAAGATCGCCATGGTATTCCAAGACCCTCTTTCAAGCCTTAACCCGATTATGAGAGTAGGCGCCCAGCTTACCGAGGCCATGCTTCTTAAAAACAAGGCATCTCGCCGCGAGGCGAAAAAGAATATGTCCCGCGTATTTAAAGCCCTCGAATCTAATATGGAGGCCGCAGGGGTCTCGAACGCGAAGGAAGACATCGCGAAGTTCAGAAAATTCAGCCTTAAACACTGCGAGCTTGAAAGCGCCTATACTGCGGCGGTTTCTTCGGCGCAAGAGGCTGTGGCGATCGGCGAGCATATCGTCCGCAGGATCGACAACAAGGCGTTCGACGCCGTATCTTCGGATATCCACGACTTTGAGCGCGCGGCCCTCGGCTCGGTAAGCTATTTCGTGGTACGCGAAAAGGCCGACGACCTTAAAACCCGCGTCGGGACCATAAAATCCGCCCACAAGGGCAAAGATTTCGCGACCGTCGCGAAGGAGATCACAGCCTGCTGCGAGATCTTGAAAGAAGCCCTCTCGTACGAGGTACCGAACACCTTTACCCTCGGCTATTACCTCACCTTTGAAAAGAACGAGATACCGAAAGTCTCGGTCGAAGAGCTTAACGCGATGACCCACAAGGCCACCGAGGAAGACTTTATGAACGAGTTTTTGGCCAACGCCGAAAAGGCGGTAAGGTATTCCGCAAAGACTACCGACGCCCACAGAGCCGAGACCTCTAAGCTTATAAGAGAAAAGCTTTCGCTGTTTAAGGGCAACCCGGATAGGTCTCAATGCGAGGCCGCGATAAAGACCCTTAAATCTAAAGTAAACGAGTGTCTCGACCCTCTCGAGGTCATTAAAGACAGCCTTACCCACACCTTCGATACTTCTATCGACTATGCCGCTTCGCTTTACTTCGACGGCAACACGAGAAACGAGAAGGAAAAGAAGCGCTTTGAAAAGCAAACCGCCAAGCACGACGCCATTATCGCCAAAGGAAAGACCCCGGAATGGGAGGTCATTCCCGCCAGCTATGTCGACCTTGACGCCGCCCGCGCCGATATGGAATCCACCCTTGTAGAGATGGCGGACCACTTCGACGCCCAGATTAAAGACAATCAGACCGCTGACTATTCCGCCCGCGCGCTTGAGGTTATAGACTTCCTCAAAGAGCTTGCGCAGGAATCCGTCTATAAGATCACAAGGGCGATGGCGAGAGAAAAGGCCGTCAAGCTTATGGACAGCGTAGGAATCGACGAGCCCCGCCGCAGATTCAAGCAGTATCCGTTCGAGTTCTCTGGCGGTATGAGACAGAGAATAGTCATCGCGATAGCGCTTACCGCGAATCCGGACATTTTGATTTGCGACGAGCCCACCACCGCTCTCGACGTTACCATTCAAGCCCAGATACTCGAGCTTATCAACAACCTTAAGCGCGAGCGCGACCTTTCGGTAATCTTTATAACCCACGACCTGGGCGTCGTCGCCAATATGGCGGACAGGATCGCGGTTATGTACGCCGGAAAGATAGTCGAATACGGCACCGCGGCGGACATCTTTTACAGCCCCGCTCACCCCTATACTTGGGCGCTTTTAAGCTCCGTCCCGGATCTTGACACCAAGGAAAAGCTCGAATCCATTCCCGGAACTCCTCCGAATATGATCTATCCCCCGAAGGGCGACGCTTTTGCGGACAGAAACAAATACGCCCTCGAGATAGACTTTGAAGAGCAGCCGCCTATGTTCAAAGTGAGCGACACTCACTACGCCGCGACTTGGCTTTTGCACCCCGACGCCCCGAAGGTCGACCCGCCCAAGATCGTGACCGAAAGAATAGCGAGAATGAGAGGTGAAAGCAAATGAGCAACCCGAACCAGAACGACGTAATACTTAAGGTCGAGCATCTTTCGATGTATTTCGGCAAAGGGCAATACGCCAAAAAGGCCGTAAACGACGTCTCGTTTGACATTCACCGGGGTGAGGTATTCGGCCTCGTCGGCGAATCCGGCTGCGGAAAAACCACCACCGGCCGAACCATAATAAAGCTGTATAACGCGACCTCGGGAAGCGTATACTACAAAGGACAGAGAATAGTCGCCGGAACGCTTTCTTACAATCAAGAGATCAAGGCCAAAAAGGCCGAGATCAAAGAGCTTTCAAAGCAGGGCGGAAAAGAGGCGGAGATCGCCGAGTGCCGCAAGAGGATTTCGGAGCTTCGCGAAGAGATCCGCTCGGCGAAGCACGACCAGAAGCACTGCGACGACGACTACTGCAAAAAGCACCTCGCCGATCTTAAGGAGGAATACGACGCAAAGATAAGCGCCGCGCCGGAGAGTGAAAAAGAAGCCCTCCGCCAAGAGTATTCGACCCTTGTCAGCAGGACCAAAAACTCAAAGCTCGTGACCCAGATCCAGATGATCTATCAAGACCCCATCGCCTCGCTCGACCCTCGTATGACCGTCCGCGAGATCATCGCCGAAGGGCTTCAGATTCAAGGGGTCAAGGATAAAGAATACATTCAAGAGCAGGTATATAAGATGCTCGAAACCGTCGGCCTCGTCCGCGAGCACGCGACGAGATATCCGCACGAGTTTTCGGGGGGACAGAGGCAGAGGATCGGCATCGCGCGTTCGATCATCATGAACCCCGAGATTATCATCGCCGACGAGCCTATTTCGGCGCTCGACGTTTCGATCAGAGCGCAAGTCATCAACCTTTTGAACGAGCTTTGCCAAAAGATGGGTCTGACGATTCTCTTTATCGCGCACGACCTCTCGGTGGTCAAATACTTCTCCAACAGGATAGGGGTTATGTATTTCGGCAACCTTGTAGAGCTTGCGGATTCGGACGAACTCTTCAGATGCCCTCTCCACCCATACACCCGCTCGCTCCTCTCGGCGATCCCTCTTCCCGACCCGGAGACCGAAAAGAACCGCAAGAGGATCCGCTACGACCCTCTTGTAGACCACGAGATCACCGACGAGGCCCCGGAATTCAGAGAGGTCATATCCGGGCACTTTGTCCGCTGCACCCTTAAAGAATTCGAGGCTTATAAAGAAAAAGCTATGCAGTGACCGCCTTTATACGGAGGAAAACCATGGAAAACGAAGAAAAGCGCCCCCGCGAAAAAAGCGGCCGGCGTTGGATAAAATATCTCGTAACCGCCGCGGTGGGGCTTGTTATGGCGCTCGCGGTTTTGGGGATACGCGGGGCGTATTCCGGCGATATCGGAAGCCTTGAAATGGCGGGATATTTAAGCGACGCTTTCTTCATTCCCGGGATACTTATAACCGGCTTCGGCTGTTTGGTATTCGTTTCTTCCGAGGGCGCGTTCGACGGCTTGGTCTACGGGCTTAAGCTTTTTGTCGACAAATTCCGATTCGGCAGACTTGCGAGAGAGCACGAGCTTGAAAGCTTCGGCGACTATAAGGCCAGAAAGGCCGAAAAGGGCAAGCCGTCGTTCGGGTTTATGATCATAGTCGGGCTGGCGTTTTTGGCGATATCCGCCGCGTTTTTGCTCCGATATATGAGCCTTGAAGCGTAAAAATATAAAGGCACGGTAGCCGATACCGTGCCTTTTTGTATGCTTAATCCCCCCATTTTCTTCCTGCCGGTTGCATTTTGTCGAAATATATGCTATAA
>CANQUJ010000028.1 GCA_947627005.1 uncultured Clostridia bacterium
GCCAAAAGCTCGTTAATAGCCTTGACCACTGCTGTCTGCAATGTTTCCTCGTTTATGGTAGGAGCAGTGCATTCAGAGCCTTTTTCCTCTAAACGACTGACACATCTCCAAACAATAGACTTGTTATTATCTTTGAGGAGAGTTACCACACCAGATTCTGTAATAGCATCAATCGCACCACTAGTATCACCGCCATTGGCAAGCAATGACTGTTTGAAATGTCGTTCTAAATCCTCAATTGTAAGCTGTGAATTCACTTCGATAAACCAATCATCAAATCCACCTGCATAATAATACTGATTTGCATGCATTCCAATCACAATATCTGCTGAACAAGATGGGTTTAATGTTCCCGTGAATGTCCGTTTGGGTGCAATCCAGACCGTTGCGTCTGCTCGGTTACAAAGAATAAACTGCGATGTCTTGGCATTCACTTCAATAATTGCTGCAATAAAGTACCACCCACCATTAACCATCGCTGTGTTCTTCCATCTCATCGGTGTTATAAGCCGAGACAGGACGCTTACTCCTCATGTGAAGTGCTTTTTTAAGTTTATGTTCACAGAGAGCATGGGCGGCTGTACCTTCAGCGGCCGCATTGGATTCGCTATTTTCAAATTCTAGTTCCAATCTTGCAGATGGAAGACAATTAAGCCACCTATTTCTCGTAATAATCCTCCTGCTCCTTTGAAGGCAAGCCCATCAGTATGAAGTTTCTAATCTTATCACCTTCACTGAGGTCAAGACCGGTAGAGTTCAGACTCTCAAAAATGAGCTGCGGATTGTCGTCCATATCCAACCGGATGTTTATAATTTCCAGACAGCAGATTGCATCGTAAAGCTGGTCGATGGTGATTTCCTGTTTCTGAATGCGGTCATAGAAATAATCGTAGTTCACCGTCAAATTTGATTCGCGGATATGTTCCGTCGGATCAGAGAACAGCTTCCCGAAAGCAGTCTGGTCATTTTTAACCGGCTTGAGCTTAATACGGGTATCCTCCGGCTTCCACTTGTCCACGAGGTATTCCTCGAAAATTCGCTGCTTCAGATTAGCGGTCTCCGGCACAATGACACCCTTATCAATCAAGTTATACATGGCAAGGAACAACAGCGATACGGTCGTAAGGCGCTGCTGGCCGTCGATAATCAGGAACTCCTCATTGTGGCCGTCCGGGTTGTAAACTGAAACAAGGCTGCCGAAGAAGTGACTTTTCCGATGCCCCTTGATGATCTTTACGAGATCATCATACAACTGTTTGCAGTTATCGGTCTTCCAGTCATAGTTTCTCTGGTAAACCGGAATGACAAACCTCTTGTCTGAGCCTTCCATGTATTTAACGAATTTGCATTCTGAACCTTTCATCTGTCTCTATTCCTCCTCGTCCGCAAAGATTCCCGGAACATTCTGCCGGATATATTCGACTTCGTTCTCCACACTGGTTCGACCACACTTTGATAACGAGGCCTTCAGTTTTAATTTCCCCGTGCTGCCGTCCTTCACGACATACTCCGGATTTTCCTTGATAAATCGCGCCGACTCACGAGAGAATCCATTTCTCTGCAAAAGGATCGTCAGCGGATTTGTGGTGCCATATTCCACGTATTCATACCAGTTATTGGCGTCCAGCTCATCATCGCCCTTAATGCGCCTGAACTCATTTGAAAATCGCAGGAAGTAGTTCGATATGCTAAATAAGATGACATTTTCGATCACTTCCAACGTATCAGCAAAAACAATATTGCGATGGATTAATGAGGTATCGTCATACACACCCTTGGTATATCTGTTGATCCAGAAGTCATCCGGTTTCTCACGATGGTGCTTCAAAGCTGCCCGCATGATGTAGTTCAGACCGTTTCCTTCCATCCATTCACAGAGAATAACCGCGTACCAGCCCAATAGACTGTCCTTGCCAAGTGTGCTTGATTCATATATTTTCCACTGGAAAACATTACTCAGCTTCTTCAAAAACTCCAAAACTACGTCGTGCCTGAAATATCCATCCTTCACTTCCGGATAACGCAGATCATTATTTTTTATAGCCATAATGAGACGTTTTGTCTGGTCAACAGATGTGTTTATGTCGTCGTCCGGAATTGTCTCTGTATTCTTAAATTTATCGCGGATATTCTTTTCATCCTCATCTGTCAGGAATGGTTTAAACTCACGACGCACGAGTGTATCCTTATCCTCAACAATATCCCTAAGCAGAATAAGGCCAAACTTACGCATCATGATATAGGACTCTTCTGACTGAAGAGGATCGCCATTCTCGTTTACACGCTGTGGAATTACAGAACTACCACTTTTGAGAATGTCAGCTACATACTTTTTCTCAACCTTCTTGAGAACCTTCGGATTCGTAGCGATGGAAAGCGCCTGCTCAGGTACTTTCTCTTGCAGCATCCTGACATAATCATCGGCTTTTACTGTTTCTTCCTCATCGGTAACAAAATATACATTTCCAAAGAGATTGAAGCTGATTCTGCCGACACGGCCTATCAGGTTTCTGAAATCGACCGGCTCCATCTCGCTACGGAATATCTTGTTGTCTGTAATGAAAAGATTGTCTGCAGGCAAATTAACGCCCTCCAGCAAAGTGCTAGTGCAGAACATAATCGTTATATGACCTTCCTGAAACAGTATCTCTATTCTTGCCCGAATCGAAGCGGGGAGATACCCTATATGGTAAGCGATGCCTTTGCGAATCATGTCGGCAAGGAAATAGTCGCCATGTACTTCCTGACGGATATCCTTAGACAGTGTTTCCAACAAAGGATCATTTTTAATGCCGTCATACCCAAGTGCGTCAGAAAATCTCCGAGCAGCATCAATTGCCTTATTCCTACCGTTGAAGTAGACGATGGTCTGCTTTCGCATATCCTCCGGCAGGTCTTTATTCATTTTTTCAAATTTCAGCAGAATATCCGTAAGGTTAGCATTTCTGCCACCTCGGTCGCGTATATTCGCAACGTGAATGCGTTTTCCGTTATGCTCGTTATAAACCTGAATTTCGTGATTCTTCAGGTCTACAAGGAACTTCACCTGAACGACCGGTGAGTATGTAATTGCCAGTTTGCTATCATCACCAGCCTCTATATCTGTCATCATCCGGAGATAAACCTGCGGATTCGGAATGTTCGGAGAGGCGAAGATAAAGTGTGGCTTAGGCTCTCGCTTCAAAAGCATATCCACAACCTTGTAGTAAAACGGAGCACGGCTGTTCTTGCCAGACAACTTATGAGCCTCATCAATAAACAAGTAGTCTATCTGTACTTTCGGCTGGCTGATCAACAGGTAAAGCAAACGTTCCGGCGTAAGTACGAAGATATAATTGTGCTCTTCCTCCAATGCAATATCACTGGCCGCAGTTACCACACGATAATTGCAGCGGTCGAGGTAGTTGATTTTCTCAAGATTGCCGTTTTCACCGAGGTCGTCAATAACCTTACCACGAACTTCGTTTATGAGTGCCTTTGTCGGCACAATCAGAGCATAGTTTTTCTGTGCGCCGTGGATGACCTCATTCTTAATAAACATCCGCATGATGAAGGACTTCCCCATAGAAGTCGGGGCAGAATAGCTGAAGCAATCATCGGTCAAATGATCATATGCTGTTTTCTGAGCAGCAAAAAACTTCTCATCCGGTTCGGCGGGAATCGTAAGATAGTCATCCCTAAATTCAGAGAAGAACCTCTCCAGCGCAGTAATATCCTGATATTCGGAATTAATGTGTTCTATACCCTTATGGTTTCCTATGCTCGAAAAGACATCTCCGGCATAAAGCTTGATCAGCGTGTCCTCCGGGTAGAGCTCATTCAAGAGTATTACAATTTCCTGCGCCCAGATTTTATGAGCATTTGCCCTTTCAGGATCATTGGACTTCGACAGCAGGTCAGCAAAACGCAGTGCATCACGCTTCTCCTTCTGGTCAAAAGGCAGTGGTTCCTTCTTGGTAAGTTGAAGCAATCGCAGGGCATAGTTATACAGCACCTTCTCATGGATCTTATTCAAATATTCGTTATCTTCGATGTCGGCAAAGATTGCGGCACCGAGTGTTCTCTTTTCACCGCTCATAGGTCAACATCTCCATCCAATACGTGCTGCATTATTGTTTTCTTTTCGGCCTCCGCATCATTCAGCGGAAGCAGGTAGAAATAAAATGCATGGTTTTCCAGCCCGCAGTCCTTTATTTTCTGCGAGATGTATGCAGCGTGTTGCTGTGCGTCCTGTTCCAGCTTCTCCTGCATAATATCCAGCAATTCATCATCGCTGCGGCCTGTAGGAAGAATGCCAAAATTGTATCCCAAGAATACGCCATAAGATATTGCGTACTTGGCTTTCTTTCCTTCCTCCGGTACAACATACTCTTTCAGAACAGCCAGATCGTCTTCATCGTAAAACCGGTCGAGGACGGTCTTTTCAATCATGTAAACCTCATCATCCTCGTGGGCACTGATCTTCTTTATGATCTCAAAAGCCTGATCTATGGCATCCTTAATCTCTCCGACAATATTTGAAGCACCGAATACCATCTGGTTATACGATCCGCTGGTACCGTCAGAACACAGGAAATGGATACCATCAGCCTCACTCAAATACTGCGCGGCATCAGTGCTCAGCTCGATTTTGCTGAGTAGCTTATATGCCTTTAGCTTCTCCTCAAGGAAAGCATAAATCATAATTTCTCCGAGCTCATTTCCGGTGCCTTTGGCATCAGCTGCTCCTCGCTTACGCATAATGCGGAGGGCTTGCTGCATAACGGCATCCAGATTTCCAGCCTTTTCATATTGCTCCTGCTTTGCCCGCGAGAATACATAGCGGCCAATGTTTAGCATCGTAAATTTCTCAAGATCAGCGATCTTGATTTTGCCGCTTCTGACATTGAGGTAAAAAAGGCGCATTGAACCCGGTCGATCTTCACTAATGCTTTCGCTGTGATCGACCTCTGTAAAGTAATCATCAAAAGTTTTATCCTTTACAGTTTTTGTGAGTTCCAATACCCATACACCTCCCTGTAATTAGTCGTCCGTTTTCTTCTCTCCATAAGGAGCTGGCGCTTCCGCTACCATCATCAAATCTTGCTGTGGTGTAAAGTCGTATTTCACGACCTTTGGCTCCGATCCCGGAATTACATACGCCTTGCCCTCCGGATTATAGGTCAGATTAAACACAAGATCAGAGAGCCATTTCTTAAAGGATGGATTATCCTGAAACTGCTTGAATAGTTCCATGTTGTCTGCCATGATCGAGAAAATAACCTGCTGGAGAGCTCGCTCGCTTTCGGTACGCGCTTCCTGTTCATCTGAGTTCTTCATGGCATTCTGATACTTTTTATCTTTCGATACCATCTCCGGAATGGCCAGAATCTGACGCTGCACATTGTCAGCATCGTTCCAGTTGATGTTACCGAACATATCATTGAAATCCATGATAATCTTGGAAAGCAGATCCATTTCCGGCTCGACGATGTGACCAACCGTGCCTGCAGGCACAGGAGCAATTTCAGAATCAGAATCTTCCAGTTTAATTGCTATGGCTTCCTGAGCCTCGTTCCGATAACTGTTCAAGTCAATTGTCTGAAGGATTCCTTCAGAAAGATCATCATCGCGCGGAGACGGAAGTTTTGGAATCAGCAAGTTCATAAAAATCGATAGCTTCTCCCAGTCAACGTTTCCATATGGTAGGATTGCGCCGAGGAAACCGTAAGTGCGTACAAAGGACTTAGCTGCACTCTTAAATTTTATCTGATCATCCAATTCCAACTGCTTATATACTGCCGTGCAGGCATCCAGAATAGGATCGAGCCTATCGCGCTCCGCACCACCGAGAAACAGATCCACCAGCTGATTAACGTCACCGTCATCATATACCTGATAGCTTTCCATTAACGTTATGAGGTCATAAAGCTTGTTCGGATCAGTCTCTCCAGAAAGAATCGTCGTCCTGTAGAACTTCTGGAAGGCATCTTCAATCGTGGATGTCTTATTTGCAAAGTCCAGAACGTAAACTTCATCCTTGCCGGGACATGCCCTGTTCAAACGGGAAAGGGTCTGCACCGCTGCTATATCGTAGAGCGGCTTGTCCACATACATCGTTTGCAGCAGTGGCTCGTCAAATCCGGTCTGAAACATATCAGCCACGATCAGAATACGATATGGTTCTTTCTTGAACTCTTTCGGAATCTTGGCATCTGGGAATCCGTTCATTGCAGCAGACGTAAGCGCCGGTTCCTGACCGTTATATTTATGCTCGCCGGAAAAGGCCACGATGGTCTTATAAGGACTATGCCTGTCAGCGAGGCACTTATTGATTGCATAATAGTATTCGATACACCTTGGAATGCTGGCGGTGACTACCATTGCACGAGCTTTGCCACCGATCTTTTTCTTGGCAATGACCTGCTCATGGAAATGCTCCACCATCATGGCGGCCTTCTTTGCAATGACGTCCGGATTGCCCTCGACAAAGGCACGCAGCTTCTTCTGCGCACGCTTCTTGTCAAACATCGGATCGTCCTCGACCGTTTTCATGATCTTGTACCAGCTGTCGATGGTCGTATAGTTCCGAAGCACATCAAGAATGAAGCCCTCCTGAATGGCCTGCTTCATCGTATAGACATGGAACGGGCGATGCTTGATTTCACCATCCTCCTCATAGGCAACACCGAACATCTCCTCGGTCTTGTTCTTCGGAGTGGCGGTGAAGGCAAAGTAGCTGGCGGAGGATACGAGCTTGCGTCCTTCCATCATGGCATTGATCTTGTCCTCGTTGTCCGCATCGTCATCTGTGGCAAGACCGGAAAGCGCCAGATTCATATTCGCGGAGTTACGTCCACTCTGGCCGGAATGTGCCTCGTCGATGATGATGGCGAACTTGTTATTCTTATGTTCCTGCCCGATCTCAGAGATGATGTACGGGAACTTTTCAATCGTAGATATAATGATGCGCTTGCCATCCTGTATGGCCTTACGCAAATCACCGGAATGTTCTGCCCATGTTACGGTGTTCTTGACCTGCATGAACTGTTTGATCGTATTGCGGATCTGCTTATCCAGAATACGGCGGTCAGTAACCACAAGGACAGAATCGATCATTGGGTGGCCATCTTTCTCAAGCCCGATCAGCTGATGCGCCAGCCATGCAATGGAGTTTGATTTACCGCTTCCGGCGCTGTGCTGAATCAGGTACCGCTTGCCGACACCGTTCTCCTGTACATCGGCCAGCAACTTCTCCACACAATCGAGCTGGTGGTAGCGAGGCCAAATCTGTTTGATAGACTTCTTCTTGGTATCCTCGTCCACCTCTTCGATGACCTGCGCGTAGTTTTCTATAATTCGGGACAGTTTTCTCTTTGTCAGGATGTCCTTCCAAAGATAGTCTGTCATAAGGCCGTCCGGATTCGGTGGATTACCGGCTCCGTCGTTGTAACCCTTATTGAACGGGAGGAACCAGCTGTCTTTTCCTGCGAGCTTTGTGCAGAACTGGATCGTAGCATCGTCCACGGCAAAGTGAACCATGCAACGCTTGAACGAAAACAGTGTGTCGTGAAAATCGCGATCTTCCTTATACTGACGCACCGCATTCTCCGTGTTCTGCTTTGTGAGCTGGTTCTTCAGCTCCATTGTGATGACCGGAAGGCCGTTGATGAACAGGCAAACATCCAGAGCCAGCTTCCCAGCATCCTGCGAATAGCGCAGCTGCCGTGTCACGCTGAAAATGTTCTTCTCATACATGATTCTGGCCTGCTCGTTATTTTCGGTTGGTGTCAGGTAGAACATGATGAGGTCTGCCGGATAAACCTTTACGCCGTTGCGAAGCACGTCAATGATGCCGCGCTTGGCAATCTCTCCAGACAGGCGGTTCAGGAACTGTCGTTTTTTCGCATCTGAAGTGAACACGCCCAGCTTAGTCATTTCCTTCGGCTGTGTATCCTGTAGGAACCGGAACAGGCGCGTCTCATCGACAGCGTATTCTTTGTTATAGTCGGCATTTGTTCCTTCCTCGTACCCGTTCTGTTCAACTAGCCACTTCACGATTAAGGATTCAAGGCCGCTTTCCTTTGTGTTGGTAAAAGCCATAGTCAATCCTCCTGTAAATTAGGTACTTGAAATCTGCCAGTCATTATTTCAGAAATCATCTTGTTTTTTTGCTCAAGCAAAAGGTCTATTCTGGTCTGAAGTTCACTGATTTCTGTATCATATTTTTCAGAAATTTTAGGTATAAATCTCACTATTGCATCTTGTTCGTCTTTTGGAGGAACGATAAATGGAATCTCTTTCATCTTAGGAATCGAAAGATCCCATTGTCCGACACGAATTCCATCCGAAGCTTGTGCAAAAAAATTGACGTAAACTTTACTACGAATTGCGTAATGGAAAAACTCTAAGTTATCAAAAGATACATCAAACACAAAATATGCAGGACTGACAATTCCAGTATACTGCGATACCCCATAAGAACCCTGCCAAGCTTTCATCTTATTCATAGCAAACTGTCCTTTTCTGACGACCTTATAATTGCTCAAATCCTCAGGGATAAAATTATGATTTCCCTCAATATCATCAACATCGCGAATAATAACGCCTTGCTCCCTGACAACCGAAAGCAATGGTAATTCCGGATGATTCTTTTCTGAAACAGGATGCAACAATTGCCTTAGCTTTACAGTTTTCCAATGAGCGGGTATGTCCCCTAACCAGCTAATTCCACTGTATTTCATTGGAACGCTTGTATCGAGCCCTTTGGTAACAAGATCGGAAATCAAAGCACTTCTTTGCTCTCGAACATTGTCAAGCCGATCTATCTCACTGGTAATTTGCACCAATGGTCTAAATTCCTTAGGTGAATAAAAATATTTTGTGAAGCTGATCTCATATCCGATTTTTGTTTTCTTTTTATCTATCCATGCCAAAGGCGCAAACGGATGAACCTCATTTTTCAGAAACGCATCAATACCACCTTCATAGTCAAACGGTACATTCTCCGTGTCAGTCTTTTCCTTATCTGGAATAAGTCGTCCCTTCTTGTCCCTTTCAGGCTTTCCGTCTTTGCCCATTAATGGCTGCATGACAGTAACTTGCCAGTACCCAAACGCTAAGTTATCAAATATTTTGCTTTGTTCATTTTCCTTCATATCAAGAAATAGCTGCACTATTTCCTTACGTAGTTCCTTGGTAAGTTCACAATTCTTCTGTCCTTGATTTTTTCTAAGCTGAGCCTTAATTCCAGTAGCATCAATAAGTTGAATTTTCCCTTTGCGTCGATCTTCCTTTTTATTTGACAAAACCCAAATATATGTAGCAATTCCGGTGTTATAAAACATATTCTCTGGAAGTGCTATAATCGCTTCAACAAAATCGTTTTCAATCAAATATCTACGAGCATTACTTTCTCCACTACCGGCATCTCCGGTAAACAGCGAGGAGCCATTATGTACCTCTGCAATACGGCTACCAAGTTCCGTATCTTTCTTCATCTTTGCCACATTATTGAGAAGAAAGAGCAGCTGACCATCGCTCGTTCTTGGAAGCATCTGTAATTCTTCGCCATCACCAATATATCCATTAAAACGCGTATCAAGGATATCCTTCTTGCCGCCCATCTTCTCGGCATCAGTTTTCCAACTCTTACCATAGGGGGGATTCGAGAGCATGAAGTCAAACTGACGAGATGCGTGCTGATCGTCAGAAAGTGTGGAGCCATACATAATGTGCTCGGCCTCTTCTCCATCGCCCTTGAGCAGCATATCCGCCGTGCAGATTGCATAGGTCTCCGGATTGATTTCCTGTCCGAACAAATGAATTGCGACTTCCTTGCCGCGTCTATGCGCAAGTGTAAGTAAACGATCCTGAGCGACGGTAAGCATGCCTCCGGTACCGCAGGCTCCGTCATAGCATGAATAAGATGCGTCTTTTATCTTGTCGGCAATCGGCATAAACACAAGGTCTGCCATAAGCTCGACAACATCACGAGGCGTCCAGTGTTCTCCAGCTTCCTCGTTATTTTCTTCATTGAACTTGCGGATCAGTTCTTCAAATATGGTGCCCATGCCATGATTATCGAGGCCGGGATGTTTGAGGATGGTCTGTGCCGCATCTTTATAAATAGGATTCGGACTCAAGTTAATATCGGAAGATGTGAACTTCTCAATGACCGCACCAAGAATATCCGCGTCCACCATCGTGTCGATCTGGTTACGGAACTTGAATTTATCCAGTATTATCTGAACATTTGGAGAGAAGCCGTCAAGATATGCTTTGAAGTCAGCCTTCAAAGTCTGCGCTTTAGAACGGCTGGTCAAGTCCTTCAGAAGGAAGGGAGACGCGTTGCAGAATGCCTGTCCCGCTGCATTGCACAGCGCAGGCCACTGGTTATCGATTTTTGCAGTATCCAGCTGCTTCTTCATTGCCAGCACTGCCGGTTTCGTCTCTTCCAGCATGGCATCCAGACGACGGATTACTGTCATCGGGAGAATAACGTCACGATACTTGCCGCGCACATAAACATCACGGAGGCAGTCATCTGCAATTCCCCATATAAAACTTACTATTTGATTGTGAACCTGATTGTCCATCGCATTTTCCTCCGTTTGTCTGTAGCATAGTTTGCCACTCTATATTTTCATTCTATAAAACCTGTTGTCCCATAAACCGGACTTATTTAGCATCCTGATCCTGCTCCTGATCAACCTTTTCTGGCGGATTATCGTCAGATGCTCCGCCGGAGCGAATCCAATCATCGACCTCAGACAGCTTGAACTTCCAAAGCCTGCCTACCTTATAGGCGGGCATATTCCGCTTTGCAATCCACTGCAATATGGTTTCTCTTCCAACTCCGAGATATGACTGTACATCTTTCAATGGCACCCATTTTTCAACCTGCTGTTGTTCGCCCACTTTATTACCTCCGTCTTTAAGATTTCTTCCTTTTGAATCTTACATCTATGTCTATATCAAACATTCGACTACCGGGATAGCAGTCATTTCCATCGCTATCGACCATGATCCAATGGCAAGTCGTGTGTCCTTCAAATGGCCTAAGCTCAATGACTACAGAGATTTCCACACCGCTTTTCGGTGGTGTCTCCCGAATCTCAATGTAATTGCTCTCAGCCCGTGGCCGTATCTCATCGTGATTAGAAAGATACAGCTTTCGACCACGCCATGTCTGCGTTCCCATATTTGAGAACTTCCACGTAACCGTCAGCTTCTCATACATGAACCCAGAATAGCTTCTCTTGTGATCCGGCTTTATATACACCGTATCATCTTTGTACAGCGATGATATGTGGTGAAAAGAACTGGGCTCCTGTTCCGGCTCCACCAAAAATTGCTGATAAGTCATTGCCACAATATCCGCAGCGTCTTCCTTGTCGCTATCTATAAAGGCTTTGAACTGAACCGCAAGTGCTCTCCGGAGTGCCTGCGGATTTTTTTCTGCCGTCGGCGGGATAGCAAAAGCACGCATCACGTCGTCGTACTTGTTCTTGTCGATGATCTTCTCGAAATAAGTGCACAGTCCGTCCTCATTAAAAGCCTTAAAAGAATCCTTCAGCTCTTGGGACATCGTCCTCGATCCATCATAAAGCTTTCGCTCCAGAGGGACGTCATCGGATTTCAGCCTATCACCTAACTTATGGCTGAAGTAATTACTACCTGCCTCAATAAAACAGTACGAAACAAAAATGCCGCTATTCTTCCTGTTCGGATAGTACATCTGCGCGGCTGTACTCGGAAATATCCGCCTGAAATACTCGCTTAATTCCAATCGAATACCTCCTCTCAAATCTTGTCCTATGTTTTGTCCTATGTGTCTCACGTTAACGGTCAGGCCGTCTCATTTTGCCGTGCGAAACTAATAATAGGCAGGGCAAGGAAGGTAAAAAAGCCGACAATGCGAGACCTTAACTACTTAATTATACACAGAAACACTGTATTTGTCAATGGTAGTTGGTTGTAAACTCACATAAACCGACAAAGAACCACTTCATTGTCACTCCTCACCAATTCCCTTGGATGCATCTTCTGATCAAGGATGAGTTCAGTTTTCAAGGGTGGTGCAAATAACGCAGCTGACTTCTGGACGGAAGGCTGAGCAGGAAGGAGATGAAAAACGTGACTAAAGACGAACGCGAGAATTGGATCATCAATATCGAGAACACCGCATCTACGATCAGCTCCCAATTGGGATCAGCTGTAGTTGACGGAGTATTCCAGCGATACGGCGCTCACAGCGTCGAAGATCTGAATCCGTGTGATCTGCCGGACGTATTCAGCGAGTTATACGCAATCGAAGCGGATCTCAGATAACAGTTAATGCCCTGAGCAAGGCATAAAAAGGCTCACCGCTACGGACGCTCACCCGGCATGCAGAGTGGCTCGAACGAACATAGCGGTCACAAGTTAATAAACCAGCCTACGAGCGTGGTTGGCAACTGAAACGGATTATTCCCGTTCCGGTCGGCCTTCCACGCTCTTTTTTCATAAGACCTCCGGTTCGGGAACCACACGAAAATCGGAGGTTTTATTATGCAAAACAATGACAATCAGAAGACCTATTTTATCTACGTTCGCAGCACCGGCGAGAAGGTACCTGTCACCAAGGAACAGCACGACTCCTTCTATAAGGAAGCCGACCGTATTCGTCACAAAGAGCAGGATCACGGCAGGTGCATGTGTCCTTACCGCTTCATCTGGAAGTGCGACGGTGACTGTATCGGCTGTGAATACCATGCAGCAGGTGACATTACTTCTCTGGATCAGCCACTCCCTGATGGCAACGGCACCCTCGGTGACTATATTCCTGACCGCAGTATGCCGATGGAAGAAGTCATCGCCGACCGCATACTCTTAGAGCAGCTTTTTGCCAGACTGCGTGAGCTTGATCCGGAGGCCGATACCATCATCCAGCTTTGGAAGGATCACCCGGAGGGCATCTCCGACCGTGCTATTGCAAGAGAACTCGGTCGCCCGCAGAAGACCTTCGCGGATCAGATGAAGAAGTATCGCACCGACCTGCGCAGGATTACCGGCGATAAGTAATACCAAGACCACGAATCACCCCCTTTCCGGCCACTATCTATCTTTCGGATGGTGGTCGGAATTTTTTATAAAATCCTCCGCTCAAATCGGCAGTTCATCTCCAGTGGAAGGTGAAGGCAAGAGAACACAGCCTTCAGAAAGCGAGGTGAACAACAGATGATTCGCAGTTACGCAGACACAGGCGGCAACGTGAACGAGGAGATCAAGCTCCTGAATTCCATCAGTCACGTATCCGCCAGACTGGCAAGGAACCTCTCACTCCTTGCCACAAGCCAATCCGAGGAAGGAGGAAAAGAAAATGTCAAAGATGGCAGAAATGGCACAAACCATCGAAGAGCTCCGCACCGCTGCTGCTTCTATTAATGCCGCAGCCGACTGGCTCTACCAGCAGTTTTCCGGTGATGACAACGAAGCGCAGGCCACGGAAGCTCCCACCAAGAAGGAATCGAAGCCTGAGCTCAAGCTGGAGGACGTAAGAGCCGTCCTTGCTGAAAAGTCCCGCGCCGGTCATACCGCAGAAGTACGCGCCCTGCTTAAAAAGTACGGTGCCGCAAAGCTCTCGGAGATCAACCCGGCAAACTACGAAGCCCTGATGAGGGACGCGGAGGTGATCGGCAATGGCAGCTAAAGCACACGCAATCCTGTCCGCGTCCAGCTCCGACAGGTGGCTGCACTGTCCGCCGTCGGCAAGGCTCTGCGAAACCTATGAGGACAAAGGATCAGATTACGCTGCAGAAGGCACCGACGCTCATGCGCTTGGCGAGCACAAATTGAAAATCGCGCTGGGACTTCCTTCAGAAGACCTGACCAACAGCCTCAAGTGGTATTCCGAGGAGATGGAGGACTGCACCAGCGGCTATGCCGAATATGTGCTGGAGCAGATCGAAGCCGCCAAGGAGACCTGTGCTGACCCGGTAGTTCTTATCGAACAGCGTGTAGACTTCTCCCGCTGGGTAGAACAGGGCTTCGGAACCGCCGATTGCGTCATCATCGCAGACGGTACGCTCCGGGTGATCGACTACAAGCACGGCTTAGGCGTCTTAGTCTCCGCAGAGGAGAATCCGCAGATGCAGTGTTATGCTCTCGGCGCTTTGGAGCTTTTCGATGACATTTACGACATCGATCAGGTTTCCATGACCATTTACCAACCGAGACGCCAGAACGTCAGCACCTACGAGATCAGCAAGGACGACTTGTATCGCTGGGCAGATGAAGTCTTAAAGCCTACCGCAGATCTGGCTTTTGCCGGTGACGGGAACTTCCTGTGCGGTGAATGGTGCGGCTTCTGCAAGGCTAAGAACGAGTGCCGCGCCAGAGCCGAGGCAAATCTGAAGCTCGCGCAGCATGATTTCAAGCTCCCACCACTGCTTACGGATACCGAGATCGAGGTCATTCTCGGCAAGGTAGATGAACTGGTTAGCTGGGCTTCCGATATTAAGGAATACGCTCTGCAGCAGGCTCTCTCCGGTAAGGAATGGACAGGTTTCAAGATCGTCGAAGGACGCAGCAACCGCAGATACAGCAATGAGGCCGCCGTCATTGACGCGGTCGAGAAAGCAGGCTTTGACCCGTATGAGAAAAAGCTGCTCGGCATCACCGCCATGCAGAAGCTCCTCGGCAAGTCCCGCTTTGATGAACTCCTGACGGCTTACATCGAAAAGCCGCAGGGCAAACCCACACTTGTGCCGGATAGCGACAAGCGCCCGGCCATGAATACAGCAAAAAATGATTTTATGGAGGAAAACGACAATGAGTAAGAATGTAAAAATCAGCAATCCCATGAAGGTTATCACCGGTGTTGACACCCGCTGGAGCTACGCGAACGTCTGGGAGCCGAAATCCATCAACGGCGGCACTCCCAAGTACAGCGTGAGTCTCATCATCCCGAAGTCCGACACCAAGACCATCGCCAAGATTCAGGCTGCTATCGAGGCTGCTTACAAGGAAGGCGAGGCCAAGCTCAAAGGCAACGGCAAGTCCGTACCGGCGCTCTCTGTTTTGAAGACTCCTCTGCGTGACGGCGATGCAGAGCGTCCGGACGACGAGGCCTATAAGAATGCCTACTTCGTTAATGCCAATGCAACCTCTGCTCCCGGCATCGTGGACGCAGACCTGAATCCGATTCTCACCCGTTCCGAAGTGTACAGCGGCGTGTACGGTAGAGCCAGCATCACGTTTTATGCTTTCAACTCTTCCGGCAATAAAGGAATCGCCTGTGGACTCAACAACCTGCAGAAGATCCGTGACGGTGAGCCTCTCGGCGGCAAGGCAAGTGCAGAGTCTGACTTCGCCAGCGATGACGATGAAGACTTCCTGAATTGATGGAGGTGCGATTATGACAGTGACTACCTTACAGACAATCCTGATTACTGCGCTGATCGCCACTTGGCTGGTATTCAGCATCGTGTTCCTGATTTCGTCCATCCAGAGTTTCTTCAATGACCGCAAGCGTGAGAAGCGTGAGGAGGAATCTGCCGCCCGTGACCTCAAGTACCACGAGGAACGCATGCAGCGCGAAAAGGAACAGGCCGAACATGAACGTGAATACCACGAGAAGCGCATGAAGTCCTTGGAGTAAATCAGAAACAGCAGGCGGCTTAGGAGCGATCTTAAGCCGCTTGTTTGAATTGAGGTGAAATCTATGCAAACACTCAGTATCGATATTGAAACCTACAGCAGCGTGAATCTGCCCAAGTGCGGCGTTTATAAATATGCCGAGTCACCGGATTTTGAGATACTACTGTTCGGCTACAGCGCCGACGGCTCCGAGGTGACGGTCATTGACCTTGCACAGGGAGAACGTCTGCCGCAGGAAATTATAGATGCTCTGACTGATGATACTGTCATCAAATGGGCTTTCAACGCAAATTTTGAACGGGTGTGCTTATCACGATATCTCCTTGATCTTGGAGTAAGCCTTGATCCCTTCCATGATAACCACCCTCTCTCGACCGAATGCGCACGCTTCTTGAATCCGGAAAGCTGGCGCTGCTCTATGGTCTGGGCGGCAACAATGGGACTGCCGCTTTCTCTGGAAGGCGTCGGTGCCGTCCTCGGTCTTGAAAAACAGAAACTCACGGAGGGAAAAGACCTGATCAAATACTTCTCCGTGCCCTGTGCTCCGACGAAAGCAAACGGCGGTCGCACGAGGAACCACCCTTTCCATGCACCGGACAAGTGGGAGGCCTTCAAAAAATATAACATCCGAGATGTAGAAACCGAGATCGGCATTAAGGATCGTCTTGCCAAGTTCCCTGTACCGGAGGAGGTCTGGGATGAATACCACATCGATCAGGAAATCAACGACAGAGGTGTCCGGCTCGATATGGATCTGGTAAAAGAAGCCATCGAAATGGACTCCCGCTCCCGGTCAGAACTGACTGCTGCCATGAAAGATATGACAGCACTTGATAATCCAAACTCCGTCCAGCAAATGAAACAGTGGCTTTCCGATAACGGGCTCGAAACCGACAGCCTTGGAAAGAAAGTCGTGGCAGAGCTTATCAAAACCGCTCCGCCAGAGCTTCAGACCGTTCTGGAACTCCGACAGCAGCTTGCCAAATCCTCCGTCAAGAAGTATCAGACGATGGAGCGTGCGGTCTGTGATGACGGCAGGGCTCGCGGCATGTTCGCTTTTTACGGTGCTAATCGTACCGGACGCTGGGCAGGCAGGCTTATACAATTACAAAACCTCCCACAAAATCATCTCCCGGATCTGGCCGACGCACGCGCTCTTGTAAAATCCGGCGACTTTGATGCCGTGAAACTCTTATATGAGGACGTTCCGGACACACTCTCTCAGCTGATCCGGACAGCATTTATTCCGAAGGACGGTACGCAGTATTATGTTTCCGACTTCAGCGCCATCGAAGCAAGAGTCATCGCGTGGTATGCCGGTGAGACGTGGCGTCAAAAAGTCTTTGAAACCGGAGGTGACATCTACTGCGCCAGCGCCAGTCAGATGTTCCATGTTCCGGTCGAGAAGCATGGCATTAACGGCCACTTGCGTCAAAAAGGCAAAATCGCGGAACTTGCGCTCGGCTACGGCGGCTCGGTCGGTGCCTTAAAGGCAATGGGCGCTATAGAAATGGGACTCTTAGAAGATGAGCTTCCTCCTCTGGTGGACGCATGGCGGCAGACAAATCCCAATATCGTAAAATTCTGGTGGGATGTCGACCGCGCTGTCATGGAGGCTGTGAAGTATAAACACACAACCAGCAGCTACGGGCTTACTTTCTCCTGCCGCTCCGGGATGCTCTTTATTACGCTGCCCTCCGGACGGAACCTCGCCTATGTAAAGCCAAAGGTCGGTACGAATAAATTCGGAGGCGAGTGTATTACCTATGAGGGCATCGGCAGCACGAAAAAATGGGAACGGCTCGATTCATACGGGCCGAAATTCGTGGAAAATATCGTGCAGGCAACCTCCCGCGACATTCTCTGCTATGC
The DNA here is from genome assembly GCA_947627005.1 of uncultured Clostridia bacterium. GTDB lineage: Bacteria > Bacillota > Clostridia > Oscillospirales > Ruminococcaceae > Faeciplasma. Next base: position 17,494 of record CANQUJ010000028.1, read on the forward strand.
CATGAAGACGCTGCGCTGCTGCTCCATCGTCATGCATATTCACGACGAACTGGTCATCGAAGCAGACCCTCGCATGTCTCTTGACGTTCTCTGTGAACAGATGGGCAGGACTCCGCCGTGGGCAAAAGGCCTGAAGCTCCGCGCCGACGGTTATGTCACGCCCTTCTACAAAAAAGATTAAAAATCGTCCGCTCAAATCAGGCGTTCATCTCCAGTGGAAATTGGAGGTGGACGCCTTTAAGTCTGCCCGGAAAGGAGGACTTTTGAGTGAGCAACGATTATCGCAACAGCGAAGGCTATCCTGACCCAACTGCAGGTGAAGCACTCTCCCGGATTGCTGCAAATGAAAAGCAGTCCCTTCGTGCTTTCCGGCCTATCGTCTACATCTGCTCTCCGTTTTCCGGAGATGTGGAGACAAACGTAGCCAACGCCAGACGCTACAGTCGGTATGCCGTGGACAAGGGATATATCCCTATCGCACCGCACCTGCTATTTCCGCAGTTCCTTGATGATAACAATCCGGAAGAACGTGAGCTTGGGCTTTTCTTCGGAAATGCCCTCATGAGCAAGTGCGCTGAGGTCTGGGTATTCGGCAGCCGCATCTCATCCGGTATGGAAGCAGAAATCAAACGCGCCAAGTGGAAAGGCTATCACTTGCGCTATTTCACAGAAGAATGTCAGGAGGTCTAACGCTATGTATGAAATTAAAGAAAATCGCAGAGAGCTTTTCGATGGCACTGAGATCACTACCTACACCCGCGATGTTGTAAGTGCCAATATCCTGCAGGTCGAAGCCGGAACAACCGGCTACAAAGGTGGCGACACCGGCCACGGCGGACGCACCTATTTCCGCATTTCCGATGAAGCCAGCACAGATATCCATGTCACACCTTTTATGGACAGATTCGGCTGCAACGGTTTTGAAGTTACCCTCGGCGGCGACTGCGAACTGGAAACTATGATCCGTGCCCTGAAATTTATCACGAAGGTGCTTGAGGAAGAATCGGAGGAGGTGTACGACTGATGTTTACCCTGTATAGCGCCGATTTTATCGGCAATCCCGGAAACTGCTCCTATCCGCATAAAACCGTTGTCATGGATACGGACAGCATGAAAGCCGCAGTCAGTCACGACTATGTGTGTGCGGAGTACAAAAATCACTACCGCAACAGCGACAACTTCCTCTCCGCTGACTGTCTTCCCGTGGACTGTGATAATGACCATTCAGAAGATCCGAAAGATTGGATCACACCGGCAGACGTGTTGGAGGCATTTCCGGGAGTAAGCCTCGCCATCCATTACAGCCGCTTTAATCAGCGCGAGAAAAACGGCAAACCGGCAAGGCCAAAGTTCCATGTGCTCTTTCCCATCGACCGGGTAACGGATGCCGCCCTCTATAGCGATATGAAGAAGCTGGTCAATTCCATATTTCCGTATTTCGATACGAAGGCGCTGGATGCTGCTCGCTTCTTCTTCGGAACACAGGAGCCGAATGTGGAGCTCTATCCCGGTCGCATGAACCTTACGGATTTTTTTAATGACGACGAGTTCGATGCAGACCTGCCCGGCGGCCACGAGAAAGATGTCGTGATCCCGGAAGGAAGCCGTAATGCTACCATGTCCCGCTTTGCCGGTATCGTCATTAAGAAATACGGCGATACAGAAAAAGCCTACCAAAGTTTTCTGGAAAAGGCCGCGACCTGCGTGCCGCCTCTGGATAACAGCGAGCTTAATACAATCTGGCACAGTGCCCAGCGCTTTTATTCCAAGATCAGCCGCGAGGATGGTTATGTCCCTCCGGAAGTTTATAACGACGAGAACAGCTATAAGCCGGAGGACTTTTCTGATGTAGGACAGGCCGAGGTGCTCTCAAAGTATTTTGCAAACGAGCTGCGCTATTCACCGGCCACCCACTTTATCCGATACAGTGACCACTACTGGCAGGAAACAGAGCCCGGCGCTCAGGCCGTCGCTCATGAACTCACCCGCAGGCAGCTCGCAGAAGCCAATCGAAATATGATGGAGGCTCTGCAGAAGCTCAAAAATTGCGGAGCGCAGGAAATCCTTGATAACACATCCAAGGCCAAAGCTGAACAGCTGATGAGCGACGAGCAGATGGCGGTCTATCAGGAATTCCTTGCCGCCAAGGCCTACCAAAGCTTTGCCGTTCGCAGACGCGACTCCAAAAACATTACATCTACCCTCAAAGAGACACACCCGATGCTGGAAATCTCGCCGAGAGACTTGGACGCAGACTGCTTCCTTCTCTGTACACCGGAGGCTACCTACGACCTTCGCAAAGGTATGGCCGGAGCCCGCGAGCACTCAGCTGATGACTTTATTACGAAAATCACGTCCGTGTCACCCGGAGGTAAAGGAGCGCAGCTCTGGCAGGATAATCTGGATCTGATTTTTCAGAAGGATCAGCAGCTTATCGACTATGTACAGATGATCTGCGGCCTTGCTGCTATCGGGAAGGTTTTTGTGGAGGCGCTCATCATCGCATACGGCGATGGACGCAACGGAAAGTCCAC
>CANQUJ010000029.1 GCA_947627005.1 uncultured Clostridia bacterium
GGGATGGAGCTTTACGGCCTTAAGGGCTCGTACGCGATATACCTTATCGCGATGTATCGCCGGCCCGAGGGGATCGCGGCGACGGAGCTTGGGGCGCTTTGCGGGCGCGACAAGGCCGACGTTTCGCGGGCGGTCGCGGTTATGGAATCTAAAGGAATCCTTGAAAAAGTCGCGGGATCGAAAAGCCTTTACCGCGCGAAGCTTGTTCTGACCGACTACGGCAGGGCGATAACCGAAAGCGTTGTAAAAAAGGCGGAATACGCCGAGGCTTTTGCCGGCGCGGGGCTTAGCGACGACCGCCGCGAGGCGCTATACGAAGCCCTCGGGGTCATCGACAAAAACCTTAAGCTTCTCTGCCGGATAGGGCTGGAGGAAAAATCAAAACAGCCCGCCGCGGCAAAGCTTAATACCGGCGAAATTTAAGGGGGATTCAAAATGGCGGTTAAAATAGTTATAGATTCGAGCGCGGATATCGCGGAAAACTTAAAGGGCAGGTTCGAGGTCGTCCCGCTGCCGATATTTTTCGGCGAGGAGAAATTCATCGACGGCGTAAACCTTACCCATGCGGAATTTTACGAAAAGCTCAAGACCTCGGAGCAGCTTCCGAAGACGAGCCAGGCCACGCCGTTCGACTATGAGGAGATATACGAAAAAATCGTCTCTTCGGGGGACGACGCAGTGGTTATAACCATCTCTCAAAAGCTTTCGGGGACTTATCAGAGCGCCGTGATTGCGGCGGAAAAATATAAGGGAAGGGTCTTCGCGGTCGACGGAAAAACGGTTACAATCGCCTCGGGGATACTTGCTGAGTACGCTTTAAAGCTTGCGGAAAGCGGCCTCGGCGCGAAAGAGCTCGCGAAAGAGCTTGAAGCCGCGCGCGAAAGGGTCAGGCTTGTGGCGATGGTCGACACACTCGAATATCTTAAAAAGGGCGGAAGGATATCTAAAGCGGTAGCCTTTGCGGGCGAGCTTCTTTCCTTTAAGCCGGTCGTCGCGGTAGAAGACGGCGAGGTAAAAATTCTTGGCAAGGCGCGGGGCGCAAGGCAGGGCAACAACCTTTTGGAGCAGGAGATCGAAAAGTCCGGCGGCGTCGACTACGACCAACCGGTTCTGTTGGGATATTCCGGGACTGACGACTCTACCCTTAGAAGATACATAAACGACTTTTCCCACCTCTGGGAGGGACGAAAGGACAGCCTTAACATCTCCGAGATCGGCAGCGTTGTCGGGACTCACGCAGGCCCGGGCGCGATAGCGGTAGCGTTCTTCGCGAAGAATTGAATTTTTTAAGGGAGCGGAAACGCTCCCTTTTTTTGTATTTACTTTTTTAAAAAGCGGTGGTATAATTGTCTAAAACGATTGAAAAGCGAGGAAAGCGTATGTCGCCCGAAAACAAAATTTTCGTAAAAAATCTTCCGCAGGGCTGCGGCGGCGGGGATTGGATATCCTCTTGGGGCGCGGCCATGCTTCTGCCGTCGAATCCGTCGGAGCAGATACCCTCCTCCCCGGGATTAGAGGGCTCGACCTTAAGGCAGCAGATAAGAACAAGCTTCGGCGGAAGCAAGCTTAGCCTCGTTATCTCGAACGAGTTCGGCGATAGGCCGCTTGTGATAGAATCCGCCTCGATTTCAAGGCTTAAAAGCCCCGATTCCTACGAAATTCTGCCCGAAACCGCGAGGGAGCTTACATTTTTGAAAAGCGCCTCGTTTGCGGTAGAGGCCGGAGAGAGGATAGCGACCGACCCGCTCGACTTTAAGGTCGGGCCGTTTGAAGATCTGGCGATAACCTTTAAGCTTTCGTCTGCCCCCGCCGGCGAAAAGACCCTTACATGCCACACCGCCTCTCGGTGTTCGACATGGATAACCCCGGGCAGCCACGTTTTTGACAACGACTTTTCGGGGATTCAGACCACCACCTCTTGGTATTATATCTGCCGGCTCGACGTTTTGTCGGCGCGCGGGGGGAGGACTTTGGTCTGCTTCGGGGATTCTTTGACCGACGGCGCGAGCGTTACGACAAACGGATTTTCGACCTATCCGCAGGAGCTTGCGCGGCTGGTCCAAAAGGACGAAAACCTTAAAAATCTCTCGGTCATAAATATGGGCATCGGCGGGACGGCGCTTTATTATTTCGGCGAAGACTGCGGCAAAAAGCGCTTCGACCGCGACGTCGCGGATACTCTCGGGGCGAAATACGCGGTAATGCTCTACGGCGTGAACGACATCGGGGCCTCTAAAGAAGACATTTCCGAAAGGCTTATCGAGGAATACAAGAACATAATCACGAAATGCCGCGAAAAGGGGATAAAGATCATCGGCTGCACTATCACCCCTTTTAAGGGCAACGCCTATTACAGCGAGCTTCACGAAAATATCAGAAAAAAGGTCAACGAGTTTGTTTTTTCAAAAGATTCCGGCTTCGACGGAGTTGTAGACCTCGCCTCGGCGATGGCTTCAAAAAGCGAACCGGAGACCCTTGAGAGGGAATATATTTCGGTCTGGAACGATTATCTTCACTTTAACGACGGCGGGTATAAACACGTCGCAAAGACGGTTTACGAATATATAAAAAACTTTATCGCAAAGGAGAAATAAAAGATGTCCTTAATAAAAAAGCTTTTGGCGGCGATAGTCGCCGCGGCGATTACGCTTTCGCTCTGCTCATGCGGAGAGGTCGTAATTCCCGACGAAGACGGCTGGGTCGCGACTTGGGCCTCGGCGCAGCTTGCGGCCGGGGCGGACGAAACGCCCTACGACCCGCCCCTTAAAGAGAACACCGTAAGGCAGCAGATCAGGGTGAACATCGGCGGAGAGAAGATAAGGCTCACCCTTTCAAACGAATACGGCGGGGTCCCCGCGCAGCTTGAATCGGTCCATATCGCCCACCTTAACGAGGCCGGCGAGAACGCGATAGACGCCTCTACCGACACCGCGATAACCTTTAACGGCGGCTCGGAAAGCGTTGAGATACCCGTCGGCGAAACGGTCGTTTCGGACGAGATCGACTTCGCTTTCGAGGCTTTGGACGACCTTGCGATCACAATAAAATGCGGAAAATACGCCGGCAGCACCCCGACGAGCCACACCGGCGCGCGCTGCTCGACCTGGATAATTTCGGGCGACCACGTCTCGGACGAATCATTCGTCGCCGAAGAGACGATGACGAGCTGGTATTTCATCTCGGAACTCGACGTTTGGGCAGAGGCGGGCGCGAAGGCGCTTGTCCTGTTCGGCGACTCTATCACCGACGGCTACGGCGCGAACGCGAACCAATTCCAGCGCTGGAGCGACGAGCTTAACAGGCTCTTCCGCGACGACCCGGACTATGACAGAGTGACGGTAATCAACGAGGGAATCGGCGGAAACGCGGTCTTCGGCGGGCTCGGTACCGCCGCGAAGGACAGATTCGACCGCGACGTTTTGAATATCGCCGGTGTAAGATACGTCGTCGTTCTTATCGGAATCAACGACATCGGCTACGCCAACGAAGACATTTCGTTGCAGATAACCGACGAATACGAGGTTATGATAGAAAAATGCCATGAAAAGGGAATTAAGATCTACGCCGCGACCATAACCCCGGTAAACGGCAACGGCTATTATTCCGAGCTTCACGACGACATCCGCAGAAAGGTGAACGACTGGATCTTAAATAAGGGCAAGTTCGACGGCGTCATCGACTTTGCGGCCGAGATGGCCGACCCGAACGACGATTCCTATCTGAATCCGGAGTACAGCCTTGACAATCTTCACCCCAACCCCGCGGGATATAAGCATATGGGCGAGTTCGCATACGCCCGACTGACCGAAATTTGGGGAGAAAAATAAAAAAGCAGACCCGCAAGGGTCTGCTTTTCAGATATCAGATATCAGAGGTCAGAGAACAGAAGTTGTTTTTGGGGATTTGTGCGATTTCAGAACATTTTATCCTTTTAACTTCTGATTTCCGATTTCTGTTTTCTGTTTTCTGAAAAAAGCAGCCTTCCGGCTGCTTTTTTTGCTATGTAGAAATCAAAGCCCGAGCTCGGCCTTCATCTTTGCAAGCTCGTCGTCTACCGAAGCGGAGGAAGAGCTGTATTTCTCGACGAGGTCGTCTACGTCGTCCTTCTCTACGTTAAGCTCGGCCTCGGCCATCGCCTTGTCAAAGGCTTCGTCGGCCTTGGCTTCCATTCTGTCGAACGCTTCGAGAGAATCGGTGGAGTCGATGCCGGAGGTGAGGTCGTTGATCTTGGACTGCGCCTTTGCGGCCGCGGATTTCGCCTTGATGTTGGCCTTGCGGTCTTCAAGTTCGCGAATGTCTTCGACAAGCTTGTCGTACATCTGGCGCATCTTGTCGGCGTTCTCGTGGGCGAGGGCGTAGGCTTTCTCTCTGTCCGCAAGCGAGGTTTCGTGGCGCTGCTTTTCGGCGATAAGCTTTCTTGCGGCGTCTTCGTCGCCGGCCTTAAGGGCGTTCTGCGCGCTTAATGTTGCCTTCTCGACCTTTTCTTTGGCTTCGTCGACTGCGCGTTTTGCCTTCGCCTCGGCCGCGATTACCCCCGCGGTCTCCTTCTTGACGTCGGCAAGATTCTCGCGAAGGTCGACGAGGTATTGGTCGACCATCTTTGCGGGATCCTCCGCCTTGTCTAAAAGAGCGTTGATATTAGACTTCATAATATCAGCGAATCTTGTAATAATTCCCATTGTTTATCATCCTTTCGATTATATTCCAAAGGCGGAATCCGCCATTTGTACGGTTTTTGCGATCTACTTTTCGATATCCTTTTCCATCGAGGCGAGATCGTCCAGCGGGGTCTCCAAGATCTTGCGGGCTTCCTCGCTGCGCTCTTTTTCAAGCTTGCGCTTTTTGTTCATAATAAAGACTATCGCCGCCGCCACGACTATGACCAAGACGATTATAAGAACGATTTTGCCTATATCCTTGCCGGTCGCGGTTTTGGTCATAATTCTGCTTGCCGTGCGGTTAAAGGTGTTCGCAAGGGCGTCTTCGGTGGTGGCGTCGCTGTACCATTCGCTGTCGCATATCGCCCAGAAAATGTCTATCGCCTCCGGGTCCATAACCCCGAGGGCGCGCGACCCGCCTTCGTAATACATATAACCGACGTCGTCGGGGTTGCGCTCGCAGAAATAGAAGAACGCGAAGGTATAGTCGTTGCCGATCTCGTTTTCATAGAAGTTGCTCGCAAAGCGCTCTTTGTCCGAATCGGTAACAAGGTCGCTTCTGTATCCCACGAGATATACAAAGGGCTGGACGCCGGTTTCGTCGTAGAAATCGCGAAGCTTGTGCTCGAGGCCCGAGATCGAGCCGTCTTCGCTTATCCAGCCGATCTCGTCGATAACGCAGTCGCTGTCCCATGAGGTGTTTTCAAGCTTTTCACGGTTATACGAGCTTGCGGGGACTTCGGTATAATAGACCGACTGCGATTCGCCGCTCGGCCCCGAGATCATGCTCATAACAAGGGCGAGAATTATTATCATTACTACCACGAAGACCACCGCCGCAACGCAGCCGCAGCCGTTTCCGCCGGAAGATTTTCTTCCGAATAATCCGCTCATTCCGCCGTACCCGCCTCCGTTATTTATGATGATAGGGGGAGCTGTATTTCTTCGCGAAGAAGTGTTCCACACGCTCGGGCCGGCGCTTCCGCCGAAGCCGCCGGTGCGCGGCGCGCTCGACCGGGTAGACGAGCTAGAGCGCGAAGACCCCGCCCGCGAAGAGCCGCCGAAAGAGGCGCGATGCCCGCCCCCGCTGTGACTCGACGAAACGTGGCCGCCGCCGGAAGAATGAAAGCCGCCGGAGGAATGTCCCCCGCCGCCCGCTCTGGCCATAAAATCACCCCTTAAAAGTTCCCATGGGAATAATATTGAATATTTAAATACAATATACCACACTTCGCGGAATTTGTCAATAAAGGGGGAAGGGGAGATGGCGAAGGCCAATTTTCCCCCCGGATTGACATTTTTTGCGAAATGTGGTAGAATTAGTGGTGCAGAGAGCCGTGGGCGGCTCGCCCTCCTTAGGAAAGGAGGGGATGCTTTGTGGAAGAATACTTATTTTTCTGCTTGTTACTTATTCTTGTAATCGAGCTTTTAGATAGATTTTACCCAAAGAAATAACCGCCCTGCTCGACCAAAAGCGGCGGTTATTTTCTTTAACTTAAGCAAATAGGCGAGCCGTTCGGCTCTCTGCTATTATGATATCACACTATTTGCGTTTTGTCAAGAGTCAAATAAAATAGCCGCCCAGCTCCGTCAAAAGCGGCGGTTATTTCTTATAAATCGTTGTAATTAGGCGAGCCGTTCGGCTCTCTATTACTATGATACTACACCGTTTGCGATTTGTCAAGCGCAAAATAATTACCGCCGGGGCTTTTTGAGCCCGGCGGATTTTTTAGTCTGCGGAAGCGCCGGGAGGCAGCTTCTCCGGGTTTCGGCGGGTTAAAAATGCGGCTGTTGCAAAAATTCGGCGAATGTGCTAAACTGTCAGAAAAAAGAAGGGGGCGCGAAAATGTATCGCCTTATGATAGTCGAAGACGACCCGGGCATTGCCGAAGCGATAGCGGCGCAGGCCGAGCTTTGGGACCTTTCCGTCTTCAGGGTTGAAAATTTCCGCTCGGTCACCGAGGATTTTGCGAATTTTCGCCCGCACATAGTTTTGCTGGACATCTCTCTGCCCTATTTCAACGGCTACCACTGGTGCGCCGAAATTCGGCGGGTTTCCAACGTTCCGATAATCTTCATCTCATCGGCTTCGGACAATATGAATATGGTTATGGCGATGAATATGGGCGCCGACGACTTTATCGCGAAGCCCTTCGATCTAAGCGTTCTGACCGCTAAAATCAACGCGCTTTTAAGGCGGACCTACGACTTTTCGGAGAGCGCGCCGACCCTTTCGCACCGAGGGGCTTTTTTAAACACCGGCGACGGCTCGCTCGTCTATAACGGAAGCGAGATACAGCTCACCAAAAACGAATTCAGAATACTTCTTTGCCTGATGGAAAACAAGGGGCGGACCGTCAGCCGCGAAAAGCTTATGGAACGGCTTTGGAACACCGATTCCTTCGTCGACGAAAACACCCTTACGGTAAACGTCAACCGGCTTAGAAAAAAGCTTGATTCCGCTGGTCTCGAGGGGTTTATTTCGACAAAGGTCGGGGTCGGATATATTGTCGAATGAGGTGATCGGGTTGAATTTTTGCGTTTCGTATTTTAAAAGCCGCCTGCCTAAAATAATTCTTTTCGGCGCGTTTATCGCGGTTTTCGCGATATCCTTCGCGCTGTACAGGCTTCCGATAAAGGCGGTTTTATACCCCGCCGGGGTCTGCGCGCTGATCGCCCTTGCGGCCTTCGCGGCGGATTATTGCCGCGCATATTCAAAACACCGCGGACTCGAAAAGCTCTCAAAGCTTCCGGCCGAGGCGATAGAGCTTTCGTCGGCTTCGGATCTTGAAGACGAGGACTGGCGCGAGATCGTTTTGAATCTTAAGGCCGAGATCTCGGAGCTTTCTTCGGAATATTCCGCTAAGCTTTCGGATATGACCGAATACTACACCGTCTGGGTGCACCAAATAAAGACCCCGATAGCCTCGGTCAGGCTCGCGTTGCAGGGCGAGGATTCGCCGCTTTCGCGAAAGATTTCTTCGGATATCTTTCGGATAGAGCAATACGTCGGGATGGTTTTGGCTTTTATGCGGCTCGAATCGCCGACCTCGGATTATCTGTTCCGCGAATGTTCGCTCGACAAGGTCATAAAAGAGGCGGTTCGCGGCTTTGCGCCGGAATTTATAGACAGAAGGCTTAAGCTCGAATATTCCGGGACCGACAAAAGGGCGGTCAGCGACGAAAAATGGCTATGCTTCGTCATCGAGCAGCTTCTTTCAAACGCGTTGAAATATACCCGCGAGGGCGGGGTAAAAATATACGTCGACGAGCCGGCGACCCTTTGTATCGAAGACAGCGGGATAGGCATAGCGCCGGAGGATCTGCCGAGGGTCTTTGAAAAGGGCTATACCGGTCTTAACGGCAGGGCGGACAAGCGCGCCAGCGGCCTCGGGCTTTATCTTTGCAAAAGGGTCTGCGAAAAGCTCGGCGCTAAGATAGAGATATCTTCAAAGCTCGACTGCGGAACAAAGGTCTCGGTCGACCTTTCGGAATATAATCTCATTGCGGAATAAACTTACAAAAATGTAAGATTCAAAGCGGGAAATGTAAGCCGAAGCGATTGCGGCGCATTTCCCGCTTGCGGTAAAATATGTCCGTAAAAAACCAAGGAGGTATTTTATGAGCATAATGGAAGTTTCGGGGCTTAGAAAGGTCTATTCCTCGCGGCTGGGCGGAAACACCGTCGAGGCGCTTAAAAACGTCAATTTCAGCGTTGAAAAGGGCGAATTTGTCGCGATAATGGGCGAATCCGGCTCGGGAAAGACCACCCTTTTAAACATTCTCGCCGCCCTCGACAGGCCGACTTCGGGCAGGGTTCTGCTCGACGGACTCGACCTTTCAAAGATCAAAGACAGCCTTATGGCGCAGTTCCGGCGGGACAATCTCGGGTTCGTCTTTCAGGAATTCAATCTTTTGGACACCTTTACCCTTGAAGACAACATCTTTTTGCCGCTGGTTTTGGCGGGAACGCCCTATCGCGAGATGGAAGACCGCCTTAGGCCGATAGCCGCAAGGCTCGGGATACCCGGGCTTTTGAAGAAATACCCCTACGAAGTCTCGGGCGGTCAGAAGCAGCGCGCCGCCGTCGCGCGGGCGATGATCACCAACCCTAAGATAATTCTGGCCGACGAGCCCACCGGCGCGCTCGATTCGCGGGCTTCGGACGAGCTTTTAAAGCTGTTCGCCGAAGTCAACGCGCTTGGGCAGACGATTCTTTTGGTGACCCACTCGGTCAAGGCGGCGAGCGTTGCGAAAAGGGTTTTATTCATAAAAGACGGCGAGGTCTATCATCAGCTCTATCGCGGCGAGGACGGCGACGAACAGTTCTATCGCCGGATATCCGATTCGCTTAAAGTTATGGCGACGGGAGGGCGGGAGGAATGATATATCCGAAGCTCGCCTTTGAGGGCATAAGAAAAAACCGCAGGCTTTATCTGCCCTATATTTTAACCTGCGTCGGAATGGTTATGATGACCTATATCGTGGACTATATCCGCTACTCGAAAACCGTCGCCGAAATGCGGGGCGGAAGCATTATCGAAGAGATACTCGTTTTGGGCAACGGCGTTATCGTCTTCTTTTCCTGCCTGTTTCTGTTCTATACAAACTCGTTTTTGATGAGGCGGAGGAAAAAAGAGTTCGGGCTTTACAACATCCTCGGAATGGGAAAGAGAAATCTTTCGCTAATAATTCTCTGCGAAACGGCGACGATCGCCGCGATATCCCTTGTCGCGGGGGTGTTTTTAGGGGTGGTGTTTTCAAAGCTTGTAGAGCTTATTCTGATAAACATAATCGACCTCGGGATAAATTACAGCTTCGATATCTCTTTTTCGGCGATCCGCGACACGGCGATCGGCTTCGCGATAATCTTTTCGCTACTGCTTTTAAATTCTATAAGGCAGATAAGATTTTCGACCGCGATAAATCTTCTTAAATCCGAAAACCTCGGCGAAAAGCCGCCCAAGGCGAATTGGTTTTTGGGGATTGCCGGCGTTGCGCTTTTGGGCGCGGCGTATTATCTCGCGGTGACCATAACCAACCCGATGGCGGCCCTTGTGACCTTTTTCTTCGCGGTTTTAATGGTCATCGCCGGGACATATCTCGTTATGATTTCCGGCTCGGTGATGTTCTGCCGACTGCTTCAAAAATTCAAGGGGTATTACTATAAGCCCAACCGATTCGTCTCGATAAGCTCGATGGCGTTCAGAATGAAGCGAAACGGCGCGGGGCTGGCCTCTATCTGTATTCTCGCGACGATGGTCCTTGTTATGATATCCTCCACCTCAAGCCTTTATTTCGGCGAAGAGTCCGCGCTTGCGATACGCTATCCCAAAGAGATCAACGCGGAGATATATACGAGCGGGCTTGAAGACCTTAGCGACGAAAGATTCGCGCCGATAAAAAAGATAATCGACGACGCGGCGAGGGGCGCGGGGGCGGATATTAGCGACGCGGTTTATTACAGAGAGGCCGCGGTGGTCGGGGCTTTTATAAACGGCAGCGTAGAGGTAAACGTCGCCAACGCGGCGGCTTCGGTCGCGGCCTCGGCGGTTCCGTATCAGTTCTATTTTATCCCGCTCGAGGACTACAACCGAATCTACGGCACTCGGGACGCCCTTAGCCCCGGCGAGGCGATGGTCTATTATACCCGCGAAAACCTCTGCCTTAGCGAGATCAAATTCAACAACGGAAGAGATATCAAAATCGTCAAAACCGTCGACCGCTTTGAAGTCGACGGCGACGCCGCTGCCTCGATAGTCGACAGCGTTGTGCTGATAGTCCCCGACCTTAAAGAGGCGCTCGGCGGGCTTATCGAGCTTGCGGCTTTTAACGGCGACAGGTTGGTGGTCACCGAGTTCGTATACGGCTTTAACACCGGCCTTGAGCCGGAAAAACAGGCGGAGGCGACCCAAGCGGTCTGGTCGGCGATAAAAGACCTCGACAAAGAGAAATACGGGATATATTCGAGGACGGTCTCGGGAAGAGAGGATTCGCGTACGGAATTTACCGAGCTTTACGGCGGGCTGTTCTTCCTCGGGATTATGCTCTCGGTAATCTTTATCTTCGCGGCGGTGCTTATAATCTACTATAAACAGCTCTCAGAGGGGTATGAAGACGCGGCGAGGTTCGGAATTATGAAAAAGGTCGGAATGACCGACAGAGACATCAAAAAGAGCATAAATTCCCAGCTTTTGACGGTATTCTTCCTGCCGCTCGGCTTCGCGGCGCTCCACCTTTTGTTCGCGTTCCCGATAATAAAGCGAATGTTAAGGCTTTTCAACCTTGTAAACGTTTCCCTCTACGGCCTAATAACGCTTATCTGCTTCGCGATATTCGCGCTCGCGTATACCCTCGTCTATCGGATAACCTCGAACGTATACTACAAAATAGTCAGCGGAGGAAAGGACTGATCTTATGAAAAGGCTTATGGCGTTTATAATCGCGGTTGCGGCGATAGCTTGGCTCGCCGAAAGATACGTCTGCGGAAAGGAGCCGCTTAAATGATCCCGAAAATAATCGCTTTGTTAGTCTGCGCGGCGGTTTTATACGGCTTTTTCGGCTTCGGAAGAACTATTGACCCGAAGGAATTTATTTTAAGCAGATACGAAAGCTTCGTCTCTGCCCTCGGCCATGCCGCGCTTACGCCGGAGTTTTTGCTTGAAGGGGAACGCAGCTTCGGCGAAGACGGATACGTCGGCGGATATTGCGCCGAGCTTAAGGGCAAGACCGGCGAAGAGACGGTCTTCGGCGGGACTTCGACCGATTCGCGACGGCTTAGGCTTTTGGTTTATATAAAAACCGAGAGCGGCAGCGCGAGGGTCAAGCTTATAAAGGGCGAAAAGACCGAGACGGTTTATACCGACGTCTTCGGCGGGGCGGAGATAAGCGCCGAATTTTTCGGCGGCTCGAACTATATCGCCGTCGACTACGAAAGCTTCGTCGGAAGCGTTTCGATAATATCTTCATACGAATAAAAAACCGGGGAGCGCGGCGTTTGCGCTCCCCGAAAAAAATTTTTTAAAGAAGACGTATCTTTCTTTTGACCTCGGCGTGCTCCGAAAGAAGGGCGAGCTTGCGGTCGATCTGGTATTCCTCTATCGAGGGGGTTATAAATGCGAGCTCGTTTTTGGTGCGCTGCTTTCGCGGTATAAAGTCGACATATCCGAAGAGGGTCGTAATAAGGCCCTTTAACGAATCCGCCTCCTGCGAGCTTACTCTGACGTATACCCTTACGTTCGCGGATTTATAGGGGACCATAAAGCTGCGGTCGGCGCTGTCCTCCCATGTAAGCGAGGCGATGTCGGCGTGCTCGTGCTTAACGGCGTCGATTATATCTGCGACTACCGCCGAGGCGGTGGCCTCTTTTCCTGCGCCCCTGCCGTAGAACAGCGTGTCCCCGACGCTGTCGCCCCGAATCATGATCGCGTTGTATACGTCGTTTACGCCGGAAAGCGGATTATCTACGCTCACAAGCCTCGGGCAGACTGTCGCGACGAGGCCGTTTTCGGTCTTGTCTATAAGCCCGATGAGCTTAACGGCGTAGCCCGCGTTAGCGACGTATTCAACGTCGTCGAGGGTTATGTTTCTGATTCCCGAGCAGTGGACGTATTCGGGGTAGATGTGCTTTCCGAAGGCGAGCGAGCCCAAAATGCAAAGCTTGCGGCAGGCGTCCGCGCCGTCGACGTCGGCCGAAGGGTCCTGCTCGGCATAGCCGAGGCGCTGGGCGTCGGCAAGTGCCTGCTCGAACGAGATCTGATCGTAGATCATCTTGGTCAGAATATAGTTGGTCGTGCCGTTGAGAATCCCCGCTATGCGCTCGATTCTGTTCGCGGCAAGGCATTGGTGGAGCGGCCTTATAATCGGTATCCCCCCGCCGACCGAAGCCTCGAAGAAATAGTTGCATTTGTTTTCTTTCGCGAGCTTTATAAGCTCTGCCCCGTGGGTCGCGACAAGCTCTTTATTCGACGTTACGACGCTCACCCCGCGTGAGAGAAGCTTTTTGGTGTAGTCGTAGGCGAGGGTTTTGCCGCCGATCATTTCGGCCGCGACGGAAATTTCGGGGTCTTCCAAAATATCGTTGAAATTTTTGGTGAATTTATCGGCGAAGGGGCTGCCCGGAAACTCGCGAAGGTCGCATATCCGCTTGATATCCATCTTGCGGCCGCTGCGCTTTTCGATAAGGTCTTTATTCTTATAGAACAGCTCGACGGTGCCGCTTCCGACCACGCCGAAACCGATTATCGCGATTTTTGAAACGTTCATGCTTTTTCCTCACTTAAAAAATTATTTTCCCGATATGATCTTAACGCTCGCGACCCCGGGGATTCGGTTTAGCGCGCCGATTATTCCGGAGAGGTCGGCCGCGGCGTCGTTAAACCGAACGGTTATCATAACGGTCGCCGCAGAGTCGATCGGGATATTTTGGTTTATGGTTAAAATATTCGCGTCCAAAAGGTAAAATTCGTTTAAAACCTCGGCCAAAAGGCCGGCGCGGTCGGTCAAAACGAGGCAGAAGGAGACGATCCGCTCGTTCATCTTTTCGGAATATACGAAGGCGGAGTCTTTATATTTATAATAAGCGCTTCGCGAGACCCCGGCGACCCGGCAGGCCTCGGTCGAAGTCCTGCAAACTCCCTGCGCCAAAAGCCTTTTGGCCTCTAAAACCTTGTGAACGACCTCGGGCAAAACGTCCGAGCTTACGACGACCAATTCTTTTTCGGGCATATCGCCGCCTCCTCAAAGTGTTTGCACAGAGTACAGTTGTGCTCCTTCCGAAAACAATTATACATATTTGCCCGCGTTTGTCAATAAGGAAAATGAAGTTTTTGGGGGAGCTTTTTAATCACCACCCTGTACGCCGGCTTGTATGCAAGCCGATAGGCCTCGCTGTGCGACACGGCCGGATATCCCGCCTCGCGGTATTTTTCAAGATAATCTTCAAGCTCTTTCGCCGAAAAGCCGAACCCGAACCGCGAAAATTTCGAGACGAGGACCTTAAGCTTTGCCGCAAAATCCTCCATACTGCCGCGCCGCAAATTCGCCGACTCGCAAAAGTCGCGGTTCAGCGCTTCAAGGGGGTATTTTTCGATATCCAGCGCCGCGAGATTGACCCGAACGACGCCGTTTCCGATGTATTCAAAAAGCTCCGCGCCGGGCGACTTTTCTACCTGCCGAAACTCTTCGGTAAGCCGCAAAAGGCTTTGTTCCGCACTTTTTATCATATGTCCGCCCAAAAATTCGCTTTGGTAGATCAGCTTGACCGCGTCGCAGGGCTGCGCCAGCGGATATTTTTCGGCATGCCGCCCGACGACCTCGATAAGCTCGTTGATTTCGTTTGTGGTGATCATATCAAGCCCTCCTTGAAACGATTGTATCACATTTTCGTCAAGAATTCAACAGGGCCAGCAAGAGGACAGAGCAGAAGTCAGATATCAGATGTCAGATATCGGATATCTATCATCTAACTTCTATCTTCTATCTTCTGATATCTGACCTCTGCCTTCTGATTTCTGAATTTGTATCCGCCTGCCGACCCTTTTATCGGCCTAAAAAGAGCGGATAATCCGAGGACTATCCGCTCTGCGCCGGGGGAATTAAGTTTTAGGTTTTGATTCGGCGCGGAAAGCCGAAATCCGTCGAGTCTGGAGCATATTGTTCGGCAATCACTTCAATCCGAAGTGTTTTGCGACAAGCTCGACAGTTTTCTCGATGCTTCTGTTTGAGTCTCGCTCCAGCCAAAAGCAGCCGCTCTCCTTAATTGCCCGATAATGCTTATCGTTTAAGCTCTTTAACGCCTCGGAGCATTTTGCTTTTGCCGCTTCAATATCGGTCGCGCTGTGTATGAAAGCGTTAAAATCCCGATGGTCGGGCCTTTGGCAATAATCGTTGAAAATATCCTTTGGCTCTTTGATCAAAAATACAATTTTGTCCGGAGAGGTAAGCGATTCCGCCTCCGAAAGCGTAAGGTGGCAGTCGCAAACGACGGGCCCGCTTTGCGATAATCCGATCAAGTCCATTATCACAAATTCAAGGTCTTCCCTCGTGTTGCTTATCAGCCAATCTCTGTACTCTTCTACCGTTCTGCCGAAAAATTCGTCCGCGTCTTTAAAAGACTTATTCATAGACGGCTGAAATGCCGCGTCGGATATTTTTTGATGGGCGGAAAACATCTCGTCGGCGGCGTAAACCGGGATATGATATTTCTTTCCCAATTCTCTTGAGACCGTCGTCTTTCCGCCGCAAGCCGTCCCCGAGACAAAATATACGTTTTTCAAATATTCTCTGATGACATTATCTTGAAACTTCATAAATTTTCTCCTTGATTAAATAGTTTTTGCAATTCGTTGAGCATGAAACTATCAATCAAAAGTTTCATGCCGTCAAATGTCGCGAGTTCTTAATACAATCGCCATATCGACGCCCTCCAATCAAATTTCAATGTATGTTAAAAATATCGGCTTTCGCCAAGAATATTATACTGTTTTCGGCAGAAGAGGTCAAGGAGCGGCATTTGTTTGACAAATCCTCTGAATTTCTTCCAGAATGATGTCCGGCACCTGCCGCCTCATCTTAAATTCTCCGCAGTATCGGGCGCTTGCTTTGCGCGGTGAAAACGCACAAGCCCGGTGCGGTTCAGCGCGACCATTATCGCGGGAATGAGTATGAGCTGGATTATTATTCCGGGTATCGCGTTGAGGAACGCGCCCGCCATAAACGCTTCCCAGGTGAACGCCTCGCCGCCGATTCCGAGTATGATTATCTCGGTGATTCCCCAGACTGCGCGACCCGCTATCATCGCCACTAAAAGCGACCTATAAAGCGAGATAACGCACTGCCAGCGGGATTTTGAATACATCAGCCCGACGACAAGACCGTATGTCAGAAGCTCCGCCGCCATCGCGACCGCAGTCGGGTAGAGCGGCGGCATACCGAATATAAATGAGCGCAGAAGCGGTGTTATAAGCCCGACCGCGGCGCCGTGCTGCCAACCGCAAATGAGCCCGCAGAGAAAGACCGGAATGTGCATCGGCAGGAGCATGCTCCCGATTCGGGGTATCTGCCCGGTCAGGAACGGCAGCACCAACCCGAGCGCTAAAAACATCGCCGCTAAAACCGTATTTTTGATATTTTGTTTTATTGTGATCTCTCCTATATGTAATTTTTACTTTGCCGAATCGTTTTACCCGCCTAATTTATCCGCAAAATCAGCCATAGCTTCGGAGACAAGGTCTACCATCTGTTTAAGCTGTTCCATGTCGATGTCTGTTGCATTGTCGCTTTTTTGGGAAGGCGCATCAGCCTAAATCCCAATTTCTTGATTTCACTCATTGTCGGTTCCTCCTGTTATTTATTGATGATATATGGTTGTATCATGGCCAGCAAAAATAATCTGCAAAATTCTTTTGTGCGTTCCTCAAAACTATATGCGCCGCCGGACATATCCCAACAGAGCATTTCACCGTAAATCACGTCTATCAGCGCGCCCGCAAGCGCGTTTACAGGCGTATCGTCCGCAAGTTCGCCCCGCTCGATTCCCGTTTCGATCACACCCTTCATGGAGTCAATATCCGCGCGGAGTTTGTCCGTGTTGTACGGAGCCTCCGCAAGATCGGGGTCTATGGTGTTCCGCACCCATTCCTGGCAGAACTTCAGCCCATCGCGCTCAATGTGGCCGGAGAAATTCACCATGTAAAATTCCAGCCGCTCCATAAACGGACCGTCGTGAGCCTGCGCTTCTTCATAAATTCCCTTGATACATCTCTCGGCTCAATTCAAAAACAACGTCTTCCTTGCGTTTGAATAGGTGTAAAACGTGCCGTTTGAAACGCCGCAGGCCTTTGTAATCTCTTCGATAGATGTGTTGACCAAGCCTTTCTCGCATACCAGCTTTTTCGCCGTTTCCAAAAGCTTTCGCCTGGTTTCCAGCGCGGCAATCAGCCGGTTTGTCATTTTCTTTTTCACGACATCGCATCCTTTGACGATTTCATTATATCACATTCAATGAATAAAAGTCATGACTTTCAGTCAATTTTTCTGCCGGGTAAGAATTAGGAAGAATTGAGTGGATAAAAATTCCCTCCGTCTGAAAGATTAGAAGGGGGGAGAAAGCAAGATTCTACCGCGAACCAAATTTCGCAAGTATAAAGCTTTGAAATCCAATCGAGCAAAGGCAAAATTCCGTGATAAACACGAAAGCGAGTTTATCATTGTGAATTCGGCGAAACGGTACTTTTCTGAACACGGCATAAGCAAAAATCCCAAGCTACAAGACTTTGCGGTCGGAGATTGAACGGCTGACATCGCAACAAAATGAACTGTAACCGCATTATCGCCCTAAAATCCCGCCGCGTTTTTCCAACCCTCATTTGGAAACCTAAATGCCGCCTCTATTGATTCAAACCGGCGTTTTGGATATAATTTAATCACAGCAGAAAGCAAAATCGCGATTGAGTTTGCTGAAACCGAAAGGAGATTAACTATGGACTATTCACAGATAATCGGCAAAAATATAGCGGAATTCCGCAAAGCCAAGGCGCTCACGCAAGAACAGCTCGGCGAGGCGGTCGGCGTTACCGGGCAGGCGGTATCGAAGTGGGAAAACGGCGGTATGCCGGATGCATATCTTCTGCCCGAGCTTGCAAAAACGCTCGGCGTGAGCGTCGACCGGCTGTTTGAGCTTGAACACAAAAAACATATTCCCACCGAGGACGAGCTTTTGGAGCTTGTCGGCAGCTACGGCTTCGACAGATTGCAGGCAAAAGACGGTGAGGCTGTATTCAAACTTATTTTTGAAATGATCTTCAGACTGAATTACAGCGCTTTTAATTGCGACGACTGCCGGAGCGTTTGGGATATCATCGACGAGCAGGAGTGCGTTTTCCAAACTTCGCAGCTTGTCCTTGAGGAGGGCACGACCTATATCTCGCTTGTTAAGGATATGCCCTATATCTGCGTCACAAAGGACGAGCCGGGGCTTATCGGCAAGCTTTTGGGCGAAAAGAACTATTGCGAACTGTTCGGGCTTCTTTCCGACCCGGACGGGCTTAAAGCCGCTGTATTTACGCAGACCGCATATTTGTCGGGAGGAGCGAAATATACCGCCGACAAGCTCGCCGAGAAGATGGAAATTCAGCCCGAAAAATTCGGGGAGTTGCTGCCGCAGCTTGTCAGGTTCCGTTTTCTTGCAGAGGAGCAGTTGGCCGTCGACGAAAGCGAGTTCAAGATCTATTCTATCCTTCAAAACAACGAATTCAGGCCGCTTCTGATGACGGCGTGGCTGCTGATAAATTCAACTTTGCGGCCGAGCTATCACGTCTATTGCCAGACCCGCGAAACAAGGCTTTTGGAGGGCAGGAAAGCGTAGACTTCTCACGACATTATTTTAATAAAACTTTTCTTGCAAAACGCCCCCGCAAAGGGGGGTGCATAGATAACACGCAGCGCAAGCTGTTCAGTCGACGGAGGGTGATGTTAAGGAAAGGGCAGCCCCGCGGCCGCGCCAGGAAAGGCTATTTTTCAAAACAGCTTTACTTTTTCTGCAGAGTTGATATAATATATTTATAATGTAAATCGGGATTTAGCGAAATGAGTTGAGAGGCAAAAATGTATTATTACCATATGACATCATTAGATAATTTGCGTTCA
>CANQUJ010000030.1 GCA_947627005.1 uncultured Clostridia bacterium
ACAACAAGTTCACCGTTTTCTCCTTTGTCATAGCCTAAAAACCGCTTGAATGGAACAGAAACTTTTCCTTCCTCAAACCGCCTGCGCTGTCCCCACGTGCAGTTTTCTGAAATAGAACGGGATTCCTCTTGGGCGATCGATGACATAATTGTCAGGAGTAATTCTCCTTTGGAATCAAAAGTCCAGATATTTTCTTTTTCAAAATAGCACTCCACACCATGTTCTTTCAGCCTGCGGATATTCGTAAGAGAATCCACGGTATTTCGAGCAAAACGGGATACCGATTTTGTGATGATAAGACTGAATTTTCCCGCAAGCGCATCCTCAATCATCTGATTGAACCCCGTTCTTTTTTTCGTGTTGCAGCCGGTAATTCCTGAATCAGAATACACACCTGCAAATTCCCAGTCGCTGCGATTATTGATGTAATCCGTATAGTAGGCAACCTGTGCTTCATAGGAAGTCAATTGTTCGTCCCTGTCCGTTGACACACGAGCGTATGCCGCTACACGGCGTTTCGTTTTCTGCTGTATCGGTGCAGAGGTAAATCTGCTGACTGTTGCAGGAATTGTCGTCACGTTTTTTGCCATTTCTTTTCGCTCCCATCTTTGAAAGTGTATAATAAATCACCGTTTTCTAAAACAGTGATATGGTCAATATTCTGCAAAAATTCATCTTCCGAAAATTCATCAGAATCCATCATTTCTCCGGATATTTGCCGCAGTTGAAAATCTGTATAATTCTTATTTTTACAATGAAAATGTGTCAAGTATTTTCCTCTGCAAGACCAGTAAATATATTTCCCATTTTTATGCAGATGATAGGAATTTCCGCATTGCTGACAGAATATTTTCCCTTCAAAACAGTCGGTAATTGTTGCAGTATGTCTGAAATCAGTAACATGAATATTTTTCCAAAGTTTACTTTTTCCGCCATAAAAATGGTATAATAAATTTCCATTCGGCTGAACATCTATACCGGATATTTTATCTGCAAAAACCGACTCATCAAAAGAATCTGAATCAAGAATTTTTGCGGAAATATTTTTCAATTCCTGTTCAGGAAATGTTATGCTGTCACAAGTCACATTCATTTCCTTTTTTGCTCTGCAAACCCACTGAAAATACAATTTTCCTCTTGTCAGACTCTTTTTTCGTGAATAATTTCTTCCGCAAAGTCCGCATTTTATTTTTCCAGTAAAACAGAAGCGGTCAGGGAAACTCGCTTCTCTGCGTCTGATTTCCTCCTGCACTTTTGCATAAGTTTCCCTGTCAATAATCGCTTCGTGACAATCAGTATAATAATATTGAGGTAATTCGCCGTTATTTTTGATTTTCGTCTTACTGATTGGATCAGGCGTATGTGTTTTTTGTCTCCGTAAATCGCCGACATATATTTCGTTATAAATTAAATCTTTGATAGACTTTTCATAAAAATGGTTTCCTAATATTGTGCGAATATTGGAATTGTTCAGATTATCTGCAATTTGCTGATAACTTAAACCGTCAATGAACATTTGAAACATCCAGAGAACCGTTTCTGCCTCCTCCGGAATGATGACATATTTTTGTTGTTCCTCATCAAATCGATACCCTAAAATATGCTTGTTTGCTGTTCCAATCGTCCCATTCTGAAAGCGTTTCCGAATGCCCCATTTCACATTTTCAGAAATGCTTCTCGATTCTTCTTGTGCAAAAGAGGCAAGAATGGACAGCATCAATTCTCCGTCAGATGACAGTGAGTTGATATTTTCTTTTTCAAACCGCACCTCAATTCCAAGTTCTTTCAGATGACGGATGGTATTCAACAAATCCACAGTATTTCGGGCAAAACGGGAAATGCTTTTCACTAAAATAATGTCAATCAGCCCTTTTTCACAATCCTGCATCAGCCTTAAAAATTCACTCCGGCAGGCAGTCTGTGTTCCGGTAATGCCAGAATCAGCGTACACTCCGACATATTCCCATTCAGGATTGCACTGAATCAATTCGCTGTAATAGCTGATTTGTGCGGAAACAGAATGCAGCAATCGGTCAGTTTCTTTGGAAACTCTTGCATAAGCTGCCACACGTTTTCTGCGTTTTTCCGGAACAATCTCCGGCTGGATTTTCGTGATGATTTTCATCAGGAATCCCCTCCTTCCGACTACCATATTACCGTATTTTTGGCGATAAATCAAGAATTTTCTGAAAATAAATCTGCCAGTAACGGACAAAATTTCTTTCTCAAAATTGTATCCATTTCACGAAATTCCTTCTTGTTGATGATACCATTTTTCAGCATCAATTTTGCTACAGAAAGTGATGTGAAATACAATACATCATTTTCCAGATTGATGGAATCGTTCGTCAATATAGCATTTTCTTGAACAGTATTTTCTGTGATTGTTCCCATATGCCGTGAACTCCTTTCCGCAATGCAGGCAAGTAAATGAATAAATAGCTTTCCGTCTGACCTGATCAAGATGTGTATTCCACCACTTCTGACGGCAGTCACGGCAGCAAAAAAGCATCTTTTTCCGTCCTGAAATTTGCATAATAGGTTTGCCGCAGCCTTTGCAATAATTCTCATCTGTGGTAATTTCATGACATTCATCAGCGGTCATATTCAGCCGCTTCAGCCAAGATTTAACGGTGTTCGGGGAAATGTCAAGACAGGCTGCAATTTTTTTGTAGCCGTACCCCTGATTATGCATCAGAACAATTTGATTTTTCTGTTCGCTGGTCATAAATACCTCCAAAATTAAATTTTATTTGCTGAAAAGAAATGCCCACAAAGTAAAACTTTGCAGGCAAAAAAATTATGATTTATTCAGTTTTCCGCTATATTTCTGCCCGTTCACTTCAATCTGCACATTTACACTTTCGGGTTTTGTACTTTGTGCAGTCGGCGGCAACGGTGCAGGAGAAACGACTTTTTGCGAATTGTAGCCATTCAGTCCTGCTTTTTTCACGCTTGTAGGGTAATCTACATAAGCCGTGTTAAGGTCAACATTTCCTGAAATTCCGGAAATTTTACCCGTGCTGGAACTTTGCCACATTCCCACTGAACTGGAATAATTCAGCTTCGAACCGTATTCTGCGAGCCAGAGTGCATAGCGTGTGCGAATGTCATTTTCGGTATAATCGCAGAACGGCGAACGGCTCATATACAATCCTGCCCAATAGCCGGAATTTTCCAGTTCACCACAGAAAGCACGAATCATAGCGGAACAATTTGCTTTTCCGGTAGAAAACGCTTTCTGTTCCTCCAAATCAAAATAAATTGGAAATTCAAACTGCTTTCCCTTGAGAATTTCAAGACAAACTTGTGCTTCCTGTTTTGCTTCTTCGACAGTCGTCGCATAACTGTACCAATATGCCCCGACGGGAATGCCGGCAGCTTTTGCATTCTTGTAATTTTCCTCGAATTTTCTGTCTTTTTGCGATGCGACTTTTCCATATCCTGCACGCAAAATCGCAAACTGAATGCCTGCCGCCTTGACCTTATTCCAGTCAATCACGCCATTGTGAACGCTGACATCAATGCCTTTCATGGTCATCATTTTCTCCTCCTGTTCAGTATTCTCGCCTTTAGAAATGCCGAAATACTGGTAAAAATCTTTTGTGACAGTATTGTTGTTTACAGTTTCGTCACCGTACCAGATATTGCTTGTTCTTACATCAACGTGCGTGTAAATGTACTCTTTGGTGATGTTGGCGATTCCGCCAAAACCAATATCCTGCGCCGTGCAGCAGACAATTTTGCTGGAAATCGGCTGCCCGTCCTGTCCATAACAGCAAATATCAGCGGCATTTCCGTTGACGTGCTGCCCCGTTCCCGAACCGCCGACACTTCTGTCCTGCATTGAGCATCTGTGACCGCTGGTAAGGATAATTTTGGAGCAGTTCAGTTTGCTGAATAAGATTTCCAGCTTGTCAACCAATTCTTCCGCAACCAGAATGTCGTGGGCTTTTCCGCATTTACAGCGAAATTCCTGTACATTAAAGTGCGGAGAAAGCTGCATATCATCACAATACGGATAGGTTTTAATCATCTTGTTTTTCCTCCTTTTCACGCTGTTCAAGGTTTTTCTGCGCATTTTCGTCCGTTCGCCCTGCCTTTTTCTGCAAAACATCGAGGGCTTTTTTCAGCACGTCGGGATAGGGAATCCCCGCAAGGCTGGTATTTTCCATAATCGACAATAATTCGTTGACACAAAAACCAATGCAGACCGCATCACGAATGTAAGTTGTGCCGAGCATGATGTCGATTCTGACCGCAACCACGACCATAAGCAGAATGCAGAATTTTTTCGCAAGACCAACCCAACCTGCCGTACTGCTTAATTTTCCCGTTTCGCTGTGTTTGGATTTGCCCATTGCTGCCGTGACAAATCCCGTTGCAAAATCCACGCCCATAAAAATCAAAAGCGTGACCAGTGCGGAATCCCAGCCACCGAACAATGCCGCAATAAATCCGCCAATTACGCCGGAAATCGTGCAAATTGTGTCCTTCATATTATCCCTCCAATACCTTAATCGCCTGAATCATCGGGTGAGTGTTGTTGCTCCTGCTGACCCACGCAAGGTAATAATTTCCGGAATTAACCGTTTCGCAAGATAGTAAAATGTTGACATATTTTTCTGATTGCAGCCAACGAAAATCCAATTGAACGGCATTTCCTTTCTGAATTTCGCTTTGTGCATACATTGTGAACGGAATGTCAATTTTTCCGCCCGGTGCGGGTACGAGATAGATTTCGCCATTTTCGGTCGCTCCCGAAGTGTAGCAAATGCTGATGTGACTTCCGGAATTAAGGTGCAGTTGCTTTTCTACACAAGTAAAAATCGGCGAATCCCAGCCAAAATCCTGCTGATTGTAAGATAGAGCATAGTTGTTTTCAGCACAACAGAAATGCGGATAAATTTCGCAGAATTGTTCGAGTGTATGAAATCCACCATTCAGCATTGTGCCGATAGTTTTTCTGTAAGTGTCAATTTCGTTTGCATCAAACAAAGTCGTATAACCACTGAAATTTATACTTGTTTGCTGCTGCAAAACGGTCAGAATTTCCCGAATTTCAGCGATATTCTTTTCATTTTCGCCAATTCGTGCAGAATTGTGGTCAACTTTTTCACGGACTACCGTCAAATTGGTGCTTAGCCCATTCAATTGCTGTTTCAATGTGGAAATTCCGTCCCATTCTGCAATTTTTTCTGCTGTAATTTTGTCGAGAATATCGCCATTTTTGTGCGTGTGCGTAATATTGAAAAAGTTATCCACAGATTCATTAAGCGTATGAATTTGCTCTTTTGTCCAATCCTGAAACCGCTGATTTTCAGAGAAAATTTCCGGAGTAATTTCTTCCAGAATAGTAAAATTATGATGCGTGTGCGAATTTTCAGCAATCAGATTTTCAACATCTGTCGTTTTTACATATTCGGATAAATCCGGCGAATTTCCGTCTTTGCCGTGCAAAGATTCCAGCCATTTTTCCTCAGAATCTTTGTAGCCATTCTTTTTGGCAATTTCGTAAGCGGAAAGTCCATTTTTTCCGTCAATGCCATTCGTTCCAGATTCGCCTTTCAGACTTTCCAGCCACGCTTGTTCTGTGCCGTCAAAACCATGTTCTTTTGCAATTTCGTAAGCAGATTTTCCGTCAGTTTCGTTTCCGGAGTCGCCAATTTTTTCAAGCAATTGCTGATATAAATCGGGAGTTGGCGGAATTGGCGGTTCATCACCCACAAATCCGGATTGACGAATATTCAGCGTTACCGGAACAGTCGTTGCCCTCAAACCGGATATATTTTCCGTATCATAGCCGAAAACGGACATTTTCATCGCACCTGCATGAAGTTCCGCAGGCAGCAAGCACGAAAGTCCGTCAAAACCAAGAACCATGTTATACGTTTCGTCATCTTGCGTGAATTGCACGACTTTGTGAAAATTTTTCCAGTCACCCTCAAAAATAAATTTCAGCGTAACAAAAGAAATCTGGTCAGAGGCGATAACCTCACGCTCCAGAATTTCAATTTTCTGCTGTCTGACGAGGAATTTAAGCATTTTCTTTCACCTCTTCCCATTTTCTGGAATCGCTGTTCCACTGCATAAATCCGTCATAGCATTGGATTTTTGTCAGTGGCGTTTCCGACTGTCCCTGATGCCCGTCCCAATTTGTCCTTTTTGTAACTTTATCCCACGCTTCCAGACCGCCTTCATAGGTAATTTCCCGCAAATTACTGCAATAATTGAAACAGTGTGAAGAAATTTCCGTGCAGGTGCTTGCAATGGTAAATTCTTTCAGAGCGAAACATTTCACAAACATAAAACCGCCGATGATTTTCCCTTCATACCGCACTTTTTTAAGGTTTATACAGCTTTCAAAAGCATAATCTCCAACAGTTTCAATTGATTTTGGAATGGTCAATTCCGTCAACCTTGTGCCGGCAAATGCAGCTTTTTCAATTTCCGTGATGCCGTCCGGAAGAATAAGCGTTTTCAAGCCTAAAGCTGTCTGCGGTGTAGTGCTGCTGTCCAGATGAGGCATAAATGAACAATGCCCGATTTTCGCCAGTGTATTGGGAAAAGAAACCGTTTCCAGATTGTCGCAAAATTCAAAAAGGAAGTCGCCGGCAGAAGTGATTCCGTCAGAAAATACCACGGATTTAATCTTTTCATGATTAAGAAAAGGCGATAAAAATGTATTTGCCGTAAAGCCTGATGCCTGATAATCGTAAGTTTCACCAGTGCCACGGAGCAGCAATTTTCCGTTGGAATACAGCACATAATAGATATTTTCGCCGCATTGCCCTGCCTCAACAACATCGCTTGTCAAATCGTTCACTTTGATTTGTAATTCGTCTATTTTATTCGTAAGCCCTGCAATAATTTTATTGTATTTTGACATTTCCGCAATCAATTGTGCAATTTGTGCCTGCATTTCGGTCACTTTGCACTTGCCTAAAATGCACTTGCAATAACCACAGACATTTGCATCTTCCCGATAGTCAAACCAGTCTGCATTGGTTAAATTTTCTCTTCCAACGTTTAGGCGAATGGCATATAATAGTAATCTTTTGTGGTTTTCGTCCGTTGGAATTTGCGGTATTGACGGATTTTCAGCAGGCGTGCCGGGAATAATTTCAAGCTGAACTTTCCGCACTGATTCTGATTTATCACATACAATTGCAATCGCCACATATCGTGGCAAAGACTCGTCAAGATGTTCTGAAAGGTCGATAGAATAACGGGAATCGCTGATGAAATAATGCCCGTCTATCCACGCTTTTCCTGTTCCGAGAATGACTTTCAGCCCCGTTTCAGGAGCCGTTAAATTGAATTGTTCGCCAAAATTATCCTGAATCCCGTTGCAAATTAAGCTGCCCAGATAGTCGCAGAAATTTTCTGCCGTGTAAGTTCTGTCAAGCCCTTTTGCATTGAAAAATCCGCAGGAAAACGCCATTTTTACCCCTCCTTGAAAGTTGGTGTGAGACTTCTGCCATTCCGGTCAAAACTCTCCACCATGCCAATAAGCTGAATTTTCGGCTGTATTAAGCCGAAACGTGTGTGCTGCACGATGACGTAATCGCCGACAGCATAATCTTTTTGATACTGATATTGCGTGGAATTGGCGGCAATTGTTGATTCTGATGCTGTTTTCGGCAAAATAATTTTTTCAGAGCCACGGTTTTTCAGCAGTTCGATATATTCTTCTTCCGGAATTTGTCGAGTTTCACCGTCAAGCTGTTCTTCTTCCGAAATGTCATCAGCATCAACATAAATTTCATAACGCTCCAAATATGCCGGTTCATCGCCCTGAAAATAAGTCGTCCGCTTACGTTCCTCACCTTTGCCTTGACCCAATATATAGGCAAAATTCTTCTGCACAGAAACGTCAGAAGCGTATTGAAAAGTCAGCAAATTTGTGTATGAATCTGAAAAAATAATATGCGGATTTTCGTCCTGCTGAATGCTTCTGTCCACGCCCTCCAAAAGGTCAAACAGCATCTGATAATGTTCATTTTCGATTTTGGCAAGGCGGATATTTGCCGTTCCGCCGATAGTTTCACAAATGGTAAAAATCCACTCCATTAAATTTTTGTAGCTAATTTGAAGTTTAGTTTTCTGTTCCCAACATTCGCCCTGAATAATCCCAAAAGATAATGCAGGAATTGTCCGATTTTCCGCTGAAATTGCATTATTTTGCACTGCCGTCTGTACAATTTCCGCATAGCTTTTTTCAGAAGTAAAATTTAACGTCGGATAAATAATTCTGCGTTCCAGAAGGCACATTAAAAATTTTCCGGAAACCGTTAAATAATCGCCGTTTTCCGCATCAGTTTCAATTTTAACAGATTCAATCAAGCCGAAATGTTCAGAATCATCATCTCTGCCAATAATTCTGCCAGTCCTGAAAATCCCGATATTCTGCGAATTTGCGGCAATGTACACTTCAAATTTTCCACATTGGTAATATTCAATATCCCACAGAAAACTTGAAAAACTATCGCAAACTGCCTCTCTCGAAATAACCAGATTTCCGCCGTCAGCCGTCATACTGTAAACTTCAATCTGCATTTCACACCCCCAGATAAGCGTTTCGATGAATGATTTTCACGTTCAAATTTTTCACACCGTCCGCCGCACGGAGTGTAAAACAATTTTTACCTTCACGGAGTGTCAGCCACGTTGAACCGGAAACAAGGCGATTGATGATGTTTGTCACCACACCGCCACGGTTTAATGTTACAGTTTTGTTGCCCGTTCGTGTTGTAATTGTAACAATATCGCCGTTCAGAATTTCGCCTGAAATCTGCAAATATTCATCAGTATCCGTGTTGTAAATAATTGGATTAACTGCCGCTATTTCTGTTTCAGAATTGCCCTCAATAATGATGGTAAAACCGATTTCATCGCCGTCATTGGTGATGTTCAAAACGTTCTGCGTGTTGTAAATGCCTAACGGAAAAGGCTTGTCATTTTCCGGAAAAGGAAAGTGAAAAGCCCCGATAATCTGCGAATATTCGGCAATCTGCACGCTTGTGGAATACCAGTAAATATCAGGACAAATCACAGAAATTTGTCCTGTAATCGTCTGTTCAAAATTGCTGATTTCGCACGTTTCCACGTAGCCTTCTGCATACACATCACGCAAAGGAGATTGATAATTGATTTTTATATATCGGCTTGGTTTGGCAACTTTATATAATTTTTGTCTACGTTTTTCAATGCTCATTCCTCGCATAGAAAACGAAATCACAACATTTCTTTTTTCGATGAAAGCATTGTTCAGATAACTGCCGTCCATACCCGCATAGCTGGAAGTGCTGATTGTTCCGGCGGGCGGATTCAGTCCTTCAATTGACGAAAAAATAAATTGATTTGCCGTTTTTGACAAATCAATTTTATCACCATTTTCGTTTTCCAAAATCAATGAGTAAAACAATTTTTCACACCTACACTTTCAGCGCATTTCTCGTCTGACGGTAAATTTCCAGTCTTGACAGCGATTTCGGGGAAGTATTCGTCTGGTTGATTGTTCGTGAATTGTCAGTATTGTAATAATTATTTGTCGTTCCGGCAGAAGATTTTACTCCTGAAATCAAAGAATTACTGTCAAATGAAAATGCCATATTTTCGCTATTCATAGCTGTTTTCATTGTTTTGGCAACACCGCTGACAGCTTTTTGTACAACAGTTTTATTTCTGTTAATGCCGTCCGCCAAGCCATGCATAAAGTCCGGCATCCAGCTTTCAAAATCTGCTAAAGGTCCTTTATCCGGTACGGAAAAATGCAGATATTCGCTGATTGCTCCTGCAATATCAGCGGCGGCATTCACAACATCCCAATACATCCAGTTGATGCCGTTGACAAGATTCTGCATCATGTCACGCCCCCAATCCCACGAAGAATTGACTTTTTCAATGATTCTGTTCTGCACTTCGGTCATTGCGTTGCTGACAAGATTATTCGCCGACCAATACAAATAGTCAATTCCGTTCACAAAATTCTGCATCAAATCATGACCCCAATTCCACGAAGAATTGACTTTTTCTATGATTCTATCCTGAATGCCGTTCATGGAATTACAAATTGTTTCATTCAGAGAATTTACCCTTTCAGAAACACCATTTTTCAATGACTCCCAAATTTCAAAAACCGAATTTTTAATGGAAGTATTGCTATTTGTCACAGAATTTTGAATCGTATTCCACGCTGCAGAAGTGTTGTTTTGAATGGAATTTAACATTTCGGAAATGGTTGTTTTTACGGAGTTCCACGAAGTTTCTGTTGAGTTTTTCACCGAAATACAGGTATTTTCGACAGTATTCAAAATCAATTTGAATGTTGTTGTAATTTCGGATTGCAGAGTTTTTAGTGCATTTTCGGAAGTATTCAAAAGGTTACTCAGAGAAGAATTGACCGTGGAAAAAATTGATTTTAATGTTTTTTCTGTCAACGTTTTGACATCATTCCAAACACTGTCCACGCAATTCTGCACATCGGATAAGGCATTGCTGATTATTTCAGAAATTCCGTCCCAACTTTCGGCAACAATATTTTTAATATTTTCAAGATTTGCTTTAATTGCCGTTCCCGCCTGATTCCACGCATCAGCAACGGTGGTGAAAATGGTTTCCGCAAATCCCTGAATACTTTCCGAAACAACAGCCATTGCCTGTGCGAGAGCTTCACGGATTCGCTCCACAACGGAAAATGTGAACTGACTTAAAGTCTCCTCCACAATGCCCTGATTGTTGATGATTCCGTCTGCCAATCCCTGCATAAAGTCCGGCATCCAGCTTTCAAAATCCGTCAGCGGTCCTTCATCAGGCACGGAAAAATGCAGAAAACTGCGGATTTTATCGGCAACACCAGTGACTGCATCTGCAACAGACTGAATGTGACTTTTGATACCATTCACAATTCCGCTAATGATGTCCGCACCCCACTTCCACGCCTCACTTGCGAGATTTTTGACGAAATTGACAGCATTATTAAAACCATTGACAATGGTGTCTTTGATGTTCGTAATTGTGCTTGAAATCGCCGTTTTTACGCTGTTCCAGATATTCGTGATTGTTGTTTTGATAGTGTTTAGAACGTTACTGATTGTGGTTTTGATATTGCTCCAAATCGTGGAAATTGTCGTAAAAATCGCATTTAATACGCTTGAAACGGTGGTAGAAATCGTGTTCCAAACTGTGGAAATTACTGTCCAAATTGCATTCAGTACGCCGGAAATGTATCCTGAAATTGTATTCCAGATATTTTGAATAAAAGTCCAAACCGTGGTTAAAATCTCCGAAATATAGCCATATACAGCATTCCAAACGGTCATAATTACATTGTAAATTGTGTCCAGCACCGTGGAAATTGCGGTAGAAATAGCGTTCCAGATTGTTTCAAAAAAAGTTTTGATTCCCTCTAAAATCGGCGTAATAAAGCCAACAATGGCATTCCAGACAGCAGAAATTTTTTCTGAAATCCAGTCATGCACATTGCTGATGATAATTTGAATTGCTTGAAAAATTGTCTCAAATAAATATCTGAAAGCCTCCAACAGCGGCGAAATAAATTCATAAATCGTATTCCAAACTGTGGAAATTACGTTGTAAATCGTGTTGAGAACAGTAGAAATTGCAGTGAAAATAGCATTCCATACAGTTTCAATTACTGTTTTGATTAGGTTGATTTTTTCCGAAACAGCGGTAAAAATCGCCGTCCAGATGCCAACAAAAAAGTCTTTGATTCCATTCCAGACAGTGGTGAAAAAATTAGAAATTGTGGTAAAAATCGTGCTGAAAAAAGTGCTGATATTCGTCCAAATATTGACAAAAAAGTCCTTGATATTTGTCCAGACATCAACCCAGAAAATTTTGACTGTTTCTAAATCCGTGCCGAAAATATTACACAGAATGGAAAATGCAGATTTTAATGTAGAAACAATAGCATCCCACAATCCGCTGAAAATTTCTTTGATTCCCGTCCACGCTTGCTCCCAATTTCCCGAAAATAAGCCAATAAATACGTCCACAATGCCGAGAATCACATCAAGTGCATCTCCGAGAATTTCGCCAATCAAAGTAAAAGTTTCCTCAAAAATCGGTGCAAGATAATTGCATAAACCATCCCAGACGGATTTCAGCACTTCCGCAATAGATTCAAAATCGAAACCAAGAGCGTTGATTCTGTCCGTGATATTCTGGAAAAATTCCTGAAATTTCGCCACAATTCCGTTCCAGATATTGATGATAGAATTACGAAATTCCTCGTTAGTATCCCATAAATGCTTGAAAGCGGCGACCAACAATGCGATGACAGCGATAATTGCCACAACTGGTGCAGAAATGCCGGCAATCGCTGCTTTTACTGCCGCAAATCCGGCTTTTAATTTGGTGAGCATAGCCGGAACATTGGCGATCATCTGCATAAATTTCCCGATACCGCTTGTCACTTTCCCAAAAATTATCAGAAGCGGACCAAGAGCCGCTGCAACAAGGGCGACTTTGACAATGGTTTCCTTTGTGGATTCGGGAAGAGCGTTGAATTTATCCACCAATTCCTGAAATTTTGTCACAATATTTCGGATTGTCGGCATTAAAATATCGCCAAAAGAAATCGCCAGTTCTTGTAATTGTGACATTAGAATTGTCAATTGCCCTGAAAGATTGTCCTGCATCGTTTCTGCCATATTTTGTGCCGTGCCGTCACAACCATAAATCGCATCAGTAAGTTTGTTGTAGTCAGATTCAGATGCATTGATAATGGCGAGCATTCCGGACAAATTTTGTTTACCGAAAATAATAGCTGCATTTTTTAATTGTTCAGCTTGTGTTAATCCTTCCTCAGTCTGGCTTAATTCCGCAATAATGTCCTCGTATTCACGGGCGTTTCCCTCCGAATCCACGAGGTCAACGTTGACCGCACCAAGATTTTCACGAAGAATCGCCATAATTTCGCCGAGGGACTTCATGTTGCCATATTCATCCACAAATACACTCTGCCCCGTGCCGACAGTTTCAATTGTGCCTTTTTGTGCCGTAGTCAGGTCGTTTTGCGCCTGTGTCAGATTGTTTTCCGCTTTCTGCACGCTGAGTAACGCCTTTTGTGCCTGTGAGGAAGTTTCGCCGTATTTCGTCACGGCATCATTGTAAGAAATTTGTGCTTTCTGCAAATCAATCGTTTTATTTGTGACTGCTGTCTGAGCTTTTTCGACTTTTTCGGAATCAATCTTATTGACAGTTTGCGTGGTCAGCAAGCCGAGAGTTTCCATTGCTGCAGCCTGTTGTTTAGTTGGTTTGACTAAATTGACAAGTGCATTTTTTAGCGAATTTCCGGCTTGAGAGCCTTTGATTCCTGAATTTGCCATCAAGCCTAAAGCAATTGACAAATCCTCTGCACTTGCTCCCATCGAACCCGCAACAGGCGCACAATATTTGAACGATTCGCCCATTAGCGACACATTCGTATTCGCATTGGAACTTGCGGCTGCCAGAATATCGGCAAAATGACCCGATTCTTCAGCGGACATTCCGAGAGCCGTCAGGGCATCGGTCACAATGTCAGAAGTTGTGGCGAGTTCTTCTCCTGATGCCGCCGCAAGATTCATGATTCCCTCGACACCGTCAAGCATATCGTTCGTTTTCCAACCTGCCATCGCCATGTAATTCATTGCTTCGGCGGCTTCAGCAGCGGAAAATTTCGTCTGACTGCCCATTTCACGAGCCTTAGAACGCAAGGCTTCAAAGTCCTCTCCGGTTGCACCGGATACAGCGGAAACTTTGCTCATAGCGGCATCAAAATTGGCAGTGGTTTTTACGGCAGCCGTGCCGAGAGCCGTCACGCCGGCAGTAATCGGGAGCATTTTTTCGCCCACGCCTGAAATTTTATCACCGACTTTTTCTAATGATGCACCTGCCTCGCTAATTTTTACAAGTGCCGTTCTGGAATTTTCCGCTTCCGTCTGCAAACGCTGTAATTCCTGCTGTGTTTCGATGATTTCACGCTGTAGGTCATCGTATTGCTCCTGCGAAATATCGCCATTGGCAAGTGCTGTATTTGCCTGTTCTGCGGCAGTTTTCAAGGTTTCCAGCTTGTCTTGTGCTGCGGAAACAGATTCTGCTAAAAGTTTATGTTTCTGCGATAAAAGTTCTGTATTTGTCGGGTCAAGTTTTAGTAATTTCTCTACGTCTTTCAGTTGTGTTTGCGTAGTTTTAATTGTTTTGTTGACACCTTCGAGTGCTTTAGAAAGTTTGGTGGTATCACCGCCAATTTCCACGGTAATGCCCTTGATTCTGTTCGCCATGAGTTCACCTGCCTTTCAAAAAAATCAAAAATAGGTTGAATTTATCCTAAAAGTATGGTATAATAAAACTGGGAGGTGTTTTGTATGAAAATAGATACTAACACAATCGTTTCCATAACGGAAGCAAATCAAAATTTTTCCAAGGTTGCACGAATTGTTGATCAGTACGGCTCAGCTGTGATATTGAAAAATAATACTCCCCGCTATCTTGTCATAGAATTTCAAGAGGTAGATAGTTTGCAGGAGGCTGACACCGATGAAGTGACAGAAATTTCAAATCGTTTGCTTGCCCGTAATGCAGAAGTTTACAAGGAGCTTGCAAAATGAAGCGGCTGACAAAAAAGCAGATTTTAATGCTTCACCGTGCATTGATTACACAGTCGGGCGGCTGTGTGGAAATACGGGATAATGGTCTTTTAGAATCCGCAATAAATGCACCTTTTCAAACTTTTGACGGACAGGAATTGTATCCGTCACTTTTGGAAAAAGCAGCCAGACTTGGGTATGGCTTGATAAAAAATCATCCATTTGTTGACGGAAATAAGAGAATCGGTACACACACAATGCTTGTTTTTCTTTCTATCAATCACATTGAAATTCAATACGAAGATCAAGAATTGATACAATTGATTCTCAATATTGCTGCGGGGACATATGATGAACAATATCTTTTGTTATGGTTACAAAAACATATTTTATAGTAAATTGACAATTCTAAAAGTTATCAAAATCGGCTTGATTTGCCTGATAGCTGTAATCCGCATCATCATTTTCCTGTTCTGTGAACATATCGTTGATGATGCCAATGGTCAGCAAATCCAGCTCGGACAGAGAAAG
>CANQUJ010000031.1 GCA_947627005.1 uncultured Clostridia bacterium
TATGCTATAATATACATAGAAAGGAGTTTTCGCATGGAATTTTTCCCGATTACGCCGGCGGCGTTGGCGGATTTTCTTGAATTTTTCGACTGCGCGGCGTTCGAGCCCGACGACGAATGGGCTGGGTGCTACTGCCTTGAGGGCAGCTGCGACCGCCGCTTCGAGATATCCTTCGCCGACCGCGAAACCCGCCGCAAAATCGCTTCTCGGCTTGTTAAGTCGGGCAAGCTCGGCGGCTACATTCTTCGCGAAAACGGCCGCGACATCGGCTGGGTGAAGCTCGTCGACAAGCTCGATCTCGAGGCGTTTCGGGATTGGTACCACGGCGAAATGCCGAAAAACCGCGGCGAGGTCGCGTCGCTTTATTGCATCGACCTGATACCGCAGTATCGCGGCAGAGGCATTGCGAGGGAAATTCTTGATTTCGCGATGAGCGCCTCAAAAGCCAAGGGGTTTAAGTATCTCGAAGCTTACCCCGCCGCCGACCCGAACGAAAAGCGAAACTATCGCGGACATTCGGGAATGTATAAAGCCGCAGGGTTCGAGGTTATCGGTTCGTCGGAGGATTTTCTGATCATGCGAAAAAAGCTTGACTGACCTTTCTCGCGCCGGGCGTTCCCGGAAGAATTAAATTGCGCGCCGAAAGGCGCCGGGGGTGTTGCCTTGAAAAACCACCCCTAATAAAAAACAAGGAGTTTTTTTATGTCCGAAAAATTGAACCGCGAAAAATTTTCGCCCAAAAGAATCGCAAAGCTTGCCGCCGTCGCGGCGATTTACGTCGCGCTGACCTACGCCCTCGGGTTTATGTCCTACGGCAACATCCAGTTCCGGGTCGCCGAGGCCCTTATGCTGCTCTGTTTTTATAAAAAAGACTACGGCATAGCGCTTACGGTCGGCTGTTTCATCGCAAATATCTTCAGCCCGATGATGCTTATGGATATGGTCTTCGGGACCCTCGCTACGCTGCTTGCGGTGCTTCTCATCTTCATAAGCCCGAACCTTTATATCGCGTCGCTCGCGCCGGTTTTCACCAACGCGATAATAGTCGGCCTCGAGCTTACGATAAGCTTTAAGACCCCGTTTTGGCTCAACGCGATAGAGGTCGCGGCTGGCGAATTTGTCTGCGTAAGCTTGGTCGGCGTTATAATTTTCAAGCTTTTAGAAAAAAACGCGAAGTTTATGAAGCTTATCGCCGAATAAAAATTTTTTCTTCGCGCAATATTTTGCGCTCCTTGCGCGTATTATTTATAGGACGCGGTCAGACTTCTGCCGCACCCGCAATACGTTTCAAAGCCCCCGAGCAGATGTCGAACGCTCGGGAGCTTGCTTTTATTTATATTCCGGCTCCGAAAAGACGGTGGTTTTTCCTCCCGAGAGAACATAGAACCCCGCGATCTCGGCGAGTCGGCCGGCCATGTCGCGAATTTTCGCGTAGGCGACCCTTTCTTCATATGAAAGCGGAACGCCGGAGGGGCGATATACGCACAAAACGCACTTTTTACATTCGCAGGCGGCTATCGCCTCGCAAAGCTTTCTTTCGGCGGCTTTAGGGCCCTCGGCCATATAGATCCGCTGCGTGGTAGTCGCCGAGCCGTCTTCGTCGAGCGTCGTCATTCCGAGCTGCTCGCCCTCGGTTTCGGCGAAGACGGAGGAATAGTACGAGTCGGAGGAAAAGCCGTTGTCCAAAAATATCCTTCCGCCCGAATCCGCCCTGCCGTATTCGGCGTATATATCCTCTACCGCCTTTAAAAAAGCTGCGGCGTTTTTCCCCATTCCGTCTACGCTCATAAGGCTTTCGGCCGGGGCGGTCATAACCCTTTCAATGTCGCCGAAGCGCTCTATAAGCCGGTGCGCAAGGGGGTTGGTGTCTTTAAGGGGGATGGCGTAGAAGAGCAAAAGCTCTAAAAGCTGGTGGTGATAAAATTGCTCCGGGCCGTTTTCGATAAACTGTTTTTTAAGCCTTGCACGGTGGCCGGCGTGGTCTTTTTGTTCGATCTCGTCCATATTTTCGTCCGCGTCTTGATATTCTGTATACATTTTTCAGTCCCCCGCGCGTTCGAACAGCTTTTCTACCCGGCTTCTTAGCGCCGCGCACCCGGGAAGGTTTATCCTCCCGGTGTCATAGATGATCTCGGCGGTATCCTGCGCCGCCTTGACAATGTCGCGGTCGGCGGCGAGGTCGGCGATTTTAAGGGGCGGCAGACCGTGCTGCGCCGAGCCGAAGAAATCGCCCGGGCCCCTAAGTTCGAGGTCGGCCTCGGAAATCTCGAATCCGTCGGAGGTCGAGCTTAAAACTCTGAGCCTTTTTCTGCTCTCTTCCGAGGTATTGTCGGTTATAAGAATACAATACGAGCTTCTTTCGCCACGGCCGACCCTTCCGCGAAGCTGGTGAAGCTGTGAAAGGCCGAATCTGTCGGCGTTTTCGACCATCATGACCGAGGCGTTCGGAACGTCTACCCCGACTTCGACAACGGTGGTGCAGACCAAAATATCCAGCTCGCGGTCTTTAAATGCGCGCATTACCTCTTCTTTTTTGGCCGAGGGCAGCTTTCCGTGCAAAACCCCGAGCCGATAGCCCTTAAATTCCCCGGCCGAAAGCTCCTTCGCATAGTCCGAGACGTTTTTCATCTCGCCCTCGCCCTCTTCCACCGCCGGGCAGACGATATATGCCTGCCCGCCCGAATCGAGCTCTTTTCTGATAAAAGCGCAGGCGCGCGACCTAAGCTTGCCGGTGACGGCGTAGGTCTCGATCTTCTTTCTTCCGGCCGGAAGCTCGTCCAAGACCGAAATATCGAGCTCGCCGTAGATCATAAGCGCAAGGGTTCGCGGTATCGGCGTGGCCGACATTACGAGGCGGTGGGGGTTTTCGCCCTTTTCGGCGAGAGCCGCCCTTTGCGCGACCCCGAAGCGGTGCTGCTCGTCGGTTATGACCAGCCCGAGGCGGGAATATTCCGCCCCCGACTGCAAAAGCGCGTGGGTCCCGACGATGACGTCAAGCCCGCCGGATTTTATTTCTTCATAGACCGCGGCCTTTTGCTTTTTTGAAAGCGAGCCGGTCAGCAGGCCGATTTTTATCTCCGAGGGCTCTAAAAATCCTTTTAAAGAGGCGTAATGCTGCGCCGCGAGGATCTCGGTCGGCGCCATCATAACCGCTTGGGCGCCGTTTTTCGCCGCGATATAGCAGCAGGCCGCCGCGACGGCCGTCTTCCCGGAGCCTACGTCGCCGAGAATAAGCCGATTCATCGGGACGGTTTTTTGCATATCGGCCGAACATTCGGCGACAGCGCGGTTCTGCGCGCCGGTAAGACGAAACGGCAGGGCCGAGACGAAGCCGGAAATATCGGCGTTTTTCATCGAAAAGGTGGTAGAGCTTCGGGCGCGTTCGCGCATGGCGGACATTCCGAGCCGCAAGGTCAAAAGCTCGTCGAAGGAGAGCCGCCGCCTTGCGGGAACGACTTCTTCGCGGCTTTTCGGGAAGTGTATAGCCTTGAGCGCCTCGGATTCGGGGATAAACCCCGCGCGCAAAAGGATATCCTCCGGCAAAAATTCGACCTCGCCCGGGATTATAAGCGATAGCGCGATTTTAACGCAGCTTCTTAAAATGTTTTGGGTAAGCCCGGCGGTCAGCGGGTATATCGGGAGGATTTTGTCGGCCGAGGAGGACTTTAAAACGGTCGGCGAAGACATCTCTTTTCTGGTCAGATTGCCGGTGATTTTGCCGTATAAAATATATTTTTCGCCGATTTTCAGCGAGTCGAAGAGATATTGAGAGTTATAGATGACGACGCTCATATCGTCGGTCCCGTCGGTGGCAAGAAGGCGGTAAAGGGTCATTCCCCGGCGGATCATCGCGGGGCGCTCTTTTTTGACGATCTCCGCCTCGATGACGTTCGGCTCTTCCAATATCGCCGAGGCTATCGGGACCGGCGAGGTTAAGTCGAGATACTGGCGGGGAAGGTGGAAGATAAGGTCGCGGATCGTTTTTATCCCGAGCTTTTCAAAAAGCTCCGCCTTTTTCGGGCCGACGCCCTTAAGATACATAACGCTTTCGTCGAGCCTTGAAGACATAAAACCGCCGCCTTTCCTTCGTTTTGCTATATTATACCGCCCCCGAAGCTTTTTTGCAAGCAAAAAACGCCGTTTCGGCGGAAAAATCGGGTTTTATCTCTTGACAAACAGCGAAAGCGCGGATATAATCAAAAGGTAAAAAGGCAGAGACGGGAATGACCGCTTATCCTTCTTTTAAAGAGACCGCGCGGCCGGTGCGAGCGCGGGAAGGCCGCGGGTGCTACCCCCGAGCCCCGCGGAAAACCGCGGCGCAGCCCGCGTTAAAAGGCAAAAGAGGCCGCTTTTGATTTAAGCGTATCAAGCGGCGAATTTGGGTGGTACAGCGACTATCTCGCCCCAAGCTTTCGGGGCGAGTGTTTTTTGTTTTATAAAAGATTATTTTGAAAGGATATGACTAAAATGAGATGGACCGGACTTAACGAGCTTAGAGAGAGCTATCTTAAGTTTTTTGAATCCAAGGGCTGCCTTAGGCACAAAAGCTTCCCCCTGGTACCGAGAAACGACAAGAGCCTGCTTCTTATCAACGCGGGCATGGCTCCGCTTAAGCCCTATTTCACCAAGCAGGAGGTTCCGCCGAGAACGAGGATGACCACCTGCCAAAAGTGCATCAGAACCAACGACATTGAAAACGTCGGCAAAACCGCCCGCCACGGAACTTTTTTCGAGATGCTCGGGAACTTTTCGTTCGGGGACTACTTTAAAAAAGAGGCAATATCTTGGGCTTGGGAATATATGACCAAGGTCCTCGAGATACCCGAAGAAAAGCTTTACGTCTCGGTATACGAAGAAGACGACGAGGCGGCGGATATCTGGCACAAAGTAGTCGGCCTGCCGGAGGAAAAGATATTCAGAATGGGCCGTGAGGACAACTTCTGGGAGGCAGGGATCGACGGCCCCTGCGGCCCCTGCTCCGAAATTTATTACGACCGCGGGCCGAAATACGGCTGCGGCAAGCCCGACTGCACCGTCGGCTGCGACTGCGACAGATATATGGAGGTCTGGAACCTCGTCTTCACCCAGTTCGAGCGGCACGAAGACGGCACCTATACCGAGCTTTCGCAGAAGAATATAGACACCGGGATGGGGCTTGAGCGCCTCGCCGCCGTTATGCAGGACGTAGATTCCATCTTCGACGTCGACACCGTCAAGGCGATAAGGGACCACATCTGCCGGATCGCCGGCTGCGAATACGGGGTCGAATATAAAAAAGACGTCTCTATCCGCGTCATCACCGACCACATAAGGACTGTCACCTTTATGGCTTCGGACGGCG
This sequence comes from uncultured Clostridia bacterium, assembly GCA_947627005.1. GTDB lineage: Bacteria > Bacillota > Clostridia > Oscillospirales > Ruminococcaceae > Faeciplasma. The sequence continues at coordinate 5,342 of CANQUJ010000031.1, forward strand.
TTCTTCCCTCTAACGAGGGCAGGGGATACGTCATGAGAAGGCTTTTAAGGCGCGCCGTAAGGCACGGAAAGCTTTTGGGGATAGAGGGGCTCTTCCTTAAAGACCTCGTCAAAACGGTGGTAGACTGCTCGAAGTGCGAATACAACGAGCTTGAAGAGAAATACGACTATATCGTAAAGCTTCTGACCAACGAGGAAAAGAACTTTAACGACACCATCGACCGCGGGCTCGTCATGTTAAACGGCTATATCGACGAGATGGCCGCAAAGGGCGAAAAGATCCTCGACGGCAAAAAGTGCTTCTTCCTTTCGGATACCTACGGCTTCCCGATAGACCTTACGAGGGAGATTTTGGAAGAGCGCGGCCTCGAATGTGACGAAGAGGGATTTAAAGAGGCTTTGCAGGTACAGAAGGACACCGCGAGGGCGGCGCGCGGCGGCTCGAAATATATGGGCGCGGACGAAACCGTCTTCCACAAGATAGACCGCGAATACACCACCGAATTTGTGGGATATGAAAAGCTTGAGGCCGAGTCGGTCATCGACTTTATCGCGACCGAAGACGAGCTTATAAACGCTGCCGGCGCGGGCGACGAGGTTTATATCGTTTCAAAGCTCACTCCGTTTTATGCCGAGAGCGGCGGCCAAGTCGGCGACAGGGGAGAGATCACTACAAAAACCGGCAGGTGCGAGGTTATAGACACTCAAAAAGCCGTCGGCGGAAAGACCGCCCACAAGGTAAAGGTAGTCGAGGGGGCGATCGAAGTCGGCCAAAGCGCAAGCTTTAAGGTCGATTCCGAATACCGCCTTGCGGTGATGAGAAACCACTCCTGCGCGCACCTTTTGCAGTCGGCGCTTAGAACCGTTTTGGGCGACCACGTTCACCAGGCCGGCCAGCTCGTCGACAGCGAGAGGCTCAGGTTCGACTTTTCTCACTTCAGCGCGATGACGCTTGACGAAATTCAGCGGGTAGAGATGCTCGTAAACAGCTATATTCTCTCCGCGATAGACATTAAAACGCAGGTTCTGCCGATAGAAGAGGCCAAAAAGCTCGGCGCGATGGCTCTCTTCGGCGAAAAATACGGCGAGACGGTAAGGGTCGTCTCGATGGGCGGCGCCTCGATAGAGTTCTGCGGCGGAACCCACCTTGACAACACCTCTAAAGCCGGACTGTTTAAAATAGTCTCCGAAAGCTCGGTCGCGGCCGGGGTCAGAAGAATCGAAGCCGTAACCGGCAAGGGAGTTTTAGAGGTTATGGGCAAGCAGATCGAGACCCTTAACGAGGCATCGGGGCTTTTGAAACTTACCAACCAAAGCGAGCTTGTCGCGAGGGTAAAGGGGCTTATGGAGGAGATCAGAGCCCTTGAAAGAGAAAAGAACGAGCTTTCGGCCGCGATAGCCGAGATTCGCTCGAAATCGCTTCTCGACCGAACCGTAGACGTTAAGGGCGTTAAGCTTATAACCGCGATGTTCAACCCGATGAAGCCGGACGAAATTCGCCTTTTGGCCGAGGCTATCAGGGACAAGAACCCCGAGATTGTCTGCGTTATCGCGGGGGTAAACGGCAAGTCCGCGAATATCTGCGTTACCGCCGGAAAGGAAGCCGTCGCGAAGGGAGTTTTGGCCGGAAAGGCGGTAGGAAAGATCGCCGCAGTCACCGGCGGCAGGGGCGGCGGGCGCCCCGACAGCGCGATGGCCGGAGTAGGGGATATCTTTAAGATAGACGAGGCCCTTGCAGCGGCGGAAGAGATAATCGCGGAATTTGTTAAAGACTGAAAGGGGAGCCGAAATGAACGACTGTTTATTCTGCAAGATCATAAAAGGGGAGATCCCCTCTAAAAAGGTTTACGAAGACGAATACTGCTACGCTTTTGAAGACATAGCGCCGGTCGCGCCGACCCATATTTTGTTCGTCCCGAAGGTTCATATTTCCTCCGCGGGCGAGATTACGGCCGAAAATTCGGCGGTTGTGGGCAAAATCTACGAGGCTATCGCGAAGGTCGCGAAAGAAAAGAATCTTGAAAACGGCTGGAGAGTGGTATCAAACTGCGGGCCCGACGCCGGGCAGACGGTTTTCCACATTCACTTCCACCTTTTGGGCGGAAGACCGCTCGGCGTTATGTGCGACAATATCTGACAGGAGGATAAATCAATGGCTGAATTTTACAATTTAAAGGTCGCGGGGCTTGAAAGAAAGCTCGCCATCTGCCCCGTAAACGAACATTTGAGCATCGCGGGGTTCATCATGTTTTCGGACGTAGAGCTTACCGTCGCGTGCGCCGAGGCGCTTTTAAAAAAGGTCCCCGACTTTGACGTTATCGTCACCGCCGAATCCAAGGGCATCCCGCTCGCATACGAAATGGCGAGGCAGAAGGGCAACGGCATGAAGTACATCGTCGCGAGAAAGATGGCGAAGCTTTATATGCACGACCCGATCTCGGTCGACGTTCGCTCGATAACCACCGCCGCCGACCAAAAGCTCTGGCTCGACAAAAACGAGGCGGATTATATGAACGGCAAGAGGATTCTTATAGTCGACGACGTAGTCTCGACCGGCGAAAGCCTTGAGGCGCTTCACAAGCTGATCGGCCACACCGGCGGAACGATCGTCGGCCAAGCGGCGGTTTTGGCCGAGGGCGACGCCGCCAAGCGGGACGACCTCATCTTTCTTGAAGAGCTTCCGCTGTTCTTCAAATAACAAAACCGAATCCCGTCGGGCCGCGCTCGGCGGGATTTATCGACAAAATCGCTAAAAAGGGGGCGGGCGAATGACGAGGCGTGCGGTGCCATTTTGCGTGGGCTGGGCGGCCGCGCTGTTTTTGTCGTTTTATGTCGGCGGGCCGGTCCTTCCGGCGGTTGCGACAGCCGTCGGCCTTGCGGCGATAGTCTTTAAGCCCGCCTTCAAAAGCCGCCTGCTTTTGTTTATCGCGGCGTTTCTGCTCGCTTTTTCTTGGAGAGAGATTTTTTATCTTTCCCGAATCACCCCGCTCGAGCGGCTCGACGGAGAAGAGGCGCGGGTGGTCGGAACGGTCGAGGACTATTCCGGAGGAGACCGCTCTTCGGTAACCGTAAAAGGGACGGTAAACGGAATCCCCGCGAGGGCGATAATATATCTTAGCGGCTTTGAAGGCCGCTTGGGCGACAAAATCGAGCTTACCGCAAGAATGTCGGCCTTTAAAGACACGGCGTTTTTCAGGGCGAGGGAATACTACCTGCCGGACGGTATTTTCATTTCCGGCAGCGCCGGCGGGGCGAAGATAATCGGCGAGAACCGAACGTTTTTTACCGCGCTTAAGGAATACTCGAAAAAAGTCTCGCAGAATATCCGAAGAAGCGTTCCCGGCGAGAGCGGCGAGCTTTTGGCCGCGATGGTGACCGGCGACAGAAGCGCCTTTTCAAGCCCCCTGCGATTAAAGCTTAACCGCGCGGGGATAGGCCACCTTGCGGCGGTCTCGGGGCTTCACGTTTCGGCGGTGATAGTCTTGGCGGCAGCGATTTTAAAGCGGCTTCGAGCGCCGAGGGCTCTTTCGGCGGCGGTCTGTATTTTCTGCGCAGGGGCGTATATAGTCTTCGCGGGGCTGCGGGTCTCGGCGATACGCGCGGGGATAATGCTGTTGATCGCGATACTTTCTTCGTTTGTAAGGCGGCGGAGCGACCCGCTGAACACCCTTTGCGTCTGCGGGTTTTTGATGACTCTTATAAACCCCTGCGCCGCGGCCGACAGCTCGCTGACCCTTTCTTTGGCGGGCGTTTTCGGGGTCGCGGTTATGTCCCCGGCAGTCTGCCGCGAGTTCGGGATAAAAAGCCGGATTTTAAAAACGGTCGTCGCTTCGGTCTGCGCCGCTTTTGCGACTTCGCCATTTATAATGCTATATTTCAACGAGCTTTCGCTTCTTTCGCCGATAACCAACATTTTCGCGATACCGCTCTGCTCGGCGGCGCTTTTCGCCGGAATGTTATACGCGCTCTTCGGCTGCGCTTTTTCGCCGATTATAAACCTCGCCGGGGCGATCTGCAAGGTTGCGGTCTTCGCCGCCGAAAAAATATCCTCCCTCGGGGTCGGGGTGATTCCGCTCGGGTATAGGGCGGCCTCGATAGCGGCTTTCGCGGGGGTTTGTTCGGTTATCGCCCTGTGGCTTTGCTCTAAAAACATAAGAAAGACCGCGCTTTTCGGGACGTTTTGCTCGGCGGCGGTCGCGGCGGCGTTTTGCGCCGAAATTTTGATCTCCGGCGGCTCTTTGTCGGTCTGCGCGCTTTCAAGGGGAGACCTTCGCGCGGCGGTCTTGCGCAAAGGCGCGGAATGTATTATAATAGACCTGGACGGCGGAATGGCCGACGGGGTCGAGACTGCGGTCGAGCGATACGGAGTATCGAAGATCTCGGCGGCGATAGCGCTTGACAACGCCGAGTCCGCCTATTCCGCCTATTGCGGCCTATCCGTCCCACCGGATAAGATTCTTCTTCCGCCCGACTCCTACGTCTACGGCGGAAGGGTCAAGACCGGGATTTTTTCAAAAGGTTCGGCGATATCCGCGTTCGGCGCGAAGATAACCGTCGGCGAAGACGAGATAAAAATAATCTCGCAGAGCGGCGGGGAATATTCGCTTTACATTAAAAACGGCCTCTGCGTATTCGGAAAAGCCGGAAAGACCGAGGTATTTAAGGGCGATTTGATCAAGCAATTCGGATTGGAGTGATAACTACGGCGGTAAAAATAACCCCGGAGCAGGAGCTTTATAAGCTCATCCGCTCCGGAAAAAATATCCCCTGCTTCTATTTTTTCGGAAAGGATACCGCCTCGCTCGAGGGGACGGTCAAAAAGCTTACGGCGAAGCTCGTTCCGAACGAAGCCCGCGACCTTAACTACCACTTCTTCGCGGGGGGCGAGTTCGACGTCTCCGCGTTTTCAGACGTCTGCGCCTCTCTTCCGATGTTCGCCGAAAGGGTGGTCGCGGCGGTAAACGACCTTAACGCCGAAACTTTAAGGGCCGACGACCTCAAGTTTTTGATATCTTCGGTTTCCGGGATTGACCCGGAGACGACCACCGTCATATTTTACGCCACGGCCGTCGACCCCTGCGGCGGGAAGAAAAGCCTTTCGCCGAAAAATTTAAAGTTGGCCGAGGCGGTGGAGTCTGCGGGCGGGGTGGTCGCGGAATTTTCATATAAGCGCCCGCAGGAGCTTGCGGGGTATATCCGCGACAGGGCTGCCGAGGGCGGCTCGTCGATTTCGCAAAGCGCGGCGATAACCCTTGCCGAGCTATGCCTCTGCAATCTTTTGACGATAAACAACGAGATCGACAAGCTTTGCGCCTATCGCGCCGGGGAGGAGATCAAAGAGGACGACATTCGCGAGCTTGTCGCCGGGCAGCTTGACACCGACGCCTATAAGCTTGCAAAGGCGGTCGCTATGCGGAACAAAAGCGCGGTCTTCCCGATTTTGGAAGAGCTTTACAGCCGCCGGGAGGACAGTATCGCCCTTTTGTCGATAATCGCCGGCGCGTTTACCGACCTTTACCGCGCCAAGCTTGCGATAATATCCGGCCGGCGCGAAAGCGACGTCGCGGCGGATTTTTCCTATCGCGGGCGGGAATTTGCAGTCAGAAACGCTTTCAGGGACTGTTCGCGGATTTCGATAGATACCCTTAGGTATTGCCTCGGCGTTTTGTCGGACTGCGACATAGATATGAAATCAAAGCCGACAGACAATCGGATTCTTTTAGAGACGGCGATAATTAAAATGTTAAGCTTCGGCGGGTGAAAAAATGCTTCATATAAACGGCGCGATAGTGGTCGAGGGGAAATACGACAAGATAAAGCTTTCTAATATAGTCGACTGCCCGATCGTCACCACCGACGGCTTCGGGATATTCAAAAGCGCGGAGAAGAAAAAGCTTATAAGAAAATACGCCGAAAGCGGCGGCATAACCGTTCTGACCGACAGCGATTCGGCCGGATTTAAGATTCGGGGATATATAAAAGGCTTCGTCGGAAAGGGGACGGTTCGGTGCGCCTATATTCCCGATATCTTCGGCAAAGAGCGAAGAAAAAGGGCCCCCTCGGCCGAGGGGAAGCTTGGGGTAGAAGGGGTCGACGAAAAGGTGATAGTCGAGGCGCTTATAAAGGCAGGGGCTGCCGATGGCGGCGAGCCCAAAATAAAAGAAGTCTCGCGAACCGACCTTTACGAAGACGGGCTTTTCGGAAAAGAGGATTCATCTCAAAAGCGGGCGAAGCTTTTAAAGCGGCTCGGCCTTCCCGAAAGGCTTTCGATCTCGGGCCTGTTGGACTTCATAAACAGCTCGATGAGCGCCGAAGAATATAAAAAAGCGCTCGAAGATATCGAAAAAGAGTAGGATTTTTTAAAATTTTCAAGAAAGGAGAAGCGGCATGGTTTTTTCGTCGGTGGAATTTTTATACTTCTATCTTCCCGCCGTTCTGATACTCTATTATCTCACCCCGCGAAGATTTAAAAACTTTGCGCTCTTCCTCTCGGGATTGGCGTTCTATGCCTTCGGCGAGCCGGTATACGTCTTCGTTCTGCTGCTATCTTGCTTGATAGACTTCTTCGCCGGGCGGATTATGGCGAAATACGATTCGAGCCACAAAATCAGAAAAGCCTGCCTTATAACCTCTGTCGTCATGAACCTCGGGCTTTTGGGGGTGTTTAAATATACCTCTTTTATAGTAGAGACGATAAATTCTATATTCGGGGTTTCGATACCTTATAATATCTACGCCGCGGCCTCTAACACCATTTTCGGAACGCATTTTTCCCTTTCGGCGATAATTCTTCCGATAGGGATATCCTTCTTCACATTCCAAAGCATGTCCTATACCGTCGACCTTTATTTGAGAAAGATAGAGGTAAGGCGCAGCTTTATCGACTTTGCGGCATACGTCTCGATGTTCCCCCAAATCGTCGCCGGGCCGATAGTAAGATACGGCGATATCTCAAAAGAGCTCACCTCGCGGAGAGTGACCGTCGAGGGATTTTCGGAGGGAATAACGAGATTCGTCCGCGGCCTTGCGAAAAAGGTTCTTTTGGCTAACAACATCGGAAGGCTTTGGGAGCAGATAAAGTCGGCTGACTTTTCTACCCTTCCGGCGCTCGCGGCTTGGCTCGGGATAATCGCCTTTACTTTTCAGATATACTTCGACTTTTCGGGCTATTCCGATATGGCTGTCGGCCTCGGTAAAATGCTCGGGTTCAACTTCCCCGAAAACTTCAATCTTCCTTATATTTCCAAAAGCGTTCGCGAATTTTGGCGCCGCTGGCATATGACCCTCGGCGAATGGTTTAAAAGCTACGTCTATATCCCCCTCGGCGGAAGCCGCTGCGGGACCTTAAAGACGGTAAGAAACCTCGCGATAGTCTGGCTTTTGACGGGGCTTTGGCACGGCGCAAGCTTTAACTTCGTCGTCTGGGGCGCGTGGTTCGGGGTATTGATAATCTTTGAAAGGCTCTTTTTGGGGGATATTTTAAAGAAGATACCGCCTTTCTTTTCGTGGCTCTATACTCTTTTGGCGGTGATCTTCGGCTGGGTTTTGTTCGAACTTCCGCTTCAAAGCGCCGGCGGGTTCTTTTTGGCGATGTTCGGCGGGGGCGGCTCTTTTTCGGACAGAAACACCCTTTGGCTCGTCTGCGAATATTCGCCGATCCTCTCGCTCTGCGCGGTCTTCTCCTCAGAAGCGCCGAAGAATTTCCGCGAGCGGGCCGAAGAAAGGCTTTCCCGCGCGGGGCTTAAAATAAGCGTGTTCGAGCTTATCAATCCGATAGTAACCCTTCTTCTTTTGATAGCCTCGACCGCCTATCTCGTCAACGAAAGCTACAACCCGTTTTTGTATTTCAACTTCTGATTTAAAAAGAAAGGGGGCGCCGGAATGAAGACGACCTTTAAAAAAATCACCGCCGTTGTAAATTCGGCGCTCTTCTCTGCCGTCGTGATCTCGCTCTCGATCGCCACGATAATCTCGAAAAAATCGGATTTTTCGGAGCTTGAGAACCGCTATTTGGCCGAAAAGCCTAAAATAAGCGCCTCGGCCTGGTTTTCGGGGGAGTATTTTTCCGACTGGTCGGAATATTCCCGCGAGCATTTTATAATGCGGCCGAGGTGGATATCTTTGAGAACAAGCCTTGAAAGGCTCGCGGGGCATGACGAAGTCAACGGAATTTATATCTCGGGCGGGCGGCTTTACGAAGCTTCCGCGCCGGTCGACTATGAAACGGTCGACCGCTCGGTCGCCGCGATAAAAAAATTCGGCGAGCTTTTAGAAGGCAGGCTTAGCGTTATGATTGCCCCGACCTCTTCGCAGATATACGCCGACCTTCTTCCGAACTATTCCCCCCTTCAAGAGCAGCGGAAGATGATAAACTACGTCTATTCGGCGCTCGAGGGCAGCGCGCAGACCATCGACGTCTACGACCCGCTTTATAGGGCCCGCGACGACTATATCTATTACAGAACCGACCATCACTGGACGGAATACGGCGCCTATATCGCATATTCGACCTGTATAAGAAGATTCGGATACAGCCCCGTGACCCTTGACAAAATCGACGTCGAGCACGCGAGCCGAAGCTTTTTGGGGTCTTATTACTCGTCGGTTATAGTCGACGGCGTTGAGCCGGACGCGATAGATTTCTATACCTCCGGCGGGGCGGAGATTTCGTCGGTAAAAATAACCCGCGCCGACGGCACGACCGAAGAGCGCGACTCGGTATTTTTCAGGGAATATCTCGACAAAAAAGACAAATATCTTTGCTACCTCGGCGAAAACGTCCCGATGATAGAGATAACCTCCGGGGCCGGCGGCGGGTCGATCCTGGTCATAAAAGATTCATACGCGAACTGCTTCGCGCCGTTTTTGACAAAGCATTTCTCGCGGGTCGTGCTGGTAGATTTGAGATATATGATGCGGCTTTCGGACTATGTCGACGTCTCGGATTTCGACAGGGCGCTTATCCTTTATAACGCTTCGACTTTCGCCGAGGACGGGAATATCCCCAAGCTTGCGGCGTATGGGAGCGAATGAGAAAATTTTTTGAAATTTTTTCGATTCTTCTCTTGACACGCGAATAAAAAAGTGGTATAGTAACAAAGCTGTCCCTCGGGTCAAGTCGTTAAGCTTTACAGCTTAAAATTTTTTTGAAAAAAATCGAAAAACCTCTTGACAATGCCCCGGCGTTGTGATAAAATAATCGGGCACCCTTTCGGAGGGGAGCGAAATTCGGCAGCTTGAAAATTGAACAATAGAACTATAAAAACCCTTTTGAAATTGCTTTGAGTTAAATTAAAGCGAGAAAGTC
>CANQUJ010000032.1 GCA_947627005.1 uncultured Clostridia bacterium
ATAACCACGTCAAACAAATAGCAGCGTTTTCGTGTTACTAATTTGTTACTAAATGACACGGTTTTGCATAATCTCACAAGGGCGCACAGTCTGAATTATTCAGCAAAAAGCCTATTTACAACCCCGAAAAATTGTGCTATAATCGCTACATAAGCGGGGTGATCGTTACGGAGCTTCTTGAGATTTCCGAGAATATATACAGAATACCCGCGAGCGAGTCGCCACTTTCCGCCGACGTCGGCGTGATCCGCGGGGAGAGCGGGTTCTGGATATACGACATAGGATCGCTGAAAGAAAACGCCGATTATATAAACCGGCTCGGGGCCCCGGTCCGCGCGGTTTTATCCCATTTTCACCGCGACCATATCGGCGCGCTGCAATATTTAAACGCCGAGCGGATATTTCTGGGCGCGAACACATATAAATACGCCGGAAGGGGAGAGACCGTCAAAGGCGACCTTTACCTCAGCGACGGAATAGAGCTTCATATATTCGAGCTTCCGTCAAGCCACTCAAAGGGCTCTTTGGGGCTCGAGGCGGGCGGCTTCGCCTTTTTGGGGGACGGCGTGTATTCCCTCGAAAAGGGCGGAAGAGCGGTTTATAACGCGACCCTTTTGAAAGACTGTATCGAAAAGCTTAAAACCCTTAGGGCGGAGAAATTTCTTTTAAGCCACGAACCGAAATTCGTCTTTTCTAAAGATGAAGTGATCGGCGGGCTCGAACGGGTATACTCGAAAAGAATCAAAAACGAGGCTTATATCGAAGCCTAAAGAATAAAACACGAAAGGAAAAAACAATGAGAAAAAGCGGAATACTTCTCGGGGTGGCCTCGCTGCCCGGGGACTACGGAATCGGCAAGATGGGCAAAGAGGCGAGGGCTTTTATAGACTTTCTCGCCGAGGCGAAGCAGACCTATTGGCAGATCCTGCCCCTTTCGCCGACCGGATTCGGAGACAGCCCCTATCAGTCTTTCTCGACAAGGGCGGGCAACCCTTATTTTATCGACTTTGAGGCACTTGAGCGGGACGGCCTTTTATCGCCGGAGGAGTATAAAACCGTCGACTTCGGCGGAGATCGGCGATACATAAGCTACGGAACCTTATACGAAAACGTCTACGCAGTTTTGAGAAGGGCCTATGAAAGATTTTCGCCGACCCCGGAATACGACCGCTTTATCGAAAAAAACGGCGACTGGGCGGCGGATTACGCTCTTTTTATGGCCGAAAAGAGCGCCCACGGCGGCGCGCCCTGGTATGAATGGGAGCCGAAGCTTAGAGCGGCCGAGCCCGAAGAGCTTGAAAAGGCTAAAAAAGAGCTTAAGGCCGAGATCGGGTTCTATCTCTTCTTACAATACGAATTTTTCAAGCAGTGGTTCGAGCTTAAAAATTACGCCAACTCGCGCGGGATAAAAATAATCGGCGATATGCCGATATACTGCGCATACGACAGCGTCGAGGCTTGGCTTACGCCCGAAATTTTCGACTTCGACTCGGATAAGCGGCCGAAGTTCGTCGCCGGCTGCCCGCCGGACGGCTATGCGCCCGAGGGGCAGCTTTGGGGCAACCCGCTTTATAACTGGCCGGATATGGAGCAGAACGGCTATAAGTGGTGGATAGACAGGATCGCCTTTGCGACCGACATCTACGACGTTCTGCGGATAGACCATTTCCGCGCCTTCGCGGGGTATTACGCAGTTCCGGGCGGCGACAAAAACGCAGTCAACGGCATTTGGCGCGAGGGGCCGAGAATGAAGCTCTTCAACTCGACCAACTACTGGCTCGGGAAAAAGGAGATAATCGCCGAGGACCTCGGCTTTATAACCGACGACGTTGTTCAGCTTCTTAAAGACACCGGCTACCCCGGAATGAAGGTCTTGCAGTTCTCGTTCGACCCTTCGGCCGGCAGCGAATATCTCCCCTCTAACTATACAAGCGGCTCCTGCGTGGTTTATACTTCTACCCACGACAGCGACACCGCCAAGGGCTGGGCCGAAAAGCTTTCGGGGCGCGAGCTCGGCTTCTGCCTTGACTATTGCGGAGTTAAGACCCGCGAAGAGATACCCGAGGCGCTTTTAAGGCTTGCGTGGGGCTCTGTCGCAGACACGGCGATAGCCCAGCTTCAGGACCTTTTGGGCCTTGGAAACGAGGCGAGGATTAACGTTCCGTCGACAGTCGGGCAAAACTGGCGCTGGAGGATCGAAAAAGACGAGCTTTCGCCGCAGCTTTGCGAAAAGCTCCGCCGACTTACCGAAACCTATAACCGCGCGGGGAACACCCCACGCAAGCCCTCGGATATCGAGCGGGGATACGTTTTCAGACAATAAAAAGACAACAAAAAAGCCGACCGTAAAAGGTCGGCTTTGTTTTATTTAAGGTTTACGCCTGGTCGTTCTCGGTCCCGAGCGGGTCGTTTTCGGTCCCGATGCTGTCGATATAATCCTTGATCTGAACGTTCATATCTTCAAGATAGTAGTCGAGCTGGTCTTTATATTGCTCTTTGACCTGCGCCCAAGAGGTTTCGGTATTGGATCTCGAAACCAAGTCGCGGAAGGCGTTGTAGGCGTTGTTGGCGCTGTCGGTAAGGTTGCCGTTAAGATACATACCCGCGTTTTTGAGGATAAGTCTGCGGCACTCGTCGTACATATCCAGCATCTCCTGCGACCACTGATATTTCTCTTGAAGCTGGCGGCGGTCGATTCTGTCGACGGTCGGGTCGATGTATTTAAAGCGCTCGCATGAAGCGAAGAGAGCTACTCCGTCGGGGTTGGTCGCGTGAGAGACGAGCATATAGCCGGTGGGGATAGAGGCGAGATAGTACTCGCCGTCGCCGTCGTCATATCTCGGCAGCGGGACGAACATAACTTCGCCCTGGGTTATATCTCCCCAAGTGGTTGCGATTTCGTCTACGGGGCCCTGAATGTCGGTGAAGTATGTAATATAGAAGAGGGTAAGGCCGTCTTTGACCGCGTTGCCCGGAACTTTCGGGTCGTTTCTTCCGGCCCAATAGCTGTTGCCCTTGTGGTAGCAGCAGCCGTTCTTTCTTAAGTCGTAGAGAAGGTTGTTCGCGGCTTCGATGACGGGGTCGTCTACGTCGGCATAATAGTTGCCGTCTTCGTCTTTGTGGATTATCTTGCGGCCGGTAGCCTCTTGAACGAGGGCGCCGTTATAGGCGTCTCCTTCGACTCCGAAGCGGTCGGATTCTTCATCCGAAAATTCCATACACATATCGTAGAATTTGCTCCAGGTCCATTCGTCGTTGGCGTAAAGCTCTGCGGGGTCTTCAAATCCCCAGTCGTCGACTACTACTCTTCTGTTATAAGGGCAGACGTTTCTGAATGTGATATCGGTTACGAAGGCGAAGTGCCTGCTTCCGAGGGCGAAAGCCTCTGCCGCCTCGGCCATTCCCTCCCAAAGAGGGTCGGTATAATCGACGTATTGGTCGACCGGCTGGAAGGTTCCTTTAACGCAGTACATGGGGAAGGTGGCTTCCGAGCTTACTCCGGCGGGGAAGAAGTCGGGCGCGTCGCCGCCCATGATAAGGGTAGCAAGCTTGTCGTAGCGCTCTTGATAAGTGGTTTCCGAGAATACTACCTTTCCGCCGTATTTTTCGCGGAAAGTCCAGTATCCGGTGTTGATGATCTGATCTTCGGTGTAGTTGTTGATAAAGTCTACCCATCCGAAGTAGGTGATGCTGCTGTTGGCGCCTTTGGCCTCGCTTATATCGGGAAGCTTGATTCCCGCAGCTGCAAGGATCGCCTGCGAGTCTTCGGTGTTAAGGGTAAGCTGAATCGGCTGGCGCTTTTTTCCGCCGCAGCCGACCAGCGCGATTATCATCAATGCCGCAAGGATCAGCGATAGTGTTTTTTTCATGATATTGCTCCTTTCGTAAACGGTTAAAAATAAGCAATATCATTATAATTCATCGGGGGGGGGTAGTCCTTGCGTTAAGTACAAAATATAATGCTTTTTATCGCCGACTTTTGAAAAGATTTATATAAATTTAACACTTTTAAGGTCGAAGTCGCAGCCGGGAAGAAACAGCAAGGTCGCCGAAAATTCGCCCTTCGGCAGGTCGATCTCGTATTCCGCGGAAGTATAGTCTGCGGATTTATCAAAGCTTAGGGTATAAACCTTCTGCCCGCCGGCGGTATCGAAAACAAGCCGAACGCTCTCTTTTTCGTTTCTCGTCCGCCCGGTTATCGCGATTTTTTTGACCGGCTCCTCCGCCCTAAGGCCGTTAAAGACGACGGTTACGTTGTTGCCGATTCGCTCTATTCCGTTTTCGGTGACTTCAAACGAATCGCCGAATACCTTGTCGCAGCTTGCGGCGGGGATCTCCGCGCCCGAGAGGGGGATTTTTTCAAACGAGAAGCCCTGGAACCTTAGCGGCTCGCGGAAAACGAATTTAAGGTCCTGCGTTCCCCTAAGCCTTTCGGGGAGCGTAAACGTGTTGTATTTATAGGTGTTCCATTGGCTTTCGGCCCGATAGACAAAGCTTGAGATAAGCCTTCCCTCGCCGTCGCAAAGGTCGAAGGGTATCGGCTCGCTCGAATAGCTGAAAATCCCGACGGTAAGCCTATCCGCGCCGACTTTGCCGAAGTCGACGTTTTCAAAGGTTATCGAAGTCTCCTCCTTAAGGGTCTGCAAGCCGCCCTGCATAACCACTTGAAGCGGCGCGCTCGATCCGGAGCAGAGCGAGGCGCTTATTATATCTCCGTAAGGGTCGAAGCTTGCCGCGCCGAAGCCCTCGTTTTTAAGCTCGATTTCGGAGAGAACAGCGTCAAAAGGCGTGCCGTTTTTGCAGTATGCCCTAAGCCGATAATCTCCGTCGCCGACTGCCGTCACGGTCGCCTTTCCGCCCGAAAATTCGACTTTTGAAAGATTAGTGACCACCCCCGCGTCGCTCGTGACCTTGAACATTATGTCGTCGGGGGAAAAGGTCGTGTTCTCGGGGTAAAGCTTTGCCTCGGCGGTAATCGTTTTTAGCTCGGGGGTGAGGGTTTGGGCGCTGACCTTTAGATCTATTCTTCTGACCGGCACTTCGGGGTTAAAATCGCTCTCGGCGTTTTCGGCCGAGCAGCAGGCCGCCTCGCCGATAAAGGGCAGCGCGGTGAAGAAGACCGTCTTTTCGGGCAGCCCGACAGATTCGACAGTCATTTTAATCTCGCCGGCGAAATCTTTCGCGCCGATTATCGCCAAAAGCTTGCCGTTGAAGAGCCGCCGCGAAGTTCCCTTATATTGGTCGTAGTCGGTCGAGTCGCCGTTGTCGAGCCCGATGAGCCGCCCCGCGCCCGAAACGCTGACCCTTACGCGGTTCCGCGCGTTTTCGACCGGGTTGCCGCTTTTGTCGAGCATGCCTATTTCGACGTAGATAAGGTCTTCGCCGTTCGCCGAAAGGCTTTGCTTGTCGGCTTTAAGCGAAATTTCCGCCGGGTCGCCGAAGCTTTTTCTCGTCATTCTTGCAACCTCGCGGCCCTGCTCGTCATAGCCTATCGCGGTAATCTCCCCTCGCCGATATGGCACCTGCCATCTGCCCGAAAGCTTTCCGAAGCCGGTGTGGTCGTGGCGGTGGCGGCCGAGACATTCGCCGTTGACCCAAAGCTCGGACTCGAAGCAGTTCGAGAAGATAAACAGGTCGATAAGCTGGCCCTCGTTCCAGTCCCAATAGGGGTAGAGGTGGACGAACGGCTCGCCCGAGAGATTCCACTCGGCCTTGTAGGCGTAATAGGTGTCCTTCGGGAAGCCCGCAGTGTCGACATGGCCGAAGTGGGAATTTTTGGTGTGAAAGGGCGTCGGCTCGCCGATGTAGTCGAGCGCCGTCCAGGTGTACTGCCCAAGCGAGAACGGCTTCACCCTGTCTATCGTGATGTTGTATTCCGAATTTATCGCGCCGTAGCTCGTCGCGCAGTTCAAAAGCGATGAGCACTGCTCGTCGTCGTAGGTAGAGGTCACCGTCGCGGCGGGAAAGTGGTATACCCCTCTCGACTGATAGGTCGACGATGTCTCGGAGCCGTAGATGACCCAGTCGGGGTATTTTTCGTGGTGCTCGTCATATAGCCGCTCGAGATAGTTATAACCCACTACGTCGAGGTGTTTCGCACATTCCTGCCCGCCCTCGGTGTACATGGTGTTCGAGCCGAGGGTGACGGGGTAGAGATTCTTGTAGTCATGAAGCCGAACGCAGCGTTTGAGCTCTTTTGTGAGCTCGACCCCTCGCGGCAAAAAGTTTGTGTCCGAAATTTCGTTGCCGATGCTCCACATAAGCATACAGGCGCGGCTGCGGTCGCGGCGAACCCAAGAGGCGACGTCGCGCTCGTGCCATTCGGGGAAGAATCGGTGGTAGTCGTATTTGTTCTTCGGGCGCTCCCACATATCGAAGCACTCGTTGTCCACCAAAAAGCCCATCTCGTCGCAAAGGTCCAAAAACTCGACAGCCGGCGGGTTGTGAGAGGTTCTAAGGCTGTTCACGCCCATATCTTTTAAAATCTCAAACTGGCGGCGTATAGCGGTTTTATTCACCGCCGAGCCGAGCGCCCCGCAGTCGTGGTGGATACATGTCCCGAGCAGCTTATAGGGCTTTCCGTTCAAAAAAAGCCCGCGGTCGGTTGTGAATTCAAGGGTTTTATAGCCAATGTTTTGCGTGACCTCGTCGACCGTTTCGCCGTTCTGGATCAGCTCGGTTTTAAGGGTATAGAGGTTCGGCTCTTCGGGGCTCCAAAGCTTAGACGAAAATTCGGGTAGGGTAACGGTCACGGTCTCGGCCTTTTCGCCGAGGGCGATCTTTTTCTCTCCTCTCGCGACCGTTTCACCGCTCTTCGATTTAACGGTGTGCCGAATCAAAGCCTCGCCGACTCCGCGAACTTCGGCGTCTATTTCGGTCACAAAGCCGCCGGCGGTCTTTTTCGGCGCGACGTAAACCCCGTCCGGAAGAATTTCGCTGCCGCCCTTTTCGGTCAGCCACACGCTGCGATATATCCCCGCGCCGGAATACCAGCGCGAATTCGGGTGGCGGTGCCGAACCAAAACCTCGACGGTGTTCTCGCCCGAAACCGCGCCGACGAGCGGGACGTCGAAGGTCGTGTAGCCGTATTTCCACTCAAAAATTTGCTTGCCGTTCAAAAAGACCGCGCAGTCCTGATATACCCCCTCGAACCGAAGGGTATAGTTTTTCTCGGGATCCGAAATATTTATAGCGCGGCGATAGAAGCCGTCGCCGTCTTTATAGAGGTTTTCAGAGTCGTATATGAGCCAGTCGTGCGGAATGTCGACCGGCTTAAAAGCGGTCGGCTTTTCTTCGGGCGGGCAAAGGCAAAACTCCCACCCATGATTTAAAAGGGTTCTTTTCATGGCGGCCTCCTATAAAATTTCTGCTACGATTTTATCATCTTTCGCTGTTTTTTTCAATCGTTTTTGGAAATTTTGCGCCGAGGGTTGAAATTGCCGCGAAAAAATGTTAATATGGAAAAAACGCCGCAAAGGAGCGAGATTATGTCTAATATTACCATTTTCGATCACCCTCTCATCAAACACAAAATTTCTCTTTTAAGAGACAAATCGACCGGAACGAAGGATTTCCGCACCCTTATCGAAGAGATCGCCACCCTTATGGGATACGAAGCCCTGCGCGATCTTCCGCTCGATATGGTCGAGATAGAGACCCCTATCTGTAAAACCGTTCAGCCGATGGTCGCCGGAAAGAAGCTTGCGATTGTGCCGATTTTGCGCGCCGGCCTCGGAATGGTCAACGGAATTCTCGCGCTGGTGCCTTCGGCAAAGGTCGGGCATATCGGAATGTATCGCGACGAGGTAACTCATGTTCCGCACGAGTATTACTGCAAGCTGCCCGAGAATATCGGAGAGAGGCTTATAATCGTCCTCGACCCGATGCTTGCGACCGGCGGTTCGGCCGTCGATGCGATAAATCTTATCAAGCAGCGCGGCGGAAAGCATATCAAGTTTATGTCGATAATCGCCGCGCCGGAGGGGTTAAAGGCACTTAGCGAGGCGCACCCCGACGTAGAGATCTACTGCGGGAACCTTGACGAGCGGCTAAACGAGAACGCGTACATCGTCCCCGGCCTCGGCGACGCAGGCGACAGAATTTACGGAACGAAGTGAGAAGAAACGCCGGCGCCCTCGGGCGCCGGCAAAATTTTATCCGAGCTCTATTGTCGTCGTGATTTTTTCGTCGTTAAAGCTTATAAGCTCGGACAGTTCTACGGTTACCGGCGACGGCTTCGCCTACGGCAGCCGCACCGGAATAACGAAATGCGAGCAGACCGAGGAAACGATAAAGATAAACGAATGACGAAGATTGAGAAAAAAGCCCCTTTCCGGAAGGAGAGGGGCGGGATTTTTGAGGGGCGGTTATGCGAGGGCGATTTAAAAAATATGGCCTTGATTTTCGCTTGAGGGTATTATATAATATTCTAAAGCAGACGCGTTTTTGATTCGTCGAAGGGAGGCATATATGTTTAAATTCCTTGAGAAGCTACTAAATCCGAGGCCGCAGGAAGCGGCGAAGCCGGCCCCGAAGTCGGAGGAAAAACCCAAGCCCGAGCAGCAGGAACAACCCAAGCCCGAGCCGGAGGAAAAGCCCGCCGAGAAAAGTTCCGGCCGCTCTGGGACGACCTATGAAGAGTGGCGCGCCGGTTTTCCGAAGCTTCTTCCGCTTATCGCGGACGCGCTTGAAAAGTGCATCCCGGGGGACAGAATCACCGAACCGCAGGGGCATGTATTTGTCAGCGCAGAGGTCTATGGGAAATGCATCAACGTCGTATATATCGACATTGCGCAGTCGAGCGACGGAAAGATGACCCTGAAGCTCGACTCGGGGCGGCGGGACAGCGACCTGCTCGTCGGCGAATATTTCTTTGAAGCGGGCAGAACAAAAGAGGAGATTCTTAATTTTTTGCGCTCGCCGGAAATGCCGGACATCTTCGACAAGACGATTCTGCGGCTCGACGAAAAATACCGAAACAGATAAATTTAAATCCTCGTCTCTTGATAGGGGCGAGGATTTTTGTTTTATATCGACAGCATCAGCCGAACCGACTGCGCGTCTTTTTCGCGGGATTCTTCGGAGAGCTCGGAATATGGCAGAAGATCGGAGTGTATACGCTTCGTGGGGTCTTTGCGCTTGCCGTTTTCGGGGACTCCGGGCCTCCAGCCGTTTATAAGGTGAAAGCGCACCCACCTCATATGCTCGAGCTCCGCCAAGCGTTCGAGCTCAAAATCCGAGACGACGTCTTTTGATATCCCCATCTCGGAAAGCATCGCGAGCCGCTGGTCGTTATACGCCGCGGCGCTTAGGTTTGAAAGCTTTGTAAATTCGTCAAGCTTATTCCACTCTCTGTTGATTGAAAGCGGCGAAAGCCTTGCTTTGCCGTAAAGCTTGGCGTATCTGAAATTCAGTTTTTTTGCAAGAGAAGTCAGGCGCCTTTCCCCCGCGAAGCCATCCGGCGACGAGACATTTGCCTCGGGGAGGGATTTTAATATGGCGGAGGCGGTTTTTTTATCCTCCGCCGCGACAAAATCGGCAGAGCTAAGGGCTTCGGAGCCCTTAAGCGGCTCGTTATGAACCGCGCAGCGGTCGCCCGGAGCGGTAAGCTCGGGAGAAAGACCTTCCGGGAAAAGCCTTACGGAATCGCTGTCTATGGGGCCGTCGGTCGCAAAAATATGATAGCTTATATTCTGGTCGCGGTCAAAGATATTCATTACTGCCGCGGAATCGAGCATTTCGCGGCAGAACCCGCTTTTTCCGACTATCGCGACATCAAGGCAAAACCCCTTTAAGCGGCATTTGCCGTATAGGCAGTTTGAAGACCAAAAGGCGGAGTATTTTATAAATTTATCGGCAGGAGTCGTCACAGCAAAGTCACCGAAGCCCCTCCGAGTTTATGCTCCCAAGCCATGGTGTCTTCCAAAATCATGCTTCTGGAGACGTCTTCCGCGACGGTTTCCATGACGTCTACGGGAAGGTCTTTTCTGCTTTCAAGCCCGCGAACCTGCTCAAGAATCTCTGAAAGCCTTTCGGCGGTTCTTGTGTGATTGTCGAGATTATAGCGGAAATTGCAGAGGTTGATTTTAGAGGCGAAATACGAGGCCCACGCCGGAAGAAGCATTGCCGCCATATTGGTGAACGAAGTTACATAGCTGTTGAGCTCGACGCCGTTTATAAGGCCGTTCAGCGGGAAGAGCGAGACGTAAAACTGGAGCAGCGCCCTTAGTATGACGGTTATAAAGCCGGCCGCGAATATGACCTTGTTCCATTTGTCAAGAGTTGCGACGATTCTGCCGTAGCGCTCGGCCGAGGCTTTGTGGTAGTCGATCTGGTCGTGAAGCATCTCGTCGACGTGTTCAAGGGCGATTCGCCCGGATTTTTCGTCAAGCTTCTGTTCTTTGGGGCAGCTATCCGAAGCGGCGTCAAGAATCGCGGCGCGAACGGATTCGTCGCCCCCGCAAAGCGCGCGAAGGTCGGCGCTGACGCCGTATGGGAGAAAGTGGATTATAACCCTTAAAATTTCGGCGACATATCTGTTTTCGATAAAGGCCTTCTGCTTGTCTCTGATCCCTTTATTGCGCGAAAGGAAGAACACATAGAGATTGAGAAGTCCGTGGATAAGAAATCCGATTCCGGCGGCAACCGAGAGGATTCCGGCGGGTATGCCCAAAATTCCCAAAAGCGTTTCGGTATAGAAGCCGATTGCGAGGAAAACGTTCGCGATAAACGGAAGCACGGCTCTCCAATAGACGACTGCCTGATACTGAACGTTAAGGGCGACGGCGGCAGAGTCGAACGCTTTAAACCTTTCAAGAAGCTTTTTCCTTAAAGGCTCGTATCCTGCGCCTTCCGAATCTATCGAGAAGCTGTCGGTCAAAAGGCGGTCTTCGTTCGGAGAAGTCTCCGTCTTGTTTGCTTTATATCTGTTGAGATAGGATTTTCGCAGGAATTTTCCGAGGCCCAAAAGCGGAATTTTCGCCTCGACGTCCGGAATCGGTTCCAAGGGGGATACTTTGTGCGTGGAAACGAGTTCGGAAAGCTTGCCGGGTTCGTAATTTTCAAAGCAGGATCTTCCGACCCGATAAATCTCTCCGGTCTTTGAGGATATCCAGACGCAAGGGACCCCGCGCCTGCGGGAAAGCTCTATAAGCTCCCACACCGCCCCGGAGCGCTGCGCGACGTCTTCGTTCCAAACCGCAAGCACCAAATCGGCAGAATTGCAGACGGTTTCGCCCACCGCCGAGCGCATAGCGGTCGAGATATAAAGAGTCTCGACGCGCTCTCCCTCCGGGGCGGTATCGCCGTCTTTCAAAACGGCAAAGACGTCGCGATCTTTAAGAGCGCCGATCTCGTCCCAGCCCGCGCCGGTATACGACGGAGCGACGGTAAGCTTTAAATTTACCTGCTCTTTCAAGATCGAATTTATAACCGATTCTATGCTTTCCGCCTGTTCGGCGCAAGGCTCGCCGCAAAGGGCGAGCCGAAAATTATAACCGCTCATTTTTCAATCTTCTCCTTCTTCTTTATTTCATAGCCCAGATATTCGAGCATTTTCACCGTTGAAGTAACAGTGGCTCGGTCGACGTCCCGCTCTTCTTCGGGAAGCTCGTCGTAGCCTATGAGCAGGTGATGAGTTTTTTTCGCGGGGTCGTCCGCTTCACCATAGACCCAGCCCTGCTTCATTCGCACCGACGACCACGTTTCGTGCACGTTTCGGGAAATCAGTTCGATATCCGTTTGCAATTCGTCCGAGATATCTATGCCCGACAAATCAATAGGATTCGGTTTATACGCCATATTCTGCCTCCGAAATCAGTCGCTGTCTTCTAAATTGAGGGATCTTGTATATATCGACGCCTGATACAGCGAAGCTTCAAGCTCTAAGGTCTCGGTTCCGCCCTGACCGTCTGCGCGAAGAACAGTCGCGGTATAGGCGTATCCCGAATCCTCCGTCAAAGAGTTCAGGTATTCGCTGAAATCGTCGTTAGAGCGGCAAATCTTTCCGTCCAGCGCGATGATTATATCGCCGATCTGATACGGACTGTCGGTATCGTCGGGGTCGGGCCATCCAGACACCAAAACGCCGAAGTTTATTCCGACGGTAGGGGCGTAGGAAATAAAGTTTCTTACCGCAGAGACTATTTCCGCAGCGCCTTCCTCGTCTGCCGCGGCTTTTTCATATGCGTCTATGCAGAGCGAAGCGCTGTTAAAATCTTCAAGCTGAATAAAATATTCGAGCTTGATCCAAAGAACGTTGGCGCTGTCGCCGTCTTTTGGCAGATATTCCGATTCGGCGGTCTGGTTGTTCTGCCCGTCGAGATACAGCTCGGCCTGCTCTCTCGTCAGACCGAGTATCATATACGCCCTGATAAGGCTTTCGCGGGAGCCGGCGTTTTCGATATTCATATCTCCGACTAATCCTGCAATCTCCCTTAAAGCCTCTTGGGTTTTTGCGTCGCTGGCGCTGATCTCCGCTTCAAGAACGTCTGCATCGTCCTTCCATGAGCCCGAAGAGAGGGGCAAATTCAGAAGAGTCGGAAGATAGGAGTTTCTGAAATCTGACAGCGAGCTTTTTTCGGTGATCGGCAGAAGCAGCTCGTTTGAGCAGTAGGCGTTTGATTTGAGCTCTTTTTCAAACAAGTTGCGGTACAGCCCGATGAGCTTAAGGCGGGAATCGGTCTGCATATAGCAGTCATCCCCGGTCAGCCAATCGAAATAGGCAAGGTTGCTTGCCCATCCTTCGCGGAAGCTTTGCACAGCGTCCTGCATGCCCATCAGATCGGCAGTGTTGAACGGAGTGTTTTTAAGCGCGCCGACGCGTTCGATAAAACCGTCCGACGGCGCCATTGAGCCGACGTCGCAATTTTCAAGAGCTTTAAAGCCGACGTCTAGCGCAAGTTCAAATTCCGAGCGGTTGCTCATTCCCGAGTTTATGTAGCGCTCCGCCGCGTCTATAACTCCCTCTACGCCGGTAGACATCATGTCCAATCCGGTCAGATGGCTTTCAACATAATATATAACTTCGTTTGTGACGCTTTTTTCGACGTCGGTCTTAGGGAAGAAGGTTCTTGTGTTCTTCCAGAATAAGAACCCGCCGACAAAAATCGCGGCGACGATCGCCAAGGCGACTACCGAAGGGAAGACCCGCTTGAAGACCGGGTTGTTGACAGCCCTTCGGAAGAGCGGCGGCTTTGTTATCAGAAATTCCTGAAGTTTTGAAATAAACGCGTCGAAGAACTGCGGGTTTGCCTCTATGCCGTTTTTGAATCGAACTTCGTCGATAGAATCGGGCAGCTCGTCGGGGAAGCTGAATCCCCGCAGCAGAACTGGAACGACATTTTTATTGCATCGTAGAGCTTTTTCGAGTTCGAGCCGAACCCAGTCGTCTTGATTCGTGCAGCGATCGAGCGACCCGGGGGACATTACGATGATAAAGTCTTTACAGTTTTCGATCACAGAGTAAAGCTCTGTATTGAAATTTCCGGAGCGGAGGGATTCTACGTCGAAAAACACTCTGTACCCGAGGTCTTCGAGCTTATCGCGAAGGGTTTTTGCGGTAAATTCGCCGCCGTTCCTGCGATAGGAAATAAAAATGTCGTACTTTTTCATATTTTACTCCTTTTGCCCTTTTTTACAAAATAATTTGTAGTATTATAACATTTTTATCTCAATCCGTCAATAGCGGCGGAAAAATCAAAGATTGCAGACGAATTTGCCGCGAGCCGGCGCCGAGGAAAGCCCAACTATAAAAAGTCAATAGGAAAGAGCAAAAAAATGAAGAAAAAAATAATGAATAAGGGGCAAAAAATA
>CANQUJ010000033.1 GCA_947627005.1 uncultured Clostridia bacterium
CAAGAAATTTATACGGAAATTCTGACCGCCATTTCCACGCTGAAAGACACGAAAGCAGCGGAATATTGGCAAAATTACCTTAGCAAAGAAAACTGCACCGGAAAATCTGTCCGGAAATCCGTTATTTTTCCGGAGGATACGGCAACAATTCTGTATGCCCTGAAACTTGACCTTGAAAGCGATATGCACGCAGAACAGGCAAAACTTCACGGCAGAAAAAATTATTCCGCCGTAAAACGCTTTATGACGATGTGCGAAAAAGAATCGCAATTCTTCAAACCGTTCTTTTCTGTGGCACATGAACGAAATGGGCAGTTTTTCGCCAGTACAGCGTACATTTTTTACTTATCGAATCATCCTGACGGCTTGACTTTTGCACCGGAAAATTGCCCGGAAGAGTCCGCACAAGAAATTGATCGTCTTTATGACAACATTGCGAATCGTTTTGACACCAACGGAACGGCTTACAAAATTCCGTACACCATCGCACAACTGAAAGCGTGGAGAAAAAGCACGAAAAAGCAGAGAATCCCATTTTCTCTTGGTTACGCTTTACCGCTTACCCGAAATGGCGAACAGCATTATGCCGCCATAAATGTGGATTTTCTGATTCTTGCAATGGAAATCACCGGTTCTGATGTTTTGCAGACTGATGACAAATATCATTTAGCAATGGAAAATTCCAACGGTGACCGTGTGGGAATGATGTGCGTCCGTGGAACAGAACCTGAATTTCAGAAAATTTGATAGGAGTAACCCATATGACTGCAAGAGAATTTTTAAATCCGTTGAAAACTGTCCAGACAGACATTGAAACATTGCGTGACCAACTTCGGATTATTCATGAATCTTTGACATCTGTTACTGCAATATACGGAGAAAAAATTGGTTCTGCTGGTTCTCGTAATGTCCATTCTATGTCTGATAAAATTTGTACAGCATTGGATATTGAACATGAATTAACCGAGGCAGTAGAAAAGCAGATTGCTATCCAAAGTTACATTATTTCAGCAATTAACGAAATTCCGGACATTGAATGCCGTGCTGTATTGCATTGGCGTTATGTAAAACAACTTCCTTGGAATGAAGTGGCAAAAAAATTACACATGACAGAAGACGGCATTTACAAAAAACATCGTAAAGCGATAGCTGAACTTGAAAAAACAAAAAAATTTAAAAACTGGGCAGTTCAGGGCAGTTGAGAACAGTTAAAAGCAGTTTTAGCACCCTTGACATTATTGACAAAGCGTGCTATAATGGATAATGGAAGAATTGAACATAAAAAGCCTTTGCGGATTTCCGTGAAGGCTTTCTTTATGTCCGAAACAGGAGGAAGATTATGCTTGCGAAAAAAATACTGAAAACCGGAATTGACATTGACAGCCGTATTTCTGAACAAATCGCCCAGCACAGAAACTGGAAAAAGCTGTATGATGAAGTGGGCTATTCCCTGACACTTGAGAACATTTTGGAAGATATTCTGGAAAATAAAGAATCCGAAATCAGAGAGCTGATTCGCACGAAAAATAATCTGGAAGACATCATCATGGAAAATAACAACAGCGACCAGAGAGAAATTCTCCGTCAGCGATATTTTGACGGTTTGTCGTGGGATTGCATTGCTGATCATTTCGGATTTGATACCACCGAATGGGTAAAAGACCAGCACCGAAAAGCTCTGAAAAAGATTCATCTTGAATGTTCTTGTGATGATGAGGACGATTTTTATGCCGAGGAAGAGTAAATGTCCGTGCCGACATCCAAACTGTCCTGTGCTAATAGAAGTCGGACAGTTGTATTGTCCTGAACATCTACCACTGCATCCGGAAGTACAGCGACCGTCAGCGGAAAGCCGTGGTTATGGCTACAAATGGCGGAAAGTCAGTAAAGCCTATCTTCGTAAGCATCCTCTTTGCGTGAAATGTCTGCAAGAAGGACGTTTTGTGACCGCAACTGTTGTTGACCATATCGTTCCGCATCGGGGCAATCCTGATTTGATGTGGAATGAAGCCAATTATCAGGCTCTCTGCAAATCCTGCCATGACCGCAAGACATGGACGAAAGACAGGAATCCGGAGTACACCTACTGACCGGTGGGGGCTTGAAAATCTCTGTATATGGGCAAAAAATCTACCGGCGGGGGCTTTCACGCAAAAAAACGGCTTTTCAAATGGGGTATTGCCCTCTGATAATGATTATTTTTAATTGACCTGAGTTTTGCCGATATTCTGCGAAAATCGGGTTAATTTTGATTTATCCCGATTTTACGGGATTTTTTTGATTTCTTTGAAAAAGGTGGTGAAATTCAATGGCGAAAGACGGCTCACGCCGTGGCGGTGCAAGACCCGGTGCAGGTCGAAAACCGAAGGCACTTTCAGAAAAAATCAGCGAGGGAAAACGTGCGGAAGTGCTGCTCCGTCCTGCTGAACTGGAGGCGGAAGAAA
The DNA here is from genome assembly GCA_947627005.1 of uncultured Clostridia bacterium. Taxonomy (GTDB): domain Bacteria; phylum Bacillota; class Clostridia; order Oscillospirales; family Ruminococcaceae; genus Faeciplasma. Next base: position 2,445 of record CANQUJ010000033.1, read on the forward strand.
TACCTCCTGTCCGTGAATTTATGATGGAAATGCAGCGTGACGGCACGAAACTTTGTGCGGAAGAAGTGTACAATGAAACTTACAAATGGCTGAAAAATTACAATTGCGACAAGCTGGTCAATCCGGAATTGGTGCAGCAATATGCAATGAGCGTTTCCCGTTGGATACACTGCGAGGAAATCATCAACAGAACAGGCTATATTGCTAAACATCCAACCACCAATGCACCAATAGCATCGCCTTATGTTTCGCTCAGTCAATCTTATGTGAAACAGGCAAATGTGTGCTGGAATCAGATTTATCAGATTGTCCGTGCGAATTGCTCCACTGAATTTCAGGGAAATCCGCAGGACGATTTAATGGAGAAACTTCTCCGCAATCGAAAGTGAGGCAAATAAGTATGAAAGATGCAGAAATCAATTTCTGGCGTGAATTAAAGCAAAACCGCCAATTAATGACAAAACAGCAATATAACACGCTTAAGGGGCAGGCGAAAAAAGGACAGATTTTTGATGCCCGAAAAGGCATGAAAAAAATTCTGATGCGGAGGAATATGAAATGAAAACAACAACGGATTTTCAGCTTGTTGAGGTTGAGAAACTTATTCCCTACGTCAACAACGCCCGTACCCACAGCAAGGAACAAATCGCCAAATTACGCTCTTCCCTTCGGGAATTTGGTTTTGTTAATCCAGTGATTATTGATAAAAATTTCAATGTTATTGCAGGGCATGGCAGACTTTTAGCGGCTAAAGAAGAAGGCATGAAAACAATTCCATGCGTGTATGTAGATTATCTCACAGAAGCACAGAAAAAAGCCTACATTCTTGCCGATAACCGCATGGCACTTGATGCAGGCTGGGACGATGAACTTCTTGCCGTCGAAATGGAAGAATTGCAAAATCTCGGTTATGATTTGTCGCTGACCGGTTTTGACGAAAAGGAAATTGCTGATTTGTTTTCCGCTGATGAAACGGCAAAACAGGACGATTTTGACATTGAATCAGAATTGGAAAAGCCCTGTTTTTCAAAGATTGGTGACATCTGGCATATCGGAAAACACACCGTAATTTGCGGAGATTCCACATTGCCTGAAACATATAAGGCTTTGCTTGGTGATGTTAAGGTTAATCTTGTCTGCACGGACCCGCCGTATTTGGTAAACCTTGAAAGCACGTCAGGGAAAATTAAAAACGATGATTTAGATGATAAAAAAGGCTATGAATTTCTGAAATCCGCATTTGAGAGATTTCACGAAAATATGGCGAAAGATGCAAGCATTTATGTGTTTTATGCGACTTCAAAAGCAAGAGTTTTTCACGATGCTTATGAAGATGCAGGGTTCAAAGTCGGTGCAGGACTTGTCTGGAAAAAGGACAGACTGGTGCTGACAAGAACTGACTGGAAATATATTCATGAGCCGATTATCTGGGGCTGGCGAAAAGACGGAAAACACATCTGGTACGGCAACCAGAAACAGACAACGGTCTTTGAATTTGACAGAATCAAAAATTCAAAAGAGGACGGCTGCGGTCATCCGTCAAGTAAACCTGTTCCGTTGATTGCGTATTTAATTCAGCAATGTACACAATCAAATGGACTTGTTCTTGACGGCTTTTTGGGCAGTGCATCAACGCTGATTGCCTGTGAACAGCTTGACCGAATTTGTTATGGCATCGAATTAGAACCAAAATTTGTCGATGTTGCAGTAGAAAGATTCCGCAAGTATATCGCCGAAAATGGAAAAACAGCGGATATTTTTGTCATTCGTGATGGGAAGAAAATCCATTATGAGGACATCCCCAAAGAGGAGACATCACATGACGAAACATGAATGCACCGTGGTGATGGCATACACCGGAATTGCTATGCTGCAAGGTGAAGATTTGCATTATTTCTATGCTTACCTGTCAAAAATTTCCGGGCGGAATATTTACACACATGAAATTCCTGTAGTAGTTTCACATTATCGTGATTCCACTATTCGCAGGGATTTTTTTAATTTGTGCCGAAACGCCACGGAAGAAGAACAAAAAAGGAGAATAAATGAAAAATTTGACATTGGGAAGCCTTTTTTCGGGTTCCGGCGGATTTGAACTCGCCGGAATGCTTGCAGGAATTACACCGATCTGGAATTCAGAAATTGAACCGTATCCGATTCTGGTGACACATAACCGCCTGCCAAGTGTACAGCATTATGGCGATATTTCCAAATTAAACGGTGCGGAATTGCCACCCGTGGATATGATTACATTCGGCAGTCCGTGTTTTCCGGAAGGGACACTTGTGCTGACCGAAGAAGGATATATTCCCATTGAAAAAGTCGAAGTCGGCATGAAGGTACTTACACACAGAGGAAAATGGAAAAACGTTACTGCTACAGGAGCTAAATTTGCTGAAACTGTACTGCTCAGGGGAAATCATTATGGACTGGAATGCACCCCAAATCACCCCATTTACAGCAGCGGTGAAAAGAAATATTATCCACAGCTTGGAAATGGAAAGCGTGGAAACCAGACACTGCTTACAGAAGAAAAAGCGTGGATTCCTGCGGAAAAGATGTGCGGCAGATTATGGGCAGTTCCGAAATTCATAGAAAGCCTGCCTGTTGCTTCGCCGGTATATTCAGGTTCAGGGAAACAGAAAAGAATGCCGCCTCTGTCTGACAGTCTGTTTTATTTTATCGGCAGATGGCTTGGCGATGGCTGGGTATGCAATGGTCAGAGGTCAGGACGTTCTGCCGGAGCAACCTATGGAAAAATTTTTCTCTGTGATTCATATGACAAGGAAGAAGAACTCCGCCGTACAGTAGAGTCGGTTTCAGAGCGATATACTGTAGCCCATGAAAGAACTGTTGTGAAATTTTCTTTTTCCTCACAAGTGCTTGCAGAGTGGCTGACGGCTAATTTTGGACAGTATGCTGCCGGAAAGAAAATGCCCGGATGGGTATTCGGACTGCCATTTTCTTACAGACAAAATTTATTGAGAGGTCTTTTTGATTCTAACGGCAGTATTGTCAAAGGGAAAGAAAATACACGGAAAATCTCAACAATCAGCAAGCCACTCGCAGAAAGTATCCGTATCCTTGCAGAAAGCCTGAATTATTCAACAACAGTTCATATGACCGTGGCTGAAAAAACAAAAGTGATTGAAGGACGAACAGTAAATCAGCACGATTACTATACTGTTGTGGTCACCAAAAGCACGAAAAGAAAACATTTGACTGATGAATTGCATGGCTGGTATCGGGTTCGCAGTATGATACCGACCGGAAAAATCAAAGTTGTGTACAACCTTACGGTGGATGAGGACAACAGCTATGTTGCAGACGGCATAGTCGTTCATAATTGTCAGGATATGAGCATAGCCGGAAAACGAGCCGGACTGAACGGAGAGCGTTCAGGATTATTTCATCAAGCGGTAAGAGTAATCAAAGAAATGAGGTGTGCAACGAATGGCGAATATCCAAGATTTATCGTGTGGGAAAATGTCTCCGGAGCATTCTCTTCCGACGGCGGAGAAGATTTCAGAATCGTCCTTGAAGAAATCTGCAAAATCAAAAAATCAGATATATTTATTCCTCGACCTTCGGGAAAATGGACAAATGCCGGAGAAATCGTGGCAGACGATTTCTCTGTCGCCTACAGAATGCTTGATGCGCAATATTTCGGCGTTCCCCAGAGAAGAAAACGTATCTACCTTGTCGCAGATTTTGCTGAAAAATGTGCCGGAAAAATATTATTTGAGTCAGAGGGCGTGCCTTGGCATACTCCGGAGGGCTTCCGAACGTGGGAAGGCACTGCCGGAAGTGCTGAAGAAAGCACTGGAGCATCAGGCGGAATCTGCCTTTGTGATCAGGGCGGAGAGCGAATCGATGTCCTGACGGAAAAAACAGCAACGCTCCGTGCGGAATCGCATCATCCTCCGTGTGTGATTTCGGCGGGATTTTGCACAGAACATTCCGCAAAAGCACGTGGAATCGGTTATGAAGAAGAAAAATCACCCACATTGCGGACAAATACGGTTCCGGCAGCATTGCTGTTTGAAAACCATTCTGCCGACACCCGTTACAAAGGACCTCTTGAAATTTCTCCGACCATTTCTGCAAATCTGGGTATGGGCGGAAATAACCAGCCGTTTGTGGTGGAAACGCCGAAAACACTCAAAATACGCTGTGGCGGTGGTTCCGGAGGAAAAGGTGCGTTAATTCAGGATAATCTTTCTTCCACGCTTGCCTGCAATAATGACCAGACCGTATTTCAGCCGAAAGTCTATGGGATCTGTTCAAAATACAGTAATTCTATGCTGTCTGAAAATCCCCACAGCGGCTTTTACGAGGCGGAAACAGCACGGACAATTGACACTTCCGACCAGTCACCAAGTAAAAATCAGGGTGGAATGGTTGTTCTGGAAGGCAATGGCACACGTCCGTCACATAAAGGAAACGGTTACAAAGAGAGCGAAACCATGTACACGCTGAATACGGTGGAAGTTCCGGCAGTTGCCTTTTCGCAGGATGCTTACAGCAAATATTCTGAAAACGAAAAAAGCAGTACGCTCAGAGCAAAGGGCGGAATGTATGGCGGCGGTTCTGAAACGCTGATTTACAGCACGAGTAAAAATTCACATCATACAAGCGTGGAAGAAAACATCGCAAATACACTTGTGGCAAGTGACTACAAAGACCCGCCGGCAGTTGCGGAATTTCCTCAATATATCGTCCGCAGACTGACTCCGACAGAATGCGCCAGATTGCAGGGACTTCCTGATTGGTGGTGCAAAAACCTTGATATTCCAAATCCCGATAATAAAGAATTATCATTCTGGAAAACTGTCTGGAATGAATGGAATTCGCTGAACGGCAAAAAACCGAAATCAGAAAGTCAAATCCGGAGATGGCTTGCAAATCCCTACAGCGATTCAGCAGAATATAAACTTTATGGAAATGCAATCGCTGTGCCGTGTGCATTTTTCGTATTATCAGGCATTGCACATTATGCCGGATATGTAGAATAAAAGACTGATTTTCAGCGATATTTCTACATTTCTGACACTTGCAATTCTGTGAAAAAAGAGGTAATATATGACTACAATCAAAACCGCCAAGCGGTGAAATTGGAGGCCACATATGGAAATTAAATACAACATTGACAAAAGCCAGCGTAAGGCACTGGCACAGAAAATCAGCGAATTGACCGGAGCAGAGGTCAGGTATCTCGGCGTTCCGAGCTGTGCCTATCAAATCGATTTCTTCACAATCGACAAGGACTGCGTTCTGCATTTCAGTGACAGAAGCGATTCCGAAATTGTGGAACAGGTTCTTGAAGGGCTTGACAAATTCGGCTACATAGCAGAAAGTCCCAATTTTCTGACCGTGGAACTGCCACGGCAGGAACTCAGCGACAGCGTTCTGGAAAATCTGAAACAAATCATTCAGAATAAGTACACGCTTTTCTGCCATGCATTTGATACGGATATTCTTGAAATGGAAATCACAGCGGATAAAGTCAGATTTCCGTGGTTTACGCTTGAAAATGAAAGCGATGCAGTCGCTTACAATCAATTCATTTCCTGTCTTGCTGCGTTTGCAAAAAATCAAAAACGTATCAACAACAAGCCTGATACAAGCGACAACGAAAAATACGCTTTCCGCTGTTTTCTTCTGCGGCTTGGCATGATTGGTGTGGAATACAAACAGGCAAGAAAAGTGCTGCTCCGCCATCTGACGGGAAGTGCGGCATTCCGCCACGGCAAACCGGAAGGAGAAACTGAAAATGCGGTTTCCGAATGATGAAGAATTGAAAGCCTTGCGGGAACGCTATCCCGCAGGCACGCTGATTCGCCTGATTCGCATGAATGATTCTTTCGCTCCCGTCCCGCCCGGTACAATTGGCGAAGTGGCAATCGTTGATGATGCAGGCAATATTCACATGAAATGGCAGAACGGCAGATGCCTTGCCCTGATTGAAGGCGTGGACGATTTTGAAATCCTCCACAAATAAATAATTGGTGTGTATATTACACAATCCTCTACGCTGTATTTTCTGCGATATTCTGTACATTTAGCGGCTTGATTTATCCTCCGTTTAGAGTTAATATGTTACTACCGAAAGGGGAAAACCCCGAAAAATAAACTTTTGGAGGATACGAACATGAACGCAAAAACAGAGGTACAGATCAGAAGAATGAAGGAGCAGTCGATTGGAGTCGAGATCGAGATGAACAACATCACCAGAGAAAAGGCTGCCGGAATTGCCGCAGACTTTTTCGGCACAACCCGCTGCGAATACACCGCAAGCCGCAACGGCTACTACACTTGGAGTACATGGGATTCACAGGGCAGAGAATGGAAATTCCAGAGAGACATAAGCATCAGCGGACCGGACAGTGAAAAATGCGAACTGGTGACACCGATTCTGCACTACGAGGACATCGAGACCTTGCAGGAGCTGATCAGACGGCTTCGCAAGGCGGGGGCAAAGAGCGACTACACAAGGGGCTGTGGCGTCCATTGCCACATTGGAGCACAGGGACACACACCGCAAAGTTTGCGAAATTTAGCCAATATTATGGCAAGCCATGAAAACCTGATTGCCGAAGCCCTGAAAATTGACCGTGAAAGAATCAGCCAATATTGCAGAACGGTCAATCCAAATTTCCTGCAGCAGCTCAACAAGAAAAAGCCCAACACAATGGCACAGCTTGCGGACATCTGGTACACGGCAAATGATGCGAATTATGGACGAAATCACCACTACAACAACAGCCGCTACCATATGCTGAATTACCACGCAACATTTACAAAAGGCACAATCGAATTTAGATGCTTTAACTTCGACAAGCCTGCAAATGGCAAGAAAAACGGACTTCACGCAGGTCAACTCAAAAGCTACATTCAGCTTTGCCTTGCACTGAGTCAGATGGCAAAAATGGTCAGAACAGCAAGCCCGAAACCCCAACAGCACGACAATCCGAAATTCGCCATGAGAACATGGCTGATGAGGCTGGGCTTTATAGGCGAGGAATTCGCCACAGCAAGGGATTTCCTGACAAGAAACCTTGACGGCGATGCAGCTTTCCGGTTCGGCAGAAACTGAACCGCAGGCACGGCGGTGGGGCGGAAAGCCCCACAAAAGCCGCCACGTTCGCACACGTCGGGCAGAATGGCAAACGCCGCATAATTTCCCCACTGGAAATTCAAGCCCACACGGGGCAGCGTGGGCGGTTTGTGCGGCAAGTAAATTTTGTACATTTGTATACAAAAATTACATCTGATATTTGGTACATTTATTTTTCAAAATGACTTGATTTATCGCCGAAAATACGGTAATATAGCAGTACCGCAGAAGATGCGGAATCAATTCACGGAGGAGTAAAAATGAAAAAATATTACCTTGCCTACGGCTCAAACTTGAATGTTTCGCAGATGAAACAGCGTTGCCCGAATGCTAAACCCGCCGGAACGGCAATCATCAGAAATTACGAATTGCTGTTCAAAGGCTCGAAAACGGGTTCTTACCTGACCATTGAACCGAAAAATGGAGAAAAAGTTCCCGTTGCTGTCTGGGAAGTCACGGAATCCGATGAAAAACGCCTTGACCTTTATGAGGGCTTTCCGAATTTTTATTACAAGAAGAAAATTCGCCTGTCCGTAAAATGGGCGACTGGCGGCACAAAACGCCTGACGGCATTCGTATACATCATGCACGAGGAACGCAAACTGGGAGTTCCGTCAAGGCAATATATGACAACCTGCATGGAAGGCTATCAGGATTTCGGTTTTGACCGGAAATTTCTTGAAACGGCATTCCGGAAAAGTCTGAAAGGAGTAAGTAAGTATGAAAGTTGAACGAACTGAACGCATCTGCCCGATTTGCGGAAAACTTTACACGGGCATTCCGGCAACTTCTCGCATCGACAATTTCACGCTGATTTGTCCAGATTGCGGAACACGTCAGGCACTGGAAACTCTCGGAATTTCTCAGGAAGAACAGGAAAAAATTCTGAGCATTATGCATTCTCATCAGCCGAAATAAAGCCGATTCCGCAAAATTAAATTTCTGAAAAGAAGCAAGCCGCATTCTGCTTTCGGAATGCGGTCTGCCTGTTTTCAGAACAGGAATAATTCACACAATTTATTGAAAAATAGCCTTGAAATGATTGTCATTACTCACACTTGCTATTCCGGAAAAGTTATGGTAATATTGGTATAACGGAACGGGAAACCGAGCCGAAAAATACCGAAATATGGAGGAAACCACCATGAATGAGAAAATCAGAAACTACTTTTCCGAGCTTGCAGAACAGGTAAAAACAAGCGGAAAAAAGCTGACCTACGGCGAACAGGAAGCCTACTGGAACTACCGCCGCAGCCTTGAGAACGACAACGGCGAATTTGAATGCAACGAGCTGCCTTGGGCAACGGACATGAGCGACTTTGTGGATACGCTGCACAAAGCCGGAGTGAAGACCATTGTGGTCACGGAACACTCTTCTGCCCTGATGGAAAACCTGCACAAACTTGCGGTGCAGGGCTGCACGCTTGACGGGCTTTGCACGGTGATTCACCAGAACATCTGGGGAGAGCCGGAAAACGTCTACGGAATCCGCTTCACACTGAACTGAACACTGAGCCGAGGGCGGCAAATCCGCCGCCCTGAAAACGGCCTGAAAAGGAGAATCATTATGCATATATTGATTGTTGAACCCGGAAAACACCCAAGGGAAGCCGAAATTGAACATACGCTTGAGAATTTGCAAAACATTGTCGGCGGATACATTCAGGCGTTGTACCCCTACGATGACCCCGTTGCCATTGTGTGTGATGACGAGGCAAAACTGAAAAATGACACCCATTGGAACAGGCTTCTTCCGGAATGCCGTGACATCATCAAGGGAACATTTTTCATCTGCGGTCTTGGTGAAGAAGATTTTACTGATTTACCGCCGGAATTGATGGAAAAATACAAAAACCGTTTCTGGAATATTGAATATTTTTTCCCAACACCACAAGGTTTACTGCCGATTATTTTTGAACATTAAGCCATAATTTCCGCCACGTTCGCCTGTGTGGGCTTGCAGGAATTTTCCCGCAAAGTTACCCCATTCCGGAGTAACCCCCGACACAAGCGGACGTGCGGCGTTTTTTGAAACGTTGCAAATTACACAACAATTCCGGAAAATTTTTCTTTATGTTTGTTACAGTTATTTTTCAAAAAAGCTTGATTTATTGCCGAAAATACGGTAATATTACAGTACCGGAAGGCAAACAGCCTGCGGAAAAATTTTCAGGAGGTTATAGACAATGTGGACTAAAGGAGAAATTTTAATTCCGAGCGAAAATGGGGAAAATACCCCGATACGGTATTGGGCGAAAGTTTACGCCCAAAACAGTCAATTCGGAATTGAGGGCGGAAAAATCAGCAAACTGATGCTGAAACAAAATGGTGAAATTGTATACAATTATGACAGAGGACTTGATGTTCCGCCGCAGACACCGGAGGCAGATACGGCATTGGCAATTCTGCTGTACCATTTCAAATAAAATTCCACATCAAATAAGATTCTACGGAGAATGGCGATATTCAGCCATTCTCCGTTTTACATATAGATATTTTTCGTCGGGAGGTGAGAACTTGCGGAAATTGAAAAAATACAAGCCGACAACATTTATGGCAGAAGATTCACACTATGATAAAAAATCTGCGGACTATGCGGTAAATTTCATCGAGTGTCTTTGCCACACAAAAGGCACATGGGCGGGGAAACCTTTTGAACTTATCGACTGGCAAGAGCGAATCATTCGTGACCTTTTTGGTGTTCTGAAACCTAACGGCTATCGGCAATTCAACACTGCCTACATCGAGATACCAAAGAAGATGGGAAAGCAATTGTCGCTTGATACACTGATTCCGACTCCAGACGGGTTCACAACGATGGGCGAAATTCAGGTCGGTGGCACGGTTTTTGACGAAAAAGGAAACCCCTGTCGTGTCGTTGCGAAAAGCAAGGTGGACTTTGAGGAACAGGCTTACAGAATTACTTTCAGGGACGGTCAAATTATTGAAGCCGGTGAGCATCACCAGTGGTGCGGTGAGTACACCCACGGCAAGCGGAAAAAGTGCATCATGACAACGGGCGAACTCTTCAGAATGCCGAAAACTAATGACTGTGTACGCTTCAGAATTGCCGTTGCCAATGCCGTCAGAACAGGTGAAAAAACTCTGCCGATTGAACCATATTTAATGGGCTACTGGCTTGGAAACGGCAATGCTGTCAAACCGGAAATCACTGTGCGGACGTGCGATATTCCCGAAGTACTTGCAAAAATTTCACCGGTTTATCCCGATATTTCGTCATGGGACAATGTTGGCGACAGCAAGATTTTCAGGATTCCCGCACTGAAAAAAGTCCTCCTGAAAAATTTTCACGACAAAGTGATTCCGCCCAAATATCTGCGTTCCTCCTACTTTCAGAGGCTGGAACTCCTGCAAGGTCTTATGGACTCGGACGGTACGATAAGTGACCGAAAAGGTCAGGCAATTTACACGTCAACGGAAAAAAATCTTGCGGAGAGCATCAGCGAACTTTTGTGGAGTCTGGGCATAAAAAACGCAATTTCAACCGCTGGCAGACGAATTGCAACGGGCGAAACT
>CANQUJ010000034.1 GCA_947627005.1 uncultured Clostridia bacterium
ATCATAAAAATATATTGGTCATTGTGAAAAATAACAGTATTATAGTCATCGGGGACTGTTGCTTCATAAATATGGTAGTTTTAGCAATCTGTTTAGCCTTAAAAACAGAAGCCCACTGCTTGTATTTTTGTGGAAAATACTTCAGCGGTAAATTTCCTTATGATGAACATTCTAAAGATAATAAGCGAGGAAAAGCTACTATAGAATTTTTCAAATCGATCAAACACGATAGTTGCTTTGATGACAAAAAGGATATTTTAATATCGTTATCATTTGCTCTTCTAAAATTCTTTGAAGATAGCAGTTGGAAAGATAAAAAAGACGGCATAATCCCATCGTCAATCAATAGACACTGGTTAGCCCATAATATGTATGATTATGATGATATAACCAGAGCGGACTGTATAAAGCTGTTTTGTATGCTGTATCAAATGATAGAGTTATATAGTATGCTGTAAAAACAGCAATGATTTACGCTGCGCGGTATTGCTTTATAAAATCGGCACTTGCCCCATAGAAGCAAGTGCCGAAGAGATTATTCGTAAATGTAGTGTAAGCGTGGGAATGGGTTGCGGGTCTTTAAGTATGGGGAACTCCTCCCCTTAAAGGGGAGGGGGTGCATGAATGCGGTTTTTGCCCAAGAGGACGAGCAGGGCGGGCATATATGCCCGCGAAGTCCGATTGGCTGCAAAAACCAGCTTTCAGTCCCTCGAGGGGCGGGGGCTGCAGGAAACTTATACTTTGAGCAAAATTTTGATGGGGGTGGGGTGCAAGCGACGCCCAAAACTTTGCAAAAAAGGTCTTGTTTGTCAGCGTCGCTGCGAGCCCGCCTTTGGCGGTCTCCCAACTCGGGCGGAGCGATTCAAATAGCACTCGGCGAAGCCGAGTTCCTTTTTACAGCGGGTAGCGTGGCTTTCGGGTGGGGAAATAAATCTCGTTTCTAAACACAGCAAAGTGGTAAATCGCAAATAATCATCGCGCCCCGCGCGAATACCTTTTAACAGCGGCCCGCCGGGCGGGGTACATCTCATTTTCACGCAAAAACTCTGTGAGCATGAGATATCCACATCCTCTCCCCCTCTCTCACCCCAATCCTTCCACCTTCGCTCCCTTCTCATACTCCGTCTCCGCCCCCATCTTAGTCGCGCAAAGGCTTTGCAGCCGCGAGCCGAGCTCGGTTAGCTCGGCCTGGCGCTTCGCCTCGGGCGAAAGCCGCGAAAGCTCCGCAAGCGAGCTCGAAAGCGGTATCGCCGCGGTCTTGCGGCAGATTTTAAGAACCTGCGCGCCGCGCTCGTTAAGCGCCAAAACTCTCGCGAAAGCCGGCCGCCCGACGTCCTCTTTTTTGACCCCGAGCGCCGCGAGCATAACCGCCCGCCTAACCCTCGAAAGGGTGAAATTCCGCGATTTTGCCTTCTCGTAAATCTCGCCGAGGCTTCCCGCCCGCCTCGTCGCCGAAAAAAGCCTTCCCGCAAGCTCGCCGCAATAGGGGACCCGCGCAAAATCCTCCTCGCTCATCGTCGAAAGCCGCCAGAGTATCGCCCTTTCGCCGCCCTCGATGAACGAAAGCCGGCTTCGGTCGACCTCTTTTTTAAGATATTTTTCCGCGCTCCCGCCGGCCTTTAAAATTTCTCTGATATGCGAGGCCGAGGCGAACCCGTCTTCGGTCGGGCCGCCGTCGTGGGGGGCGGTTCTCTTTATCGCCAACGGCTTAAGCTTTTTGTCGCCGATCGCTCTAAGATATTCGAGCGCAAGGGTGTTGTTCGGCCCTGAAATGATCTTCGCGATATCCTCTCCGCAGACTTCGCCGGCAGCCTGCGGATATGTTCTGCCATTCGACATAAGCGCCTTGATGTCGAGCTCGGCGCTTTTTATCTTTGAAAGCGCCGCCGAAAGCGCCGAAATATCGTCGGTCTCCGCCCCGAAAGAAAGCGTTTCGACGCAGCCGAGCCGCGAAATAACGTCGACTCCGGCCTTCGCAAAATCCCTCGCCGCGCCGAGCGAATACTCCGGCGAAAGCTCCAAAACAAGGTCGGCCCCGCCCTCGATCGCGGCGGCGGCCCTCTCCTGCGCGCTCATAATCGCCACGTCTCCGCGCTGAACAAAGCTCCCACTCATAACCGCGACGATATGCGTCGCCCCGGCTTCGCGAGTCTTTTTAATGTGATATTCATGCCCCGAGTGAAACGGGTTGTATTCAGCGATTATTCCGGCTATCTTCACTTTTCCTCACCCTTGAATTTTCTTATGTAGTTAAAAAGATAGAGCTGCGCTATCCCGCGGGTTTCAAAGAACTTTTCCGGCAGTCCGTCTTTATAATACTTTTCCATGACCCGCTTCATCCAAACGTCGAGCGGAAACGCCTCGGTCTTATACATTCCCGAAAGAAGAACGCAGTCCGCGACTTTGGGCCCGACCCCTTTTATCTTCATAAGCTCGGCCTTGGCCATCTCATATGGAAGCTTCGCTACCTCTTCAAGGTCGACCTCTTTTGAAGAGACCTTTTTCGCCGCGTCGACCGCGTATTTCGCCCTGAACCCCGCCCGAAGATACCCGAGGCTCTCGGGGGTCTCTTCCGCAAGCTCCTCCGCGGTCGGGAATCTTCCGTAATGCTCTGCAAGCCGCGCCGTGATTCCCTTTATTCGCGTTATATTGTTGTTTGAAGAGAATATAAAGCAGATCAGCGCCTCCCAGCGGTCCTGCCTTAAAAGCCTTATCCCCCGCGAAAATTCGCAGGCCGCCTTTAAAGTTTCGTCCTCCGAGTATAGCTCCCTGAGCTTTGAATAATCCGTCTCGAGGTCGAAATAGGGGACCCACACCTTCAAAAAATCCTCTTCGGTCGTGTCTTTTAAAACGAATCTTCCGTTTTCCCCCGAGATCTCGAGCGCCTTGTCCAAACAGTGCCCGAAATACCTGTTTTCGCCGATCTTGTCCCACCTGAAGGTCTGCCCGGTGTCCAAAACGTTGTCCAAAACAAGGTCGTCCTCGTATAAAATTATATCCTTCCCCGAAACCTCATATCTCATAAAATCCTCCGAAAAGCTTGTATTTGAAGTCGAAATATATTATAATATATCCGAGGGCTTTTTTCAAGCCGCCGCCGTTATTTGTTCATGAAAGCGAGGATACGACCTTGAGAGAAAGTATTTTGACCATACCAGTAAACGAAATATTCGAGCCGAAGGAGGGCTGCCCGATCTGCCGGATGCGCGACATGCTTGAAAAGCGCACCGTCGAATACATAATGGGCGCCGCGATGATGGAGCCGGACGTTCGGATCGAGACCAACCGCCTCGGATTCTGTAAGACCCACTTCGATATGATGCTAAAGCAAAAAAACCGCCTCTCCCTCGCGCTGATGCTTCAGACCCGGATTGAAACCGTCGAAAAAGAGGTTTTCTCTAAGCCGACCCTCTTTGAGGGGCAGAAATCAAAGGTCAAGTCCCTCGTTAAAAACAATTCGACCTGCTTCGTCTGCTCAAAGGTCGATTGGGCGATGGAGCGCCTTATGGTCACCGTCTTCGAGCAGTATAAGACCTCGAAGGAGTTCCGCGAGCTTTTTAAAGAGCAGGAATTTATCTGCATGCCCCACTGCGAGATGCTCTGCTCTCTCTCCGAAAGCGAGCTTGACAAGCGCACCGCCGCCGACTTCAAAGACGACGTCATTTCGCTTTCGAGAAAATATATCGCCGAGCTTTATAAAGACGTCTCACACTTCTGCTCGATGTTCGACTATCGCAACAACGGCGAAAACGCCGACTGGGGCAACTCCCGCGATTCGGTAGAGCGGGCGGTGGAATTTTTCACCTCTCGCAACCCCAAGCAATAATTTTTCCGGGCCGCTCTCTTCGGGCGGCCTTGTTTTTATGATTATGCAGACGAGTGAATAACCGTCCGCAAAAACGGACTTTTTATCCGCGAAGCCCCTAAAATCGGGGGCGAATTTTTGTCGTCCGCCGGCCCGAAAGCTTAAATCGAAAAATTACCCGACCCCGCCCGAGCTTTGTTTTTCGCGGGGGGCTTTGTCGAATAGCCTCGAACCCCGCCGAAAAATATGAATAAACAAAATTTTACGGGCGGTATATCGCCTAAAAAAAGGAAGTTGAAAGCGGACCGCCGCAAAACTGCGGGTTTTCCAACTTTTCAACCGGGTTTTTAACAAAAGTCTTTACTTCGCGGCCCTGTTTTCAACAGTTTCAACAAAGTTTTCAACGCAGCCGTTGAAAACCGCTTATACAGCGCGTATACAACCCCCTCGCCGGGGCATAATCTATATGAAAAATTTGCCCCGAAAGCGAGGAAAACCGATGTTAAAAGGCGTTACGAAAAGGATAATCGAGATAAACAGCCCCTCGAGCGAATACTTCGAGCGGGCGGTGCTCTATCTTAAAACCGACCGCCCTTACCCCAAAAGGCGGGCGGCGATAGAGCTTGCCGAGGAATATTTAAAAACCGTCGAGCCGGAGGAGCCCGCCCCGAGGCTTAAAAAAATCCCGCCGGCGACCGCGGTTTTGGCGCTCGGTCTGGCGGTCTCGCTGGCGGCGCTGGCGGTCGTCTTGATTCTTTTCACAAAAATATAGCGGATATTTTGTTGAGCTTTCCCGAAAAAAGGTCTTTTCAAATCGAAAAAATTGTGTTATAATAGTATCCGTATAAATCTGTTTATTCTCAAAGGACGGAATATGGACAAAAAACCACATAACATCGCGGACGGCGGGCTTATCGTCGGAAGGAACTCGGTCACCGAGGCCCTTAAAGCCGGCAGGCCGGTCGACTGCGTATACATCTGCGGCGAGGGCGGTTCGCTCGGGCTTATCGCCGCCCTTGCGAAAGAGCGCGGCGCGGTAGTCAAACAGGCCAGCCGCCAAAAGCTCGACGAAATGTCGGGCGGGGCGGCCCACCAAGGTGTCGTCGCGGCGGGCGCTTGCGCCGAATATTCTTCGGTGAGCGACATTTTGCGGATCGCGAAAGAGAAAAACGAGCCTCCGTTCGTCATAATCTGCGACGAGATCGAAGACCCGCACAATTTGGGGGCTATAATCAGAACCGCCGAATGTGCGGGGGCGCACGGGATAATCATTCCCAAAAGGCGCTCGGCCTCTTTGAATCAGACCGTGAACAAAACCTCCGCCGGCGCGGCAAGCTGGGTCCCGGTCGCAAGGGTCTCCAATCTCGCCTCGGCGATAGACGACTTAAAGCGCGAGGGGCTGTGGATCTACGGGACCGACGCCTCGGGGAAGGACTATACCGAGGCCGACTTCAAAGGCCCGATAGGGCTTGTGATCGGCTCCGAGGGGTTCGGGATCGGACGGCTTGTCGCCCAAAAATGCGATTTTATGTTAAGGCTTCCGCTCTGCGGAAAAATAACCTCGCTAAACGCCTCGGTCGCGGCGGGAATATTCATGTACGAGGCGGTAAGGCAGCGCCGGGCCGCCGCGGGCTTATAATTTATGGGAGGACAACTATGGCAGACAAGAATTTTTCGGTCGACGATATAATCAACGAATATTCGGGGAAGACCGAACCAAAGCCCCGAAACGACGAACCGCTCGACCTTGACTCTATCATAAACCGCCTCGGCCGCCACGAAGAGGGCGGGCGCGTCGAAGAAAAGCTTTCGCCCAAAACCGAGGTTATAGAAGACGTTCTCGAGATCGGCGACAATCGCTATGCGTTCACCCCCGAAGAAGACCTCTCGGAAGAGCCGCAGACCGAGCCGGAGCGGCCGGACGAGCCTTCGCCCGAGCCGAAAAAGCCCGAGCCCCCGAAGCATGAGATTTCCTCCGAGACGGCGGTCATATTCGAGAAGCTCTCCGCGCCGCTCGAGCTTAAGCCGGATACCGACCCGGATTCCGAGCTTGACGGCCTTAGGCGCGGACTTAAGACCGAGCAGGGGACGGACGTTTTGGAAAGAGTCCTTGAAGAGCCCCCGAGGGCGGAGGAGCCCCCGAAGGTAGAGGAGCAGCCGGATATCTCGGCCGAGCCGAAGATAAAGCCGGTCGAAGAAACTATTCGCCGCAGCGAGCAGCCGATAAGGCCGCTTCGCGAGAACGGCTCGAACACCGCCATCATGGAGGGGCTTTTAAAGCTTAAAAAAGAGCGCGGCGCCCCGAAACACCGCGAATCCAAAGTCCCGCCGGTAAATCGCGCCTCGATAGACGACATCGAGCTGGATATAGACTCGAAGATTCTGCCGAACACCGAGATCGGCCTTGACGAAAACGCGACCGAAGAAGAGCGCCTTGCCTACCTTAACGCCAAAAGGCGAGAGCGGGTAAAGCAGTTCGTCATAGATTCTGACGAAGAGGAAGAGCCCAAAAAGAAGAAAAACGACGACGTTGCCGACTTTTTGAGCTTCGAGCAGGCCAAGGATATGGCCGGAAATATCTCGTCGCTTAAGGCAAGCCTGGTCGTAAGGCTCTGCGTTTTGCTCGTGACCTCGATCGTATCGGCCTATATCTCATTCGCGAACGATTTCGGCCTTCCGCTTATAACCCTTCTTTCAAAATCCGAAAACCAGGGCATGCCCTATCTTTTCATCAACGTTATCCTCGGCCTTGCGGCATGCTTCGTTTCGTATACCGTTTTGACGGTCGGGCTTAAAAAACTGTTCACCTTAAAGGCGGACAGCGACAGCTTGGCGGCAGTCTCCGCGCTTTTAAGCATAGGCTCGGGCGTGGCGCTTTTGACCGACACCGAGCTGGTTCAGCTCTCGACTGTAAACGTATACATCTGCGTTTCGATAATCGGCCTTTTGATCAACACCGTCGGAAAGCTTTTGATAGTCACCCGGACCGAGCGCAACTTCCGCTATATTTCGGGCGGATATTCAAAATACGCGGTAATGCACATCGACGACGAGGACGTCGCCTCTAAGTTCACCAAGGGCGCGCTGACCGACTTCCCCTCGCTTACCACCTCTCGCAAGACCGAATTTGTAAGCGACTTCATCAAGAACAGCTACTCCGCCGATATGACCGACAGATTCTGCAAATACTACGTCCCGATTATTACCGTCATCTCGTTGATAGTCGGCGTTATCGCCGCGTTTATCCACCCGGTAAACATCAACACCGGGACGAGAATGGTCCTCTTCGGCCTCGCCGGCGCGGCCGGCACCTGCGCGGTCTGCTCCGCCGCCGGAATGATGCTCGTAACAAATATCCCCCTCGCCAAGGCGTCTAAAAAATATCTCCAGTCCTCGGCGGTGATGCTCGGATATTCCGCGGTCGACAAATTCGCCGACACCAACTCGGTTCTTACCGACGCTATCGACCTCTTCCCCGACGGAATGGTAGAGATTATAAACATCAAGCCCACCAAAAAGACCCCGATAGAAGACGGCATAATCTACGCCGCCTCGCTCTGCTGCCAGACCGAGAGCATTTTAAGGCCGACCTTTTACAAGATGATAAAGGGCAAGACCGAAATGCTCTTCCCGGTCGAAAGCTATCTCTATGAAGACGGCCTCGGGCTTTTGGGGTGGATCCAAAACAAGCGCGTTTTGTTCGGAAACCGCGCGCTTATGGAGAGCCACTCGATCGAAGGGCTGCCCTCGCCCGAAAAAGAGGCGCAGTATATAAAAGACGACGCGAGCCTTCAATATCTCTCCATCGGCGGCTCGCTGGCGATGATCTTCGTAGTAAAGCTTAAGGCTTCGGTGACGGTCGCGAAATCCCTTCATGAC
Organism: uncultured Clostridia bacterium; assembly: GCA_947627005.1. Lineage (GTDB taxonomy): Bacteria > Bacillota > Clostridia > Oscillospirales > Ruminococcaceae > Faeciplasma. The sequence goes on from CANQUJ010000034.1 coordinate 7,685, forward strand.
CTTGAAAAGCAAAACGTAACGGTTATCCTCCGCTCGGTCGATTCGCTGTTGAGCATATCCCGGATAGCCGAGCTGTTCGGGGTCGCGCCGAATATGTTTAAGCTTCTTCCGTTCAGATATCACGACGACTACGACGAGCAGACCTCATACATCGAAAAAATGTCCTCTCCGATGGTCTATTCCGGCCGGTTCTCCTCTCTCGCGATGCTTCTTACCGGCGCGAAAAGGCTTCAGCGCTCGGCCGCGGTCGGGACTGCCGTACAGCTTCTTTCCGCCGTTTTGGGCGTGATACTCTCGGTCGTGCTGACCATAGTCGGAATCTTCACCGACGTTATGACCTGTTCGGCGGTAGCGGCATACGTCTTGATCTTCGCCGCGATAACCGCGATCGTCCAGGCGATAGCCTCGACCTGAAAATTTAAAATTTCACGGAAAAGGGCGCAATATTTTGCGCTCTTTTTGCGTATTAAGGGTAGAGGTGATTTATATGAAAAAATTTGTTTTGATTTTTCTTGCGGCGCTGCTGCTCTGCTCATGCGCCGAAAAGCCCAAGCCGGCCGAGCCGCCTGAAAGCCTCGACTCTGCGAAGTCCGCGCTTGTCAGCGGAGAGATTTTTGAAGATACCCTCCCCGAGCCCGAGAGCGAAGACGAAGTCGAAAAGCTTGAAAGGGTTCTCTCCGAGGCGGGGCTCGAAGTCTATACCCGCGAGGAAAATATCGAAGATTACAGCTTCGAGGGCTTCGAGCACTCGCCCGAGAGCTGCTATGTCGTCGAAATCGGCGGCGGCGAGCCGGTTTTCCTGAGGCTTTACGACAGCCCCGAGACCGCCCTTGACGAATCCCGAAACTACGGCCCGGACGGCAGCGAATACGGCTTTGAAGCCGGCGGAATGATTATAGACTACGTCGCGCCGATCCACTTTTGGCTCTCGGGCCGCGCGATAATCGAATACGGCTCGTTCGACGGCAAGGTCGCCAAAATACTAAGCGAAGCCTACGGCGAGCAGTTCGCGGGGAACGAAATTTCGCAGAGCGGCGAGGTTTCTTTCACCTATTCTCAGGTCGAGGCCTCGGCCGGGGAGGCCGACCTTTCCGCCGCAGAATATATCGGAACGCGGGAGCGGCTCGAGGAATATTATTCGGCGCTCGAAGAAAGCCGGTTCCGGTCGCCGTATAACGAGCCGCAGCTTTCTGAATTCGGGGAAAAGCTCGCCGACTACCCGGAGGATTGGTTTAAAAACCACGCGCTGATAATCGTCCGCGCGATAAGCCCCTCGAGCCCCGCCGACTTCAGGGTCGATAGCGTTACGCATGACGAAGCGGGGTATAGGGTCGAGATATCACTCGAGGCGGGAATGGACGCCTCGCTCGTCGAAAAGCTCATTCTTATAGAGCTCGACGGCGCCGGAGTCGACGGAGAAATTAAAGTTGAAGCCGCCGGCGACGGGATTTCGACTTTCGCCTATTCTCTCGGTGAAGCCGCGCCGAGGCTTGATATCGAGACCTTGAAGGAGATTTTAGAGCGGGATTATACCCTTTCCGACTTCGACGGCTTCGACTTTGACGAGCGGAGCGGCGAAACCCCTTGCCGAAGATATTTTCTTGAAGACAGCGGCTTTCTTTTGATAATCTATTCCGACGACCCGGACGGCGGCGGGATAAGCAAAATGACTCTTTTAAGAACCTACCCGGACGGAGAGGAAGCCTGCGAGATAGGCAAGGACGACTTGGAGAAATTCTTGAAAGAGCAGGGTTACGGCGAATAAATAAATCTGCGGCCGAGGGCGGGGGCTTTCGGCCGCTTTTTGTCGCTCGGTTTTAATTGACATCGCCGCGAAAGGGTGCTATAATTTTAGCGAAATCGCGATAAAGGGGGTCGGGCTATGCCGGATAAAAACAAGGGTCAGCGGGTTATCGCCGAAAACCGCGCCGCGCGGCACGATTATTTCGTCTTAGAGGCTTTCGAGACCGGGATAGAGCTCGTCGGAACGGAGGTAAAGTCGATACGCTGCGGCGGGGTCAACCTTAAAGACAGCTGGTGCGAGATAATCGGAGGGCAGATTTTCGTCAACGGCATGCACATCAGCCCTTATGAAAAGGGGAACATCTTCAACCGCGACCCGAGGCGGGTGCGCCGCCTTTTGATGCACAAAAACGAGATCCGCAGACTTTACGACAAGGTAAGGCAGGAGGGGCTTACGCTTATCCCCCTTAAGCTTTATTATAAAGACTCGCGGGTGAAGCTCGAGCTCGGGCTTTGCAAGGGCAAAAAGCTTTACGATAAGCGGGACGACATGGCGAAAAAACAGTCGGAGCGGGACATAGAGCGCGCGCTTAAAGACAGGCAGCGCTGAACGGAGGCTTATTTATGGAACTTCAGAACGCGATAGAATCGAGAAGAAGCACTCGGGAATTTACCGAGAGAAAGCTCACGAAGGCGGAAATAAATGAGATTCTGCGGGCGGGAATTTTGGCGCCGTCGGCCTGCAATATGCAGTCGTGGTATTTTTATATTTTGGCGGACGAGGCCGAGCGCGAAAAGCTTAAAGAGGTCTGCGCCGACTGGATATCGGCCGCGCCGGTTGTGTTTATCGTCTGCACCGACGACAACGGAATCGTCTCGCGGTTCGGCGAGAGGGGAAGAAAATTCCCGATGCAGGATACCTCGCTCGCGATGGAGAATATGCTTTTAAAGGCGACCGATATGGGCCTCGGGGGCTGCATAATCGGGGCGTATAAGCAGGACAGGCTCAACGAGCTCTTCAATATCCCCAACGAGCACACCGCAGTCTCGCTTTTGCCGATAGGCGAGCCGAAAGAAAAAATCCCGCCGAGAGACCGCAAGCCGCTCGGCGATGTCTCGAGCTATATCGGCGAAGAGCCCGAAGAGGGCGAAATCAAGCCGAAGCAGTTCGAGCTTAAACACGCCTATCTGCCGAACGCCGAGTTTTCGGATATCGGCCTCCCGAACGCCCTGTTTGACGACGTAAATCTTTCGGAGGCAAAATTCAACAACGTCGATCTTTCAAAGGCCGAATACGGCGATATAAACCTCTCGGGCGCGAAATATTCCGCCGCGAATATGACCGGCGCGGAGTTTAAATGCGTCGAGCTTAACGGCGCGAAGTTCGGCTGCTGCGAAATTTGCGAGAGCGAGGGGAAATACTGCGTAGAGATGAAGGAAGCGCTCTTCGACAGCGTGGATATGAACGCCGCGAAGCTCAATCATTGCCGCCTTGAAAGCTCGGTTCTGACCGACGTCAAAATGGCGGGAGCGAAGCTTTACGACATCGACCTCGACGAATCCGACCTCTCGGGCGTAAACATGGTCGGCTCGAGGGTTCAATGCTCGAATCTTTACGGAGCTTCGTTTAAAAACTGCTGCTTTGCGAACGCCTCGCTCGAAAGCTGCGACATCGAGGGCATGACAGTCGACGGCGTGAACGTCGCCGAGGCGATAGAGGCTTTTAAAGCGAAAAAATAGCGCCTTGAGGCGAAGCCCCCGCCCCCGCCGGGGGCGGGGGCGCCTGCGCCGCAGGCGCAGGCCGCTCGCGGGCTCTGCCCACGAGCGGGGGGCTTCGCCCCAAAAGGCAGAGGAGGTTTTGGTATGCAGTCTCTTCGGGAAGAAATTATAGAGCATTGCCGCGAATTTTACGGCACCGAGCCGGACTACCCATGGGATTCTGACCCGCAATACGCCGTTTTGCGGCACAAAAACAGCAAAAAGTGGTACGGCCTGATAATGAACATACCCGCCGAAAAGCTTGGGCTCGAGCCCCGTGAGGTGGATATTCTCAACATAAAGTGCGACCCTTCGCTGATAGGCTCGCTGATTTTGAAGGAGGGCTGTTTCCGCGCCTACCATATGTCTAAAGAGCATTGGCTGACCGTTCTTTTGGACGGCACCCTGCCCATCGAAGAGATAATCCCGCTTATTGAGCTCAGCCGAAAGCTCACCGCGGACAAAAAAGATATGATTTTCGGCAAATGAGTCCGAAAATTTACCCTCGTAAATACAAAAAACTCTTGATTTCGCCAAAAATTGCAAGATGAGTCCGTATTTTCGGACAGTAACCGTGTTATCATAATAATCGAAGAAGAAAACGGATTTCGACTCGGAGGTTTATTATGAAAGGTTACGACACTTCAAACGGCTATATGGGCTACATCGACGGAAAATATATGCTTTTCGTCAGCGAAGAGGAATACCGCGAATATCTTAAAGATCAAGCGGACTAAGAAAAAATACCGTTGCCCTCTTCGGCAGCGGCATTTTTCTCCGATTTTTCATCTGCGACCCGGATACAGCCGACTATTCGAGCGCAGAGGGGCCCTGCGCCGCGCTGGCGGCGTTTTGGACCGCCGGGGCGGTAACTTTTCGGGGCGGTCGGCGAAAACGCCGCAGAGAGCGTTACAGCGGCTGTGAGCGGCTCGGCGAAGTCGGCGGACTGTTAAAAGCGGTTTTCGACAAGCCCGCGGGGTTGATTTTTTGAAAAAAGGGGTGTATAATATAAGCGCGGGGGGATCCCGCAAAATGGGGGCGTAAAGGTTTCGACGGGGATCTTGAGGCCGAATAAGCGAGTAGAGACCGCGCCGTATCTCTTTAAAATGGCGCAAACTTAAATTTTAAACGACAACAATAGTTTAGAATTAGCGGCTGCCTAATAGCCGCTCGTCCTTCCCGGCAGCACCACGGGCCGGGCTTGGGCGTCGCTTAGTGGTGAACGTCGCCGCGCCGCTCCCGAAGCGCAGCGATGAATTTCGGGATACCGAGCGAGAGAGCCTGCTTACCGGCGCTTTCGCGAGGGAATTTAAAAGATAAGCTACACTCGTAGAAGGTTCTTCCAAAGGGTTTTCGGACACGAGTTCGATTCTCGTCGCCTCCACCACGCCGTCGCGGACTACGTATCGTTCGCGGCGGCATTTTCACGCTTACGCGCTCAATGCCACCGCTCATTCGCTCCGTCGCTCCGGCTTTTCCCCACAAAATCCACGGATTTTGTGGGGCCCCTGTTTCGGCGACCCACCGGGTCGTTA
>CANQUJ010000035.1 GCA_947627005.1 uncultured Clostridia bacterium
TGGGTCTCGGTCTTCTCGCCGGCGATATTGCTCCCCTCGGCGATACTTCTTTCCGGCGGCGACGGCGGTATCGCCCTTGCGCTCGACTGCGCGATTGCCTCGGTTTTAATGACGGCGCTCTATCGCCCGATTTTAAAGCTTTCGTTTTTATACGGCTTCAAAGAGGCCGATTTAAAGACCGGCTCCGCCGAGACGATGAGCTTTGCGGTCAAAAAAATATCCGAAAGGCTGCTTTCGCTCGCCGAAAAGCCGGGGCTCGGCCCAAAGCCGCTTAGCGACGCGGTCTATTCAAAGCTCTGCATAAACTGCCCGAACAATTCCGACTGCTTCGATTTTAAGGGCGCTCACGACCTTCTTCCGCGGCTGGATTCGATAGTCGGCCCGCCCGATTTGGCGGAGGTCTGCGGGGCGCTGCCTTTCTGCTCCCGCGCGGCCGAGGCCGAAAGAATAAGCCTTGAGGCGTATAAAAGAGGGGAGTATATCTCTTTAAAGGCCGCCGAGCGCGAAAAAATGATGAGGCTTTGCGCTTCGGCGCTTTCCTCTCTTGCCGGGGCGATGGAAGACCTCGGCAAAAAATCAGAGCGAAGGGCGGGTATCCCCGCGAGCAGGAGGTTTTCAAAATATCTCGACCGCTTCGGGATCGCGCACAAAAGCTGCGCGGTATACGAAAACGGCGAGGCCGAGGCTGTCCTTCCCGCAAGAGCCGCAGTAAACGAATCAAAGGCCGCGCTCGCGCTTGCCGAGGCCGTCCCGGCGGAATACTGCCGCCCCGAAAGATTCGAGCTTGAAAAAGAGGTCGTTTTGAAATTCACCCCCGAGCCGAGGTATACGGTCGAGGCGGGGGCCTGCCAGCTTTCGGCCTCGGAGGACGTCTCGGGCGACGTCGCCGAAAGCTTTACGGTCGGAAGGTTCAGCTATGTTCTGCTGTCGGACGGTATGGGAGTCGGCGGAACGGCGAGGGCGGCTTCGCTTTTTCTGACCGGGATTTTAAAAGAGCTGATCTCTGCGGGGTATTCGGTCGAGACGGCGATACGCCTCGGCTCGGCGATAATGTCTTCCTCTATGCCGGAGGAGAGCTTTGCGACCCTCGATCTTTTAAAGGTCGACCGAGCGACCGGCGCGGCGGAAATTTATAAAGCCGGCGGCTGCCAAAGCTTTTTGTTCCGCGAGGGCGGCAGGACCGCTCTTTCTTCCGGGGGCTACCCCTTGGGGATCTTGAACCCCTGTGAGCTTAAAATCCACCGCTTTTTCGCGGGGGGATTTTCTGCGCTGATAATGATGACCGACGGCGCGCAGGACCTTGACGGAGAGATCTGCGAAAGCGCGATGACCGACTGCGGCGGGCTGCCCTCGGGCGAGCTTGCGGCAAGCCTTTTAAGGCGGAGCGGGGCGCAAAATCTTTCAAGAAGAGACGATATTTCGGTCACGGTCGTAAAAATCGAGCGGAGGACGGCTTAAACCTATATCATTTTGCACAAAAGGGCACACTCCAAAATGTGGATTTTATAAGAATTTAACAAAAAACGGTTGCAATATTTCCGCCCATTTGCTACAATAACAATGGCGATATTATATGCTTATAAAGGAGGATGATGAAGTGCCTTACGAGCTGTCTCCGTCGGTCATCGACGCTATCGACCGCTTTCTCGGCGGGATAAATTACGACAGCGGCGATCTATTCGGCGCGCACGCCGACGATAGCGGAAAATATACCTTCCGCGTTTGGGCGCCGAACGCGAAAAGCGTTTCGGTAGTCGGCGACTTCAACAATTGGAACGAAAGCGCAAACCCCTGCGAGAGGGTGCATGGGGGAATATGGCAGGCCGAGATATACGGCCTTTCGGATTTTTCAACCTATAAATACTGCGTCCGCGGGGCGGACAATTCGGTTCGCATGAAGGCCGACCCTTACGGCGTTCATATGGAGACCAAGCCCTCGACCGGGACCAAGATCTTCGACATCTCAAAATACGAATGGGGCGACGAGGAATACTTAAAAAAGCGGGACGATACCCCGCCATACGACCGCCCGATGAATATATACGAAGTAAATCTCGGCTCGTGGAAGCAATACCCCGACGGCAATTTCTTCGGATATAAAAAATTTGCCGAGGAAATAATCCCCTATATAAAAGAAATGGGCTATACCCACGTCGAATTTATGCCGCTTACGGAATACCCGTTCGACGGCTCTTGGGGCTATCAGGTCATCGGTTACTTTGCGCCGACTTCCCGCTTCGGCTCGCCGAGCGACTTTATGGAGATGATTGACCTCTTCCACCAAGCGGATATCCCGGTTATTTTGGACTGGGTCCCCGCGCACTTCCCGAAGGACGAGGCCGGCCTGTTTGAATTCGACGGCTCGCCCTGCTACGAATACGCCGACCCACTTAAAAAAGAGCATAAAAGCTGGGGGACCCATGTGTTCGACTTCGGAAGGCCCGAGGTAAGGTCGTTCTTGATTTCAAGCGCGCTGCACTGGCTTGAGGATTTCCATGTCGACGGTCTGAGGGTCGACGCGGTCGCCTCGATGCTATATTTGGACTACGACAGAAGGGAATGGCGGCCGAATAAATACGGCGGAAAGGAAAACCTTGAAGCGGTAGAGTTTTTACAGATGTTAAACGCCGCCGCTTTCTCAAGATGCCCCAACGCGATTATGATCGCAGAGGAATCTACCGCTTGGCCGAACGTCACCAAGCCGCGCGAGATGGACGGCCTCGGGTTCAACTTCAAGTGGAATATGGGCTGGATGAACGATATGATGCACTATATGTCGCTCGACCCTTATTTCAGAAGCTTTAACCACAATCAGCTTACATTCTCTTTCTTCTACGCTTTTTCGGAGAATTTCATTCTTCCCATCTCTCACGACGAGGTGGTTCACGGCAAGGGCTCGCTCGTCAACAAGATGTCGGGAAGGGACGTTCCCGAAAAGATGAGGACCGACCGGGCGTTTATGGGCTATATGATGGCCCACCCCGGAAAGAAAATGCTCTTTATGGGCTCGGAATTCGCCCAGTTCAGAGAGTGGAATTACGAATCCGGCCTCGAGTGGTTTATGGTTGAAGACTACCCGATGCACCGCGATTTTCAAGAGTTCGTCAAGAATCTGAATCACTTCTATCTTAAAAACTCTCCGTTCTGGAACGACGACTTTTCATGGAACGGCTTTAAGTGGATCTCGGCGGACGACAACACGCAGTCGATAATCGTATTCAGAAGGATCGACCGCAAGGGGAACGAAGTATTCGTAGTCTGCAACTTCGCCCCGGTCGACAGAGAAGACTACCGCTTCGGCGTTCCTTATAGGGGGACTTATACCGAAGTATTCAACACAAGCTCGAGAGACGGTTCGCCCTATGCGAACGAGCCGGTCAAGGCCGAAAAGATCGGCGCCCACGGCTTCCCGCAGTCGATCTCGATAAAAATTCCCGGGCTTTCAACCATGTATTTCAAAGTAAAAAAATCGGGCGGAAGACCCGCGTCTCATAAATCCCGATAACTTCACAGAAAGGAAGAAATCTATATGTATAACAAAAAAGAATGCGTGGCAATGCTTCTTGCAGGAGGGCAGGGCTCGAGACTTTATGCTTTGACCAAAAAGGTGGCGAAGCCCGCCGTGCCCTACGGCGGAAAATATCGGATAATCGACTTTCCGCTTTCAAACTGCGTCAATTCCGGCATCGACACCGTCGGCGTATTGACCCAGTATCAGCCCCTTGTTCTTAACGACTATATCGGCAACGGCCAGGCATGGAACCTCGACAGGATCCACGGCGGGGTGCATATCCTTCCCCCTTATCAGACCGCCTCGGGCGCGCAGTGGTATGAGGGCACCGCGAACGCGATCTATCAGAACCTAAGCTTTATCGAAAGATACGACCCGGAATATGTTGTAATCCTTTCCGGCGACCATATCTATAAAATGGACTACTCAAAGATGCTCCAGTTCCACAAAGAAAAGGGCGCGGAGTGCACCATCGCGGTTATAGACGTTCCGCTTCATGAGGCGTCGCGCTTCGGAATTATGTTCGCCCACGAGGACGGCTCGGTATACGACTTCGTCGAGAAGCCGAAGGAGCCTAAATCGACTCTCGCCTCTATGGGCATATACATATTCTCCACCGCGACCCTTAAAAAGTATCTCACCGAAAACGAGATGGACGAAACCGCGACCAAAGACTTCGGAAAGAACATTATCCCTGCGCTTTTGGCCAACGGCGAAAAGGTCTTCGCCTATCGCTTCGACGGCTACTGGAAGGACGTAGGAACCATCGACAGCCTTTGGGACGCCAATATGGAGCTTTTGGCCGCGAACGTCGACCTTGACCTTTACGACACGAGCTGGAGGATCTATTCTAACAACGATTCCGCCGCGCCGCATATAATCGGCAAAGACGCGAAGATTCAAAGCTCGATGGTCACCAACGGCTGCTATATTGACGGCACCGTCGACACCTCGGTTATTTCGGGCGGGGTAACGATCGAAGAAGGCGCGCTCGTCCAGTATTCGGTCATCTTCCCCGGGGCGACCGTTAAAAAAGGCGCTGTGGTTGAATACGCGATAATCGGCGAAGGCAGCGTAGTCGGCGAAAACGCGCATGTAGGCGCAGCGCCCGAAACGATTGAAAACAAAGACGAGTGGGGCGTTGCGGTCGTCGGCAACGATATCTCGGTCGGCGACGGCAAAAAGGTCGCGCCGAAAGAGATCATTTCCGAGAGCATTTGAGTTTAGGAGGAAAGACAAATGAGCTATAATATGACTAACGTTTTGGGCATTCTTTTTGCGAACGCCCACGAAGAATCGGTCCCCGAGCTTACCGCGAAAAGAACTATGGCCTCTATCCCGATAGGCGGCAGATTCAGAATGGTTGACTTTCCGCTTTCGGGAATGTCAAATTCCGGAATGTCGAGAGTCGGCATAATCACAAGGGCGAATTATCAGTCGCTTTTAGACCACATCGGAATGGCCCGCCCTTGGGACCTTGCCCGCAACACCGGCGGACTTACCCTTTTGGCCCCGTTCGGAAGGAATATCGACACCGGGCTTTTCAGGGGCAAGCTTGAGGCGCTGTACAGCTGCTTAAGCTACATAAAACATTCCGAGTGCGAATACACCGTTCTTTCCGACTGCGACCTTATCATCAACCCGGACTTCCACAATCTCGTAGAAGCCCACGTTGCAAGCGGGGCGGACATTACCGCGGTCTGCCATACGGACAACTACACCGAAGAAGACACCCGCGAGGCCTCATGCTTTAACCTTTCGGCCGACGGCAGAGTCGAATCGGTAGTCATCAACCGCGCTATGGCCGGAAAGAGGACTATGGACCTCAACATCTACGTCTTAAAGACCTCGCTTTTGATAAGCCTTGTAGAAGAGCTGGTCTCCCTCGGGAAATACAGCTTAAGCCGCGACGTTATGCAGGCCAAGGCGGGCGAGCTTGATATCCGCGCATACGAGTTCAGCGGGTTCTATCGCCGAATCTGCGACCTTGAAAGCTATTATCAGGCCAATATGGCGCTTTTGGACCATTGCAACCTTTCAAAGCTCGTGAACAGCGAGAGGCCGATTTATACCAAAGACCGCGCCGACGCCCCCGCGAAATACGGATTCGACAGCTCGGTCAAAGACTCTCTTGTGGCCGACGGCTGCGTTATCGAAGGGGTAGTAGAAAATTCCATCCTCTTCCGCGGGGTCAAGGTCGGAAAGGGGACGGTCGTTAAAAACGCAATTTTGATGCAGGACACCGAGGTCGGAAAGGATTCCGCGGTCTCCAACATCATTACCGATAAAAACGTCGTTATAGGCGACGGGCTTACCGTTTCATCGTCCGAAAGCTGCCCGCTTTATATCTCAAAGGGCAGAACACTTTAATATAAAAAACATCGTAAGGGGGAATAAATCATGAAAATTCTTTATGCCGCAAGCGAGGCGCTGCCTTATGTAGCTTCGGGAGGGCTTGCCGACGTCGCCGGCTCTCTGCCGAGAGCTCTCGTTGAATCGGGGGCGGACTGCCGGGTAGTTATGCCGCTATACGGCTCGATTTCAAGCGAGCTCCGCGAAAGCCTTGAATACAAAATGTACTTCTACGTCCCGGTGGCATGGAGAAATCAATACTGCGGCGTATTCGAGGGCGAGCAGAACGGCGTTAAATACTATCTTTTGGACAACGAGTATTACTTCAAGCGCCAGGGCATATACGGCCATTTCGACGACGCCGAGAGGTTTACGTTCTTCTCCCGCGCGATTTTGGAAATGCTCCGCCATATCGACTTTATGCCGGATATCATCAACTGCAACGACTGGCAGACCGCGCTCGTCCCGGTATACTACGATATGTTCTACCGCTGGTACGACGGAATGGGGAACATTAAAACCGTATTCACCATTCACAACATTCAGTATCAGGGCAAATACGGAATGGAGCTTTGCGGCGACATTCTCGGTATCCCCGACGACAAGCGCGGGATCCTTCAATACGAAAACTGCTGCAACTTTATGAAGGGTGCGATAGAGGTCTCCGACAAGGTCACCACCGTTTCGCCGACCTATGCGCAGGAGATACTCAACCCTTGGTTCTCTCATGGGCTCGACCCTGTTCTTGCGCCGAGGCAGTATAAGCTCACCGGCTTCTTGAACGGCATCGACCAAGACGTCTATAACCCCGAGACCGATCCGGCCATTCCCGCCCACTTCAGCGCCGAAGACAAATCCGGCAAGGCGATCTGTAAGCAAGAGCTTCTCTCCGAGATGGGCCTGCCGCAGGGCAAAGAGCCGATCATCGGCATAGTCACCCGGCTTGTCGGCCACAAAGGGGTGGATCTTATCAAGTACGTCTTTGAAGATATGATTAACCTCGGCTATAAGTTCGTTATCCTCGGATCGGGAGACAGGCAGTATGAAGACTTCTTCCGCGAGATGGCCTACCGTCACCCCGACAGGGTAGCGGTCACCATCGGCTTTATACCCGACCTTGCGCACAGAATCTACGCCGGCGCGGATATGTTCTTGATGCCCTCGCAGAGCGAGCCCTGCGGCCTTGCACAGATGGTTTCGCTTAGATACGGAACTATCCCGATAGTTCGCGAGACGGGCGGACTTAAAGACTCGATTACCGACTGCGGCGGCCCCGACGGCAACGGTTTTACCTTTAAAACCTACAACGCCCACGATATGCTCGACGCTACGGTTCGCGCCCGCGCCTATTACGACCAGAGAATGAAGTGGGGCAAGCTTACAAGCCACGCCCTTAGGCAAGACTTCAGCTGGAAGCGCTCGGCCGAGCTTTATAAGGGCCTCTACCGCGAGCTTACCGGCGAGAAAGAATAAGCAAAATCTAATAAAAAGAAAGAGCCGACGAAAAATCGGCTCTTTTTATGTATGTATCGGTTATTTGCAGTAGTTTTCGATATACCCCGCGAGGGCGGCGCGAATGATCTCTTTCGCCTTTTCGGCGCCGTCGACTTCTTTAACCGCGGTTTCCTTTCCTTCAAGCTCTTTGTATACGCGGAAGAAGTGGGACATTTCATCGTGAATGTGAGCCGGAAGCTGGTTAATGTCGGTATAGGAGTTGTAAGTCGGGTCGTTAAAGGGTATCGCGACGATTTTTTCGTCGTTGCGGCCGTTGTCGATCATCGTTAAAACGCCGATAGGGTAGCATTTGACGAGGGTCATCGGCCTTATCGGCTCGGAGCAGAGGACCAAAACGTCGAGCGGGTCGCGGTCGTCGGCGTAGGTTCGGGGAATGAAGCCGTAGTTGGCGGGGTAGTGGGTCGAGGTATAGAGGATTCGGTCGAGGCGAAGGATACCGGTCTCTTTGTCGAGCTCATACTTGCATTTTTCGCCCTTAGCGATTTCTATGACCGCCTCGAAGCTGTCCGCCGTGATTCTTTTCGGGTTTATATCGTGCCAGATGTTCATATTTATGACCTCCTTGGTATAGCGAGCGTTAAGAATATAATATCACGCCCGCGCGAAAATTTCAAGGGTTTGGACTATTTACAGTGCCAAAACCGAATATTTTTTTAGAGAGCCGCCGTTAAGAAAAAGTTTTCGGTCAAGCCCTTATCAAAAGAAAACAGAATTCAGAGGTCAGAAAGCAGATAAAGATTAAAGTTTTCGGTCAAGCCTTTTCCAAAAGGCTTGCGAGGTCGAGGGCGAGAAGCCCTCGTCGCAGCCCGCAGGCTGCGAAAGCCCCAAACGAAGGCGCTCTGCAAGGGGTGAATTGAAAAAAACAGTCCGGGGGACTGTTTTTTCAAGAGGGGACGCTCTGCAAGAGAGAGCGTCCCCTTTATATTCGCGGCTGCGACAGCAGTCGCGCACCTTAACGTTGGGTTTTCCGCCTCTTTAATCCGCAGCTCTGACAGGAGCTGCGAACCTTAATATTTTCTCGCTTGCGCTCGAAAATCGGGGGAACCCCCGACGAGGGTTCCCCCACGCGAAAACTGTCCACCGGACAGATTTTCGCGCCCCTTCCTGCGTTTTGCTAACGCTTTTAAAAAGAGCACGCTTAACCGCGTGCTCTTTTTGGGTTTTCGCGGCCTGCGGGCTGCGACAAGGGGCTCCGCCCCCTTGACCCCCGCCAACCTTTTGAAAAAGGTTGGATCGAAAACTTACGGTTTTGCAAGGGCTTGACCGAAAACTTTCGGTTTTACACACGAAGCTTCGATTATTTCTTAAAAATCATTCTGAACAGGTTGTAGAGGTGCGGCGAAACGCTGGTGTGGTCGTGGCCGGTAGAGGTCATCTTGTGAATCAGATGCGGCTCGCCATGGTCGGTCAAGATTTGATCGTAGGTCGAGGGGTTCCCGCCGACGACGCCGTCCGCCTCGGAATAGCTTATCATAAGAAGATAGGGCTTTTCGTCCTCGTCAAACTTAAGCTCGTCGTCCTTAAGATTGAAGGGCCAGCCGGTGCTCTCTACAAGTCCGGGGGCGGGGCAGCAGACCGCTATATATCCGAACAGCTCGGGGTGAGATACCCCGATGAAAAGCGATTCGCGGCCGCCCATCGAAAAGCCGGTTATTGCGGTTTTCTCGCGGTCGGTCGAGACGGAGAATCTGCCCTCGATAAAAGGCTTGAGGTCGGTCATAAAGTCGTTGATGAAGTTGTCGTATGCAAGGGTGTTCTGCTCGTCCATGCCGGTGCACCAGGCCAATTCTTTAGAGCAGAAAATATACGGGCAGACGACTATCATCTCTTCGGCCTCGCCGTCTTCGATGAGGTTCTGCAAGATCTGGGGAATGTGAACTATATCACGCGCCATCCAGTCCTCGTTGTCCCAATATCCGTGGAGAATATAGAGGACGGGGTATTCTTTGTTTTCGTCGTATCCGACCGGGAGAAGAACGTTTACGTTGGTGTCGCGTTCGGCGGTTTCGGAATAGTATCTGAACTTTTCAAAGGTCGGATATTCGACCCCCTCGCGCTTTGAATAGATTTCTTCGGGCGGGAGCTCTACGATAAGGTCTTTAACTTTTTCCATATAATCCTCCTCGGGTTCTTCGGGTATAGGCTCTGGCGAAGAGTCGCCGGTCGTCAAAACGTCGACGTCTGCGCCGCCGGTTTCGCTCTCGCTTTCGGGCTTTGCACCGCATGCGCAGAGCAAAATCGAAAGAGCGAGTATCGCGGCAGTAATTTTTTTCATTTTAACACCTCCGAAAAATCGGCAAAAGCCGTATTTAAATAATATCACCGCGGGCGAAAATAGTCAATACGGTTTTCAAATTTTCGCGCGGGCCCCGCGCCGACTTGCCCTCGCTGCGGGAATTTTTCAAAGATATTGACAAACCGGCGCTTTTGTGATATAATCGCAAAGTCGCTTGAAGCGGCTTGCGGATCAGGCAGATTTATCGGCCCCGTCCCGGGTGCTCCGCCCGAGTGAAAATACGGAACTAAATGCGGGTATGGCGGAATTGGCAGACGCGCATGGTTCAGGTCCATGTGAAAGCAATTTCATGCAGGTTCAAGTCCTGTTACCCGCACCAAATAAGTACGCTAATTTGATACAATCGGTATCGAATCAGCGTACTTTTTTTGTCCTCGAAAAGTATCTGTATACCTTAAAGTGCCGTGTTTACAGCTTTTTATGGAGAGGGGGGATACATTTTCGGAGCGTGATTATTCTATTTGGAAGTATATGGGGATAAGTGGTAGGAAACTAATCGTTATTTTATGTAAACGTTGAATAATGAGCCCTCAATTTATAACATTTCCCTGACCTCCATCAATGCAAACCCCAAAATATTCGTCCCGCACCAGTTGGCTATGTCCTTTCGTGCGTCATCGTAAAGTGACAGTCCGCACGCCCAAATTTTATCGCTTCTGGCGCATTCGACAAGATATGCGTTTTCGGTTTTCATCAGCGCGTCGCGCAGACTCGGATTCTGTTCAAATTTTGCGATGAGCGCACGGGTCAGAACAACCTGCCTAAGACCGTTCCAGATTGTTTCATTGTAGTCCTTCGCTTTGCCTGCGATTAATTTTTGTATTGCGGGTTCGCTTGTCGCCATCACCGCCTCAGCAGCTTGAAAATCACCGAAAACAGCGCATTTGCAATACATTATATACTGCTCGACGTTGCAGAATTTCATGCCGTCGACTTCAAAATCCGAGGGGTACCAGTTGCTCAAAAAACCGTTTGGCTCGTCGATTTTGTGAAAATATACGGCGGCTTTCATCATGCCGTTTACCAAAAGCTCGCTCGTAATCACGCTCAAATCGCAAAGATTTTCCATTACTCCTCCTAACGCGAAAGAATTTGTTTCAGGGCTTTGGCGATTGTCACTACGTCCTCCTCGGTATTGTCCGCGCCGAGTGAGATTCTAATCGTTCCCTGCGCGTA
Source organism: uncultured Clostridia bacterium (assembly GCA_947627005.1). Taxonomy (GTDB): domain Bacteria; phylum Bacillota; class Clostridia; order Oscillospirales; family Ruminococcaceae; genus Faeciplasma. Next base: position 10,851 of record CANQUJ010000035.1, read on the forward strand.
TTCCTCTGGAACGCCTATCGCCCTGACGACGTGGGAAACCTGCGTATTAACGCTGTCGCAGGCTGAACCCGTCGAAATGCAGATGCCCTTTAAATCCATGCGGTGCAAAATCGCCTCGCCGCTTGCGCCTTTGAAAGAGAGGTTTATGACCCCGGGGAGATGGTTCTCGCCGCCGTTTCGTATGAAATCAAGCCCGGAAAGATTGTCAATCAGAAGCTTTTCGTAGCCGTACAGCCGTTTTGCCGTTTCGGACATTCTTTCGCAATTTTCTTTCAGAGCCGTCGCCATGCCGACTATCCCCGCGACATTTTCGGTGCCCGCTCTTTTGCCGCTCTCCTGACTTCCTCCGTCATGCAAAGGCAAAATCCGGGCGCCGCTTTTTATGTATAAAAATCCTACACCTTTGGGACCGTTGAATTTATGCGCGGACGCGGACAGCATATCCGCGCCGAGCGACTTCACGTCAACAGGAATATGTCCGACCGCCTGCACCGCGTCAGTGTGAAAAAGCGCGCCGTGAGCATGGGCAATCTTGCAAAGTTCACAGATAGGCTGAATCGTTCCGATTTCATTGTTTGCAAGCATAATCGACACGAGCGACGCGGCGGAGATGTTTTTTTCAAGCTCATCGGGTAAAATAACGCCGTCGCGCGTGGGTTTTAAATATTTAACATTCGCTCCGCCAGCTGTCATAGCCTTGCAGGAATTCAGAACAGTATGGTGTTCGATTTCTGAAGTGATGATACTGCATGGAACGGCGGTAGTTCCTTTGATTGCCCAGTTGTCGCTCTCGGTTCCGCCGGAGGTGAAGAAGATTTCATCGCTCGAAGCTCCTATGCAATCGGCGATAACCTGCCGCGATTCTTTAATGGCGGCCTTTGCAGCGCGGGAAAACGAGTAGGGCTGCGACGGGTTGGCAAAATCGCTTTGAAGCCACGGCAGCATGGCTTCAAGCGCAGAAGAGGACAATTTTGCGGTAGCGGCGTTGTCGGCATAAATGTAACGCTTCATATCATCATCTCACTGAAATAGTTTGCAGCCTTCGGCTTTGAACTCCTCAATTTTGGCGAGGAGTTCATCAACTGTGCATTCAAGATAATCTGCCAGACAATCCATGCAATAATAGTTTGTTATTTCTAAGCCCAAGAGTTT
>CANQUJ010000036.1 GCA_947627005.1 uncultured Clostridia bacterium
GGAACTTCTCATAATGCAAATTGTCCTCACCGACAAAAATCACGGTGTCGTTTTTAATATCCTTTACCTTGAGCTTGCCTTCTTTGACCATCTGCCGCTTCTGTTCGCGGATCCTCTCCAAAAGCGCCGACGCCGGCTCATCGCTCGGGTCCTGCGGAACGAGCTTTCCCCGAATAGCCAAATCAAGAATTTTCTGCCTTAAAGCTTTGGTATCCATTACTCGTCCACCTCGCCGATAAGTTTTTCAAGCTCTGCGACGGCGCTCGCGATATTTGCGGACTTGTCCTTGATGCCCTGAAGCAGCTCCGCAAGCGTGCGGTCGTCCTTTTCGCTCAAATCGAGCCACTTGAAATCGAGTTTGAGCTGGTCGCGCGAATAAACTTCGTCCTCTGAAAATCTTCTCCACCTGCCGTTAGGGTTTTCTTCGGAATATGTCTGCACCCTGTCCTGCATATGCCCCGAGCAGTAACATTCTACAAATTCATTCAGATCTTCCCGCTTCATCGGCTTCGTCGCGAGGGTATGCTTGATTCCCGTGCGGTAATCATATACCCAGATGTCCTTTGTGCGCATGCCCTTGTCAAAGAACAGCACGTTGGTTTTGACGCCGTTTGCATAGAAAATGCCGGTCGGAAGCCTTAAGATCGTATGAAGATTAAAGTCTTTAAGGAGTTTTTCCCTAACCTTTACCGTCGCGCCTCCATCTGTCAGAACATTATCAGGCAAAACAACACCCACGCGTCCGCCTGTTTTGACGATCGACATGATATGCTGCAAAAAGTTTACCTGATTGTCCGAAGTCTTGATAAAATCGCTTCTGACTATCGAAACATCTCCCGCCGCCTGCGGTCTTGTCCCAAACGGAGGATTCGCGAGGACGACATCGTACATTCCCGCGTCATAATTTTCGGTCAGTGAATCTTGGCAGATAATCGGGCTTTTCGCCGTTCCTATGTCGTGAAGATATAAATTCATCGAGGCAAGCGTTACGACGAGCGGGGTATTGTCCGCGCCAAAAAACGCGTTATTTTTCAAAAAATTCTGCTTGGAAATTTCCCTGCTCTGGGGTTTCATATGCTCAAATGCCGCAAGCAGGAAGCCTCCGGTTCCGCAGGCGGGGTCGGCGACAGTCTCTGTGATTTTCGGGTCAACGACGTCTACCATTGCCTTTATCAGCGCGCGGGGAGTGAAATACTGACCCGCTCCGCTCTTTTTGTCCTGTCCGTTCTTTTCAAGGATAGATTCATAGATCGCGCCCTTGAAATCGCCCTCCATCATGTACCAGTTTTCGCTCGACACCATGTCGATGACTTTTTTGAGATGAACGGGCGCGGTGATTTTATTGGTCGCCTTGGTGAAGATAGTGCCGATGAGCCCGGTGTCTTTTGACAGTTCCCTTAAAATCTCCTCATATTTGTCAACTAAGTCATTGCCGGAGTCCTCTAAAAGGTCTTTCCATTTATATCCGTCGGGAATCGAGCTGCCGAGACCGAGTTCTTCCTTCTCGTCGTCCATTTTAAGAAAGAGGATATATGTAAGCTGCGTGATATAGTCGGTAAACCCAACACCCGCCGCCGCAAGAACGTTTGCTATATCCCAGACTTTTTTGACTAATGTCGCTTCGCTTTTTATCTGATTATTATTCATATCTTACGCCGCCCTCAAAATAAATTTGGAAAGTTCCGTGATCTCTGCGCTCAGCTCGGGGATTCCGAAGCTCGTCACCGCTTTTCGCCATAAGTCGGTGTCAACGGTATTGAGTTCCATCACGCTGATTGCACCCTCTCTGACGATGTAGTCGCCGATCATGCGCATAATTTCCTGCTGGTCAGCTGTAAGCGTTCGCTGAACTTGACCGCAGTAAAGCGTGAACCTTTGTGAATATCCCTTGAGCAGACTTTTGAGGGTGCCGCTTTTTTTGAAGGCGTATCTTACTATCTGAATAAGATGAGTAAGCGCACTGACATTTTGCTTGATGTCAAAATCGTCAACGCTCCCGTCATAGTCGAGCAGCTTATAATTTGTCCACAGGACGTACGGCGTAAACAGCCTGTTTTCGGACACAAGCTTGTCCTGCAATTCGGTCAGCATCGAATATGTTATCAGCGTATCTTCCGAATTGTAGATAATTCTTAACGCCTCAATGCTGTCGGCATTTTTATTGATATAGCTCTCGAACGAGTCTATAAAATCTCTTGCCGATTCCTTTGAAAATCCCTTGCCGATGATTTCGTCTTTATCGGACGTGACGGCATAATACCCGCGGTGCATTTCAAGCAGTTTGTTTCTCGCGTCAAGATTTGAAATCAAGCAGGCTATAAGATTCTTGCGCGCGGTATTATCGTCGGATATATTTTCATACGGCGGCAGTATCATTTTTGAAAGCGCGTTGTTGATGCTGCTTGCCAAAGCTTTAGGAGAATAGCCGAAGTCGGTTATGAATATCGCAAGATGTCTGCAGAACAACGGATTATCTTCATACCGCCTGTTTATGGTCGCGCAGTAGTCGCGCAAAAGCGCAAGGTTTTCGTCCGACACTTCGCCGTGTGCAAGGCGTTCCAAAAGCTTGTCCAGTTTGAGAACTTTGGTCCCACCGTCGGTTCCGTGCGTGGTTGTTGTACCGCCGAGAACGTGTTCGGTTACACCTACAGCGTCAACAATAAAATAACAATCTTTTGATGAGGCATTCGGCGTGACCTCTTTGAGCTGATCGTCGTTGATTACACGGCAGCCTCGACCTTTCATCTGTGTATAGAGTACCTCGGAGGCGACATCACGCATAAACAAAACTACTTCCAGCGGCTTGATATCGGTGCCGGTAGCGACAAGAGTAACCGTTACGGCTATTCTGAATTCCTTTTCGGTACGCATTTCCCTGATGAGCGCGTTTGAATCGCCGGCAGAATATGTAATCTTTTGAACGAACTTTTCCGGCACCTGTCCGTCCTCAAATTTCTCGGCAAAAACTTTCCGGGCAATCTCCACAATTTGCGTAGCGTGATTGTCGTCCTTTGCAAAAATGAGAGTTTTCGGTATATACTCCCACTTTGCTTCTCTGTCGGGGTAGAGGTCGGTATAAATGGCGTCGCGATATGCCGCAAGAACCTTTTCCATCTGGTCGGGCACAATGACCGAGCGGTCAAGCTGCGCGGCTGAATAATCGACCCTCTCGGTTGCGATATAGCTTCCCGCGCTGCCTCCGCTTCTTGCGACATCTTCCACCGTATCGCCCTTTTGAATTGCTCCGCCGTGTTCGGTGATGTTGGTTTTGATCCTGTATATCCGAGCCGGAACGTTTACGCCGTCGACTACGGAATCATCATAAGTGTATTCCTCTACCAAATTTTTATTGAAAAAGGCATATGCTTCCGGCGTAGGCGTAGCAGTCAGGCCGAGAACGATTGCATTTTTGAAATAATTAAGCACCGACTGCCATTTTCCGTAAATTGAGCGATGACATTCGTCGATTATGATAAATTGGAAATAGTCGGGCGGCAGCTTTATATCCTGACCGAGATTTACTTGAGGCTGTGCTTTTATCGGATCCTTGAAAGAAAACAGCTTTTCATCTTCGCTGTCCTCGTCGTCGTCCGACATAGCCTGTCCTGTCAAGAACGCGAAAAGCTTCTGTATCGTCGAAATCACAATATCGCCGTTTATGTCGTCGGGCTGCCTTAGGCGGTTTATTTGGTAAATTGAGTTCATCGGCTGCTGCTTTTCGGTGCGGTCAAACTTACTGAACTCCGTTTCGGTCTGCCTTGCAAGGTTGTTTCGGTCGACAAGAAACAGAACGCGTTTCACAGGAGTGTAGTTGAGCATACGGTATGCCGCAAGACAGGCAAGATATGTCTTGCCCGAACCCGTAGCCAAAACCGCAAGAGCCTTTTTGTGACCCTGCTTTATGGACTGTTCAAGGTTTACTTCCGCGTCATACTGGCAATCCCTAAGTCCTTGCTTTTCGATCCTCGGAAGCGCTCCGTATTCGGACGTTTTGCCGATTATTTGAAGCATTTTCTTAGGAGAATGAAATTCGGTCAGCTCGGTATATTCGCCGTCTGCCCCCGACAGCATATTTTTGAAATAGATTTTATTTCCGTTGGCAAGATAAACAAGCGGAATAAGCCCCTTATACCATAATCTGTACCATTTCTGAGGAGAAACGGCATAGCTTTCCGCCTGTTCTGCAACTTCATTGCCAAGGTCGTTTGATTCCTTTTTGGCTTCAATAACGGCGATGGCTTTGTCATCTATAAAAAGAAGATAGTCGCTCTCCGTCCCACCCATCATCAATGCTTCGGTTACCGCAGACGCGACATTCGGGACGTAATCATTTCTCGATACAACTTCCCAACCCGCTTCACGAAGCTGTTTATCAATTTTGACTCTTGCCTTTTCTTCCGGGAGCATAATGATTCTCCTTTATAATAAAATCTTCAATAGTTAATGACATAACTTCCCATAATCTTATATTATCACAGCCTTAACGAAAAAGCAATAACATTTCCAAAAAAGCGGCCGCCGCCAAAGGCCATCGTCGTCCGTTGATAAAATAAGGGCATCTTCTCATAATTGAAGCGTTTTTTCAACTTTTTTCACAGAAATCCCAACTTGCCCAAATCTCTTGCTTTATTTATATTTATATGGTATAATTTTTGTCGGCGGGCGAAACGCGGGCGCGGGCTTGCTCGCCCTGAAAACTATTAAAAGCATAAAGGCGGGATCTTTGTGTCAAATCATAATATTTCAAAGCAGCAAGAAAAGTATGAACTCACTATAACCGCGGATAAAATCGAGTCTACCGACGGCCGGTTTACCCCGGACAATTTGGGCCTCGGGGACAACTATAAGCCGTTGGACGCATATTTCATCAAAGCGGACGGAACCGTAGTTAGGCGGAATCATGCCAAGGGCGAACAGCGAATTTCCAATCAGACTATGCCGCGGATAGCCTTTCAGGTTTTTGAAGATCGGATATCTGCGCTGTCGGAAGAGGAAAGGGAGAGTTTTCCTGTTTGCCGGTATAATCCCACCAGCGAATTTATTCGGGGGATTTTTTTAAGCGAGGAAGATTTTAGAAAACACCGCAACACTATCGAGCATTTGGCCTATAACCGCGGCGACGGCGGGCAATTCGTTATATACTGCTGGAACATCTTCTCGACCGTTAATTTTGTTCAAGAATGTCTCAAGATTTTCGGGGAACCGGGCGATAAATTCGTTCTTGTCTACCGCGAAAAAGAAGAGCTTGTAAGGCCCGAGGGCTATATTTGCGACTTATCTTCCGCGCTGAAAGAATCAAAAAATATTATTTTTCACGGGGCGCCGGGAACGGGAAAATCCTATCTTTCAAGACAAATCGCCGCGTATATAGTCAGCGACGGCAATTTATACGACTACACGATGCTTTCGGACGAGCAGAAAAAACAGGTTGAATTTGTCCAGTTCCACCCGAGCTACGACTATTCCGATTTTGTAGAGGGGTTAAGGCCCCGCTTAAACGACGACGGAACCGTGGGCTTTGAGCTTCAGGACGGTATCTTCAAAAGATTCGTCGCCAAAGCCCGAAAAAACTATGAGGATTCTCAAAAATCCACCGAGACCATCGAAAACGAAATGTCGGTTCAGGAGGCTATGACCGAGTTCTTTTCAAATATCAAATTCGGGGACCTCGCGTATGAAACCATAAACAAAAACAAATTTGCGGTAACGAGCGTAAACGACAGTCATATTTACATTTCGATTCCGGGGAACGCAAACTATAACAAGCTGACCTTAAGCCTTAACGACATAAGAAAAATGCTTGAATCCGGCGAAAAATTTGAAAAGATAAAAGACGTCACTGCGTTTTTCGGAAGGTCGTTTGCAACGCAGGAATATTCCTATGATTTCGCGCTTTATAAAGAGATCGTCAAGCTTAAGAAAAAGCTCTCTAAAAAGAGCGTGCAGACGACAAAGCCCAAAAACTATGCGTTCATCATCGACGAAATAAACCGCGGTGAAATCTCAAAGATATTCGGCGAGCTTTTCTTTGCGATAGATCCCGAATACCGGGGCAGGGCGGGTGAGATATCCACCCAATACTCTAACCTTCATTCCGACCCGGACGAAAAGTTTTATATTCCCGAAAACGTTTATATCATCGGCACGATGAACGACATCGACCGCTCGGTAGACAGCTTTGACTTCGCCATGCGCAGGAGATTCCGGTTTATAGAGCTTAAAGCGGACGAAAGAACCGAAATGCTCGACCGCTTAGGCGACGAAGCCCTTAAAGCCGAGGCGATTCGGCGAATGACCGCGCTCAATAAAGAAATCTTAAACGTAGAGGATCTGAACGAGAACTATCAGATCGGCGCGGCGTATTTTCTTAAGCTCAAAACTTTGTCGTTTGATCGGCTTTGGAAGGATCATCTCGAGCCGCTGCTTAAAGATTATGTGCGGGGAATGTATGACGAAAAGGGCATTATGGACAGGCTTGCAAAGGCATACGGCTATGGCGAACGCTCCGAGGGCGACTACGATGAATCCGCCGAGAATTAAGGACAACAGCCGAATAGGTCGCAAAGAGCTCTTCGAAGTTAAGGGCATTGTTGAAAGAATCGCAGACAAAACCGTTGAGCAGCTTGAAAAAGAGGGCGTTTTCGTATTTCCCGAGCTTATTAAAAACTCGGGGGATTTGGACAAGGATCAGAAAATTCTTCAAAGCGAAAACGGCTGTTTTCGCACCGGAAACGTCATGGGCTTTTTGGGCCTTGGCGACGAAAGGCTTATTATAAAATCCCGCTTCGGCGAAGACAACGACTATTTTTTCGCCTATCTTCTGAATAAAGTCGTTGATTTTCCGAACTTCGTCGATTTAAAAACCGGCGCCGACAGCGAGGACGTTCTGTTTGATTATCTCTTGTTTTTGTTCCCGTATTATCTTAAAGCCGCCATGCGAAAGGGCCTTTTTAAAGAATACATAAGGCGGGAATATAACGATTCCGACCCGAAGGGAACAATAGACGTATCAAGGCATATAAAATTGAATACGCCGTTCGTCGGCAATATCGCCTACAGCCGAAGGGAGTTTTCATTTGACAACAGCCTTACCGAGCTGATTCGCCATACGGCGGAATACATCAAAGTAAAGCCCTATGGAAACAGGCTACTTTTCGGCGCAAAAGACGAGGTTAAGCTTATCGTGAGCGCGACCCCAGGTTATTCGGTTCGCGATAGGCAAAAAATTATCTACGAAAACAAAAAGAACGCCGTTCGCCATTCATATTTTAAAGAATATCGGTCGCTGCAGCGGCTTTGCCTTTTGATTTTAAGCCGGCAAAAACACCGCGTCGGCTTGGGCGGGCGGCAAATCTACGGCGTTTTGTTCGACGGCGCGTGGCTTTGGGAAGAATATGTTTTCACCCTGATAAAAGATCGCTTTTACCACCCAATGAACAAAATCGGCAGATACGCGCAGGCGCTTTTCGACGGCAAGGTCGGGCCGATTTACCCCGACTTTTTGAGCAAAAACGCCGAGCCGCGAATTGTTGCGGACGCGAAATATAAGCCGATGGAGAATATCAGCGGCCGCGACTATTTACAGATCCTCGCGTATATGTTCAGATTTGACTCGAAGTCGGGCTGTTTTCTTTATCCCGAGGCCGAGTGTGCGGGCGACTTTAAAAAACTTCGGCTGAACCGCGGTTCTACTTTTGAAGACAACGTAGCGCCGAGAGACGACGTGATCCTTATAAAGCGCGGACTGAAAGTTCCTGCCAGCGCCGCTTCTTACGACGATTTCGCCGAGAAAATGTCGGAGTCGGAGCGCGAGTTTAAAAAAATATTTTTCGGGTGAGGGGAAGACAATGCGCGATTTAAATAAATTCAGGGGTTGCCTAATAGGCGGCGCAGTCGGCGACGCTCTCGGGTATGCGGTCGAATTTATGCCTGCCGCCGAAATATTCAAAAGATACGGCTCGGACGGAATTACCGAATACGAGCTTCGCAACGGCGTTGCCGAAATTTCGGACGACACGCAGATGACGCTTTTTACCGCCACGGGACTGCTGCTCGGCACGACCCGAGGCATGACCCGCGGAATCATGGGCGACTATGTCGGCTACATCGCCCGCAGCTACCTCGACTGGTACCGCACGCAGACGGAGAGTTACCCGCTCCCCAAGGGCTGCCACTATTCTTGGCTCGTGAATCTGCCGCAGATGTTTAGTCGCAGAGCGCCCGGGAACACCTGTCTTTCGGCGCTTTCGCAGGGCGGAAACGGCAGGATTGAGAACCCTATAAATCAAAGCAAGGGCTGCGGCGGGATTATGCGCGTTGCACCTATCGGGCTGTATTTTTGCGATAAAAGCCTCGACCAGAGCGAGGTCGATATGATTGCTGCGAAGTCTGCGGCGCTCACCCACGGGCACGAGCTCGGATATATCCCCGCTGCAATGCTTGCGCACATAATTTTGAGGATTGCCGAGCGCGGTGACAGCATTTCAGAGGCGGTAAGCGACGCGATGCGGGTTATTCCGACCATCTTCCCGAACGCAGAGCATATGGGCGAGCTAATTGCACTCCTTCAAAAAGCGGTTGACCTGTCAAAGCAAAACATTCCCGACCTTGATGCTATCCGTCAGCTCGGCGAGGGCTGGGTCGCGGAAGAAACGCTTGCGATCGCCGTTTGCTGCGCATTGAAATATTCCGGCGACTTTGAAAAGGGCGTTATCGCAGCGGTAAACCACGACGGCGACAGCGATTCGACCGGCGCGGTAGCCGGGAATATTCTCGGCGCGTCGCTCGGGTATGGCGCCATTCCTAAAAAGTTCATTGAAAATCTGGAGCTGAAAGACACGATTCTGGAGCTCGCGGAGGACCTCTGCAACGACTGTCAAATGACCGAATACGACCGCGACGAGGTTTGGGAGAGCAAGTACATCGCCATGACATACTGCGGGTAATGTCGCTCCGGGAATATGAAAAACAAATTTTTATCGAGCGGCCCTTGTTGGCCGCCTTTTTATGTCTGCGCGCCTGTAAACTTATTTGCCTTTACACTTTTCGCCTAAAATTTCCCTCTCATTTTCTTGAAATTCTGTCTGTAAAGTCGGCGGCTTGCGTGAAGCCAAAGGCCTTTACAAAACACTAAATTTTGTGATAAAATTTTCAAAAACCACAATATTTTGTGGTTTACCCCCTTGACAAACACAATCCGGAGGTATATAATCAGCATAGTTCATTCGCGAAAGGAGCGGTCGAATGGAGATACACGGATTTCAAAAAATGACCCTGCTCGACTATCCGGGCAAGGTCGCGGCAACGGTTTTTACCGCCGGCTGCAACCTAAGATGCCCTTTTTGCCACAATGCCGGGCTGGTCACAAAAATCAACCTTGCCGACCGGGTGGATAAAAGCGAGGTCATCGAGTATCTTAAAAAACGAAAGGGGATACTCGACGGGGTCTGCGTTACCGGCGGCGAGCCGCTTATGACCGACGGCGCGTTCGAGCTTATGAAAGAGATACGCGGCCTCGGCTATTCCGTCAAGCTCGACACCAACGGGACTTTTCCGGACAGGCTTCGGCGCGCGGTTTTCGGCGGACTTTGCGACTGCGTTGCGATGGACGTTAAAAACTCGAAAGAGCGCTACGCCGAAACGGTTGGGGTCAAAAACCTCGACCTTGGGCCGATCGAAGACAGCGTCGAATTTTTAAAGAGCGGCGCCGTTGACTTCGAGTTCAGAACCACGATCGTCAAAGAGCTTCACACCGAAGAGGATATGGAGCGCGTCTGCGAGTGGATAAAGGGCGCGCCGAGGTATTATTTGCAGCGATTCAAAGATTCGGGGGACTTGATAGGCGGCGGGTTTACCGAGCCGAGTATCGAGTTTATGGAAAACCTACAAAAAATCGCGATGAAATATATCGAAAAAGTAGAATTGCGCGGAGTTTAGCGGTTTGACCACAATATATAGTATTTTGCCTATTGACAAGTAACAAAATACGCGGTATATTTGTTAATGTTCCGCGAAAATTTCAAGAATATTTTTTTAAAAACGGCGCGTTGTAAAATGAAGTTGCAATACCCCACTGGGTAAAAGTTTTCAAAAAAGAAAATCCATAGTGACAAATCT
>CANQUJ010000037.1 GCA_947627005.1 uncultured Clostridia bacterium
GAAAGCCCTTGATTTCAAGCCATTCTGCCGCTCTGACAACAGCATTTCTTTGTATCAATTCTTGGGTTTACATTTCGACAAAAAACTTCGGATTAGGAAAATGTTGGGATTTACAATAGCTGAGCAGTATCTGTTTTTGAGACACGATTTGTCAAGGGTATTTTCTGCAAAAAATTGAGTATTTTGCATAGGCAACTCTGCTTTTTATTCACTTTCATTTCAGATTGACTGCTAAAAATACAATATAAATAATTTGCTCATACTCAAAGCTCCACAAGTTACATAAAAATCACCCAAGCGCTATGCTTTGCGCCCGAGTGATTTTTTAAACACTTCTCTTTACGTCTGCCTCAATACGATCTCGTCGTCAAATTCATTTCTTCCGGCTTCAGTCGGTTGCATGACAGTTACATTGTCGCTCTGTCCGAAAATATTATAAACCATGGGAATATCCCACACATCATTTGTTCCGGGCAGGAGTCGGAATTCAGTCGGTGTGCAAATCTTCGTCGGCTTCTGATTTGGTACATACTCTGTGAACCAATAATTCAGCAGCTTTCCGTCCGAAAGATAGACCCAGACCATCACATCGTCGATTTTTATTTTTTCGATGTCCTCCTCGTCGTATCCTGTCGGGAGAAACAGCTCACCGGGCATTCGCTTTAAATAATCGATTTTTGTATATTCCTGCGACGGCTCATACCAACGCTCGTTTTGCCAACGTTCATTTTTAATATATTCGAGCAGATCATCTGCGTTGCCAAATTCTATCGTTTCTCCTATTGAGCCGCCGGTTACGTCGCTTGCGGCAGTCTGCGCAGTCAGAATAATCGAAATGATGATAAAAGTACCAATCAGGAAAAACAGTTTTTTCATTTTTTATCCCCTTTCTCGGGTCACTGAATGTCGAATCCCGGTATCATAAACAAAAACTTATACCACCAGCTTAACTTTCACCGGGAGTCGCGTAAAGTGTTGACTCTTCCGAGTCGGGAGAGCCTAAGCTGTCCACCTTCCAGACGCCGTCTTCCTTTTTGAGCACGATCTCAAATTCGGCGTTGCCGTCCTGCTGTATAATGCTTGTCTTGGCTATTATTTTATCCTCCCCGTCTTTCTCAGCGCTTGTTATCGGCACAGTAAACCTGATGTGATAAATCTCGCCGTCGGGGACATAAATAACTCCGTCGTCATTCACATAGAATATGGGCCACCTGTCGCCATTATTCATGTCGAAGAAAGCAGAATAAATCTTCTCACACATTTCATCGGTATAGCATTCGTGCATAGCTTCCATGCAGGCGTCTACGGTATCATACGGAGCCGGATACTTATAGTAAGTGTCGGTATACCCGTCGGGATCTTCGGCTTCTATCGTTTGCTCATCAAATTTAATGTTCTGCCTTGAAAGAATGTCGTCAGCGGTTGCAAGTGCCGATGTAAGCTCAGTGATGATTTCATTAGCCTGCTCGGTTATATCATCAGACTGCGTTTCATCAAAATTGCTTTCAGAATCTTTCGCAGAATCAGAAGCCTCGGTTAAGCCTGCATTGCCTGTATCTCTTTCAGCAGAGTGATTGCTGTTTTCGGCGCAGGAAGAAAGCACCGTCAGCATAACCGCCGCAACGATAAGAGTAGATAACAGTTTTTTCATTATAATCACCTCAAATTTGTTTCTACTTAATATAACAAATAAGGAGGCGAAATCCTGACAAATTTATTAAAAAATTTTTTATTCTGCCTTTTGCACAGATTCTGCGAGTTTAATTAGTTCATCTTTACCAATATTTCCGCTCAGTACGAAAATGTAATCGCCGTTATCCCAAATTACGGTATCATAATCATGATTATCACGGTAATACATCGCTTCATGCCCGCCCACAACGAAGGTTAAAACATCTGCGCTCTCGGTATTAAGTCTGGAATTAAAGACCTTTTTGACCGATTGTTCAAAATCAATATGGCAATCGCCTTTAACATATTCCGTTCTTCTGTCAAATTCCGTATCGACCCAAACTTCTTCCGTAAACCCGCTTAAATCATATGCTATAATATAAATATCTTCAATGGTTTCGGGGCTGTTGTTCTCGTCTGCCGACTGCACGATTGAAAACTTTTCAAAGATATTTACAAAGAAATCGCGGAAAGCAGTTCGTAGAGCTTCGACGTTCAGAATCGCCGCCGTAAATGCAATAAGAACCGCTAAAATAACGCAGGCTGCCCTTTTCCCGACTGTGTTTATCATAGAATAATACGGCTTTTTCTGCCGAGCAATCAGTTTTTGCATATTTTTTTCAAACTTGTCCGAAAAAGCGTGCTCGGAGTATTCGGAGACCATGTCATACTCGGGAGAAAGCGCTTCAAAAATTGCGCGTTTCCGTTTTTCATCTGCCATCGCAGCCGTCCTCCTCTAAAATGGATTTAAGAATCTTCTTAGCGCGTTCGGTCCTTTTCCAGACCGTTTCCTTGCTTACGCCGAGCATTTTTGATATTTCCTTGACCGTAAATCCGTAAATATGCTGAAGATAGATAACATCTTTATAAATCTGCGGCAATTTTAAAATTGCATTTTTCAAATCATCTAAATCGAACTTTTCAAAAAAGTCGGATTTCATAGGAGTACTGTCATCAAGCTCTGCAGTGCGTTCCGCCCGCCGCTTGTTGCCGTTATAAATATTGATTGAAGCGTTTCTGATAATAATAACAAAACAGCGCCTGATTTCCTGACCGGATAGCGAGGATATTTTTTTAAAATTGTTTGCAATCGCCAAAAATGCCTGCTGAACCGCATCCTCCGCGTCGAAAGAATTGTGCAAAATGCCGTACGCTATAGAATACATATCCTGCCGATAAGTAAGATAAAGCCGCTCGAATTTTTCTTTATCGCTCGGCTCGTCAATTAAAGCAAGATAAACAGAAAGCATGAAATGGCTCCTTTCGTCCGATTTCAACATATTGTATCATATATTAAGGTGAAAATCAAGGTCTATTGTTAGGCATGATAATCTTTCAGAGATAAATCGCTATCTTTCTTCCTCTCTATACCTGTAATCTCCGCGCTTATGTTCCTCCTTATTTCTTGTGAGTTTCTTAACAATGGACTCTTTCCTGCGCTTTTCTCCGAGTGTACTGTCTACCTCATTTATGCATTTTTCAATCAATGAATAATCCGCCCTGTCGCGGTAGGCAGAGCGAATTTTTTCTATGGCTCTTTGCTCGCTGTTTTTATGGATTTCCGACAAGGTTTCGGCTGGAACATTGCCCTTTAATTCGGCGTATTCATCTTCCACAGCTTCAAATTCTTCGCGGTATTTTTTCTCCATGCTATCAAGCTCGGCAAGCCTTGATTCCTGCGATGTTACGCTCTTAATTGCGGTTGAAATATCCTCCTCCGAGCAGTTAAACTCAGCCAAAAGCCGCGCCTTTTCCGAGCGCAGTTCCTCTAAGTCCTCAGTCAACTCAGAAAGTCGTTTGTTAAGCTCTTGATGTTTAATGAGCTGCCAAGCAGGGATATTCTTCTTTTCCTTCGCGACCGCCCTGCGCTCGTTCTCAACGGTTTTTATTTTGTTGATGAGCGACGTAAACATCACAATCTTCGGCTTTGTGTCGTTTAAATATTCCTTTGTTTCCACTTTGCCCTTGCCGATGTTCTGCAGCTGATACATCAGTATTATCAGCCTTGAACGGAGATTTTCGAGCGTTGCACCGACGTCGGAAACCGCAGATTTCAGCTTTTCAATCTCTTGCCTTATTGTCCGCAACTCGGCATTATCCCGCCTGATTTGCCTGTTCAGCTCGCACCTGTCGGAAACGATGCCCTTTTTCTCCAGTGTTCGTGCAACCACGCCCTCATGAACGGTCGGCTGCTCGGTCAGCCCGCGCTCGGCGTGGCTTCGGTGGTCAATGCGTTTCTCAACTCCACATCTTTCCAAAGCCTGATTGACTGCATTAGCCCATTTTTCACGCCATAATACAAGCTGTTCATCACTGTTCCAACGTGCGGCAATGGGATTCTGTCTGCCGTATTTCGTGCTTTTGGGATACTTGTTTGCCCTCTCATAGCCGTGCGCCTCGGCCTCGGAGGGCGTCATATACACTTTCTTTTTGCCTACTTTGTATTGATACTGCTTCTCCCAACCGTCGGCCTGCGCCTCCTTAAACTCGGCGGCGGTGAAGCCCGTTCCTCGCCGTTTTTAATGCATAGATATTCTTTTTCGGTCTTGTACTGCCACTTGCCGCATTCATCAAGCGGGCGAACGGTCAGCATAATATGCGCGTGCGGATTGTGTCCGTCGGTATCGTGAATCGCAACATCTGCGCACATTCCCTCGGTCACAAAATTGCTCTGGATAAACTCTGTGAGCAGGGCAATCCGTTCGGATTCGTTAAGTTCAATCGGGAGAGCTGCTACAAACTCTCTCGCGAGGCGGCTGTCTTTCGTTTTCTCTGCTTCTTCAAGACGGCGCTTGGCTTGAAGAAGTTTTTTATCATTTTCGGTCATATACCCATGGTCTATGCCGATTTCTGTTTTTCGGATTCTTTTAGATTTTTTCAGCTTGTCATATTCCTCTTACATATCGTCAAGATTTACATTCATCGTCAATGTTACATGCATTATCCTGCAAATACAAGTTCAAAGTCGGCGGAATCGCCGATCCATTGGTCGGCTTTTTCTATCTCGTTCCATTCCTCCTTACTGCCCATATAGATTACCCGTTCGATGTCCTCGCTCTGAAATACCGATACGCCTATGGCTTCAAGGCTCTTCGGCAGAGTGATCTCTTTCAGCTCACTGCAATTTACGGCAGCACGATCCTGAATTTCTTTCACGCCGTCGGGTATTATCAGAGTTTCATAATCTCCGCAGAGCGACATCGGGCCTATTGCTTTAATGCTTCCGTCATTCGGAATAATGCTTGCAGGGCAGGCAGCGACAAGCGTTCCGCTCTCTTTTTCGATAATGCAGTTGGTCGCGCTGTAATACGCCTCGTTTTCTTCATCGACCCGAAGATCGGTAAGATTCTTGCAATATGTAAACGGGCTGCCGTTTATCTCCTTGACGTTTTTCGGTATCTCTACGCTTGAAAACGTTCCGGTCATAAAAGCTTCATAGCCGACGCTCTCAACGCTTTCGGGAATAATCAGTTCCTCTGTCATGCATTGGTTGAAAGCGGCATCTCCGATTATTCTGACGCCGTACGGAATATTAACGCTTTTCAGGCTTGAACATGCCCCAAAAGCAAAAGCGCATATCTCCGTAACGCTGTCGGGGATTGTCACGCTTGACAGCGAATAACAGCAGTAAAATGCGTGCCAGCCTATTTGAGTAACACCGTCGGGAATATCAACCGACTCAAGCGAAGTACAGGAAATAAAAGTATCCATGTTAATGACTTCAAGGTTTTTCGGAAGATGTATGTCTGTAAGTTCGTCGCAGTAAGAAAACGCCTCCTGACCGATAACCGTTACACTGTCGGGGATCGCAATATTTGTAATGCCACAGTGGGAAAATGCGCCTTGTCCTATTTCTGTCACGCCGTCGGGTATTTCAACGTCTTCGAGCAGGGAACAGTTGAGAAACATATTTGAGCCGATAACTTTAAGCCTATTTGAAAGCTTTGCGCTTACAAGGGCGTTACATTCGTTAAATGCAGAGCTTCCTATGACTATTACACTGTCCGGAATCACGACGCTCTCAAGAGATGTACACCTCGAAAAAGCATAGCCGCCGATAGTTTCAATCCCATCCGAAAGAGTAACCGATTTGAGACTTAAGCAGCCGCTGAAAGCACTCTCATCGATCTCCTTGACGCTTGCAGGAATAGCGACATCGGTCAGGCGGCTGCAATCTTGGAAAGCGTTCTTTCCGATTTTTGTCACGCTGTCGGGTATCTCTGCCGAGGTGAGCGAACCGCAGCCCCTGAAAGCGTTGGCTCCTATTTCCGTAACCGGCAGACCGCTGTATTCTGCGGGAATAACTACATTTGCGTCTTCATATGTGCCGACGCCCGTAACGCTGTAACACGTTCTGTCTTGGCTGATTGTCAGCTCAAGGCTGTTTTTCTTTCCGGGAGCTGTGTTCTTCGGAATAGAGGCAAAATATATACATACCGCCGCAACCGCAATAGCAAACAGCGAATACCCGACGATAGCTTTTTTGTTCATAGCTAAGGGCCCCTTTATATCTTTATATCTTTATATTTTTATTATATCGCAAATTTGAAAGCTTGTCGAGGGTTTTTGATATAATTAGTCATCTTTCTCGGCTCTCGACATATCTTTTACAAGGACGTGCGCTACTTTCCCCGCTTCGATGTCCGAAACAAGCTGCTTCCAAGCAGGTCGCTCGAAGTTGCCGCCCGAATAGCCGTCGTCGGTGTAGTGGACGACATTTTCATAGCCTTGCTGGGCGGCGTACCCCTCAAGGTATTTCTTTTGATTGATGATCGAATTGCTGTCGTCGGCAAGTATGAACGCGGGGTTTTGCCCAAGAGGACGAGCAATCAATCGTCCACGATTGCGAAGCCCGATTGGTAACAAAACCAGCTTTCATTATCATCGCGCGAAAGTCGCTCATAAAGGGCTGTAGCCTGATTCACTCAAGCAATCCCCCTTTTCATCAGATTGGGAGTAATCTGAATATGTAAAAGCAGATTACCCTCTCGCCAATAGGAGAAATAACGGCATAAAAACGGAACTATTAGCCCCTCTTCAATAAGAAAACAAGCCCGCATAGTCTGACTCAAAGCCGCCATCTTCATCGTTGGCGGCTCTTGCATTCCACAAAGGAGTGCGTGCGAGCCGCCGCCTTGAATATGACGACTTTGAACGACTATGCGGTGCTTCGCAGTGCCCACCGGGCACTCTTGTTTTCTTATCTCAGAGGGGCTTTTTGAAAAAATATTTTCGGAGGTGGAGTTGGTGGATAATATTGATGAGATAGATATTGAACTGCTCAACTCCGAGGAAGCGTTTGACAGAGAACTACTGCTGGAACAGGAAAACGATTTTGAGATACAGCTTGAAAAGGACGAGAATCCGCAGGTTGAGAATAACGACCCTCCGCAAAAACGAAAGCTGAAAAGAGAGCTTCAAGCCGAGGCCCTCGCACGTCTTGAAAGCGCGGCAAGAACGGTCGAGGACTTTAAGAACATCGCCGCTTGGTGGGATAGGCTTGACGCCAACAGGGAACGCCGAGAAAGGTATCACGAAATTTGCCGAAGCGGTGACGAATTGCCGCTTGAATACGGCGTTTCGGACATCGGCAGATATTTTCCCGACAGTCTGAACGGCGTTTTTGCAAGGCAGATCCGCGAGGGCGATTTTCTTGACGTTATCTTTAACTGCCCATATGAAATTCACGAGCTTGTATCGGAGGATTACCTTTGTAAAACGCTTTTTGATCTGAACGAGAATCACAAGGAGTTGCTGTTTTACAGCGCGGTCAGGCTTTACAGCTCTGCAAAAATAGCAAGAATCCGCGGGCAGACCGACAGGAATATCCGAAAAGTGATGAAAACGGTTCTTAAAAAGATACATAAAAATATCCTCCCGGAGCTTAAACGCCGAGAGGAAAAAGGCTTGCCTATGACATTGGAAGAAAGAAATTTTTTAGAAGAGATCGAAAAACATCTTGACATCAAGTAGAAAACAGTATATACTTGTAATATGATATTAAGATACCAGATTACAGATTAACAGGAGCAGATATGAATACATTTTTTGAACATTCGGGTACAAGCTGGGTGAGATACAGCGAATATATCTGGCGGGAAATTGGCAGTAAACTATACTTAATGCCCTCCGAGAACGCGAAGCCCGAAATATATGACCCCCTCAAAAACGGCAAGCAAGCTGTTATTGACGCGCTGAACATCGGGCGGCTTTGTATGAGCAAGAAGCCCTACGACATGATTCGGGAAGCTATCCTTGAATTTGCCAAAAATTACGGTATGCTCGGTTTGATGACCGCGCTCCCGACAACGGCAAACTTTATGGATTATGAATACGTCTACCTGCCGAAAAACAGGTTCATAAAGGCTGAAACAATGGCGTCAGTGGAATACCTCGCGCTGTTTTTCCCAAATGAGAAGCTCGAAGTTACCAAACAGGGCATTGAATCCAAATGGGATATAACAAACGACCGCACAATGATAGCGCTTGCTATGGCGATGAGCGGCAAGCCGACCGCTATGAATATGTCGTTTCAGCGGGGATACGCCGAGCGCTTCGACTGGCTTAAACAGCAATTCACCGATTGGATATTCGTTTTCTCGACGAGCCTGCTATATTACGAGGGGAGCGACGACGAGGAAACAAAGGAGCTTTTCAGACAGGCGATGTCCGCGTTCGACGGCAACGCTCCAACATACCACATCGAACTGCGCGATAAGCCGACAATCGTCTGGGATTTCCATTCGCTGCTTTTGATGATACAGATGATGTTCAGCACTATGCTGACTGATGAGAAAAATCCGCTGCGGCTTTGCAAGCACTGCAACAAGGTCTTTGAAGCAAAGCGCCCCGATAATCTTTTTTGCAGCGCGGAGTGCAAGAATAGGTTTAACGTTTACAAGTCGAGGAATAAGGATAGGTAATAAAGTGTCGCAGTGAACATGACATATCTTTTTAGAAAATGTTGACTTTTGTGCTAATATCAATTATAATATTAGTATTAAAATTGAAAG
>CANQUJ010000038.1 GCA_947627005.1 uncultured Clostridia bacterium
AAAGATTTACCATTAAAAAAGGCCTTTCAGGAGCTTATGCGCAAATATGGCTATCTATAAAAACTTGTAAAGTGCTGGTTTTCTATTATAAAGGGGGAGATTTTGGATATTTGAAGTACACAGGCTTTAAGGAATTTCATATGCGGACGATGCCTGACGAAAGTCGGGTGAGGGTAGTATGCGTTTGTTTTGCGGGGCCGATCTGCTGTATGTAGGTTGGCTCTTTTTGCATCGCGGAATGGTTCCTTAAACGTATATACATATGGGGATAGTATTTCGGCAGAATATTTTTTTCGACTTTTTTCCCGAAACTTTCTGATTTGGCTGTGGCGAATACCATGCGCCGGGGATATTCCTACGCTGGAGGAACGGCGGCGATATGCGGTGGAGAAGATCAAGGCGGATGGGCGCGGGGATCTGTTGTATTTGCCGGATGAGTGGGAAGCATAGCATTGTTGAGAATTGCATTTGTGCGGTTGAAAGCCGGGGATATTTTTGATATACTCAAAGAAAAATCGATATTTGACGCAACACGGAGGTGCTAATATGTGGTATGAATATATCGTTGTAACGCTTGCGGCGGCACTGGCAGGCATAGGAACAGGCTTGGTGGGGCTAAGCGCGGCAACTGCAATGGTTCCTCTTTTAATCGTGCTGTGCCCGACTTTCGGCGGTGAACATGGCGCTTATATGGCAACGGCAATCGCTCTTGCCAGCGACATACTCGGCTCGGCTGTTACGACCGGCGTTTACGCCAAAAATAAAAAAATCGACTTAAAGCACGGCTGGCTGATCGCTGCCTGCATTATCGGTATGTGTACTGTTGGTTCGATCGCCGCTTACTTTACACATCAATCGGTACTTGGAGGTTTCTCATTGTTTCTTTGTGTTGCTATCGGTATTCGCTTTCTTGTAAAACCCGAATCAAAGGAACGTCCCGAAAAGGACGGCAGGGTCAAATTGACATTCAAGGAGATTGCAGTTTCCCTGTTCTTCGGATTGACCATCGGTTTTGGAACCGGATTCTTTGGTTCGGGCGGCGGCATGATGATGCTGATCGTGTTTACCGCAATGCTCGGTTATGAGCGAAAAACCGCAGTCGGCACTTCAACTTTTATTATGACCTTCACGGCACTGATCGCCTCGGTCAGTCATATTCTCATTGAACCGGCCATCGTTCTCGAATGTTGGGATTTCCTTTTAATCGCTGTTGTAGTTGCGACACTGTTTTCTCTTATCAGCGCCCAGTTTGCAAACAAGGTAAACGGTAAGATCGTAGGGTATGTCACGGGGGTTATATTGCTCATACTCGGTCTTTCTATGATCGTCATTAACAATCTCGAAAACATCAACATGGAATATCTGCTTGAGTTTCTTAGGGCGTTCGGTATATATGTCGGATGCATAGCAGCCATGGCGGCGATCCTGATCGTTGTCCGGTTTACTGTGAAGGTTCCCGATTATGTGTTTAGAAAGCTGCTGCATATAGTCGCTTTTACTTCCATTCTGCCGCTTACTTACAGCACGAACATCTGGTGGATCGCCGTTGTGGTGGAAGTCTTTTTCCTTATCCTTGTGATCGCGGCGCTCCGGTTCTTTGAAAAATTTCCTTTTTATAAGGAATTGTTTGTTGAAAAAGCCAGGCACGAGGTGATCATCAGCTTTATCGCCCTGTTCAGCATGATAGCGCTTATGCTGTCAGTCTTTTGGGGTGGACTTGGTGCCGAGCATGAATACATAGCTGTTGCCGCAATTATGGCCTGGGGCCCCGGAGATGCGGCTGCCGCTATCGTAGGAAAGAAATTTGGAAAACATAAACTGCAAGGCAAAATGATCGAGGGTATCAAATCAGTCGAGGGCAGCGTTGGTATGGCAATCACGTCTTTTGTCTGTGTTTTGCCTGTACTGCTCTTGATGTCGCATCATCCGTGGTATATATCGTTGGCTTTTGCCGCAGCAATAGCGCCAATAGCTTCACTTACTGAACTCTTTACGAAAAAAGGGTGGGATACCATCACTGTTCCGATTATTTCGGCACTTGTGTTATGTTTGTCGCTGATTTGGGGTTAAGCTGATAAACTGAGCATTGACAGGAGGCCAGACATGAAAGTCAGTCACGCATTTGTTGACGGAAAGCCTCTTGCCGATGCATTCAACAATATTCAAAAGGCACTGGATGAGTTGGTTTTTGAATGACACCAATTGATATTCGGGGGTACTTATATGAATGATAAATGGGTTGAGTTTGCAATGCGTATTCAAAGTATCGCTCAGGCTGGACTCCAGTATGGGAAAGACAAATATGATAGGGAGCGTTATAAAGAATTACGGCAAATCGCGGCAGAAATGCTGTCTCTCAAAACGGATATTCCAACAAATAAAATCTTCGACTTGTTTTGTAATGAATCTGGCTATCAGACACCAAAAGTAGATACACGTGCAGCAGTTTTTGTTGACGGTAAAATTTTGCTTGTTCATGAAAATAACGGCACGTGGTCATTGCCAGGAGGGTGGTGTGATGTAGACCAGTCTGTGGCGTCTAACACAGAAAAAGAAGTGCAGGAAGAAACTGGCTTTGCGGTGGCGTCCGAAAAAATAATTGCAGTTCAAGATTGGCGAAAGCACAATGTGGTAAATTATGCTTACGGAATAGTGAAGATTTTTGTGCTGTGTCGGTATGAAGGCGGGAAATTTGAGAAAAACATTGAAACTACAGAAATTGGTTTTTTTGATAAAAAAGACCTTCCTCTTGACCTTGCTGTAGAAAAATGTACGAAAGAGCAAATTCTGATGTGCTTTGATTCGTATGAAAATCCGAATACAGCAACGTTGTTCGATTGAGACAATTTCCAGTTTGCTGCAATTTCGCGGCAAGCGGGAGCGGTTTCTTCCGTTGCCTCCTCGGCTTTGGCTTCCCTTGCCGCTTTGGCGGCGGCCTTTTCGGCGCGGGTCATTTTGGCTCTCGGTGCCGGGAAGGTTGCCGGAAGTACGCCGTTTTCATAATGGATTTGGAATGTGATCCTGCCGTCTACCATGAGGTATACCGGAACCGCGTCTCTCAATTTCGCTGTGATTTTACCTGTCTTCATAATGTTTACCACCTTTCTTTTTTGCCTGGTTTTTTGTGCTGGCTGCTCGCCTTGTGAGTGACAGCTTACATATTTTCGGTGTGAAAGCAAGCCTTAATGAAAGAAAAAGAAAAGCATCGCATATTGATGTAACTATTGACATTACAATTAGCGCGGTTTATAATTGATAAGGAAAGTGGGGGTGTTCCATGCAGATTTCAAGCAGGTTTACGATTGCCATTCATATATTGACTTGTATTGAGACGTTCAAAAATGACTATAAGGTGACAAGCGACTTTCTGGCGGGAAGTATCAATGTAAATCCGGTGGTGATCCGGCGTTTACTATCTCAACTGAAAGCGGCGGGAATCATAGAGGTGGCCAGGGGGACGGGCGGAGCGAATGCTGCCAGGCCGCTGAAAGAGATTACGATGCTGGATGTTTATCGGGCGGTTGAGTGTGTTGATAAAGGAGAGTTGTTTCATTTCCATGAAAATCCAAATCCCAAATGTCCTGTTGGGCGGAATATCCATAATGTGCTGGATAGTAAGCTGGACAGGGTGCAGCGGGCAATGGAGGATGAGCTGGGACGAATTTCTATGGAAGAAATCATTACGGAAACGCAGCAGTTTATCAATAGAGAAAATTAAGGTTCCGTACTCTTAGGGGTACGGAAATTTTTTTACAAAAAAATAGATGTAACTATTGACATTACAACAAAAAGCTGTTATTATCCTTGATGTAACAAAGAATATTACATTAAATAGGACATCAAGCGGGTGTCCAAATAAAAAGACCGCTAAAAAATAGGATGGAGGAAATCACCATGAAGAAAGTTGTTGAATTTTTGCAGGCTAATCCCGTACAGTATCTTGCAACCGTAGGGCGAGATGGAAAGGCAAAATGCCGTCCGTTCATGTTCCTGTTTGAACAGGACGGAAAATTGTGGTTCTGCACCAATAATACCAAAGACGTTTACAAGGATATGCAGGCTAATCCGGAGATCGAGGTTAGTGTTTCCAGTCCCAGCTATGCCTGGCTGCGTGTCCACGGCAAGGCTGTATTTGAGAATAATATGGCTGTTAAGGAGGGCGCCATGGGCAATCCTATCGTGAAAGGACAATATGGCGAGGCAGCAAACCCCATCTTTGAAGTGTTCTACATTGACGATCCCCATGGCATTATTGCGGATTTCTCCGGTAATCCGCCGTATGAATTTTAAGAAAACTATCACAAAAACATCTTCGGGGCAGGGTGTGATTCCTGACCGGCAGTATAGTCTGCGAGCTGCAAAAGCAGAAGTGGTGAAATTCCGCTACCGACGGTAACAGTCCGGATGAAAGAAGATATGATAAGAGGCTGCCCCACAAGGATCCCCGTATGCTGGGCGGCCTTCACTTTTGGGGGCGGAATAGAAATGCCGGAGGGATACTTTGTGACCGATCAATGTATTGGCTGCAAATTTTGTTATTCCAAATGTCCGCAGAAATGTATCGACATTTCGGTAAAGCCGGTGGTCATCCAACAAGAACATTGTCTGCATTGCGGCAACTGCTATGAGGTCTGTCCGGCACGGGCTGTCGTGAAAAGAGGGGTATCATGACACAGTTAGAAAGAAGATTATTCCTGATTAAAATGCTGGTGAGCGAAATACCAGAATATCATAATTTGCGGATTCCTAATGATACAAATGGACAGAAGAAACTGCTCCGTTCTCTGATGAATGTCCGGCCGCCGCGTTCAATAGGGGAAGATTTTCTTACGGTGCAGGACGAATATCTGCAGGAGGAAACCGCCCGGAAAGGCGTTACGGATATAACCGATCTGTCGCCTGTGGAGCCGGGCATCTATCTCTGGCAGGGCGATATTACCACTTTGAAATGCGGCGCTATTGTGAACGCTGCAAATTGCGGCATGACTGGCTGCTATGCTCCCTGCCACGGCTGTATCGACAATGCGATCCACACCTATGCCGGGATACAGCTTCGGCTTGCCTGCGCCGAGATGATGAAAAAGCAGGGGCATGAGGAACCGACCGGGCAGGCAAAACTCACGCCCGGCTACAATCTGCCCTGTGATTATGTTCTGCATACGGTCGGCCCGATCATTTGTGGCAGAGTAACACGGCAGGATCAGGAATTGCTGGCCTCATGCTATCGTTCCTGTCTGGAAATGGCGCAGCAAAACAGAATCGGAAGCGTGGCATTCTGCTGCATTTCCACGGGGGAATTTCATTTCCCGAATGACGAAGCCGCAAAAATCGCCGTGGATACGGTGCGGCAATACAGAGGCGACACGGAGGTGATCTTCAATGTTTTCAAAGATGTCGATTACGAGATCTACCGGGAGTTGCTCGGATAATATAAAGCGGCTTCGGGAGGCGCTGGACGCTGCGGACGCCGTTGTGGTTGGTGCGGGGGCAGGGCTGTCTACCTCGGCAGGACTTACTTATACCGGAGATCGGTTTGAACAGTATTTTTCCGACTTTGCAGCAAACCTTTGATAATGAAAGCATGATCCGGCAAATGATGGAGCGGCAGAAAGATATGCAGATTCCTTCTGAGCTTCTTCCTGTATGTCCGTATTGCGGCCGGCCAATGACGATGAATCTCCGCGCCGATGATAAGTTTGTGGAGGACGAGGGCTGGCACCGGGCGGCAGAGCGTTACGAGGATTTTCTGCGGGCACGGGGACAGCAAAGGATTTTATGATATTTTTCAAAATCGCGTCATTTTTTACGTTCTATTTCGTTTTCTATTATAAAAGGGGAGATTTTGGATATTTGAAGTACACGTGCTTTAAGGAATTTCATATGCGGACGATGCCTGGCGAAAGTCGGGTGGGGGCAGTATGCGTTTGTTTTGCGGGGCCGATCTACTATATGTAGGTTGGCTCTTTTTGCATCGCGGAATGGTTCCTTAAACGTATATACATATGGGGATAGTATTTCGGCAGAATATTTTTTTCGACTTTTTTCCCGAAACTTTCCGATTTGGCTATGGCGGATACGTTCTGATGTTACGAGGGAGGCGGTTTCTATGGAAAGGCCGGAAACGGTTTTTGAGTGGCTGGCGCGGAGACGCAATGTTACGGTGGAGGAAATGAGGGCGTATATTTCGGCCCGCATTGCCAAGGGGTGGAATAGTCC
>CANQUJ010000039.1 GCA_947627005.1 uncultured Clostridia bacterium
GCGGAGCAGCGTAATGAGCGAAGCGGCGATTTCAAATGCGAAGCATGAAGAAAGCGCCGCAAGCGATATGAAGCTTGCGACGCCGTGGCGGAGGGGATGGGATTTGAACCCATGTGAGGTTGCCCTCTAACGGTTTTCAAGACCGCCCCGTTATGACCGCTTCGGTACCCCTCCGTGAAATTCTCCGAATTTTTCATCTCGGAAAAAGGAGAGAAAAATAGGAGAGAAATATTAAATTTTACGAAATCAAAATCCGCGCGAAAGTCCTATAATAAAGGCTTTACAAGAAAACAGCGCCATTTTGGCGTGAGAGTTTTCAAGACCGCCTCGTTATGACCGCTTCGATACCTCTCCGTATAAGTCGGCGAATGTCGACAAAAGAAATAATATCACACCGAAAGCGGCTTGTCAAGCGTTTTTAAAAGCCCGCGCGCCTTTTTCGGGCGATAAATCTCACTCCCCCTCGAGCCGGCGAAGCTCTTTAAGCAGATAGCCGTATCTCGCCCGAAGGGCCGAGCGCTCGAAAATCGCCGCCTCGATAAGGTCGCAGTCCGAGACTTCGTTGAAGTCCGCGTCGGCCGCCTCTATCGCCTTTGAGACTTCGCGAAGCTCTCGCGAGACGGACTCTGCCGCCCTTTCCCTCGGCGAAATTTTTTTGATGTTAAAACCCATTCCGTCGCCCCCTTTTTTGTCGGTCATACAAAAATATGCGGGACAACGCTTAGAAATGCCGAAACCGCATATAATCTTTATGTGAACTTAAAATGAAGGGAGACTTCGGCATGAGAGAGCTGAAATACGCAAGCGTCCGCTATTGCCCGCAGCTGGGGCACAACGTTGTGATGGAGGGGATAACCGCGAAAGACGGGGGCTTTCGCCTCGAATGTCTGAACAAAGAGGACTGCGGCTTCAGCGAGGAGGGCTGCCGCAACCTTTTGCTGCCGCACGGCGCTGCAAAAAAGGGCGCCGCGATCGAAGCGGGGTGAGAACAGAGGACAGAGGGTTAGAAGATAGAGGATAGAGGTCGGGTTTTGCGGCGTTCTGCGATTTTCGCACTTTTTATCCTTCTATCTTCTATCATCTAAAAAGCCGCCTTTCGGCGGCTTTTTCTATCCGTCCTTCCTATACAGATACCCGTAGATATACACCGTTGTTTGCTCGGCGCCGTAAAGGCTTTTGCCGACAGGCTTGGGCTCTTTCGGCAGGGCGAGGATAAAATCGCCGTAGAGATAAACCCGCGCGCCGCTTTCAAGCGCGTTCGCACAAAGGTCGTCTTTTCGCTCGAAATCTTTGACGCTCACGCCGATATATTCCGCCGCGGCGGCGAAGTCGGCGCAGTTTTGCTTTGTAAGGATTATTCGGTTATAGCTGTATTTTTCGCCCTTCCAATAGATATATTCTCCGTCGGAGCGCTCGGGAAGCTCGCTTAAAAAGCTTAGCTCGTCGGGGTAAGTTTTCTCCTCGGCGCCGCCGGGGGCGTTCTCTTCTTCTCCGCCGACTTTTTCGAACAGCCAGCCGTGCAAAATTGTGCCGTCCGAAAGAAGAACGTCTTCGTCGAGCCTTGCGAAGATAAATTCTTTGCCGATAAGCTGCCAAAGACGCGCGTTTATAAGGCAGTTCGATTCAAGCTTGCCGGCGGGCGGTATATCCGTAAGAACGAAGTTCCCGCTCTTAAAATCCCGCTCGTCCGCAACCTCCGAATAGTCCGCCTCGGCGCCCTCGGGCAGCGAGCACCGAAACGCCGACGGCTGGGGGATCGCGCAGAACATAAACTCGGCAAATTCCTCCTCGCTAAGGGTATAGCCGGTCGCGGCGTAAATCTCGCCGTCGATATAGGTCAGAACGCTTTCGGGGTATTTTATCTCCGCTTTTTTCGCGAGCTCTTCGCAGAATTTTTCGGCAAAATCGCTCTCGGGGGCCGGTTCATACGGCCTTATTCCGCCGACTTCCAAGGTGTTCTCGTCGCCGGCGTTTCGATAGCAGATCCACATTTCCTCGACTAACTCTTCCGGGTCGAGATATCTGCCCTCGAGTGAAGCTTTAAGCGCCTCAAGTTCTGCGGGGGAATAGGGCGAGGCATCGTCCGAAAATTGAATCCGTGAGAGCATCGGCAGGCGAAGAATTTCATACTCGGTATCTGCAAGGCCGTCCCAGGCGACGCGAACGACCGCGCCAATCGGTGCGGGCTGCTTTTCGGTGTAGTAGTCGGTGAAGCGGAAAACCGCCTCGTATGCGGGGAAAGCCTTCGGGCTGTCGCAGCCCGAGGCGATGAGCTGGTCGTACATATAAAAGCAGGCGTAGATGTTTTCGTCTTCCCTGTCGTTCGCGGCGAGATAGAAGATCATTCCGTCGGCTTCGGGGTCGTAAAATTCGTCGACTATGGTAAAATCCTTCTCGTAAAGCGGGCGGTTTTCGTTGTAGACGATGGTTCCGTCGTTATATACGAGCACCCCGCCGGTATAGGTCATCGTCTCGGAGAGCTTTTTCTCAAAAGCCTCGCGGGCCTCGCTCGTAAGCCCGAAGTCGTCGATATTTGAAAGAACCTTTTCAAGGTCTTCGCCGGTGATCCCGGCGGCGGCATAGTCTGAGGCCGGGTGATAAT
Source organism: uncultured Clostridia bacterium (assembly GCA_947627005.1). Classification (GTDB taxonomy): domain Bacteria; phylum Bacillota; class Clostridia; order Oscillospirales; family Ruminococcaceae; genus Faeciplasma. The sequence continues at coordinate 2,603 of CANQUJ010000039.1, forward strand.
ACAGCCACTTCGGCGAAAACAGGTTTTTGCCCTTGACTATCGCGCTTTCGGCCGCAAAGTGTTCGGCTACCGCCTCGGCGTCGTCGGATAGAATAAGCTCGATCTCTTCGTCGGTAAAGTCGTCTTCCGAGCCGACGCGGGTCTCGGTGAGAATCTCTCTGACGGTGTCGTCGGGGATATCGAAGCGGCGGATAAATGAATAGAGGTTCGCAAGCTCGTCGACCGCGGTGTAGTCGCTGTTGGCCGAGGCCGCCGATTCGAGCCATTCGTTTGTCTCATCCCAGCCGGCGATCTCGCAGAACTGCGAGTCGAGATAGCCGAGCTTAAGGTTCACCGTCGCGTAAAAGTCGGCGGTTTCGTCTCCGCCCGATTCTTCAAAAGGCTCGGGCATGGAGGAATATTCTTCTAAATCTATGTCGGGCCGACTGCCCATTCTGAAATTCTGTTTTAAAATCGCGAAGCCCCCAAGGCCGATCGCCAAAGCCGCGCAGGCCGCCGCCGCGATTTTGATCCAAGCGCGCTTCGGCCTTGAAAGAGAAATTTCGCTCCGCTCGATCAAGCGATCGTCGATCTCGCCGAAAGCCCGGAATAAATCGTATCTGTTCATATGTAGCCCTCTTTTTCAAGCTCGGACTTAAGTTTTTTGCGTATTCTGCTCAGAATGACCGAGACGTTGTTTTCGGTTATTCGGTATCTTTTTGCGATATCCGCGACCGGCTCGGCGAAGAAATACCGCCTTATCGCAACGTTTCCGTCCCGCTCGGGCAGCGAGCTTACGAAGCCGCTTATAAATCTTCCGAGCTCTTTCGCCTCGACTTCGGCCTCTGTGCCATCGGCCGCGCCGACACAGCCGCCGAGCTCTTCCAAAACCGCCGTAAGCTCTCCTCCGCCGCGCTTTTTCGCGGCTTTTGAAGCGAACCTGTCGAAGGACAGGTTGCGGGTTATCTTCGCCAAGAAAAGCTTAAGCCTGTCCGGTCGGTGCGGCGGCATCGCGTTCCAGGCGCGAAACCAAGTTTCGTTTACACATTCCTCCGAATCCTCGGCGCTGTGAAGGATATTGTCCGCGACCGAGAAGCAATACGCGCCGTATTTTTGCGAGGTCTCGGCTATCGCCGACTCGTCCCTTTTCCAGTATAGCTCTATAATGCTGCCGTCTTCCAACGCGGCGCCCCCTTTCTTCGGGTTTTATAATATAAGACGGAAAATCGCGGGGGATATTACAAGTATTATATAATATTTTTAAGGAATAGGGAAGAGAACCTGCCGCGATTGTTTTAAAAACAAAATACCGCCAACGTAAAGTCGGCGGCTTTGAGATATATTATTCTCTTTTGCTTTTCGGGGGACCCTTTTCCTACGCCTTCTCGCAGCACTCTGCGATGTAGCTTTTAACGTCCTTCGGGTCGATCCCGAGGACGAACGCAAATTCGTTATAAAGCATATCCTCGGCGATCTTGAAGAACTTCAGATCCACCGCCGGGACGTTTCGCTTGATCTCTGCGAAACGGCGCTGCTTCTCGAAAACGTGTTTGATAACGCTGATAAGCTTGCTACATTCGTATGAGCGCACCATATCGCGATAGAAAACGTTGGCAAGCTTCGCGTCTTTCGGGACGTCGAGATCGGCGCTGATGTCTTTTATCCCGCCGATAAGCTCTTCCGCCCGGTCTTTGGTTATTACCTTTCTCATTAAAATCGAAGAATCCACCGGAGTATAAATCTTTCCGCAGCGATACACCGGCGAAAGGGTGTAATACTCTTTCGCAACGTCGAGACCCGAAATGTTCGGGTGACCTATACTTTCAACCTTGCATACTCCTTCGCTTCCGTACACGATATAATCATTCACGCAAAACATAATCCACCTCGTCGGCAATTCCGACCTTATTCCTTCGATACTTTCTCATTATTTTCAGATAGCCTAATTATAACATATTCTCATAAAAAATGAAAGCAAATTCTTTCAATTTTTCAAAAGATTGGTTGAGTTGACAATTCGAGGCGGTTAAAATTTGTGCAAAATAGTGCAAAGCTAACAGCAAATTTTTTACACTTTAACAAGTCAAATGGCGAATTTGCCGCGCGGCCGACTAAAACTTTCGCGGAAATATTGCGTTTTTGCGCGGATTGTAGTATAATTCCGTTTAGAATATTCAAAGGAGGCGGCGAAAAAATGTCCCGATTTGACGATATATACTGCGGGCTGCTCGGCTCGATTTTAAAAGACGGCCGCGAGGTCGAAAACCGCACCGGGGTCAACACGATAAAAATCCCTTCGTATCATTTTCAGCTCGATTTAAGCGAGGAATTTCCGATCCTGACCACAAAACAGGTCTTTATCCGCCAGGCCGTTCTTGAAATGCTATGGTTCTATCAGGCGCAGTCGAACGACGTCCGCTGGCTTCAAGAGCGCAACGTGAGAATATGGGACGAATGGGAGATCGACGAAAACGGCTATTGGAACGCCGTCCAGATGCTTCCCGACGGCAGCGGAAAGCTCGTCAAGACCGAAGTCCATAAGTATTTCGGCAAGGAATGGGCCCACACCATCGGGACCGCCTACGGCTGGATAGTCAACAAATTCGGGCTTACGCAGAAGCTTATCGACAAGCTTAAAAACAACCGGGAAGACAGGCGAATGGTGATGTCCCTCTGGCAGAACGACTACCTCGATACCGCGGTGCTGCCCTCCTGCGTTTGGTCGAGCGAATGGGACGTTACCGACGGCAAGCTGAACGCCTGGATACATCAGCGCTCCTGCGACGTTCCGCTCGGCCTGCCTTTTAACGTGACGCAGTATGCGGTCCTTCTTAAAATGCTCGCGCAGACGACAGGTCTTGGCGCCGGGAAGATTGATTGGTCGATAAAAGACGCCCACATATACGTCAACCAGATCGACGGCGTTAAAGAGCAGCTTCGCAGATATGACGAAAACGGCGGGGGATACGCCGCGCCTAAGCTTTGGCTAAACCCGGAGGTCGACGATTTCTTTAAATTCGACAATTCGGCGGACTGCAAGGACGTCAGGCTTATAGACTATAAGCATATGGGAAAGATAAGCTTCCCGATAGCGCAGTGAGGTGCAAAATGTCGATAAAAATTATAGCCGCAATAGGCAAAAACAACGAGCTCGGCGCGAACAACGCCCTTTTGTGGAACCTTCCCGGGGATATGAAATTCTTCCGCGAAACCACCCGCGGCGCGACCGTTATAATGGGCCGGCTGACCTTCGAGTCGATAGGCAGGCCGCTTCCGAAGCGAAG
>CANQUJ010000040.1 GCA_947627005.1 uncultured Clostridia bacterium
CTGCTCCGCACGGCTCAGAATTCGCATAGGCTTTTGAGGTTGCTTGATTGAAATGTCCTTGGTATCTGCGGTTTGGATGCTTTTTTCTCTTGCTGCATACTCCAGGATATTCGTCATCAGTGAAAGAATGCTGTTAACCGTCTTTGGTGCCAAGCCTTTAGCTTTTGCTCCTCCAGAGGTCAAGAGTTCGCTGCTCAATTGAATAATAGCAGAGCGTGAAATTTCGGAAACCGACTTGTCTCCAAAGGCGGGTAACAGGTACAAATTCAGCAGATTAGTGTATTTAGCGATGCTTGACGCCTTGAGCTGAGGAGCTTTCAGCTGAAGCCATTCGGTAGATAGTTCTGCAAACGAACCTCCTTTTTCGTGGATTAGTGCTGATTTTTCGGCAAAAGCTGCTTCTAACTTCTGTTCTGCTTCTTCGTAAGACTTGCCAAATACATATCCGTAGTGGGTTTTTCCAGAAATCCGATCCTTGATGTAACGCCCTTCCCATCGTCCGTCTTTTCTCAGGTAGATATTTTTTCCTTGTTTCGGCATGTTTCTCACCTCCTTCCGAGTGCCATTTTGACGGAAGACAGGCGGTTCTTAGTACTATTATACAAAGGGAATGTGAAAAAATTTACAGAGTCGAAGTTTGCGACATCTTGACAAATGATGCGACAATGTGTATAATAGATAATGTCGATTGATGTCGGGTTCGTAGAGTAAAGCACTCTACGAAATTTTTAACACTTTTTTGTCCGAAAGCCTACCTGCACGTCTGTCTATAAATCACTCTGAAAGCCTGAAAAGTCAAGTCATACTCACAGACTGCTGAAAATAAAAAAATCGCCCGGAGCCAACCTCAATGGAGAGGTAGGTTCCGGGCTTTGTAATATCCACCAATCACTCCGTACTTCCAAAGCGATCCTCAATATAGCACTCATGGCTACAGTACTTCCTGCCTCTGTTGCCATATGCGGAAAATGCTTTCCCGCAGTGGGCGCAGGTGAAATTATAGACTGCTTTCTTATTGAGCTTCTCCGGATGTTCGCTCCACCACTTGATACGGCAGGCATCACAGCAGAAAACACGTGTTTTCATGTCCTTCCGCTGAATCAGTTGGCTGCCGCATTGCCGGCATTGATCTTCCCCATCTGCTTCGATGGGAGCTTGTTTGGTCTGTTTTGGCAGATTTCTTCTGCAAAAGGATATCACGGCATCCCGGTTGATACCGAGGTGGTTCGCAATCTCTCCGTAGCTGTGACCGTCTGTTCGCAGCAATGCTATCGTTTCTTTCTGTGTTGGTGTCATTTGCGGTTTCTCCTTGGCTTATATTCTGGAATTTCACATGTGACGGAAGTTTCGTCAACCAGCTTGACTTCGAGAACGTCATCCAGTACGACGATCCCTGAAATGATGTAGTGCAGGCCGTCCCGCGCAGTAGTCAGGTCTGAAAGGCCGTCAGATAAAACAAGACCGAGATACCTGTGTACCTCGGCCAGTTTATCGTTATCATATATCTGATGTGTGTTCATGATGAACTGCTCCACACTGTGTCGCTTCTTCATCATCTGTCTTGCAACGGACTTTATGATCTCCGGCAGAAACTCCTCATAGATATGTGAATTTCCGCAAAAGCTCTTCTTGACGCTCTTACTCCTGCACTCATATACACGGTCGTTATATGTGGTCGAGTGCCACGGTCTAACACCATAATTCCGTCCGCATCTTCCGCAGACCAGTTTTGCACCCATCAGCCGTGTAAAGTCATCTTCACTTAGCGCCGAATGCGTATCCGACTCCAAAAACGCAAACGGCGGATCATATCGCTCCAGAAGAGCGGCCTGCACGATGCCTGTTTCCTTCTTCGTTCGTATTACTCTCTTCTCACACATATCGGCGAATATTATCCTCGCAAGACGGTAATCCACCTCGTTGCTCATGCTGCTCAATCTGCATCCCTCCAAAATTGTAGTATTCCATACATCACTCTGAAGGGAAGAAAAGTCAAGTCATTCAGAGAAAATACCGAAAAATTAAAAAGCCCGGTTGAGGCCCCTGTAAAGGTATCTTCTCCGAGCTTCTTGCTGTTGTCAAACCTCTCAATTTTGTATGTTGCTGTTGTCGTTCTTTTGGGAGGGTGTTGTCGTTTCACTCTGTTGCTGTTGCCGTCTTTCCGAAAGGGTGTTGTCACTACCTCGGCTGCTGTTGTCGCTTTTGAAGTGCAAAAAAAGAGTGCGTTTTCAGGCGCACATTTACGAGGGATTAACGGGGACCCAAAAAGGCTCGAAAGCCCAGATTTCAACACATTTTCTACTCTTGGTAGCTGTACTAATCGTATTATTTTGGGATACTACATTTCAACATACGTTTTTGCCAAATGCCACCCCTGTTTTTTCACATAATCCGTGAGAATGGATTTCTGTGTCGCAATGCTCGCACTCTCGTTATCCGTCCCGTCGTCTTTCGATAAGCGGCAGTAAACGCCGACATCATAAACCATATTCTCCATTCTTATTCCTGCCATGCTGTGAACCCTCCTTCTTTGTCCAAATACTTTTCCTGCTGCATTACGTACATTCTAAGCGGTCAAGCCCCCGCTGTCGAATGTGCCGCTGCTGTCAATGCTCTTTTTAATGTCCGCATAAATGACGGGTACAAATGCTTCCGTCATGGTCTGCGTGCCGACATATTCACGGCTGACTACCATCTGCACGGGTGCTTTCGGCACAATACGCTTTCTCTTTTTATTCAATTTCTTATCCTCGCCCATACTTAAATCTTCCTTTCCAGACAGGGCAGGGGAGCGTCTGGAAACGCCCCGCCCTGTCAATCAGATACAGTCAATCCCTGCTGTTCAGCTCATTCTGCAACGCTTCAAGGAGTGCCGCCGCTTCATCAGCGTTCAAAGTTATTCCCTTTCCGCACTTCTCACGGTTCGGAGAGAAGCTGCGTATATCGTACTTCGGCTCTTTCCCATTCCATGAGATAAGGTTGATTTCCTTCGTGTATCCCCTGTCACTTTTTGATAAGACAGCGATTTCCTTCTTGATTTCATACTGAATATCACTCATTTCACATACCTCGTTTCCTATATTTACCTCCCGAAAAGAGAAGGTTTATCGGCTGTCACGGTTACGCTTTTTCTGCAATTCACGCTCCAACAGTTTGATGATGGTATCCTCCATCTGCTTCGGCGTTGTGCCTTTCGGGAAGTATTTCCTTAACTTGTCGGTCTTGATTTTCAGCGTTTCTTTCTGGTTTGCCTTTTCCTCGGTCATAACCGCAAAGATGGCATCCATGTCAAGCCGCCCTGTCTGGCTTAACTGCTTCATACGCTGTGCCTGTGATAAAGAGGGCGTTGCTTCCTCGCTCTCCATCGTGGTGAACAGGTTTTCCTGCTCGTCTTTCTTCAAAAACGATAACTCCACCGCAGGCGTGAGGGCGATTTTCCCCTCGTCCACCATCTGCAAAATCGGCGGTATCAGTTCGGTCAGTCGGATAAAACGCTGTATCTGGGTGCGGCTGTTATCTGACTGTTTTGCAAGTTTCTCCACCGAAGTCAACTTCTCCCCAAGTTGGGCAGAAGTTAAGTCCGTGCGGAAGCCCTGCCGCTTCATCGCTTCTAACTTCATCTTATAGGCAAAGGCACGCTCGCTCGGCAGGATATTTTCACGCTGCATATTGCTGTCCACAAGCGTGATTATCGCCCTGTCACGGTCTAAGGGCAGGACAAAAGCGGGTACGGTATCTATCCCTGCAAGCTCTGACGCACGGACACGCCGCTGTCCCGCAATGATTTCATAACCGTCCCCGTCCTCCTTCGGGCGTGTGATAATCGGCGTGACAATCCCAAACTCCTTAATGCTCTCCGCCATCTCCATCAGCATTCCGTCCTCCACGACATGGAATGGGTTATCGGGGAACGGGTGCAAATCTGCTGTCTTTAATACCTTAAAATCCTGTTTCTTCATTTACTTTCTTACCTTTCTTTCACTCTGTTTTTATTATTTTTTTGTAATTCTTCTAAGACTTCTGGCGGTATCTTTTTAAGCAGCCGCCCCATCTGCTCGTTGGTTTTCTGCAATTCAAATATCTTCTGGTTTGCTTTCTGTACCTTTAATTCCTCCGCATACTTTTCATCACGCATACGCCCCGCATAGTCGGCTTCCTGCCCGATTTGTGCCTTCAGGCTGTCGATATACGCCTGCTGTCTGCCGATTTCCTTAGAGAATTTCTCCACTTCGGGCAGCCATGCCGCAACCAGTTCCAGAGCCTTGTCACGCTTTTTCCCTGCGTTAAAGGCATTGATGTCTGATAGGGCAGACACGATTTCACCGTACTGCTTATCCAGTCGGGTAGCCGCCTTAAAGAGCCAAGTGGGGATATGCTTACGCTTCGTTTCCATCGAGGACTGACCTCTTTGAAGCTGATTCCACCTTGCCGACATCCGCTCATGGTAGGCGGTCTGCCACTCTGACAGGCTCTTTTGATTGCCTAAAATGGCTTTCGCCGACAGCTTGCTGTCTGGCGTAATCGGCACGAAGCAGAGGTGCATATGGGGCGTTTTCTCGTCCATGTGGACGACTGCGGAGAGGATATTTTTCTTTCCCACACGCTCTGAAATGAAGTCCAGAGCCGTCCTAAAATACTCTTTCTGTTCTTCGGGCGGTAAGGCGTTCATAAATTCTGGCGAAGCGGTGATGAGCGTTTCCACCATCATCACGCTGTCTTTCCTCGTCCTGCACCCCGCTTCGGCTACCATTCGGTTAATCTCTTTCTTGTAGGTGTAGCGGGGCGGCGGCACAAGGTGGTAATTGTTTTTAGAGCGTCCCATGTCAATGTCGGGGTTGCTCTTATAGGCTTCTTTCTTCCGCTCGTTGTGGCGTTCGCAAGCCGCAACGCCGCCTGCTTTGCGTTTCTGGAAACGCAGGATTGCGTAAGGCATAATTCATCATCTTCCTTTCTTCGGCGGGTAACTGCCTTTTGGGTGACAGCGGTGACGGTGATGACGGCGTTTTGGGGATACCCCCTGCTGACTGCGTAACTGTCACCGCCATTCTTTTATCCGAAGCGTAAAGCGTAGGATAAGCAGGGCGCAGCCCTGCCATAAGGGAGTCCAGAGGGAACGTCTGGCACACGACCTTGCTTGCAAGGTGTAGTGTGTTACACCCTGTAAACGCAGTCGGAAAAATCGGCACGATTTTTCTGACCGCAGGGGTGGGTTTACGAGCCGAGAGAGGGCGAGTAATCCCCACGCCTGCATTTTGCGTTTGCGGGGTGTTCTCCCGAAGGGTGGCAGTTGCGGGGTATCCCAATATTGCCGTCATCACCGTCACCGCTGTCACCCGCAGGGCAGAACTGCCATTCTTACATGGCTTTAGGTGTCAATGACAGCAGCAGGGGGTATCCCAATATCGCTGTCATCACCGTCACCGCTGTCACCCTCCCGCCTTACAAGCGAAATCTGCCTGCCGTGTTTTTTGCGGCTGTACTGATAGGCGATATGGTTCTCGCTTAAAAATGTGGTG
>CANQUJ010000041.1 GCA_947627005.1 uncultured Clostridia bacterium
TGACCTAAATCCAAGTGTGCTATGCAGATGCACTTAAAACTTTCTGCAAATCTTATTATACGAGGAGAATTGTTATGGATTTCAAAACCGCAGTCACAAGCGTACTTAAGAACAATTACGCCAACTTCAACGGAAGGGCAAGGCGCAGCGAATTCTGGTACTTCTATCTTTTTGACCTCATTATTTCCGCCGTCTTCTCCGTTCTTAGCGCGATTTTGGGAAAAGTTCCCGTCGTCGGCTTGCTCATCACGATTCTTTCGGGCGTTGTTGCGCTCGCGCTTTTAGTGCCCGGCCTCGCCGTAAGCTTCCGCAGAATGCATGACATCGGCAAGAGCGCGCTGTGGATTCTTGTTCTGCTTATCCCGCTCGTCGGTTGGATCATTCTGCTCGTGCTGTTAGCCAAAGACAGCCAGCCCGGCGAAAACGCCTACGGTCCCAACCCGAAGGGCGTATAAATCGAAAAAAGACCCCGCTACGGCGGGGCTTTTTTTGCAGAAAACAGAGGGCAGAAGGCAGAAGTCGGAAGTCAGAAGTCTGATTTTACCGGCCGGCTGCTTAAGCTCCCTTTTTATATCACCGAAAAAATTTTCTGTACCCCCTTGACAAAAATTTCCGAGTGTGTTACCATAGTGGTACCAAGGTGGTACCACCTTGATGAACAATAACAAAAAATTGACTAAAAGTGAGGTAAAATGAAAATGCAAGAAAAGGTTTTATCGGTAAAACGCAACGGCTTTAAGGCCCTGTTTCTTACCATTTTGGCGCTTTTGGCGTGTTTGGCGCTGTTTATCTGCGGGATTGTCGTCACCGAATCCGAAAGCGGGCCGGCCTTGGGCGGAGTTATGATCGCGGTCGGCGCGGTCGGAATGTTCTTCGGGTGGATACCGCTCTGCGGGCTTCACGTTATGAAGCCGCAGGAGGCGCTCGTTTTAACCCTCTTCGGCAAATATTACGGCACCCTTAAAAACGACGGCTTCTATTGGGTCAACCCATTCTGCACCTCGTTCAACCCCGCCGCGAAGACCAAGCTTAACCAGTCGGGCGACGTCAACGGTGGCAGCAAACCCGGTCCGGCCGTGATTTTCGGCGCTAACGGAGAGATTTCCGCCGCCCCCGGGACTATGGTCAACAACAAAATCTCGCTGAAAATCATGACCCTCAACAACTCGCGGCAGAAGATTAACGACTGCCTCGGCAACCCGGTCGAGATCGGCATCGCGGTTATGTGGAAGGTCGTAGACACCGCAAAGGCGGTCTTTAACGTCGATAACTACAAGGAATATCTAAGTCTCCAGTGCGACACCGCGGTAAGAAATATCGTCAGAATCTACCCCTACGACGTCGCCGAGAACGTCGACACCACCGGCGACGGCATGGCCGACGAGGGCTCGCTTCGCGGCTCGAGCGAAATAGTCGCCGAAAGGATTAGGCAGGAAATTCAGCAAAAGGTCAACGAAGCCGGGCTTGAGATCATCGAGGCGAGGATAACCTATCTTGCCTACGCGCCAGAGATCGCCGCGGTGATGCTTCAGCGCCAGCAGGCGAGAGCCATCATCGACGCGAGAAAGATGATAGTCGACGGCGCGGTGGGAATGGTCGAAATGGCCCTTGACAGGCTTGAAAAGGGCGGAATGGTGGCCCTTGACGACGAGAGAAAGGCATCGATGGTGTCGAATCTGCTGGTCGTTTTGTGCGGAAATCACGACGCTCAGCCCGTTGTAAACTCGGGCACGCTTTACTGATATGACCTCCAAAAAAGATTTGAGGCTCAGGGTCAACCCGAAGCTCTACGACGAGCTTATGCGCTGGAGCGCCGAGGAGCTTCGGTCGATGAACAGCCTTGTTGAATTTCTTCTGACCGACGCCGTCAAGAAGCGGAATAAAAACTTCAGAGAGGAAAAAATTGATGAAAAAGACGAATAAGTATACAAGTTTGTATATGTCGACAGGCATGGTGCTCGGGATTGTTTTCGGAATGCCGACATATGGAGTTATGTTTGATAATATCGGCATCGGAATGTGCTTAGGAATAAGCATAGGAATGTGCCTCGGCATGGGGGTCGGCAAGGCAAAGGATAAGAAGATAAATAAACAGCTTGAAGAGTTCGGGTATACCGTCAAGGCGATAAATAAAACTGAGGACGGGTACGACGTCGTCGTCTCCGACAAAAACGGCGGCGAGAGCGTCGTCCCCGTCGGCGAAAAAAGGCAGCGGACGGAAAATTTCCAACCCGGCGACTTCGTCTACCTCGCCTCCGGCAGCATCGAGCAGGCGTATACGCGCTGACAGCCGCGAAAATTGCATCAACCCCCGCCGAGTCTTGACAAGGCGGGGGAGTTATGTTATAATATCACAAATAAAAACGGCAAAGTGCGAAAATAGGTACTTTGCCGTTTTTTGTGTTTCTAATTTGTTACTGATTCAGAGTTGATTTTATTTTAAAAGTATTATTGTTTCGCGGAGCTGCTGAAGAGTTTTATGATTATATACCCTGTTGCCGGTGTCCGTGGACTTGTGCCCCATCAGTAGGTCAATGCACTTTCGATTGCCGCCGGCATTGTCAAGCATTGTTTCAAAAGTGTGCCGACATTCGTGCGGCGTGTGCGATGAATGAATCAGGTTCATCACGTCTTTCCACTTTTCATAGTAATCCCTTGTGGACATTTCGCCGTCGAGATCTTCAAACAGATACTTGATATTATATTCATATCGGGTCTGAATGAACGGTCTGATTCTTGGGTGGATCGGCACAATTCGGTCTTTGCCGTTTCGGGTTTTGACGCCGCCTTTCAATGTCCATTCTTTGACGTCGACATTGTCAAGTGTCATCGTCAATAATTCTGTCAGCCTGAAACCCGTGTATAAATATATCAACACGGTTTGAACCCACAGATCATCAGAGCGCTGCCAAAGCGATTCAATTTCTTGCGGCGTGAATGGCTGCCGCTTTGTGTCGGGAATCGGTTCAGCCGTCGTCAGCTGACTATACATTTTATCAATTATGTTCATCTCAAAGGCAAATCGGTCAAGATGCCACCACAGTGTTTTGATTGCGCCTTGCGTAGAATACCCGCAGCCGCAGTTGTCGATGGTGTCCTGCATCTGATACGCACGTAAAGACCGATATTTCACGCCATAGTATTTTGAACAGTGTTTGAAAGCCGATTTTAATGATCGTTGGCTGACGGCTGAAAGTTTCGGCGCTTTAACTTCAGACCATCTATTGTATAAGGTCACAAGCGTGATTGTTTCCCGTCTTATATCCCACGGGTTATTGTTGTACTGTGCCAGCAGGATATTCGCTTCGGCTTCTGTCGCTGCATATCCGACGGGCACCTGCCGGCTGCTTCCGTCAACATCGTAAACCGTGATTTTGACAATCCACGGTCGGGATCTGTTACCCTTCAGGCAGGTCACACAACCATACCCGTTCGGGTTCCTTTTACCCATAAAATTCACCCTTTCACTTGATTTTTCAAGGAATGAGTGATATAATATTGATGTCACCCAATTATCATTCATTCCTTTGATTTTGGCTGTCACCGGTGTGTCCTGCTGCAACAGGGCACACCACTTTTTTTTGTTTCTGAAATTATTGAACTTCACCTGAATTTATGTTGATTATGTATGATTGAATGAGCGCACCGCCAAAAAGCGTCGCAGCGTCGTGTTCCTCGCCTGATACATAGTCATACACATCTATCATCAGGGATTCACCGAAAACTGAAAGCTTGTTTGTCGTATTCAGTCCGAAATTGATAATAGCGTGAATTTCATCATCGCTTGTGAAATACGCCTTGTAATAATCAAGCGCGTATGCGGTGATGTCGTCGCTTGTAACACATTCAGAGAGCCGCCACAGCTCGGTCACATCGTTTCGGACATCACCCATCCATGTCAGGCTGATTGAATCTTCTAACGCCGTCTGAATCTGTTTCTGTTCATCTGTGAATGGCGAATCAGAGCCGCAGCCAGTCAGCGAAAGAAAGAGCGCCGCGCAGATGACGATTGACAACAGTTTTTTCATAAAATGTCACCTTCCTTTGAAATTGATATACATTATATTGCCTTCGGTTCTGACGATTCTTTTTTCTGATATTTTTCCGAAGCCAACAAAATGCCTTGCATCTGACCGATTATCAGTATCTGGTCAGATTCGTCAAGACGAAGAAACAGGTCAAAGGCACTGGCAACCGTCTGACCGTGTTCAGCTTTGATCTGATCGGACAGGGACGGCGATTCAGATTTTATTGAACCGTCATCTTCAAAGCCCATCAGATCGATCGCTGTCACGCCCAGAGCCTTTGCCAATTCCTTAAATTTGCTTTGCGGAAATTCATTCTGACCTTTTTCTATTCTTGCAATAGTAGATCTTGATGTATATCCGCACAGCTTCGCCAATTCCTCTTGACTAAGTCCGCGCTGGATTCTGAAAAATCTGATGCGCTCGCCGACGACTTTTCTGAACCCTTCAGTGCGTTTATCACCCACAGAATTCACCACCTTTCCTATCGTATTATATCACGCTGTTTCGCCATAGTCAACTTTTTTTGAAAAATTTCTAAAAAAATGTTGACTTTCAAGAAACGCCATGATATAATACCAGTGTTGACGGACAATCAACACGGTCAACCACCCTTGCAGGGGTGCCAAAATCGAAGGAATGAATGAATAAGCTGTCCTATCGGCGCGACGGGGAGAAAAGGAGATACACCATGGACAATATTGAGAAACAGAAAATGCAAATCGCGACAAACCTGATTTATTCATGTTATAACAAAAATAATCTGTATTTCAATCCTGCTGAAATACTTGAAAAGAAGTTGCGGGAAACTGCCGAAGCCTATTCCAAAGGCGTCATCAGTGCAGAAACATCAAGGTTCGCAAAGAGCCTGATTGAATACCTGACACAACAGAATTCGAGTGGTCAGTTTTATGCAACCCTTTATGAATGGATTCAGTTTTTAGAATGCTTCAACTTCAAATGCAAATATGTTCCCGACACCGATGCAACCTTCACGTTTGAAACAGATGAAGATGGCGTGTTCTTAACACTTAGCTTCAGCGG
>CANQUJ010000042.1 GCA_947627005.1 uncultured Clostridia bacterium
ATGGGCTATGCCGACGAGCTGGCCCCCTTTGCCGATAAGGTGAACTATAACTTCATGCGCTGGACGTTCCAGAAGAATACCGGCGCGGTACACTTCACCGAGGAGCAGATGGACTGGCTGCGGCTGATAAAGGACCACATCGCCGCGTCGCTGAGCATCGAACCTGGCGACCTGGACCTGAGCCCCTTCGACCGCAAAGGCCGCTTGGGCAGGTTCTATGAGGTCTTCGGCCCGGACTATGAGGCGGACCTGCGGGAAATGAACATTGAACTGGTGGCGTAAAGGAGGAAGATTATGAGCTTTATAGAATTAATTAGTTTTTCCAAAGTATTTAGTGTTGCTTTGCATCTTGACAACAAGAGCATTTTGTCTAGGCAAGATTTAGAGATTACATCGGAGACTCTTAAAAGAATGACCGATGAATCACCATATTGGACTCATGAGCAAAGAGAACTGTATAAGGCTATTGTTAATTTTGTAAAGCAAGAATTGGATGCAATGCAATGGCAAATAAAATGAAGTGGCGTAGTGTACTCACTATAGTCAGCGGAAAGAATCAAAAAGCTGTTGCCAACGCCAACGGGAATTATCCAATATATGGAAGTGGCGGAGTCATAGGGTATGCAGACGATTTTTTATGTGGGGCTGGAACTACCATTGTTGGCCGAAAGGGTACAATCAACAACCCGATTTTTGTAAACGAGCGCTTTTGGAACGTCGATACCGCTTTTGGAATCAGCCCGGGGCCATCATTGAACCCGAAGTTTCTGTACTATTTTTGTCGTTCGTTCAACTTCAAGGCATTGGACAAATCTACAACTATTCCAAGCCTGGCAAAGAGAGACCTACTCAATATTGAAATGCCTGTTCCCTCCATGCCGGAGCAAAAGCGCATCGTTGCCAAAATCGAAGAACTGTTCTCCCAGCTTGACAGCGGCGTTGAGACGCTGAAAAAGACAAAGCGGCAACTGACGGTGTATCGGCAAGCGGTGCTGAAAGAGGCATTTGGCTGCATCGAACAGTTTGTTCCCTTTGGTACAATTATGGAATCCCGTCTCGGGAAAATGCTGGATAAGGGAAAGAATACCGGTATGCCTAAACAATATTTGAGGAATATCAATGTTCGTTGGATGTCTTTTGATTTGTTTGACTTGTTAGAAATGAAAATTGAGCCAGACGAAGTCGACAAATACAGCATCAAATCTGGTGATTTAGTGATATGTGAAGGCGGAGAACCTGGGCGGTGTGCTGTCTGGGAAGATCACGAGGGCATTTTTTATCAGAAGGCATTACATCGCGTCCGATTTACAAACGACACAAATCCTAAATTTTATATGTATTACTTGTGGTTTATGGCACAAACCGGTGGATTAACCCCGTATTTTACGGGAACAGGAATCAAACACTTAACGGGACAGTCACTTGTAAAAATACCTGTCCCTATTGCAGATAGACCCACTCAAGACTACCTTATCAGCGAGATTGAATCCCATCTATCCATCTGTGACAGCATCGAGCAGACCGTAGACGTCGCATTGCAGCAGGCCGAGGCCCTGCGGCAGAGTATTTTAAAGAAAGCATTTGAGGGGGAATTATAATGAGTAAAGATGCAACTGAAAGAGCAAAAGAGCTGTTCTTTCCATACTATATTAATCAAGGAAGATTACTCGATATTTATGCCATCTTAAATGACGGGTATTCGGAATACGTGGAACTTACAACCGCAGTAAGTGAGCAAAAAGCAAAGGGTGGGAAAGCTGATGTGTCTGGAAATGGAGGGTTTAAAATCTTTAAATTCGGTGCATCAGCTTCCGGCAGTGTTGAAAATATAAACAGTACCGGAAAGCATTGGAAGATACGTCTGCCCCAATATGAACACTTTACCCGACTGGATACATTGGACGAGCATTGGACGCCGCAGGAAATACGGCGCACCATGGGCAGGGGTGCTTACTACGGAAACCGGCGTCCTATGGTATTTGTGCCGCAGAACATACCAGAAGAATACCGCACTCCATACAAGCTAAAAGAAAAGAAGAGCAATTTCTATCGTCTGTATATGCACTATTGTTATCTTCTGGGTATCCTCCCGGACAAGAAAGTGCCGCAGACGGTCAGTCCCTATTTGAAAGCTGATATACGAAAGATGGAGCAGATATCGGCCGAGGCCAGATATATGGCGAAGTATAACATCCAAACGCTGGAAGAGCTATACGCCGACCGGGAAAACCTGCAAGGTCAGCTTTCTGAACTGATCGCAGCCAGAACGAAGCTACAGAATAAAATCAGGCGGACGCCAGCAGAACAAAAGGAACCCCTGCGAAAAGAGAAGGCCGACATCACCGCGCAGATCACGGATATAAGAAAGCGCCTGAAATGGAACGAGGGCATTGAGACCCGTTCTGTGAAAATGCAGAAAGACATCGACCTTTTCTACGCCAACGAGGACCACGCGAGAGAAGCCGCCAAACAAAAGCAAAGGGCAGGACGTGAACGATGAGCCAAAAGACATATTATGAGTTTGACGAGCACCTCATGGATGCATTAGATCAGACGCTCGGCTATACCCCGGAAAACATCCGTCAAAGGATCGACGCCCGGCTTGCCTGGCTTGCGGCCATGCCGGACGAAGAGCGCGCCGCTTATCTGCGCCAGACGATGTACCCCCTGCCCCTGGACTTCACAGAAGAGATAGACGGCACGACCTACGCTGTCAACACCGTATTTAGTAATCAGTCGGATATGACTATCCATGAGAAAGCAGAGCGATTTATTGCCAACCAGCAGAAGAACAACGATTTAAAGTGTTGAAGTTTTCTCGCGAGTGTGGTATGATATGACCATCCTGCAATTCATATCATCCTCGGCTGGGAAAGGAGTTCAATGAAGAGACAGCCAGAGAAGATCACGGCCCTGTACTGCCGTCTGTCACGCGACGATGAGCAGGAAGGGCTGTCAGGAAGCATCAAAAATCAGCAATCCATTCTGGAGAAGTATGCCAAAGAGAACGGTTTTCGCAACACCCGCGTGTTCATAGACGACGGTTGGTCTGGCGTCACCTTCGCAAGACCGGCGTTTACGGAGATCATGGAACTGGGCGAGCAGGGGAAGATCGGAACGCTCATTGTCAAGGACCACTCCCGTCTTGGCCGAAACCGCCTTATTGTGGGCCAGCTTTTGGAGGAGGAATTTGACCGCCTGGGGATACGTTACATCGCCATCATGGACAATATTGATACCGCCAAGGGCATCAGCGATCTTGTCCCCATGCAGGATCTGTTCAACGAATGGCACGCGAAGAATACCAGCCAAAAAGTACGGAACGTGTTTAAAAACAAGGGCATGTCCGGCGCGCCGCTGACCACTAATCCACCCTATGGGTACAGGAAGGCCACGGAAAGCCCAAACATGTGGGAAGTGGACGAGCCAGCCGCTGCGGTCGTCAGACAGATATTTCGGATGTGCATCTCCGGCCTTGGGCCCACGCAGATCGCCAAACGACTGAAGGCCGAACAGGTCATGACCCCAACGGAGTACTGGGAAAGCATAGGGAGAAAATGCAGCCACCCTCCGGCAAAACCGTTCAACTGGTGTTCCTCCACGGTGGCGGATATTCTCTCCAAGCGTGAGTATTGTGGGGACACGGTCAATTTTCGGAGCACCACCAAATCATTCAAGAACAAGAGAAAGATAGAGCGGCCCCAAGAGGAATGGAAGGTGTTCCCGGATACCCATCCGGCCATTGTCTGCCGTGAGGACTTTGCTACAGTTCAGGAGCTGCGGGCGCATCGCCGCAGGCCAACGAAGAGCGGCATTGTCAGTATGTTTTCCGGTATGCTCTACTGTGCAGACTGTGGAGAGAAGCTGTATTACAGCGCTACCAACAACTACAAGCGGGAACACGCCTACTTTTTCTGTTCCTCTTTTCGGAAGGATACCGATGTTTGCTCTGCCCACTTCATTCGTGAAAAGGTCGTTGAACAGCTGGTGCTGGAAAGTCTGCAGCGAGTGTTTGCAATAATCCAAGTCTTTGAAAAACGCTTTGCCCAGGAGCAGATGGCAGCCTACAACAAGGAGCGGCAGAAAGAGCTTGCAGAGAAGCGGCGCAAACTGAACGCGGCCCAAAAGCGCATAGCGGAGATAGACGGGCTCATTCAGAGGATCTACGAGGATAACGCCAGCGGCAAGCTCTCCGATGACCGCTATGCCACCATGTCGATTGCCTATGAAAATGAGCAGAGAGCTTTGAAAGAGTCGCTTTCCACGCTGTCGGAAGATTTGAAGCGCGAAATAGATAGCTCCGAGGGCCTGCAGCAGTTCATAGACCGGGTGAAACAAACGGTGCGCCCCGCTGTCCTGACGCCGGAGCTGGTACACGGATTCATAGAGAAGATCGTGGTACACGCGCCGGAAGATGTATGTTGTAAAGGGTGATTTTCACATCACCTAATACAACATGACTGCGGCTCGTTAGTGGTAGATTGAAGTGCAGTTATGGGAAAGGAGCGAAATCGCGCAACCCCTTGCAACTGTAAGCATTATCACGATGAAAGGAGTCAGCAATGGAATCTCTGATCGAACGAATGGGCATCACCTATCATTGGGAGGGTGACTTCCTCATCCCCGACTTGGTGCTGTC
>CANQUJ010000043.1 GCA_947627005.1 uncultured Clostridia bacterium
GGCAAGGCCGACATCAAAAATTACGGTGAGTACCTGTATGAAAATGCCGGTGAAAGCATTCTGGCATGGATCATCGAAGGTGCTAAAAAAGTCATTGCGCTGGACTACCAGATTCCGGTACCGGACTGCGTGACAAAGGCCATCGATGAATATCGCAGCCAGAACGACTGGTTCGGACATTTTCTGGACGAGAAGTGCGATGTGGATGAGTCCTTTAAGGAAAGCTCCTCGGCACTTTATCAGGCATACCGCAACTACTCACTGGACTGCAATGAGTATGTGCGCAGCACGGCAGACTTTTACTTTGCGCTGGAGAAAGCCGGATTCGAGCGGCTGACACTGAATCGGAAGCGCTATTTTAAGGGCTTAAAGATTCATGATGACAACGGCGCAGAGGAAGATTTTCTGCAGTAATCCGGGACTATGACAAGGTGTATCAAGGTCTTATATAAAAACTCTCTTAGGCCTAAAAAAATAGCTCTAAGAAAAAGTTTGGTAAATACCATTGATACACCTTGCACATCCCCTGAAATTAACGCCTGACGGAGGTTTGCAATGATAGAAAAACAGATAGAAAACAAGTTAACTATGGCGGTGAAAAAGAACGGCGGCATTGCACTTAAGCTGGTGTGTCCCTCTTTCGCAGGAATGCCCGACCGTCTGATCTTACTCCCTGACGGCCATATCGGTTTCGCGGAGCTGAAGGCACCCGGCAAAAAGCCACGCCCTCTCCAGCTCTCACGCCACAGGCTGCTGCGGGAACTTGGCTACCGGGTATATGTCATTGACGATCCGGAGCAGATTGGAGGGATGATCGATGAACTTCAATCCACATGATTATCAGGACTATGCCATCCGCTATATTGAAAAGCACCCTGTGGCCGCAGTCCTTTTAGATATGGGACTTGGCAAGACGATCATCAGCCTGACGGCAGTATATGACCTGTTGTTTGACAGCTTCGATGTGCATCGCGTTTTAGTGGTGGCTCCCTTAAGAGTCGCCCGCGATACATGGCCAGCAGAAATCCAGAAATGGGAGCACCTAAGAGGTCTTACCTATGCGGTCGCAGTCGGGACACCGAAGGAGCGAAAAGCCGCCCTCATGCAGCAAGCGGATATCACGATCATCAACCGTGAGAACCTGCAGTGGCTCATTGACGAGTCCGGCTTTCCCTTTGACTTCGATATGGTGATTATTGATGAGCTGTCGTCCTTCAAAAATCATAAATCTAAGCGTTTCAAGTCTCTGATGAAGGTACGGCCACGGATTCACCGGATTATCGGCCTGACCGGCACTCCTTCCTCCAACGGACTCATGGATCTGTGGGCGGAGTTTAAAGTGCTGGATATGGGCGAACGCCTCGGACGCTTTATCACGCAGTACCGGACAAATTACTTCATGCCGGACAAGAGAAACGGCGAGATCATCTACTCCTATAAACCGCTGCCCTATGCGGAGGACGCCATCTATCGGAGGATTTCGGATATCACGATTTCCATGAAATCTACCGACCATCTGAAGATGCCGGAGCTGGTTTCAACGGAATATGAAGTGCAGCTTTCCGACTCTGAGCGCAGCCGTTATGAAGATTTGAAACATGAGCTCATATTGCAGCTCCCCGATGGTGAAGTGACTGCTGCCAATGCCGCATCGCTTACAGGCAAGCTCTCACAGCTCGCAAATGGTGCCATATATGCCGATACCGGTGAGGTCATCGAGTTCCACGACCGGAAGCTGGACGCTTTGGAGGATATTATCGAGGCCGCCAATGAAAAACCGCTTCTTGTGGCCTACTGGTTCCGGCATGACCTTAGCCGCATCAAGAACCGCTTCAATGTTCGGGAGATCAAGACCAGCCGCGATATTGCTGACTGGAATGCGGGAAAGATTCCTGTAGCAGTCATCCATCCGGCCTCTGCCGGTCACGGTTTGAACCTTCAGGCCGGAGGCTCCACCCTTGTGTGGTTCGGTCTTACATGGTCTCTGGAATTATATCAGCAGACCAACGCCCGTCTCTGGCGGCAAGGTCAAGAATCCGGCACTGTGGTGATCCAGCACATTATTTCCAAGGGCACCATCGACGAAAGGATCGTAAAGGCGCTATCTAAGAAAGAGATGACGCAGACCGCACTGATTGACGCGGTCAAGGCTGATCTTGAGGTGGTGTGATGACCGATCCTTATGAAAATCTCGCCAATGCCATCGTGCTGCAGGCAGTGAAGGATTACCGGGACGCCCTGAAGCGCCTGAAAAAGAAACCCGGTAATCAAGCCGCTATGTCGGATGCAATGAAATGTGAACGGTTCTTCCGCTCCGGCTGGTACAAAGCACTGACGAGTGTAGACGGCGAGTATCTCATACAAAAACTACGAGAGGAGGCGAAGTCCTTATGACAGTAAAAGAATATCTCCATCAGGCCTACCGCCTTGATCAGAGAATCAAGTCCGACACGATGGAAGCACAAAACCTGCGTGAGATGGCAGGCAGCGTGTCGGCTATCCAATATGATAAAGACCGCGTGCAGACATCGCGTAATACCGAAGCACCATTTGTCCGGACGCTTGAGAAGCTGTGGACACTGGAAAAGAAAATCGCCGGTGAGCTGGAAATGCTATCAGACCTTAAGAAACAGATACGGGAGGTCATTGAGGCAGTTCCTGATACCGACGAGCGCATGGTACTCAAGTACCGGTACATCCATAACTATACGTGGGAGCAAATCGGGATGGAGCTCTGTGCAGATGCCCGTACCATTCGCCGCTGGCATGGCAAGGCACTCCTTCATGTGACGCTTCCGGATGATCCGATTATCATTTGAAATGCGCCCGAAATGTCCTGCTTTGTCCTAAGATGTCCACCCGCCCTTTATGATAGTATATAATCAGCGAAAAGAATAAAGAAACAGCTGCACGCGCAGCACACGAGCCTTGCGGGAACACCCTGCAGGGCTTTCTTTATGCCCTGAAAGGAGGCACGGCTTATGCCAAGAAAACCACAACGACCGTGCCGCTATCCCGGCTGCCCACACCTAACGGACGGTGTTTATTGTGAGGAGCACGCCAAGGTCATGGAACAGCACTACGAGAAGTTCCAGCGTGGCTACTCTCCCGGCAAACGCTACGGCAGAGCATGGAAACGAATCCGTGACCGCTACGTTCATAAGCACCCGCTTTGTGAGCAGTGCTTAAAGGAAGGACGCTACGTCGCGGTCGAGGAAGTCCACCACATCGTGCCGCTTGCTGAGGGAGGATCGAATGACGAGTCCAACCTTATGAGTCTTTGTCGTTCGTGTCACGAGAAGATTCACCACGAGCGCGGCGACCGGTAGGGCGGTCAAAATCTCTACGACCCTTTTCCCCGGAAAACGGCGCGGGGTCTTTTACGCAAAAATTGCAATTCAAACAGGGTATTAAACCCTGCACCACAGAAATGGAAGTGATCGACATGGCGAAAGACGGAACCTATCGCGGCGGGCGGCGTGTCAAAGCTGGCTCCAAGCCGGACGCCCTCGCCGACAAAATAATGAAAGGCGCACCTGCAAAGCGCATGGAGCTGCCGGACTTCACCGAAGACATGACCGACTTCGATGTTGACGACATCGGTGACGGCGTAGAGCTGGAAGGCATGGATATGCCAAGTCCGGACGATTACCTCTCTGCTCTGCAGAAGGACGGCAAGCCCCTCGGCGCAGATGAAATCTATAAGGAAACATGGCAGTGGCTCAAGGAACGCGGCTGCGAGAGGCTGGTAAACAAGCGCCTGCTCGAAAGCTACTCTGAGGCCTTTGCCCGGTACATTCAGTGCTCCGAAGCGGTCAGCAAATACGGCATGCTCGGAAAGCACCCGACCACCGGCGCTGCCATTGCGAGCCCTTTCACACAGCTTTTAATGAACTTTCAGAAGCAGGCCAACCTGCTCTGGTACGAGATTTATGACATTGTGAAGCAAAACTGCACCGAGCCCTTTGAGGGCAGCCCGCAGGACAGCGTGATGGAGCAGCTGCTTCGAAGCAGGAGGAATATGTAAATGAACACACAGAAATTGGAACAGGTACCTATTGATAAACTGGTGCCCTATGCCCGAAATGCCCGAACGCATAGTAAAGAACAGATTGCACAGCTCCGCGCTTCTCTCAGGGAGTTCGGCTTTGTGAGTCCTGCGGTCATTGACGCAGATTATAACATCCTCGTCGGCCACGGTCGCATTACGGCTGCCCGCGAGGAAGGATATGAAACCGTGCCCTGCGTCTTTGCCGAGAACCTGACGGAAGCACAAAA
>CANQUJ010000044.1 GCA_947627005.1 uncultured Clostridia bacterium
TCCTTAAGATAAGATATCCCATCAGCAATGAGTAAGACCCCCGGAAGACTACCGGGTTGATAGGCTTAAGGTGTAAGCGCGGTGACGCGTTTAGCCAGGGAGTACTAATTGGTCGAGGGCTTAACCTTGTTGATTCATGTTCCCCCCTTTACTTCTCGTTATTCAATTTTGAGGCTGCAAACAGTCTCAGCAGAGCGGATATATGAAGCTCGCAGGAGTGAGTAAAAACTCTGTGAACACGAGCAAAACCGTTTATGGTGCGAAGTGTGAACAGAAAGTTTTTACGAAACTCATAGAGTGAGATAAAAACTCTATGAGCACGAGTAATCAATCGTTTACGATTGCGAAGTGCGAATAGCAAGTTTTTACGAAACTCTTATTGTCGGTGACGATTGCGGTGAGGTCCCACCTGTTCCCATGCCGAACACAGAAGTTAAGCTCACTTGCGCCTACGATACTTGCACGGTGACGTGCCGGGAAAATCGGTGTTGCCGACACCGAACAAACAACAAGCATAAGCTTCGGCTTATGCTTATTGCCTCTTAGCTCAGTCGGTAGAGCACATGACTGTTAATCATGGGGTCGTCAGTTCGAGCCTGACAGAGGCAGCCAAATTTCAGCCGCGGGGCAGCAGCTCCGCGGTTGTTTTTTCTATAAATCTTTACCCAAAATTAAGGAAATCTTAAGAAAAATCCCCTTTTATCTTAATCTTTGGGGATATATAATCGCCCTGTAAATCGGAATTTCGAGAAACGGGGTGTTTTTTTGTGTCGACGGAATTTTTAAACGGCCTTATAGCGGCGCTCTTCTGCGTTTGTTATTTCTATCAGTTTGTCTACCTTTTGGTGCCGTTTATAGTCAAAAAAAGAAAAAAGCCGGAGGCGGCCGAGCTTAAAAGATACGCCGTTTTGATTTCGGCGAGAAACGAAGAGGCGGTCATCGGCGACCTTATTTCAAGCCTTAAGGCCCAAACCTACCCCGCCGAGCTTTTGACTGTTTTCGTCTGCGCGGACAATTGCACCGATCGCACCGCCGAAGTCGCGGAAAGGGCCGGGGCGGTGGTCTTTGAGAGAAGCGACCTTAGGCATATCGGGAAGGGCTACGCGCTTTCGTTTTTGATAAGGTCGATCGGCGAAGTCTACGAGCCCGAATGTTTCGACGGATTTTTCGTCTTCGACGCCGACAATATCCTCGAGCCGGACTATATCGAGCGGATGAACGAGACGTTTTGCGAGGGGTACGACATCGTGACCGGCTACCGCAACTCGAAAAACTACGGCGACAACTGGATATCGGCGGGGTATTCGCTCTGGTTTTTGCGCGAGAGCCAATATCTTAACCGCCCGAGATATCTTTTGGGCGCGAGCGCAGGCGTCTCGGGGACAGGCTTTATGTTTTCGCGAAAAATCATCGAGCGCACCGGCGGCTGGAAATATTTTCTTCTGACCGAAGACATCGAGTTCACGATAGACAGCGTCATCGTGGGGGAGAAGATCGGCTACTGCGAAAGGGCGATACTCTACGACGAGCAGCCGACCGACTTTAAACAGTCGGTCAGGCAGAGGCTTAGGTGGGCGAGGGGGTATATACAGGTCTTCTGCAACTACGGCGGCGGGCTTTTAAGGGGGATATTCTCGAAAAAATTCTTCTCTTGCTACGATATGACGATGAACATTCTGCCCTCGATGTTTCTTTCGATCGCGAGCGTGATCTTAAACCTCTCGACCCTTTTGTTCAACGCCGCGGACCCGGCGGTTTGGGCGAGCGTCGGGCTTTCTATGGCGAGGGCGGTTTTAAACGTATATCTTACCTTTATCGTGGTCGGCGGGGCGACGCTTTTGACCGAGTGGAAGAAGATCCACGCGAGCGCGGCGAAAAAGCTTTTGTATCTGTTCACCTTCCCGCTGTTTATGCTGACCTACATACCGATATCCGTCGCGGCGCTGTTTATAAACGTCGAGTGGAAGCCGATCGTCCACAGCCGCAGCCGAACCCTCGCGGAGATAAAGAGGGAATAGAAGCAAAAAATGCCCCGTCTGTTTTTAAACAGGCGGGGTTGAATTTATTCTGCCAAAAGTTTTTCGGCGGCGGCGGCCTTTACCGCCACACAGAAGATCTCTATCGCGGCCTTAAGCTCTTCGAGCGAGGGGTAGGTCGGCGCGATCCTTATGTTTTTGTCCTCCGGGTCGATTCCGTAGGGGAAGGTCGCCCCGGCGCCGGTAAGGGTCACCCCGGCCTCTTTACAAAGGGCGACTACGCGTTTGGCGGTCCCCGCAGGGCTGTCAAAGCTGATGAAATATCCGCCCTTGGGGCGAGACCACTCGGCGATGTCAAGCGGCGCGATCTCGCGGTCGAGCGCCTCGAGAACGGCGTCGAACTTGGGCTTGATGATGGCGCGGTGCTTCTTCATATGCTCGAGGATACCCTCGTAGGTCTTGAAGAATTTGGCGTGCCTAAGCTGGTTCAGCTTGTCGTACCCGATGGTCTGATAGGCCATCTGAGCCTTCATGAAGTTGATATTTTCTTCGCTCGCGCCGATTATCGCGACGCCGCCGCCGGGGAAGCTTATCTTAGAGGTCGAGGCGAAGATGATGACCATATCGGGGTTGCCTGCGTGTTTACATTCGTCCAGAATGTTGAGGATCGGGGGAGCGTCGTCTTCAAGGGTGTGTACGCAGTAGGCGTCGTCCCAGAAGATGCGGAAGTCCTTTGCGGCGGGCTTTAGGTTTGCGAAGCGGGTCACGACCCTGTCGGAATAAACCACGCCGGTGGGGTTTGCATATCTCGGAACGCACCAAACGCCCTTGATAGAGTCGTCTTCGGCGACGAGCTTTTCGATCATATCCATATTCGGGCCGTCAGAGAGCATCGGGACGGTTATCATCTCGATCCCGAACGCCTCGCATATCGCGAAGTGGCGGTCATAGCCCGGCGCGGGGCAGAGCCATTTGACCTTTTCTAATTTGCACCATGGCTTTTCGCTGCCCTTTACGCCGAGGAGCATCGCCTTTGCCAAAACGTCGTACATCATCTGAAGGCTCGAGTTTCCGCCGATGATTATCTCCCATCTGCCGACTCCGATCATCTTCATAAACAAGCGCTTTGCCTCGTATATGCCGTCTAAAACGCCGTAGTTGCGGCAGTCCACGCCGTTTTCGGAAATATGGTCGCCGTCGAGGCAGTGGGTGAGCATTTCGTTAGAGAGGTCGAGCTGTTCGGGCGAGGGCTTTCCGCGCGACATATCGAGCTTAAGCCCCTTTTTCTTAAACCCCTCGAGCAGAGACATCTGCTCGTCGTAGAAGCTTTTAAGCTCGGCTTTCGATAGCTCTTTAAGGGTCATAATACCGTCTCCTTTAAAATTCGTTGTCCCGTATATTATAGTATATGACTTCAAAAATTGCAAGAGAGATTTTTGATTTATGCAAAATTCCCGCCTTTTGCACTATAATCCGCCTTGAATCGAGCAAAAAATAACCGAGTTGCACTATAAAAATTCAGCGAAAGGCAGCATGGGGGCGCAGCCCGCGCGCCTTCGGCGCGCCCGCCGCCCGCCGCCCTCCGGGCGGCGGGCCCCGCGCAGAGCCC
>CANQUJ010000045.1 GCA_947627005.1 uncultured Clostridia bacterium
CTACCGTAATTGTGACGTCGCCAACGGTTTCAACGCGTTCGATCTCACCATTCCATTTGCCGGGATATTCACAATTTGCGCGTATGAACTCGTCAACGGTGAAGCGCTCGTTTGTACAGTGCCAGTTCACATATGCGTCATCCTGAAAAAATTTCTTGATGCTATCCCTGTCTTGATTTAAAACCGCCAGCCAAAAATGATTTATCATAATGTGCCCTCCATAAACAGCTTCCTATGTTGTGTTTTAAACTTTGACTATTGTAATTATAGCATATTAAGGGGGCATATTACAATAGATGTATACAAATTCTGATTTGCATCGCTAATCGTTAAAGGCGTTAATCAGTGAAAATTGATATACCTTTTGCTTTTTTCGGCCCCTGCTTTTCTGGAAATTGTAAATACACAAAAGCCTTTTCACAGGGCAGTCAACAGCAAAAGGTATAAAACACATTAGACTTTCACGTAAAGTCGTGTGCCACGAAACCGACGGTTTCTGATAAACGCGGGGTTCTGTCCAAGAGGACGAGCAATCAATCGTTTCGGTTGCGAAGTCCGATTGGCAACAAAACCGGCTTTCATTGGATTCGTTCCCTTAAATGAGTACCCACTCCTCAAAGGCAGGTACTCTTTTTTCAACACCAATCGTGCTTCTCGCCGCGGTCGAGCGCGTTGATTTGCGTGATTTCTTCCTCGCTCAGCTCAAACCCGAACAGGTCGAGATTCTCCCTAATATGCTTGGGATTGCTTGACCCGGGAATCACGACCACGCCCTTTTGAAGATTCCACCTAAGGATTACCTGCGCCGAGGTTACGCCGTGATTTTCGGCAATTTCCGATATTATCGGATCGCCCAAAAGCTCTGCAGTATGCCCTCTGCCGCCGAACGGGTACCAGCCCTGCACGACAATCCCGAGGTTCTGAATATACGGAATCACGTCGTTTTCCTGATAATACGGGTGGATCTCGTTCTGCACAAGTGCGGGCATGATGTCGACCTGCGGCAAAAATTCTTCAAGCTCTTTAACATAAAAGTTTGACAGCCCGAGCGAGTGTATTTTACCGTCCTCGACAAATTTTTCCATCGTTTTGTATGCATTTACGTCGTTCTCGCCGGGGTGGTGCAGAAGCATCATGTCGATATAGCCGATGTCGAGCTTGTCAAGCGCGTCCCGAACGGCTTTTTCGGGATTTTTGTACTGCTCGCCGGGATAGATTTTCGTGATAACAAAAATGTCTTCGCGCGGAACATCCGAGTCGCGAATCGCTCTCCCGACCGCAGCCTCGTTGCCGTACATATACGCCGTGTCGATGAGCCTGCCGCCCGCCTCCAAAAGCGCAGTAACCGAGTTGTAGCACTCCTCGTCCGAAAGACTGTACGTCCCGAGACCCATAATCGGCATTTCATAACCGCTGTTTAAAAGGACTGTCTTATTTTCAAAATCAAATCTTCCGACATCCGATGCTGCTCCAATCTCGTTTTCATCGAGCCAGTCGGCAATTTCATTTTGTGATGTATCAGCCGAGAACCTCTCACCGTCGAGCCAAATCGACTTCGGTGCAAGTTCATGAAGATTCTCCGCGCTCGACCCTATCCCGCTCGAATGTGACGTGCAGAACGGCAGTATTGTCTTGCCCGAAAAATCATAGCTCTCTAAAAAAGTATAGATGATTTTCGGCGCCTGACCGTGCCAAATCGGGTATCCTAAAATCACGGTATCGTACTTCTCCATATCCTCGACCGAGTCGGAAATTTCGGGTCTCGCCGACGGGTCAGCCTGCTCGCGGTCGGCTCGGCAATTGGTATAATATGCCAAATCCTCGTCGGTGTACGGCTCGGCGGGGGTTATTTCGTAGATGTCCGCGCCGAGAGCTTCCGCGGCATATTCCGCAAGCTTCTCGGTCGTTCCTGTCGCGGAAAAGTAGGCGACGAGGATTGATGAACCATCAGACTCCGTAGGCGTGGATATCTCTGAAGTTTCCTTATCATTCACATCATTAACTTCTTTGGGAGCGCTTGAAGCGGTCGTTACCTGCGTTTCCGGATTGGATTCCGCGGGCTGATTGCCCGAGCAAGAAACAAGAAAAGTGCAGATCAGCAGCGCCGTGAAAATTAAGAATACAAACCTTTTCATGAGCGCTTCCCGAGATTCTCCCCGAAGAATTTTTCGAGCTTATCAAACGGTATTGCACCCTTCCCGCCGCCGTCGTACAGGTCGGTGTGGACGGCGTCCGGGATAATCAGCAGCTCCTTGTTTTCCGTGTACTTGCTGTCCTTTGTCATAGCTGCGTAAGCGTCCTTGCTGAAATAGCAGGAGTGCGCCTTTTCACCGTGCATAATCAAAACAGCACTGCGGATTTCATTTGAGTATTTGAGGATCGGCTGATTCATGAAAGATTCACACCCGATCAAATTCCAGCCGCCGTTTGAGTTGAGGCTGCGGGGGTGGTAGCCGCGCTCGGTTTTGTAGTAATCATAATAATCCTTTACGAAGAACGGCGCGTCCTCCGGCAGCGGATCAACCACACCGCCGCCGAGGGTGTAGCTGCCCTTTTTGAAGTCGGCGGTGCGCTGCGCGTTCAGGGCGAGTTTTTTCTGATAGCGCGCTTCCTCGGAATTTTCCGCGTCGAAGTAGCCGTTCGCATTGACGCGGGTCATGTCGTACATCGTCATCGCCGCCGTCGCCTTAATCCGTGTGTCGAGCGCAGCAGCGTTTATCGCCAGTCCGCCCCAGCCGCAAATGCCGATGATACCGATCTTCTCGGGGTCAACATTTTCGCGAGTCGAGAGAAAATCGACCGCCGCCATAAAGTCCTCGGTGTTGATGTCGGGCGAAGCCATAAACCTCGGCTCGCCGCCGCTCTCGCCGGTGAAGGAAGGATCGAAGGCAACCGTCAGAAATCCGCGCTCCGCCATCGTCTGGGCGTACAACCCCGCCGCCTGCTCCTTGCCCGCGCCGAAAGGTCCGCAAACGGCAATCGCAGGCAGCCTTCCTGCCGTATTTTTGGGGATATACATATCCGCCGCGAGGGTAATTCCGTAGCGGTTCACGAATGTCACCTTGCAATGCTCGACAGCCTTGCTTTTTGGGAAAGTTTTGTCCCATCTCGTACCCAATTTTAGTTCAGACATCAAAATCTTCCTTTCAATTTGTTTTTAATTATTATATCACCGCCGTGCAAAAATATCAAATACATATATTATATGGTATAATATACTTGAAAGGTATAGATAAATATGTTATAATATAATCGCAAATTGCAATAGCAAGTTGCAATAGTTTTCAAAAAGGTAACAAATCGAAGTAGAACAGCGTTGGCTCACGGAA
>CANQUJ010000046.1 GCA_947627005.1 uncultured Clostridia bacterium
ATGCGCTTCGCCGCAGGTTCAGCTTCTTTGAAATGACCCCCGGCTTCGATTCCGAGGGCTTCAAGAACTATCAGAACAGCCTGAACAGCGATATGTTCAACGACCTTATCCAAAAAATCAAGGAGCTGAACCGCGAAATATCCCTGGACAAGTCGCTCGGCAAGGGCTTCTGCATAGGTCACAGCTATTTCTGCGGCAGGGAAAGCTGCACCGAAGATTGGCTCCGCTCCGTTGTTAATTATGATATTATTCCGATGCTCAGCGAATACTGGTTTGACGACGCGGCTAAGCTGCAACGGTGGGAGAATATCCTGAAAGGCACGGTAAATGACTGAATATAACGGGATCTTCATAAAAAATATCTATTATATGCTTTCTTATGCCTTTACGGTGCTGAATCAGGGAGAATATGAAGATATCGCTGTAGAGGAGTTTGAAAACATACACGATCTCTTTGCGGCTATCCTCTCGAAGGGCATTGGCAGGCAGTTAAAACAGGGCTTATACAGAGAATATCTTAACCGCAAGGAAGACATAACCGTTGTTCGCGGGAAAATAGATATTCCGGGGACAATCAAAAATCAGCTTGCCAGAAAGAGGGTTGTTACCTGCGAATATGACGAGCTCTCCGAGAACAATATTATGAATCAGATCATAAAGACCGCCGTTATGCTCCTGATAGGCTGCAAAAGAGTGAAGCAGGAGTATAAGGACGATCTGAAAAAAGAGATGCTGTTTTTCTCAAACATAGACACTCTCGACCCGTCTGCAATCAGGTGGTCGTCTATTCGGTTTCAGAGAAACAACGGCACCTACCGTATGCTGATAGGGCTCTGCCAGCTAATAATTGAAGGCATGCTCCTGACGACCGACTCCGGCGAATACAGGCTCATGTCTTTTATAAACGAGCGGCAGATGGAACGCCTTTATGAGAAATTTATTCTCGAATATTATGCCAAAGAATGTCCGCAGATCAAAGCGGTCGCATCGCAAATTCCTTGGGCTTTGGACGACGGAATGAGCAAAATGCTCCCCGTAATGCAAAGCGACATCACCCTGTCAAAAGGCAGCAACGTGCTGATTATCGACGCGAAGTTTTATGCCCACACTACGCAGGAGCGGTTTGGTTTGCACACTATCCATTCAAATAATCTGTATCAGATCTTCACCTATGTCAAGAACCGCGACAAAGAATTCGGCGACAAACCGCATAATGTTTCGGGTATGCTTCTGTATGCGGCGACAGACGAGGCGATACAGCCCGACAGCGTTTACAGAATGAGCGGGAATAAGATAAGCGTAAAAACGCTGGATCTGAATAGGGAGTTTGGGGAGATAGCAGGACAGTTGAAGGAGATTGTGGAGGAGCATTTTGGAGAGACATAATAATACTTTCAACGCAATATAAGGCAAGCACAAAGCATAGGGGCGCTATCCCCTATGCTTTGTGCTTATAATTTATCTTCGAATCAGTGCTACTGATACATCAGCCCCGGCATTTTAACCTTGTGCCGGCCGTCGTCCGGCATTTTGAGATCGCCCAGAAGCGTGGCATAGGTGACGGCTCGCTTTCCGAATCTGCCGCGGATATTCTCGACGGCGTCTTCTACTTTTTTAAGGCGGTCGAGACGGTTGTTGTCCACAAAAAAAGAAAGCTGATCCGGCTGGCTCTGAGGGACAAGATCGATGGCACGCACGGTCACAGCCCGCACATTTGTCTTCCATTGGTAATTCTCCAAAAAGACACGGTTGGCAGCAGCTGCACTGTATGTGCTCATTGAACTTTTGGACTTCAAATTCCGGGTGATGAAGTGGAAGGGGTATAAACTGACCGAGCCGCCGATAAACGCAAGGAGCAATTTCCTGCGGGATATGGAGGTTCCCGATGAATCAGAAATCAGTGAATAAACCTGTCAAGGTCTATGTGCAGGTGAATGCCGACTTCACCTCTTTCGGCGTGGAAGTGGGGAGAGCTTGCAGCGGTCGAGGCGATGAAAAGCAAAGCAGGTCTGCCCATAAAAGGCAGGCCTGTGTTTCATTTTTGAAGCTAAAAAGGAAGCCTTCAAAACAGGCTTCCTTTTGCTTTTATTCAGCAGTATCTTTTTGCTCGTCCCTGAGCCTTTCAATAAATTCATCAGGCGTGAAAACAGGAATCTCCGACGCGCTGTAATCTTTGGCATTCCTCGTTATTATGCAGTCAGCGCCGATTCTCTTTGCCGTTTCAATCATGACCGCGCCCTCATAGTCGGCAGTTTCGTACGAAACAGCCATGCGAACATCAGCCGCAAAGGTGTCGGCAACGTCGAACAGCACAAGCAGCTTATTGACGGCGGCTCTTGTTTCGGATTCACTGTGAAGACTTCTGCGAATGATATAGTAGATGCCGAGGATAGATTTTGCAGTCAGAACACCTGTTACCTTGCGATTTGAAACCGCTATAAACACGTCGATTGCAGGCTTTGAAAACGGTTCTCGGTTTTGCAGGACGTCGATCACCACGCAGGTGTCAATAACAGCCGTCATACCCTGCCCAGCCTTTCCTCACGAGCTTGCTCCGGTGTTATGTCGGCGGGAATTATCCCGACAAGAGACTTTGCAATCTCCACCCTGTCGGCATTGGGGTTGGTGAGCTTCGCAACGACCTTGCCGTTTTTTGTGATATAAACATCTTCACTCTCGGCGAGCAAAAGGTATTTTCCGAGATTCATTTTTAATTCTGTAGCCGTAATTGACATTGATTATACCTCCCCTGATAAGTTAGTGTTTGTTATTTACAGTTATATTATACTCAAATCGAACGATTTTGTCAATATAATCGTTCGACTTTTCGAGCTATAAAAAGTCTTACAATAAATTCTAAAGGTTGTGAAACCTCTCTCGCTTATTCCCGAGCTAATGGCCCGCTAAAGCCGGGTGTGTACAAACCGCCCACAACATGATATAATATGATTGAGGTGATAAAAATGTCAAGAGTAGCAAAAATTGA
>CANQUJ010000047.1 GCA_947627005.1 uncultured Clostridia bacterium
CGCACCGGCCGCCATCGTCAGCGTACAGCCTGTCACTTTCAGCGCGCCGTCCGCGAAGCTGCCGTCGAAGGTAGAGCCATCGCCCGTGAAGGTAAGTCCCACCCCGCCGTTGATCGTCCCGGTGTAGCCGTCAAACGCGTCCACCGACAAGGTGCTGCCCGCCGCGCCGTTCAGCCTGCCGACTCCCGCCAGCGTGCCCACCGTCAGCGTATTCGACACAGTCAGATTCCCCTCCACCGTCATCTTGCCCTCCACCGTGGAGTCGGAGAAGCTCTGGTACATGCCGGACACCTTCAGATCCACGCCCGCTCCGAAGGTCATATGGCTGGCCTCCATGAGCGTCGAGCTGGTTTCAATGGTGAGGGTCACATTTCCTCCCTCATCACTCGCCGCCTTGCTCACCGTGCCGTATTCACCGGTGATGCCGCCGACCGTCAGACTGCCGCTCGCCAAGCTCAGCGTGCCAACATTCTCCCCGCTCGCGTCAAAGTTCAGCGCACCGTTGAGCTTGCGCGTCACCGTCACGCCTTCACCCGGCTTCGCCAGCGTCAGCGTACCGCCCTCGCCAATGGTGAAGCTGTCGCCGCTCACGCTGCCCTCCACGGTCATGCCGCTCTTCAGCATGATGCTGCTGCCGCTCGCCAGGCTCAGGTTGCCGCCCACGGTCAGGGTGTTGTTACTTCCGTCCGTCGCCGCATTGATGGTGTAGTTCCCCTTTTCGACGCTCAGGTTGCCGGTCTTCACACCGCTCATCGCATCGCCGGTGATGGTGACGGTGGTCGCAGCACTCTCCGCCGCCAGGATCACGCTCTTGCCCTGGAAGCCCGACTGCCAGTCAGACTTCTCACCCGTGCTGAGGAGCGTCCATTCTGCGTCACTTGTGTCATTCACCGACCACGTGAGAGCTCCACTCCCTTCGAAGGTCAACACCTCGTTGAGCACCTCCCAGGTCAGCATGCCCTTATCGTTCACCGTGAACTTGAAGACGTCGCTGTTGCTCAGGCGGCTGCTGTGCTCGCCATCGGCGAACTTCACATCGATCTTGCCTTCCAATTTGCTCAGAGTCGCGCCCTCGAACAGCGCCAAGCCCGTCTTCAAGGCATCATCCACAGCTATGTTCGTGACGGCATCCCAGATCGCCTGGCTGCTCAGTTGCAGCGTCAACTTATTGCCATCGTTGATGGTGATGGCGTTCGCTGTCAGATTCAGCGTGGCGCCCTTGAGAGCTCCAGCTACTCCATTCTTACCCTTCTCAAACGTCCGTGCGCTCAGGTCGAGCGTGGCGTTGCCCTCCAGCACAAACTTGCTCACCGTCAAGCTCTGCGCCTTGCTGCTGTCTTCACTCAGCTTCAGCGTGCTGCCCGCCGCCAGCGTCAGCTCCGTCAGCGTATGATTCGTCCCATCCACGCTCGCCACATCCATGACGCCGCCCAGCTTCAAGTTGCCGCCATTGCCGGCGAGTTTCGCAATCGTGCCGCCGCCGGTCAACGCCAACGTGCCTTCGTTCGTGGCATCCGTGCCCACCTTGTTCACGGTCACCTCGCCCCAATCGATCGTCTGCGTGAAGGTCTGCGTGTTCTTGTTGCTGTTGGAGTACGTCAGCGACGCGTTCTCCACCATGCCCGAGTAGCTGCTGTCTGCACTCGTGCCGGTCAGGGTGATAGTGTTGCCGTTGCCGTCAATGACGTTGTTGCCGGTGCCGTTCAGGCTCGTCGCTTCGATATTGCCTTTCAGCTCGAGGTTGCTGTTGAGCTCGAAGTTCACCGCTCCAAGCTTCACACCCTCGCCCTCGCCCACGGTCAGGTAGCCTCTCAGCCTCGTATCCGTCACATTCACAGCCCCGCTGAGGCTCTGTGTCCCGTCCACCGTCAGCGCCAGGCTGCCCGAGTCACCGATCGTTCCGGCAAAGCTGCCCGTGCCGCTCAGCGCTAGGCTGCCCGTGCCGTCGATCTTGCTGTCGGTCTTCGTACCACCGCTCAGGTTCGCCACCGTCAGGTCGGTACCCTCACCGCTCAACGTCACCGTGCCCGTCAGCTCCAATCCTCTGTCGAACCGGGTGTCCGCCTGCACATTCAACGTGCCCGCCACGCTGCTCGCGCCGCTGATCATGCCGCCCTTGTCGAGCGTCAGCGTCGTGTTCTCCTTCATCGTCAGACCCGTCAAGCTATTCTGCGCCTGCGTGAAGCTGAACCCTGTGTCACCGGCATCGGTGGCCATCCCGTTCAGCGTGAAGCTGCCAATCACCGTGCCGTCGAAGCTGTCCTTGCCCTTCGTCACCGTGATGTCGGAGTGTACCGTGCCCTTGCCCGCCAGGTTGCCGACCGAGATGCCATCGATCGTACCCTGCACCGTGCCATAAGAATCCGCATCATTAGCTCCCAACGTCAGCGTACCCGTGTAGTTGGCGCCATCCGTGCTCAGCGTCACCGCACCGCCCTTGACCTCCATCGCGCCCTCGCCGGTCAGCCCGCGCACCGTGCCGCTGCCATTCACCGTCAACTTGGTACCCTCCGCCAGCGTCGCAGAACGCAGCTCGTTCAACCCACCGGTCAGAGTCAGCTCAGCCGCTGACTTCTCGCCGCCCTCGGCTTTCAGCACCAGCGCGCCGTGCAAGCCGGCCAACTCGTGAACCTTACCCTCAGTTGCACCCTGTTCCACGGTCAAGGTATCCACGGTGAGCAAGCCTTTGAAGTCGCTGGCCGTGCTGCCCGTGATGGTCAGGCTGCCGTTGGAGCTGAGCTCCCTGTACGAGCCCAGCAACTGAGCCACCGTCAACTCGTCGGTCCAATCCATCTTTCCGCCGTTCACCGTCAGCGCGCCCGTGATGCTCTTCGTGCCCGTGCCGTACAGATTCAGCGTGCTGCTGCCGGCCAGCGTCGCGCTCTCCAACGTCGT
>CANQUJ010000048.1 GCA_947627005.1 uncultured Clostridia bacterium
TGGCAAGAACATCATGGGAATCTCACCCCTTGAGGGTACTCCTCAAGCCGCGTGCGGAAGTATCATTATATAGTTTTCATCATCATGGCGATAAAGCGCACCACGCGCTTTTTAAGTTCCTCTGTTGATCGCTCGCTCAAAAATGTTTGAGGTCATGGCGGCAGAAAACAAGTCGCTCCGACAAAAACGGAAAGTTTCACAGCACTGTACTATTCGGTTTTCAAGCTGCATAAATCTCTGAAAAGGGTTAAGCGTTGAAAGATAAAATGGCAATTAGCCTCCGGTAAATCTTCTGAGAAAAACAAACAGCGGCAAATAAATCAAAGAATCGGTAAGATGTCTGCTCAGAGTGCCGATAAGAAGAATCAAAACAATATTTAGCAAGGATGAGATTGTTATTTCCGCACCGTATTGATAAAAGTCTTTGTATTCTTTCTCGTCCTCAATCATCTCTTTTTTGACGAGATAGTCCACTACTTTAGAAGCCATTCTTTCTATCATAATTTTTGACACTTCCAAAATAAAATCTTAAAAAATGTTATCATTTTAAGTGTATTTTTGCAATAGTTTTGACACAGACGGACAATTTTTGACCTGAACGGACAAAAAACAGGCGCTTCATCAGCGCCCGCAAAAATGTATTTATTATATACTTTCGTTTTTCCTGAGATTTACCGCGCAGCAAAACATTCCGTATAGCATACACTGTGGAGAAAGCGATATTTTTTATCGTAAAAAAATTCTTAATTCCTTTCCCGCCCAAAAAAGCATACACAAAATAAACCGCCATAAATCCCTGATATATGTTTACCGAGATTTCAAATATCGTCCAAAGAATATTTATCATAATTTTGCCCTCAAAAACTCGTCGTATTTGTCATCTACCATATGCTTATAGGTTTTTCCGATGGGCAGCACAATGCCCCTTGTCATTTCTACCTCTCTTTTGCCGCTGTCTATGTGTTCTATGTGAGAAAGATTTATTAAATAACTTCTGTGTGAGCGGACAAAATTGTATTTCTCAAAGTATTGCTCGATATCCGTGAGATTACCTCTGGATTTTATTTTCTTGACGCGGTTTTTGTCGGCTATTATATAATCAAGGTAATGACCGCTTGCCTCAATGCAGATGATGTTGCGAATATACTCCGAGATCTTTCGTGTGTTCTCATCTTCTATTATAACGGTATCGTCCTGCTTGAGGTGGAAAATCAATTTAGTCACGATTCTCGGAACGCTTTCGCTAAGAGGTATGCCTGCGTTCTTCCTTATAAAATTAAAGGGCTGATAATCGAGACTGTCAAAGACAAGCTCCGAGTGAGATGTGACAAAGACGATAAGACAGTGAGAAAAATTATCTCGTAGGGCTTTAGCAATGTCAAATCCGCTCACCTTCGGCATATCTATATCCAAAAACAGCACATCGAACGGTTCAAGCTGATTCTGACCGAGCAGCACCACGCCATCCGAATAGCTTTCAACCTCATAATTGTAGCCGTGTTCGCTGAAAGACTTGCGAACCAAAGCCGCTATTCTTTTGGAAACTTCAATGCTGTCATCGCATACGCCGATTCTTGCCATATATTGCCACTCTCCTTGATAGAAAACATATCATAACAAGTATAGCACATATTGAAGTGTATTGCAAACATAGATTACCTTGTCGGAAACTGTAAAATATTCCGAATTAAATCAGCCGTATTATGGGCAAACCACAACGGATGTACTGATTTCAAGATTGCTGAGTTTAGATAAAAATGACCGCAAGTTTATTTTAGAAGTTCTGAAAATGGTTGAGCGAGCCGAGAAGAATTCTTCCCCAATTAAATAATTTTTAAGATCGCGCAATGTAAAATTTTGCGCGATTATTTTTATGCTTATGAAGGAAAAGGTGAAATAATTATTGCTTGAATATTGGCATTTTTAAGTGGAACGGTGTGGAAGAATATGAGGAAAGAGAAAAAGAGCAAGCAAATCCGGTGGGTACCCACACGGAGATTTTTGCTTGTTGGGGTGCGGGTCGCCGGTGGCGACCTCTGCCGCAGGCAGAAGCACTGACCGAGGCGACAGCCGAGACAATCCCAAACCCTCTAAATTTGAAAAAAGGAGAACAGAATGGCAGAGAGAAAAAGAGCAATCCAGCTAAAGCTATGGGTCGATGAAAATGAGAAAAAACTGATTGAGGAGAAGATGAAAATCATCGGTACTCGCAACTTTGGCGCGTATGCAAGGAAGATGTTGATCGACGGTTATATTATAAAAGTTGACTACTCGGAGCAAAGAAAGCTCGCCGCCGAAGTCAACAAAATCGGAGTGAATATAAACCAAGTCTGCAAGAGGATAAATGAAACCGGCAGGGCTTTTTCGGAAGATGTAGCCGAGCTTAAAAGCAGAATGGAGGACGTGTGGCAGTTACTAAAATCAAAGCTATAAGAAGCACGGTTGACAGCGCGATCGCGTACGTAATCAATCCTGCCAAAACCGATGAAAAGTTGCTTGTTTCCTCGTTCGGCTGCTCCGTTGAAACCGCTGCAAAAGAGTTTGAATGGACGAGAGAAATTGCTAAGCAGCACGGTATGTCCGACACGAAAATTCTCGCTCGGCACGTTATACAGTCATTTGATGTGGGCGAGGTTTCGCCCGAGCTTGCACACGAAATCGGCAAAAAGTTTGCCGATGAAATGCTTGGCGGGAAGTATGAATACGTCCTCGCCACCCACGTCGATAAAGACCATATTCATAATGTACGCCCGGATAGGGCAATGAGAAAAGCAGTATAAGGTACTGCCCTGTAAGATAACGCAGGAA